>JAQCYU010000047.1 GCA_027682925.1 Coriobacteriaceae bacterium AF45-21
GCGCGCACCTCGGCCGAGGACGCCGCCCCCGATGGCGACCACGCCGTGGGCCGTGGCGCCGAGGGCCCGCTACGCATCGCCGTGCCCAAGGGCTCGCTCAAGGCCGATACGCTCGACGTGCTCGAGGCCGCGGGCTTGGATGTCTCGGAGCTGCGCGATCCCGGCCGTCACCTGATCGTGCGCGGCCGCGACACGCGTGCCGGCGAGGGCACGGTCGGCGATATCGAGTTTGTCATCGTGCGTCCCAGCGATGCGCCCGCCTTTGTGGGCTGCGGCGGTGCCGATTGCGGCATCTGCGGTTGGGACTCGCTTATCGAGGCAGACCTCAACCAGCTGCAGCTGGTCGATCTGGGTTACGGCCTGTGCACTTTCATTGAGGCGGAGCCCGCGTGGCGCGCTGGTCAGGCTGAGCGCAACTATGCCCGTCGCGGGTCGCTTCGCGTGGCCACCAAGTATCCGCGCATCGCGAGCGCCTGGTATGCCGAGCGCGGCGTGAACGCCGACATCGTTTCGCTGCACGGCAACATCGAGCTGGGCCCTATCGTCGGCATGACCGATCGCATCGTGGATATTACCGCCACGGGCGCCACGCTGCGCGATAACGACCTCGTTATTACTGGTCGCATCATGGACTGCACAGCGCGCTTCTTTGTCAATCCGGGCGCCGCACGTCTGGATCCGCGTGTACGCAATCTGGCAGATCGCTTGGCGGCAGCGTGAAGGACAAGCATTTTGAGCCCGTTGCGGGCTCGGCACAATAGCGCGAGCACGCACGGGCGCCCCAGCGTCCGGGCGGCGGGCCGACTGACGCCGCCGCCCGGTCTCTCGTTTTTCGAACAAAAACCTCGACCGATAGGGGATACCGATATGAAGACTATCAAGCTTGCTCCCGGTGAGCGCCTCGTTACCAACCAGCTCAACCGCAAGGGCGTGTTGCCGCAAAACATCGTCGATGCCGCCAGCGATATCGTGGCCAACGTGCGCGCTAACGGCGATGCTGCGGTGCGCGATTACTGTCAGCGTTTTGATGGTGTTGAGCTGCAGAGCTTCCGTCTACCGCAAGAGCAGATCGATGCCGCGCTCGAAGGCCTCGATTCCGCCTTTGTCGCGGCGCTCGAAAAGGCTGCACGCCAGATCCGCGAGTTCCACCAGCGCGAGGTCGAGCAGAGCTGGTTTACCACGCGCCCGGACGGCACGATGCTCGGCGTTAAGGTGACCCCGCTTGCCGCTGCCGGCATCTACGTGCCGGGCGGTCGTGCACAGTACCCTTCCACGGTGCTCATGAACGCCATTCCCGCCAAGGTGGCCGGCGTCAAGCGCGTGGTCATGGTGACCCCGCCGCAAAAGGATGGCCTGATCAGCCCCTATACACTCGCTGCGGCAAAGCTCGGCGGCGTGGACGAGATCTATATGGTGGGCGGCGCCCAGGCCGTGGCCGCGCTGGCGTACGGTACCGAGACCATTCCGCGTGTCGACAAGATTACCGGCCCGGGTAACGCCTTTGTTGCCGCCGCCAAGCAGATTGTCTCGGGCGACGTGGGAATCGACATGGTTGCCGGTCCCTCCGAGGTCTGCGTGCTGGCCGACGCCACGGCCAAGCCTATGGTGGTCGCGGCCGACCTGATGGCCCAGGCCGAGCACGATCCGCTGGCGGCCTGCTATCTGGTGACCTGCGACGAGCAGTTTGCGCGTGAGGTTGAGGCAGGTATCGACATCCTGGTGGCACAGTCCCCGCGTGCCGAGATCACGCGTGCCTCGCTCGACAACGAAGGCACCATCGTGGTTGCCGCCGACATGGCGGCTGCCGTCGAGGTCGTGAACACGGTGGCGCCCGAGCACCTTGAGCTGCACTGCAAGGATGCGATGGGCCTGCTCGGCGGTATTCGCAACGCCGGCGCCATCTTTGTGGGCGCTTGGAGTTCAGAGCCGCTTGGCGATTATGTTGCTGGCCCCAACCACACGCTGCCGACCGGCGGCACGGCCATGTTCTCTAACCCGCTTTCGGTCGAAGAGTTCGTCAAGCGCTCGAGTGTCATTTGCTATACACCCGAGGGCCTGCTCTCGGACGCTCCCGCCACACAGCGTCTAGCCGAGGCCGAGGGGCTGTGGGCACACGCGCTTTCGGCCGCACTGCGTCGCCGCGTGTTGGAGCAGGGCGAGGGTGCCGTGAGCGCCGAGTCGCTCGCCGCGGCCGACCTGACCAAGGTTGCCTGGCCGGGCGACGCCGTGGAGACGGTTGCCGAGGGAGTGAACCTGGCGGCTGCAAGCGCGGATGGCGTTGGCCCGACTGGCAAGGAGGCCTAATATGGCCGAACTCACGCCTCGCATGAAGGAGCTCGTCCAGCCCTACTTGGCCGGCATTGAGCCCTACGATCCCAACTTTACGCCCACGCGCATCAACCTTTCGGCCAACGAGAACACCTATCCCGTGCCGGCTGGCGTGCGCGAGGCGATTGACGCGGCCCTGGCTGCCACGCCGCTCAACCGCTACCCCGATCCCATGTCCAACGATCTGCGCGACGAGCTGGCCGCTTGGCATGGCGTGACGCGCGAGAACGTCTGCGTGGGCAACGGCGGCGACGAGCTGCTCTATAACTACCTGCTGGCGTTTGGCGGTGCGGGGCGGACCCTGCTCAACTGTCCGCCGTGCTTTAGCGAGTACGCGTTCTTTGCGTCGCTCTGTCAGACCAAGGTGCTCGACGTGTGGCGCGACCCCGCGACCTTTGAGCTCGACCAGGCAGCCGTGCTTGCGGCGGCGCCCGAGTGCAACCTGGCGATCGTGACCTCGCCCAATAACCCCACGGGCGACGTGGCGCCGCTCGACTTTGTCGCGGCGCTGTGCGATGCGTGCCCCGGCATGGTCATGGTCGACGAGGCCTACGTTGAGTTTGCCGACGATTCGTTTGGCGCGGCCACCACGGCGCAGGGACTTATCGCCGAGCATCCCAACCTGGTGATTCTGCATACGTTGTCCAAGGCGTTTAGCGCTGCCGGTACGCGTCTGGGTTACGTGATCGCGGCACCCGAAGTCATCGACGTGTTTGCGGCGATTCGCCAGATCTATTCGGTCAATGTGCTGAGCCAGGCGGCGGCGCTTGCCTGCGTGCGTGCCCGCGATGCGTACGCGCCCGTGGTGGCACAGGTCGCATCCGAGCGCGAGCGCGAGCTGTGCGTCCTGCGCGCAATGGCTGCCGAGGGCCTGCCCGTGGAGGTATGGCCGAGCGCGGCGAACTTTGTGCTCGTGCGCACGCCGCATGCCACGCGCGTGCGCGAGCGTCTGCGCGACGAGTATTCAATTTTGGTGCGCGACTTTAGCTACGCGCCGGGGCTCGCGGACTGCCTGCGCATTACCGTGGGTACCCCGCAAGAAAACGACGAGGTGCTGGCCGCGTTTGCCGCGCTGGTGAAGGAGGAGATGTAGATGGACCGCTATGCCGAGGTAACCCGCAAGACGGGCGAGACCGACATTGTCGTAAAGCTCGACCTGGACGGATCTGGCGTGTGCGATATCTCGACCGGCGTGCCGTTTTTCGACCACATGCTCAACGCCTTTGGCCGCCATGGTCTGTTCGATCTGACGGTGCACGCGGTGGGCGACGTTGAGGTCGACGCGCACCACACCGTCGAGGACACGGGCATTGTGCTGGGCGAGGCGTTTTGCCAGGCGCTGGGCGACAAGGCGGGTATTACGCGCTTTGCCGACGCGGCGATTGCCATGGACGAGACGCTCGTGATGGCCGCCGTGGACATTTCGGGTCGCGGCCAGGCCTATTGCGAGCTGCCCGTGCCGACCGAGCGCGTGGGTAGCTTTGATACTGAGCTAGCCGTCGAGTTCTTCTATGCCTTCGCGCGTGACGCCAAGCTCACGCTGCACGTGCGCGAGCTGGCGGGCGGCAACTCGCATCACATTATCGAGGCCGCCTTTAAGGCCGTGGGCCGTACGATGCGTCACGCCTGCGAGCTCGATCCCCGCGTGCAGGGCATCCCCAGCACCAAGGGCTCGCTGTAACCGTCACAAGGGTAAAACCACCACGAAGATGCCTGTCCCCTTTGTGGTGGTTTTGGATGATGAGAAGTGGAGGGGTCGCGTGGGCGAACCGAAGATCGTGGTGGTCGACTACCACAAGGGTAACTTGTCGAGCGTCGTGCGCGGGCTTGCGCGCGCCGGTGCCGCCGCCTGCACGTCGGACGATCCGGAGCAGATCCGCAATGCCGACGGCCTGGTCATCCCGGGCGTGGGCGCGTTCTATGACGCGATTGCCTTTATGCGCCAGAGCGGCGAGGAGGTGGCCGTGCTCGATGCCGTTGCCGCCGGAACTCCGCTGCTCGGCATCTGCCTGGGCCTTCAGCTATTTTTTGAGCGCGGCAACGAGGGCGTGCCTACGGACGAGGGCGCGGACGCGGACGACGATGCCTCCGAGCAGGTCGGTGGTCCCTGGGTCGATGGCCTGGGCATTATGCGCGGTTCGTGCGCGCGCTTGGAGTCGAGCCGCCTGAAGGTCCCGCACGTGGGCTGGGACCAGGTGCACATGACGCCTGCCGGCGCGGCCGATCCGCTGCTCGCCGGTTTTGCCGAGGGCGCCAATATGTACTTCACCCACAGCTACGCGGTGGCAGGCGATGCCGATGCCGCCGATGTTCTGGCGCGCACGCACTATACGCGGAGTTTCCCGTGCATCGTGCGCCACGGCAACGTGTGGGGCTGCCAGTTCCATCCCGAGAAATCCTCTGCGCTGGGTCAGCGCATCCTAAAGAACTTCGTCAACATCGTCGAGGAGGCTGGCCGATGATCCTGTTTCCCGCAATCGATCTGATCGGCGGCAAGGTCGTGCGCCTGGAGCGTGGCGACCGCAGACGCTGCAAGGTATATTCCGACGACCCCGTTGCCGTTGCCCGCTCCTTTGCCAAGCAGGGCGCGAGCTGGGTGCACGTCGTCGACCTGTCCGCTGCCTTTGGCGAGGACGAGGACGCGTGCGCTGCCAACTCGGCGGCAATCGAGGCCATCTGCGGCGTCGACGGTCTGTCCGTGGACGTGGGCGGCGGCGTTCGTTCGCTCGCGCGTATCGACGAGCTGGCCAGCTACGGCGCGCGTCGCATCGCACTGGGCACGGTGCTCGTGACCGAGCCGGGTTTTGCCGAGGTAGCAGCTCGCGGCTTTGGCGAGCTGCTGGTGGCTGACATTGCCGCACGCGACGGTCAAGTCAAGGTGAACGGCTGGCGTGACGGCGCGGGCGTGGCACTCGACGACGCTGTGGCGCAGCTCACCGAGCTGGGCTTTAAGCACCTGGTCTACACTGACATCGCGCGCGACGGCATGCAGACGGGCATCGATGTGGCGGCGTATCGTCATGTGGCCGAGGTCGCGGGCTTTCCCGTCGTGGCGTCGGGTGGTATCTCGACGCTCGACGATATCCGCGCGCTTGCCGCGGTGGGTGAGGACGCCATCGAGGGTGCCATCACCGGTCGTGCGCTCTACGAGGGCAACTTTACGCTGGCCCAGGCGTTGGTCGCCGCCCGAGGGGAGGAGTAGCCCATGCTTACCAAACGCGTGATTCCCTGTCTGGATGTTAAGGACGGTCGCGTGGTCAAGGGCGTCAACTTTGTGAGCCTGCGCGATGCGGGCGACCCGGTGGAGCTGGCCCGCGCCTACGACCGCGAGGGTGCAGACGAGGTCGTTTTTTTGGACATTACCGCGACGAGCGACAACCGCGCGACGACCATCGAGATGGCGGCGCGCGCGGCCGAGGAGCTCGCTATTCCCTATACCGTGGGCGGCGGTTTCCGCGACTTGGCGGGCATGCGGACTATGGTTGCCGCCGGCGCCGACAAGGTGTCGCTTAACTCTGCCGCAGTGCGCGATCCGTCGTTGATCAGCCAGGCCGCTGCGGCGTTTGGCAGCCAGGCCGTGGTCGTGGCGATCGATGCCAAACGCGTCGGCCTGCCCGGGGAGCCAGGTGCCGACAAGTGGGAGGTCTTTACGGCGGGCGGCCGCAACGCTACGGGTATCGACGCGGTGGCGTGGGCCGAGGAAGCGGCTCGTCGCGGCGCCGGTGAGATCTTGCTCACCAGCATGGATCGCGATGGCACCAAGGCCGGCTTTGACCTGGCGCTCACCCGTGCCGTGGCGCGCGCGGTACCGATTCCCGTCATCGCGAGCGGCGGCGTGGGTACGCTCGAGCATTTTGCCGAGGGCGTGATCGAGGGCGAGGCCGATGCCGTGCTGGCGGCCAGCGTCTTTCACTTTGGAACTTTCAGCATTCGCCAGGTGAAGGAGTATATGGCCAGCCAAGGCATCCCTGTGAGGCTGGACTTCTAGTGCTGCGGCTTGCCCAGGCACCGCATCTTGCCGCTCAAACCGTCGCTCGCGTACCAAAGTACGCGTCGCTCCTCTTTCGCGGCAACCTGCGGCACCTGGACAACCCTCGCCGACCTGTGGGATTTCGTTTGTTACTTGGGAGAATGATGACTGAGGTAATAAATGCTACCGAGCTTAAATACGCGCCCGCGGCTGATTCCTTGCGTGGTTCAGCAGCATGACACCGGTGAGGTGCTTATGGTTGCTTGGATGAACGAGGAATCGGTGGGGCTGACGCTCAAGACCGGGACCACGTGGTTTGGAGTCGCAGCCGTCAGGAGCTCTGGAACAAGGGCGCGACGAGTGGCAACATGCAGGAGGTCAAGGAGCTCTGGGCCGACTGCGATAGCGATACGCTGCTGGTCAAGGTGGACTCACCGGGCCCGGCCTGCCATACCGGCAACCGTACCTGCTTCTTTAAGCGCGTGGAAGGGGGAGTGCGATGAAAGTCGTGACGCCGTTCGAGGTCGCCGAATGCAACACCGAGCTCCTCCGCGCGGGCGTGCCATGCCGCGTGCACCTGACTGATGCCTGCGGGGCGCAGTCGCTTTGGCTCGAGGCCGAGAAGGAAAGGCTCGATGAGGCCCATGCCGTCATCGTCGAGTTCTTTGAGAAAAAGGGCGCAAAGCCTCGGTTCGATGAGGCCGGTACCTACTTTACGCTGCAGTAACGAGAGGAAATAACCATGGGAGTCAGAACAGCTAACGTGCAGCCGGGAAACATCGGTGAGACGCTGACGGGACTGGCCGAGGTGATTCACAGTCGTCGCGACGCATCGCCGCAGGAGAGCTATACCGCGCGTCTGCTGACCGACGTCGAGGACGAGCTGCTCAAGAAGCTTGCCGAGGAGGCGAGCGAGGTGATCATGGCCTGCAAGGATAACGACCACGATCACATCCGCTACGAGGCCGGCGACCTGATCTACCACCTGCTCGTGACGCTCGAGCGCTACGGCATCACCCTCGACGAACTGGCCGGCGAACTCAACGCCCGCCGCCACTAGTCATTGGGGACGTTCTTAAACGACTAGTTAGGCGAGGGGCGTGGATTCCCATTCGCCGGTGGGGTGGGGGATATCGAAGGCCCGGTAGCCGCAGTCGTAGGCGTGGGCCTGGGCCTCGCGGATGTTCCAGCAGATGTCGCAGGCGCGGTGCGCGTCCGAGCCAAAGGTGATGGGCACCTCGGCATGGGCGAAGCGGCGCAACAGCCCGGTCGCGGGGTAGTAATCGTCGAGCCCCTTGCGCGGTGCGGCGGTCGAGACCTCAACGCGGCGACCCGTATCGTGGGCGCATTCGGCCATCTGCTCCCAAAACGGCGCGGGGTCAAAGTCGGGTGCAAAGCCGTCCTCGAAAAGCGCATGACCAGGTCGGGATGGGCCATCGCGTCAAAGTTGAGTGAGCTTTCGCAAGCACGGCACCAGTCGTCGACGTAGCACTCCCACACGCCGCGCACGCCTAAGTTTTCCCAAACATGCAAGTTGGTATCGTCGTCGATCCAACCGCAAAGGGAATCGGGTGTATCGGGGCGCGCGACGTCCTCTGTCCCTGCCGTGCCCGCGGCGCCTGCCGCAATATCGCCCGGGTTGCCAATCCAGTGCACGCTGCCCAGACGTACGACGGCGCCCTGGGACCAGTGCTCTACCAAGGGCTCGCAGCCCTCGTACCAATCGCATTCAAAACCGTAGATAAAGGTGAGCTCCGGCGCAATCTGCGCGGCGAGTTTGCGGGCGTCCTCAAAGGCCAAACGATGTGCCGGCAAGTCGCCCTCGACGACCTGCACCTCGCAGTTAGCATCCATACTGGCGGGCAGGGTAAGGTGGTCGGTCGAGACCATGACGCGGCAGCCGGCGGCAGCAGCGGCACGGACGTTGTCCTCGAACGAGGCGTGCCCGTCCGAGAACGAGGTATGAGTATGGCAATCGACCAGCGGGCAGGCGGGCATGGCGACTCCTTTGCATTTGGTGAATCCGCTCCATTGTAATGGTGCAGCTCTCAACACGCCGCGCACGCCGGGTGCCGAAATCGAGTGGAAAGGCGGGGCGGCGCGTGCCGGCGCCGGCGACTACTTGCTTCGTGCCGCCGCGCGTTTGGCCTGCACTGTTACCATCGCGTGTCTCACGGCGGTGATGGGGCGATAGCGGATCATACGCGGTCCCGACCAACGCATAACCTCGCGGATCTTCTCGCGCATGGCAGGCCGGTAACAATGCGAAGGACATGCCGAGCAAAATGTCTTGGTGCCCATGTGCGGGCAGTGCTCAATGCGCGCGATGGCGTATTTCTGCAGCTCGGCGCATT
Organism: Coriobacteriaceae bacterium AF45-21; assembly: GCA_027682925.1. Taxonomy (GTDB): domain Bacteria; phylum Actinomycetota; class Coriobacteriia; order Coriobacteriales; family Coriobacteriaceae; genus Collinsella. The sequence continues at coordinate 8,653 of JAQCYU010000047.1, forward strand.
CGGGGCAGAGCGTAATGGTTCGAAGGCCGAGTTTCACGCGCACGGACTCATCGCCGCCAGCCTGTTCGACCACATGCCCGCCGCCATGATGCCCACGACACCACAGCGCAATCATCTGCGACACCATTTGGGCCTCACGCTCACGTTTGCGTGCTAGCTCCGGTGTGTCGACTGGGCGCGCCATTAGCTCAGCCTCCCGTGCTCGACCGAAAGCGAGAAATCGGCAAACGCGCAGGTGCTGGCACGGTGGCTCACGAGCACAATGGTCTTGCCGCGGCGCTTGAGCTCGTCGATTGCCTGCATCACGGACGCCTCGTTGAGAGCATCGAGCGCGCTGGTGGGTTCGTCGAGCAAGATGAAGGGTGCGTCGTTGAGGAAGATGCGCGCAAGGCCGATGCGCTGGCGCTCGCCGCCCGAAAGCGAGTCGCCCAGCTCGGCAACGGGCGTGTCGAGTCCCTGCGGCAGACGGTCGATGAGCGTGGTGAGTGAGGCGGAGCGGCAAGCGTCGAGCAGCTCGGCATCGGTGGCGTTGGCGTGCGCGACCAGCAGGTTCTCGCGTACGGTGCCGCAGAACAGATGCGTGTCCTGGGTCATATAGGCCTCGTGGCTGCGCAGGCTCGCCGTGTTGATGTGGCGGGCATCGACGCCGCTCACCGTGATGGTGCCGGCTGCGGGGTCCCAAAAGCGCATGAGCAGCTTAAGCAGCGTCGACTTGCCCGAACCCGAGCGCCCCATGATGCAGGTCATGGTACCGGGCGCAAAGGTGCAGGTCACGTCGTCGAGGATGAGACTCGCAGCGGTGTCGTTCGCGACCTGCTCTGTGGCGCCCGCACCGCCCGCGTCCACGCCGCCCACATAGCTAAAGCTCACATGCTCGGCTGCGGCGCCGGCAAACTCAACGTTCTGTCCATCGGCGACCTCGGCGCACTGGGGCTGCTCGTCGAGCAAATCGAGCACGCGTGCGCCCGAGGCGAGCGTCTCCTGCAGTGAGGCGCCCAGGCGGCTCACGGCCATCACCGAGCCAAACGACGACACAAAGGTAAAGACGGCGACAAACGCTGCGGCAAAGTCAATCGTTCCCGCAGCCACCAGCTGCAGCGCACGCCCGAGCATCACCAGATTAGCCACAAGAATAAGCGCATCGGCTACGGCCTCGCTGACCGCCTGGCGGCGCTTGAGGCGCGCGTCCACGGCGCCGACTTGCTCGGTCAGCTTGCCCAGGGCACGGCTGCGATCGGTGCCACCGGCAAACTGGATGGTCTATGGTCTCGCCCGCGCCGCGCAGACTGTCGAGTACAAAGGCGCCCAGCTTACCGGCGCCCTCGCGGCTCTGGCGGCCGGTGGTGCTGCATGCCTTGGCCGAGGTCAGGGGCAGCAGCACGCCCAGGACCGCGTAGGCCACGAGCGCGATGCCCGCGAGCTCGGGGCTCACAGCCAGCAAAAAGCCCTCAAACACAACGGTGCAGACCAGAGCTATGGCAATGGGCGAGATGGTGTGCGCGTAGAAGACCTCGAGCAGCTCGATATCCGAGGTGACCAGGCTCACGAGCTCGCCCTTGCCGCGGCCCTCGAGCTTGGCGGGGGCGAGCTGGCGCAGGGCGCCAAACACCAGGTCGCGAATGTGTGCGAGCAGACGGAATGCGATGTAATGGTTGCAGAGCTGCTCGCCGTAGTGGAGCGGCCCGCGCGCGATGCCGCAGGCGGCACAGGCCGCGCATGTGACGATAAGACCAAGCCCCAAGGCGTTGCGGCCCAGCGCGGCCATAAGGCCAAGGGCGCCAAAGGCCGGCACGAACGCGGCGGTGAGCATGCCAATGCTGCCCAGCGCGACGGCTAGCACAAGCCAGCCGGCAAGCGGTCGGACGAGCCCCATCAGCGCGACGGCTAGCACAAGCCAGCCGGCAAGCGGTCGGACGAGCCCCATCATGCGCCACATGATGGACGGCGCCGAGCGACGGGCGCGGCCGGAGTCAGGCACCGCGGCAGCGGAAGACGAGCCGGCACCGTTGAGGCCATCGGTACGGGCGGTGCTGCCGTCAACAGCCTCAACCGCGCCGGCATCCTCGGCATCACCCTCCGCATACGCATATGCCGAGAGCTGCTCCTGGCTGTTCCACATGCGCGCATAGGCGCCCGCGGTTGCCAAGAGCTCGCCGTGAGTCCCGCGCTCGGCAATGCGACCGCGCTCCAGCACCAGAATCTGATCGGCGTCCACGATTGTCGACAGGCGATGCGCCACCACGATTACGGTGTGCTCGCCGGCGAGCGATGCAATGACCTCGCCGATTGCGGCTTCGCTTGTGGCATCGACGTTGCTCGTCGCCTCGTCAAACACATAGATCGGCGAGTCGTGCAGCAGGGCGCGTGCCATGCACACGCGCTGGCGCTGGCCACCCGAAAGGTTGGTGCCGCCCTCGTTAATCACCATGTCGAGCCCGCCGTTGGCCTGCACAAAGGCCGCCACGCGCGTGCGGCCGAGCCGCCCTCGTTAATCACCATGTCGAGCCCGCCGTTGGCCTGCACAAAGGCCGCCACGCGCGTGCGGCCGAGCGCGCGCAAAAGCTCGGCGTCGGTGGCGTTGG
>JAQCYU010000048.1 GCA_027682925.1 Coriobacteriaceae bacterium AF45-21
ACAGTCCTGCGCAAGACGGAAAGCACATTAAGTGCTTTCCTTTGCGTGCGGAACTCGCGACAAACTTAATTACGCGCCGCTCCCCGCCCACGCCGGGCAAACATCGTTGGGCTTATCACTGACACGAATAAACCGCTTGCATATCGTCTGCTGGCTTGGCACGGTACAATACTTGCAGCTTTAATTCATGAATAAGTGGAGTTATTGATGGCAGAATCTCGTGCGGAGCGTAGGGCTCGTCGTGCTTTGGTGGAGGCGGTTGAGGGGTCGAAGGAGGAGAAATCTTCTTCGAAATCCAAGTCTTCTAAAGCTGCAAAAAGCAAATCGACCAAGAACAGGGCTAAGGCCAAGCGTCCCGGCTCTCGTCGGAGCGAGGATAAGGCTTCTCAGACTCGCTCCAAGCGCCCGTATAAGAATCCGGCTCCGTCTGCGCGCAAGACCGTTGATTCCAAGTCTCCTTGTTCCATCATGAAAGATTGCGGTGGGTGTACGGCGCTCAATCGTCCTTATAAGAAGCAGCTCGCCGCCAAGCAGGCCGCCATGGAGGAGCTTTTTGCTGCTCTTTGCGAGCGCGAGGGTATCAGCGTCGACCCCATTCGCGGTATGGGAGTCACCCTGGGCGACCCGGGCAAATATCCTGCGCCGCGTGGCTTTCGTCATAAGGCTGCCACTCCCTTTGCTCCCGGTAAGGAGGACGCCGTCCGTTGCGGTTTCTTTGAGCGCGGCACGCACAAGATCGTTGCCGTACCCGAATGCCCCGTCGAGGCACCGGGCGCCCGTCAGATTCTCAACGGCATCGCACGCGAAGCTGAGCGGCTGCATATTCCCGCCTTTAATGAGGACAAGCATCTGGGCTTGCTCCGCTATGCCGTCGTCCGCTGCGGTTGGCGTACCGACCAGGTCATGGTTACGCTCGTGACCGCCCAGCGTGACTTACCGCATGCGCAGGAGTTCTTTGAGGCTGTCGCCGCGCTCAATCCGCACATCGTCACCGTCGCCCAAAACATCAACGGACGTCCCGGCAACGCCATCCTCGGCGAGAACCCGCATTGTATATGGCGCCGAGTGCATGCGCGACCAGCTGCTCGGTTGCGAATTCGATATCTCCCCCACCGCGTTTTATCAGACCAACCCGCAACAGACCGAGCTGCTCTATCAGCTCGCTATCGACGGCATGGATTTGCACCAGGGCGATGTGCTCATGGACGCCTACTGTGGCAGCGGTACCATCGGTCTTTGCGCAGCTAAAGATGCCCAGAACAAGGGTATCGGCATTATGCTGCTCGGCGTTGAGCGCAACCCGGCGGGCATTGCCGACGCACGTCGCAATGCCGAGCTCAACGGCCTCACCCGCAGCGCTTGGTTTATGGCCGACGACGCCACCGACTACATCCTGGATGCCGCCGACAACAACGAACGCGTCGACGTTCTTTCCATCGACCCGCCGCGCGCCGGCTCCACGCCCGAGTTCCTCGAAGCTGCCTGCGCACTTAAGCCGCGCCGCATCACCTATATCAGCTGCAACCCCGTGACCCAAGAGCGCGACCTGCACCAGCTCCTCGACGGAGGCTATCGCCTGCTCAAGATCACGCCCGTCGACATGTTCCCTCACACCGACCACACCGAAACCGTAGCGGTCCTCGAACGCCGCTAACCAACCTCAGTAGATTTTTGGGACAAGAAAGGGGGCGACCCGTCTGGGCCGCCCCCTTCGCTTGGTTTATAAACTCCGCTACATCCCATTGCGCAGATCGCACACGCCGGCTGCCGCCATCTCGCGCAGCAGCGTCTCGCGGTCGCGCGTCACGATCAAATCCAGCGGGAAGTGAATCTCGTCGAGCATCTTGCGCGCGTGATCGAGCTTGCCAATGGCCATGCCAATGTGGGCATCGGTTGACACGCCAATGCCCACGCCCAGCTCGGCGCAGCGCTCGGCGATCTTGCGGCATACGGCCCAATGCTCAGTGTCGACACCGTGTTCAAGACTATGGTTGTTGATCTCGATAATCTTGTGCTTGGCCTTAGCTGCCAACAGCACCTCGTCGATATCGAACGGCACGCCCGAACGCCCCGTGTGACCCAGCATGAACACCTTGGGGTGCTCCAGGGCATTGATATACATCTCGGTCGTCTGGGCCAGCGTCGCGCCTTCAGCAATCTGCGAATTATGCACGCTCGCAACCAAATAATCCAAATTACGCGTAACCAAATCGAACAGCGAATGCTGACGGCTGTACGAATCGCCGGCAATATCGAGCGTGACAGGAGTGTCCTCGCCAAACAGGCTTCCGTCCAGCGAAACGATATCGGCCTCGGCACCACGCAGCACCAGCACGCCGCTCCAAATGCGCGGCCAGATATCCTGGTTGATAAAGAACTGGTAACTGCGCAGGTCATTGGGGCAAGCCGTAACCATAGAGCTCAAATGGTCGGCAGATCCGAGCACCTGCAGACCACGCTCTGCCGCCCAGTACACATTCTCCTCAATGGTCGAATATGCATGCGCAGAGAACATCGTATGGGTATGAATGTCACAAGAAAGCAGGTAGGGCATCAGGTCTCCTTATCTGGCACGGCCGTCGCTTATATTCATTGTACGCATAGCCTTCGATAGTCGTAAAACCACTCCATCCCAAAGACACAACGTCCATGACAACGGGGTCCGGCTTAACACCAAACCCCGTTTCACGTAAAACATTGTAGGCAGATCGCTTTGCTTTTAACGATACTCGTCCGCCAACTGTTTCCAAGCGGGTAGCGAATTGACAATCGTTTCGTAACTCACGCAATAGCCCAGGCGGAACCAACCCGGCATACCAAAGCTGTCCGAGGGAACCGCAAGCAACTCATACTTCTTTGCGCGCTCGCAAAACGCATTCGCATCGGGCTCCAACGCTTTCACCCATAGGTAGAACGCGCCATCCGGCTCAACATAGGTGTAGCCATACTCCGCTAGTGCGTCGGTAAGCGCGGTGCGGTTGCGTGCATAGGCCTCAACGTCACTCGGCTCATCGATGCAGTCGATAATTACGCGCTGGAAGAGTGCCGGTGCGCATACAAAACCCAGCGTACGGGCAGCACCCGCAACAGCCGGCATCAGACGGGCGGCCTGCGGATTGGTGTTGGGAACCAAGATCCACCCCACGCGCTCACCCGGCAGCGACAGCGACTTGGAATACGAGTAGCACACGATGGTGTGCTCGTAAATCGAGGGCACCCAAGGCACCTCGGCACCGTACACGATTTCGCGGTACGGCTCATCCGAGATGAGCATAATCGGATTCTCGGGATCGCGCTGAGCGTTGGCCTCGCGCAGAACGTTGGCCAGTCGCGTCAGCGTGTCGCATGTATATACGGCACCGGTCGGATTGTTGGGAGAGTCGATGATGACGGCCGCCGTCTTATCGCTGATCGCCTTGAGCACGTTGTCCACGCTCAGCTGGAACGTATCTTCATCGGCGAGCGCCTCAACACACGTACAGCCGGCCTTCTCAATCCAAACGCGATACTCCGGAAAGTACGGGGCGATAACAATAACCTCGTCGCCCGGGTTCGTAACGGCGTTGAGCGTGCAGGTGAGCGAAGCCGCGGCACCCACCGTCATAAAGACGTCTTTGCCCTCATAGCTCGTGCCAAAGCGGCGGTTGAGCGATTCGGCCACAGCGGCACGACATTGCGGCAGGCCCGGTGCGGGCGTGTAGCCGTGCAGCTGGTCGCTCGGCAGCTCCAGGGCCTTCTTAATCGACTCAGCCACGGCAGCGGGCGCCGGAACACTCGGGTTGCCCAGCGAAAAATCGAATACGTTTTCCGCACCGATCTGCGCCTTGCGCTCAAGGCCATAGCTAAAAATCTCACGGATGATGGAGCTTTCCGCACCGCGAGCATACATAGTTTCGTTGATCATCTGTTCCCCTTTCACATAGGCGCTATTGTACGCTTTAGCCGAGCAAAGTGCCGCAGCAATGTTGATTGGGGACAGACTTAAATGCGTGAAAACGCTCATTTAAGTCTGTCCCCAATCAACAGACGGCCCCATATCGCTCAAAAGAAAAAGCCCCCGCAGGTTTCCCCGCAGAGGCTTTCGCCACAAAGACTATTTGTCGGCGTCGGTGTCGGCATCGGCATCGACGACGGCATGGTCATCGTCAGCATCATCGGATGCGGCTTCGGCATCCTCCTGCATGGCCGCCTGCGCAAAGGCCGCGGCATCAGCCGCCAGCTCCTCCTCGCTCATGCGAGGCGCGCGCTTCTTGGTCGGCATGCCGGCCGCCTTGGCATTGCGCTCCTCCTTGGCCGCCAGGATATCGCCCTCGCGCTCAAGGTACGCATCCCACTCGTTGTCGAGCAGGGCGTTCACGGCGTCGCCTTCGACGGTCTCGCGCTCAAGCAGCACCTTCGCCATCAGATCGAGCTGATCGCGACGGGCATCCAAAATCTCGACCGCACGACGATGGGCTTCGCGCATGATGCGCTGAACCTCGATATCGATGCGGCGTGCCGTCTCCTCGGAGTAATCCTGGTGATCGGCGTAATCGCGACCAAGGAACACCTGATGCTGCGCCTCGCCAAACACTTGCGTGCCCAGCTCCTCGCTCATACCCAGGCGCGTGACCATCTCGCGCGCCATCTTGGTCGCGCGCTCCAGGTCGTTGCTCGCGCCCGACGTGATGTCGTCGCACATGAGCTCCTCGGCAACGCGACCGCCCAAGAACACGGCAAGCTCGTCGAGCATCTCGTTCTTGGTCTTGAGGAAGTGATCCTCCTGCGGAAGCTGCAGCGTGTAACCCAGAGCCTGGCCGCGGCTGACAATCGAAATCTTGTGAACCGGATCGGAGTGCTCCAGGATGTGGCCCACCAGGGCATGGCCGCTCTCGTGGTAGGCAATCGTAGTGCGCTCGGCTTCGGTCATCACGCGACCCTTGCGCTGCGGTCCGGCAATCACGCGCTCCATCGACTCCTCGACCTCGTCCATCGAGATCACGGAACGATGGCGGCGAGCAGCCAGCAGCGCAGACTCGTTGAGCAGATTTGCCAGATCGGCGCCGGTAAAGCCAACGGTCATCTGGGCGAGCTTCTCAAACTTAACGTCCTCGTCCATCGGCTTGTTCTCGGCATGCACGCGCAAGATCTGCTCGCGGCCCTTCACATCCGGACGGTCGACCGTAACCTGACGGTCAAAACGGCCGGGACGCAGCAATGCCGGATCCAGGATGTCAGGACGGTTGGTCGCAGCGATCAGGATGACCGACTCGCTTTCCTCAAAGCCGTCCATCTCGACCAACAGCTGGTTGAGCGTCTGCTCGCGCTCGTCGTGACCGCCGCCCAAGCCGGCTCCGCGCTGACGTCCCACGGCGTCGATCTCATCGATGAAGATGATCGACGGGGCCTGGGACTTGGCCTCCTTAAAGAGGTCACGCACACGGCTGGCGCCGACACCTACGAACATCTCGACAAAGTCGGAACCCGAGATGCTAAAGAACGGCACGCCCGCCTCGCCGGCAACAGCCTTGGCCAGCAGCGTTTTACCGGTGCCCGGAGGGCCAACCAGCAACACGCCACGCGGGATCTTGGCGCCCAGCTTGCGATAGCGATCCGGATCGCTCAAAAAGTCACGGATCTCCTCGAGCTCCTCGACTGCCTCGTCCACGCCGGCAACGTCTTCAAACTTGACCTTGGGGCGTGTGGCCTCGTTGGTCTTGGCGTTGGTCTTGCCAAACTGCATGTTCCTGTTGTTGGCGCCCATCATCTGGCGCATAAAGTAGAACATGATGGCGATAAGGGCGATCGTCGGAAGCACACTCATCGCCAAGTCGCCCCAAAAATCGGGATCGTTGGTGTTGACGATGTACTTGGTATCGGGGTGCTCCGCCATGAGCTCGGCAAGCGAATCGGAGCCGACATAGGTCGAAGAGAAGCTCTTGAGCTCGCTCGTATCGCCCTTGTCCTTCTTCGTCTTCCAGTAATGACCCGTCACGCTTCCGTCTTGAACCGTATAGGTCAGATCTTCGACGCGATCCTGCTTGATGGCGCTCACCATCTCGCTCGTCGCGAGCTTAACGGTATTGCTGGAATTGGCAAAGCCGGAGCCCATGTTAAAGAAGGCGTAGCCCAGAAGCGCGCAAGCCAAAATAAAATACAGCCAGCCCGTACGCGTGGGCTTCTTGCCTCCGGGCATCCCCGGGATCTTTGGGTCCCGGGGAGTCTGGGAATTGTTATCGTTACGGTCGTCGGGCATCTTACGAATAAACCTCCGGTTTCAAAATGCCCAGATACGGAAGGTTACGATAGCGCTCGGCATAGTCGAGGCCGTAGCCCACCACAAAGGCATCGGGGCAATGGGTTCCAACATACTTGGGCGTGATGGCCGAGACGCGGTCCTCAACGTCCTTCCACAGGAAGGCGGCGACCTCCAGAGAAGCGGGCTTGCGGCTCTCGAGGTTCTTCATCAGATACTTGAGCGTCAGGCCCGAGTCCAGAATGTCCTCGACGATCAGCACGTCGCGACCGCGGATGTCGATATCCAGGTCCTTAATGATACGCACGATACCCGAGGACTTCACACCGTCGCCATAGCTCGAAACAGCCATGAAATCGATGTTGGTCGGCAGCTCGATCTTACGCATCAGGTCGCCCATAAAGACCACGGCGCCGCGCAGGACCGCAATCAGCACCAGATCCTTACCCGCGTAGTCGCGAGTAATCTCCTCGCCCAGGCGAGAGACGATACCGTCGATATCCTCCTGCGTGAACAGAACCTTCTCGATATCCGGATGTTGAGAAGCCATGACAACCCTTTCTTGTGCTTATCGCCCACACACCGCCGTATGGACGCGAACTTCACATTTTAGCAGCGCACGGGGTATATTTTCCAGCCCGTACGCCATCAGCGCGGGAATACCGTCAACGTCGCACAGAATAGCTGGCGTGGGACGCTATTCCGCATCGACCACGCGGAGCAGATATGCCACGCGCGTTGCGGCCGTGCACTTAAAACGCTCGTCCGCGCGAACTCCGGCGACCCACACCACGGCGCCCCCCGGCGCCGTCCTCACCATGGGCACGCCGGCGCGCTCGGAAACGGGAATGCGAGCCTCACCTAGCAAGTCGGATACTTTCTTGCTTCGACCACTCATCCCTAACGGGCACATCACGTCTCCCGGTGCGGGACCGTCCACCCACAGGCGCGCCAATCGCGCCTCGGCAGGGATCTCGCCACGCGAGCCCGCCAGGATCCGCTCACTATCGCTGTCGGCAAAACCCAGAGCAGCCGCGTCTACCAAAGCTGTCACTTCCCCGGCAGCTGCAAGCTCACGGGCGCGGCGCACGATATCGCATCCCGGCTCAACGGCCATCGGTTCTGTGACCAGCATACGTCCCCCGCCCAACGGCAAACGACCGGGTACGGTAACCCAGTCCGCGACCAGGCCCTCGCGAGCCGCCGGCGCCTTGAACGCCAGCATGCCAAACTCAATGCGTGCGTCAATCCCCGCCGGAAGCGTGACCGAGCCGGCGCCCTCGGCAACGCAGGAAAGGACTCGCTCCACATGTCGCATCTCTGGACGAGCGTCCGGATCGATGCGCTTAATTGCCAGTCGCACGATACGCCGCGCGATTACCACCTCGGCCGCAGCAAGGCGCCTGGCATCGAGCACCAGCGCGCCCGCCGCCTCCTTACGCAGGCAGCTTCGAAACGCCTGTGCCGAAAGCTGAGACAAAAACGCGTCCTCATCGCCTAAGATCTCGCAGGCGGCGCCAATCGTCTTGCAGACGCTCGCGTTGCGCTGCGCCACCACCGGCATCACTCGATGGCGCACGTAGTTTCGCAGATACGAGATATCCTCATTGCTCTCGTCTTCACGCCACGGCTGACCATGTACCTGTAGATAGCCCACGAGCTCGCCATGAGTTAGGTCGAGCAAGGGACGCACCACGATATTCCTCCGGCGAGGAATGCTCGATAGGCCAGCGGGCCCTGAACCCTTAATCGCGTTCATCAAAAACGTTTCCGCGCGATCCGAAGACGTGTGCGCGGTGCAGATACGAGCCGCCGTTCGCGGTGCCCCCGTCTGGGCGCAGAGCTCGCGAACATACCTCCGCGCCGCGGCATAGCGCACCTCGCGGGCCGCGGCCTCAATATTGCCCGACTCCCCATCAAAATAAGCGTGCTCCACGCACAGCGGTAAACCATATTTCGCGCAGAGCTCACGCACAAAGGCCTCGTCGCCATCGGACGCCTTGCCGCGCAGATGATGGTTTACATGCAGCACATGCAGGCGCTCGCGAGCAATGGGGGCAACACCGCGTCCGTCTTGGATATCCAGCTTTGATGTGCACGCCATAAGAAGCAGTGCCGTCGAGTCCGCGCCGCCTGATACCATGAGCACGACAGGAGCAGCCTGCTGCCTCGTTCGGGTCTCATCGACTGCCCCGGGCACGGCATGGTGTCCATAATGCTGTGATACCGTTGGCATTCGCTTCCTCCTCTATTCGTCCGCACCCATTGTATCCTTTGGAATCTTATGTCTCGTCTGCACCTTCATATCCTCGGCAGTGGTTCTAAAGGCAACTGCGCACTCATCGAGGGCCCGCAGGGGCTCATTATGGTCGATGACGGACTGTCTCGCCGCGAGACATTAAAGCGCATGGCAGAACTGGGGCTCTCGACAGACAACGTCTCGGCTCTTCTCATTACTCATGAGCATAGCGATCACATCAAGGGCCTCGATGTCTGGTGCAAGCACTGGCACGGCCCCCTCTTTGCCAGCAGGGGCACTCTTTCGAACAAAGAAAATCTTTCGCATCTGCCTGTCGAGGAATTCGATCCCGGTGACACCCTATCCATTGCCGGCATCCACGTGCAAACCTACTCAACATCACACGATGTCATCAATCCAGTCGGTTATCGATTCGACGCCCTCGATGATTCCATCGGCTTTGCCACCGACACCGGAGAGCTATCGAGCCAAGCCATGAACACCCTCAAAGATTGTCGAGTCCTCGCGCTCGAAAGCAACCACGATGTGACCATGCTGCGCGAGGGAGAATATCCCCGCTTTCTTCAGGAGCGCATCCTGTCTGCAAGGGGACACCTCTCCAACAGCCAAGCCGCCGAAGCCGCGCGCGAACTTGTTACAGATCGCACCGAACAGCTCATTGCCATGCATATCAGCCAAGATAACAATCGTCCGAGCCTTACCGTCAAAAGCTATGCCAAAGCTCTGGCCGCAACCCTGGATGACGAGGTCGGCAGCTCCGCAACCCTTCTCCAAGGATCGCGAAAACTCTCGATACGCCCTGCGAGTCAGTATCAGCCGGCAACCATTCAATAGACTGTCCTAGACAGCAAAAGGGGCCGAGAATCGCTTCCCAGCCCCTTTTGCTGTCTTTTAATAGCGCAGAACACCAACGAAGTTAGTCGATGGAGATCTTCGTAACGTTCTTCTTCTCGACGATCTTGGGAACCGTAACGGTCAGGATGCCGTCAGCGTACTTAGCCGAGAGGCCCTCGCTCGAAGCGTCCTTTAGATACACGCCACGCGTCGCGCTGTACGAGCTGAACTCCTTCTGCAGGAAGTTCTTGCCCTCGTTCTCCTCGTCTTCCTCGACATTCACGCTAATGGACAGACGGCCCTCGTTAAGCTCGACATCGATATCGTCCTTGGCGACACCGGTCAGATAGGCCTTGACCTCATAGCCGTCGCCCTTATCCTCAACGTCAACGGGAAACGCCTTGGAAGCAATCGAGTTGTTTGCAAGGTCGGTCATATCATCAAACAGATCGAACAGCGAGCTTGCAGAGGGGCGAACGCCAAAAACCGAACGATAAGGAACCATGCTTGCCATGTTTACCACTCCTTTTAGGACTGCCGAGCCATCTTCTAGGTGACTGGGACTTCTTTTGACGCTCTTATATATGCCCACACAGTGCTTATATATACATCGACTATAAAGTTTTTTGAGTCAAGTACTATAAGCATATCTAAGTGTGTATGACTCAGGTTTTAGTAAGGTTAAGGTTCTTTGAACCAGAGCTTAAATAACGAGTATGTTCGCAGCTACAAATAACAAGGGGCTTACAATGAGCGCGTACACGTTGTTGGTAACGAGCTAAAGGGCATCATGGACGACCAAAACCAGAACAAAATGTTTATGCCGACGCAGGGGGGAGATACTTCCACGCAGCCGCCACGGTTCCATCGCCCCCACATCTCGCAAGAGCCCATTAATGATGCAGAGCCCGAGTATGTGACGAGAAATCGATATCAAACGCTCGAGGATACCCAGACAGGACGTAAGCACATGGGCGTCGCCTCGGGAGACCCTGTATATCTGAAAGACGCACCATTATCTAAAAACAGCGCAGCTAGTGAGGAGCCACTGAAAGTATCCGCCGCCAATCAACAAAGAGGTCCTCGACCAAAGCAAACCTTGACGCATTCGGCTCGCTATCTCGAAACGCCAAAACAGGGAAAATCAATCTTCGTTTCGTCAAGTAAACGACGCAAGCAGCATCGACTGACAATCCTGCTTTTAATCATTGTGGCCATAGCAGTTGCCCTTGTTATTCGATTTATTTTCTTTAAATAAAAGCTCAATACCAAAAACAATAAGATCGTCTGATGTAATTCATTTACGCCCAATAAACGCAAAAAAGGGGGAGGCCGCGAGGCCTCCCCCTTCTCAGTTCGATGACGGCTCGGTGCCGTCCACCGGTCAGCGGCGCCCTGGCCTCCCACGGGCTGGCCCCGCAGTACTCTCGGCGCGATGGGGCTTAGCTTCCGGGTTCGGAACGGGACCGGG
>JAQCYU010000049.1 GCA_027682925.1 Coriobacteriaceae bacterium AF45-21
CCTGCTGCTGTGCTTGGCCGGCGGCGAACAGCTGGCTGGCGTTCATGCCGCCCATGCCACCTGCCATGCCCATGCCCATAAAGCCTGCCATCGCGCCGTTGGGGTTGGCGGCTGCCGCGCGCATTGCGTCGCTCTGGGCGCTGGCAATGTTGGCTGCCGCCATGGTGGGATCGCGCATGACCGCGGCTTTCTGCAGATCCTTGATCATCTGCTCGTCCTCTTGCGAGGCGGCGATGGAGTTGACGCCAAAGCTCACGATCTCGACGCCGCGCAGGTCACGCCAATCGGCAGAGAGGACCTCGTTGAGCGCGCGGGCGAGCTCGGTGGTGTGGCCGGGGATGGCGCTGTAGCGGATGCCCATTTCCGAGATCTTGGCAAAGGCGGGCTGCAGGGCGGTGAGCAGCTCGGACTTAAGCTGGCTGTCGATCTTGTCGCGCGTGTAGCTATCGGTCACGTTGCCGCACACGTTGGTGTAGAACAGCAGCGGGTTGGTGATGCGGTACGAATACTCGCCGTTGCAACGCACGGAGATGTCGACGTCCAGGCCAATGTTGTTATCGACCACGCGGAAGGGCACAGGCGAGGCGGTGCCGTACTTGTTGCCGATGATCTCCTTGGTGTTGATGAAGTAGACACGCTGGTCCTTGCCCGCGTCGCCGCCAAAGGTAAAGCGGCTGCCGATATTGGCGAAGGTCTCCTTGATGGAATCGCCCAGGTTGCCGCTAAAGACGCTCGGCTCGCTGCCGGTATCGAAGACGAACTCACCAGGCTCCAGCGCGACTTCGATGATCTTGCCGTTTTGCACCACGAGCATGCCCTGGCCGTCGTTGACGGCGATGACCGAGCCGTTGGAGATGACGTTGTCCTCGCCGCGCGTGTTGGAGCTGCGGTCACCGGTGCGTTTGCTGCCCTTGCAGGCCAAGACGTCAGCAGGCATCGATTCGCAGTAGATAAATTCCTTCCACTGGTCGGCCATGACGCCGCCGGCAGCTCCCAATCCAGCTTTCAAGAGTCCCATGGTGATCTTCCTTTCTCGTCAAAGGCCGGGTGGTATTGGTCGGATTGCTTAGTCGTCCTTGTCGTCTTTCATGACAACGGTGGTCTCGGTGTGGTTGAAGGTGTCGTGCTTCTCGGTCAGGTCGAGCTCGCCGCAGTACTCGTCGGCGTGGGTGGCCTCGTTGGCCGTCTTGAGCTGGCCTACCAGTAGCACGTCTCCGATAATCACGATGATCAGCGGCGCGACGATGTTGATGAGGATGCCCTCGATATCAAAGGCGAGGTAATCCGGATCGAAGGCGTTCTCACCCATAAAGAGAATCTGGGAGAGGATAAATCCGATCACAAAGAACAGCACCGAGGCGATGGCGAGCTTGGGCTTGGAACAGGGGAGCTCGCCGACCAAGCGGCCGGTCTGGCCGTTCATGGCAAACAGGTAGCTCTTGCCGTTCCACGAGGTGGAGAGCATCCAGACGGGGAACAGGGCGTAGTCGCTGTCTTCCCAGGTGTAGTCGAGCTGCTTGCTTTCGACCGTGGCATCGTCGTATTCGTCGACGACAGTCTCGCGCAGGGCCGAGATCGTGCTTTCTTCCATACGGCGCTCGGCGCGCGCCTTGCAGGTCTCGCAGTCCTCGTCGTAACGGTTGGCGATGTAGCCGGGCATATATGCGACCGAGAACGGACGCAGCGCGTCGTAGTCAAACGGCTCGATGGCGTCCATGTGGCCGTCGGGCATCTTGGACGATCCGTCGACGGGCACGCGCTTAAACGAGATATTGCCCTTGCGATAGGCATCGTAGTGGTCGGTGGTCGTGACGGTGCGGTCGGATTCCTCGGTCACGGTCTCGTTGGTCGCGTCAAAGTACACTTCGCCGTCCACGCGGGCGCCGTAGAGCCAAAACGGCACGTAGACACCTTGGACCTCGTCGATGTGGTTGCCGGTGACAAAGCTCTTGGGCAGCAAGATCTTGCCCTTGTAGTGTTCCTTGAGTGCGGCTGTGACGTCGTCGTGCCCGAGCTTAAACGGAATCACCAGGTCGGGCGAGAAGTCGCCTGAGAGCTGGCCGGGCGCCACGGCGGAGTTACCGCAGTACGGGCAGGTGGTGACGGCGACGGTGCCGTCGGACACGAGCTCGGCGCCGCACGACGAGCAGATGTAGCCGGCGTTTTGGGCGAGCTCCTGCACCGCGTCGTCGGCGACGGACTTGGGCGTTGCGGCTGCCGCATCGGCTTTGGCGTCGGCCTTGTCCTGGCGCTCGCGATAGAGGGCCTCGACTTCTTCGACTTCAAAGCGTGAGTCACAGTAGTCGCAGACGAGCTTTTGCTCGGCGCTGGCAAAATGCAGGGGGCCACCGCAGGCAGGGCACTGATAGTTAACGCTCTCGAAGGCCATGATCGGTCCTTTCCGTGCCGGAGGCTATGCGCCGATGGCGCCGCCGCAGTATTCGCAGCGCCCGCTGGCATCGGGAATGGTGGTCGCACCGCAGAAGGGGCAGGTCACCGCCGCCTTGGGGGCCTTGGCGGCAACAACGCTGTCGCGCGTCTCCTGGCGCAGCTGCACCAGCGCGTCGCGGACCTCGGTTGCCTGGCGCTTGGCCTCGCGGTACTCGATGGAGCCGCGCTGATCGATGGTGAAGTCGTTTACGCGCAGGTTGATCTCGGTAAAGTACGGCGTGTTGACGTGAATGGTCAGATTAAAGTCGTAATCCAGGTCGTAGCGCGGCGGGTTGTAGCTCTCGCGCTCGCCGTCCTTGGTCTCGCGATAGATCTCGGTGCGATGCTCGTCGATATCCATATCGCAGCCGAGTACCTGCGAGAACTCGATGATGTCGGGATTGGCGTCGCGCCAGCGGCTCTGCGAGGTGATGATCAGCAGGCCCGCGTCTTCGTCGAGCATGATGTTGGTGCGTCCGGCAGAAAGCGTGCGCGTGGGATTGAACGACGCCAGGCGCTCGGCGTTGGCCTCGCGGTAGGCGAGTTGCTCGCGGATATCGTCCGCGGTGCTGGAGCGATAGCCGTGGAAGTAGGGGGAGAGCTTGCCGACGCACTCTTTGCACAGGTAGCCCTCGTTGATCTTGGTCTTGCCGAGAAGTCCCAGCTCGGTACCGCAGATCGCGCACTCTTTCTTCTCGAACATCTTGTCAAAGAAGCCCATGGCTGCCTCCCATCAACTGGTAGCGTGTGTCACTTTTGATGATGGGGGAGTGCGCAGCCTTTCACGATACCCAGACGGCTCAACGAGTCTCCACAACTGGGACACATGGCCCATTTTTGACTAGTCATTGGGGACGTACTTAAATGAGTGAAACTACTCATTTAAGTACGTCCCCAATGAGTACCCGCAGAATGAGAGTGGATAATCTCCCGTTTTTGGCCTGTGTGCAGGCTCAAAGTGGGAGATTATCCACTCTCGTCATTTGGGTGTCCAAAAATCCCCGCTCGTTTGGCGCCTGGGGACACTCTTTGTCGAATGTGGCGTCGCCCTTGCTATGCCACAGTCACGGCGACCTGGGTGTAGCGGGTGCAGGAGCACTCGGCGCGCGTCTGCACGGTGAGGGTGAGCACAAAGCGGTCGCCGGGTCGTGCGTCGGCGGGCACGATGAAAGTGGCATCCTCCGTGCATTCTTGCCATAGCGACAGATCCTGGACGCCTGCATAGCTCGACGGGTCTACGGCGACATCCCAATGCGCATCGAAGCCCCTGCCGTCGGGGTCGACGATGGTCGCCGCAAGGTCGATGCGCTCGCCGGCTGCGGCGCTGCGGTCGGCCGTGACCTCGACAACATGCGCCGGATGCGAGCAGGCTGCCGGATCATGGGCACACCATTGCGCGCGGGCGGCAAAGTCTTCCTGATAGGCACGCAGGTAGGGATTGAGATTGTCGTCTGCGGGCGTGCTGATGGAGGCAAAATCGGCGGGCGCCTTCGCATCGGGGTGTCCATCAAGAAACATGCGGCCGAGTAGCGTATCGAAGTCGCGGTCGTCAATACCGCGCAGGCCAAACGGCAGCAGCGGAATATAGGTCATGCTGTCGCCTTCGGCCATAAAATCGCCGCGCTCAAACTGCACCGCGGGCATGCCTTCCAGGCCCCAATCCAGACGGGCATGCTTGCCAAACTGAAAGCGCTCGGGCTCGTTTTCGTAGACCTTACCATCGCCATAGAACATATAGCGCGCCATGAGGGGGCCGTTGCCCTGCGTGAGATTCTGCTCGGGCCAAGGAGCCTTAAACAGCGGCAGCGTATCGGGCTGAGCTGTTTTGGCGTCGAAATAGTTGCCATACATATAGGGCGTACGCCAAAAGATGAGCTCGGGAAAGAGCTCGCGCCCATGGTCGAGCCACGAGTTATCCTGCCCCACACCATCGGCAACGCCCATCACGCGCACCTTCTGATAGACCCGCTGCTGTACGGCGGGCCACTCGGGCGTGGCGCGATAGCGCTCGGCAATACTCATGAGGGCGCGAACGATCGTATTCATACCACCCCAGCTGAGCAGCCATAACGTACGCGGATCATCATCCAGAATCGCCAGCGCAATTACGCGAGACCCCTCAGTTTCCTCAGTCACATCACCCTCAAAGGCAACATTTCCCACAAAGGTGCGCTCGATCATCTGGGCGGGCGTGGGAAACGGCGGCTCACCGGCAGCGGCGGCATTTGCTTGCAACTGCGGCCAAGCCTGGGCATATTCATTACTCCAGAGACTCTCAATCCAATGCTCGGGAAACGGCCGATACTCACGAAGCTCGCCGGCTAGCGGATCGGGCTCATGAGGCACAACAGCCCACTCATAAGAGCGCCGCCCTTTGGTCCGCCAATGCGAATTCACCTCGCCGAGCGTATGAACCCCATCCCCAAGAAAGTGATACTGCGAAGCCGTATACACCACAGCCTCAACATCAAGCAAATTAAGATACAGAGCCAAATGAACGAGCGAGTTCATATCGTCGACTTCCATATCGGTAGTAACAATCACCCGAGTCAACTTCTGGGACATAGGAACAGCTCCAATCAAAATCAATTCAGCCAGTTACGCGCAAGGCAAGACGGGACCCATGCCCCCATCGCCACCGACCCGGCGGCCCGCTAGAAGCGGCCGGCCAGGGTCACAGCAACGTCAACGCAGCGGGGACCGGGGTTTAGTCTTGCAAACACTCCGCAGGGGGCATGGGCAGGCGCAGCGCGAAGCGCAAAGCGCCAGCCCATGCATGCCCGAGGACGTTTGCAAGACTAAACCCCGGTCCCCGCGATGGGAGGGCTTAGCGGTCGACCCTGGCCGACCACTCCCAGCAGCCCACCGGCTCGCCGTCGATGAGTACGTTGCCCCCGTCGAAGTCTTGATAACACAGGTCGTTGAATTGGTGGATCCACACGCCGTGGTTGAACGTCTTCTTGGCCGAGCCGTCGGCCTCGCGATACACGCCGGTCAGGTCCTCGACATGGCTAAAGTAGGTGAGGTGCACGTTGGCGCCGGCATCGCGCAGGCGTGCCGTGAGCGGCAGCACGGTCTGTTGCGGCGACACGAGCTCGTCGCCCTTG
The DNA here is from genome assembly GCA_027682925.1 of Coriobacteriaceae bacterium AF45-21. GTDB lineage: Bacteria > Actinomycetota > Coriobacteriia > Coriobacteriales > Coriobacteriaceae > Collinsella. The sequence continues at coordinate 5,538 of JAQCYU010000049.1, forward strand.
GAGTGCGTAAACCACAGCGGCGTCTTGGCGAGCGCGGCTACGTCCTCGTCCGTGGCGTTGTACCACGGGGCGCAGCAGGGAAGGCCGGCGGCGAAGAAATCGGGGTAGTCGGCGCACAGGCGCAGGGTCATAAAGCCACCGTTGGAAAGGCCGGCGACCACGATGCGGTCGGTGTCGATGCGGTCGGCATGCTCGGCGACAAACTCATCGATAAGTGCCTTGAGCACGGGGGAGTAGATGCTCTGGTTGGAGTGGCCAAGCTGCTCGACGCCGTTGTCCATCCAAAACGTGGGCGACTGCGGCACGAGCACCCAGGCAAAGCCGCCAAAGTAGCGCTGGATCTGCGCCTGGCTAATGGCCGTCACGCGGTTGCCGATATAGGCGCGCGTGGCGCCTTCGCCCTGCGTGGCGCCCTTGCCCTCGCCGGCGCCGTGCAGATACACCACGAGCGGCGCCTTTTGGGGCACGACCGTCGCCTCGGGCGCAAAGGGGTTGAAGCATGCCGAGTCCTCGGCTTTAAAGCCGGGCTCAAAGAAGCCGTATTCGAGCGCGATGCCGTCGACGGCGGTCTTTTGCGTGGCGTTGCTCCAGCCTTTGAGCGCAGGGCAGATATCGCCACGGCAGGTGTCGAAGACCAGGCCGCAGGTGGGATCGTCGCCGTCGTTGCCGGGAAGAGCTGTGAGCTGCGTGATGTGCAGCTGGTCATCGAGCATGCGCGAACCCATGACGCCGCCTTCGATGGTCTTGGTCAGGCGCTGCTCGGCGACCTCGAGCGCCACATGGGTGCCCACGGCGAGCTTACGTCCGTTCTCGTCGCACGGATATGCGGCGAGAATGTCGATGTAACCCACGGAGGGCGCGGCATGGTCGGCGCCGCGTTCCTTGCGCATCAGAACATCGCCCGAGCGCTCGTGACGCTCTACATATATATGGAAGGTGTTCGCGTCGATGTCGTTGGCGCGCACGGTGCAGGGCAGGTCGAGTACGACCTTGCTGATCCAGGGGCCAAAGTCGCCCAAGGTGGTGACGGTTGCGTAGGTACACAATTTGAGTTCCATGAGCTGCTCCTTTGCGCCGCCAATACGAAACAAAAGCGGCAATACAATCTAAACATGTTTAGTTTAATGCAGAATTGCAGAACGAGCAGATGAACTCGGTAAACGGCAAAATTGAACACGCCATGAACTACTAAACATATGTTTACTAGCTTCTAGCAGGGCTTCTGTTGATGAGCTAACAGGTCATAGAGGTGTTTATCAAAATAAAAGCCCACGTAAAGAGCCATATATCAATAGACAGTCAAAGAGACCATCTCCCGCCATTCAAATACGTTCACCCCCGATTTCCTACCGTTCACCGGACTGTAGACGGCAAAATTGCCATAAATTCGGCGCTCCGTGTAAACTAAAGCCCGTAAACGTTCAGTAAACACCTTGTTTACAAAAGCGTATCCAAGGGTCCGGCAACCGTAAGGGGTTATAGTCGCCGGGCCAAAGGCGTGCCTAGCCAAGGGGGCTGGCACACGAAGATATGGGGAGGGGTCCCATGGCAGTAGATAACAAGCAGATTGCCACCGATGTCCTCGAGCTCGTGGGCGGTGCGGAGAATGTTTCCGTTGCCACCAACTGCATGACGCGCCTGCGTCTGACGCTCAAGGATAACAGCAAGGCCGACGTGGAGAAGATCAAGAAGGTCAAGGGTGTTCTGGGTTGCCAGTTTGCCGGCAGCCAGCTCCAGGTCATCATCGGCCAGAACGTGCCCAAGGTGCTCGCCGAGTTCGTCGCCATCTCCGGTGTCAAGCAGGGTGAGGCCGTCAACGAGAACCTCGATGCTCCCAAGGAGAAGTTCGAGCTCAAGAACCTGCCCAATATCATCCTCGACTATCTGTCGGGCTCCATGACCCAGCTCATCCCGCTGCTCATGGCCGGCGGTCTGTTCCGTACCATCGCGGCCGTCCTCGGCCCCACCATGCTCGGTGTGCTCTCGGCCGACGACCCGACCTATACGTTCCTCTACACCACGCTGTACGAGGCCACGTTCACCTTTATCCCCATCTACCTGGGTTATGCCGCGGCTAAGAAGCTCGGCGCCAGCCCCGTGCTCGGCATGCTGCTCGGTGGCGCCTCATGGCTCCTTCCGTGGTGAGCGTCGCCACCCAGGAGGGCGGCGGAATCATCTCCGTCTACGGCATCCAGATCGCCGCTGCCAACTATCAGCAGTCCGTCCTGCCGATCATCCTTTCGGTGCCCGTCCTCTACTTCATCGAGAAGTTCTTTAAGAAGGTCATGCCCGACGTGCTCTCCACGGTCTTCACGCCGTTCTGCACCATGATCGTCACCATCCCCATCGCCTTCATCGTCCTCGCCCCGATCGGCAACGAGATCGGTACGCTGATCGCTAACGCCCTCTTCGGCCTTGCTGACCTTGGCGGCATCGGTATCCTGATCGTCATGGCCGTCCTCGGTGCCTTCTGGCAGCTCTTCGTGGTCTGCGGCATGCACATGCCCGTCATCCTGCTCGCTCAGGTTCAGATCATCGCCGCCGGCTACGATCCCTTCGTCTTCGTTTCCACCAACTGCGCTATGGCCGCTGTCTGGGGCTGCGCCTTCGGTGCCTTCCTCAAGATGAAGAACCCCGACGAGAAGTCCCTTGCCATCGGTTACGTCATCTCCGCCATCGCCGGCGGCGTTACCGAGCCTGCGCTCTTCGGTATCCTCATGCGCTTCCGCCGCACCATGCTCGGCATGTTCATCGGCGGTGCCATCGGCGCTGTGTTCTCCGGCCTCATGGGTGTTACCTACTACCTCGCAGGCGGTGCGTCCAACTTCCTGGTCTTCACCAACTACCTGCAGGGTGGCCAGATGAACACCGTCTGGGCTATCGTTGGTATGGCAATCTCCTTTGTCATCGCCGCTGCCGTCGTCTTTGCCTGCGGCTTCTCCAAGGAGGAACTCGCCGAGATGGAGGCCTAAGGCCAAACCGTTCGGTCACATATGACCTCACCTACACGACGGGGCCCGTCAGGCGTAAGCCCGGCGGGGCCCTTCTTGCAAGGTAGACTGATGGGGCGGACGGGATTCGCCCGCGAGGGTTTGCCAAGCGGCAGGGGCTTTCGCACGGGGTTACCGCGAAAGCCCCCGGCGGTTCGCAAATCCTTTATCAAACGAAAGGACATGCAGATGAGTTTGGGAAAGCTGACCGTCAACGGTCGCCAGGACGGCTTTTTGTGCGAGGGCAAACCGTTCTTCTGGTTTGCCGATACGTGCTGGAGCGCATTTACGAGCATTGCCGAGGATGACTGGAACTACTACCTGACCCGCCGTGCCGAGCAGGGCATGAATGTGCTGCAGATCAACACGCTGCCGCAGTGGGACCGCTGCTGCCCCGACCTGGGCATTTGGCCCTATGCCAGCGAGGACGGCGTGCACTTTGATTGGTCCCGTCCCAACCAGGCATATTGGGACCGCGCCGCCGCCATGTGCCGTGCTGCCGTCGAGCACGGCATCCGTCCGGCGCTCGTGCTTATGTGGTGCAACTACGTGCCCGGTACCTGGGGTGCCAAGATCGCCGAGCGTTGCGGCGCCGAGGTTATGCCGCGTGAGGAGGTCCGTGCCCACGTTGCCCGCGTCGTCGAGAACCTGGGCGAGTTCAACCCCGTCTACGTGGTGACGGGCGATACCGACTTTGCCGGCGACGAGGCGATCGCCTATTACGAGGACGCGCTCGACGAGGTCGTCAAGCGCGCGCCCGAGGCGCTGCGCACCATGCATATCAACCGCGCCAATCGCACCATTCCGGCGCAGTATCTGGACCGTCTGGACTTTTATATGTTCCAGCCCGGCCACAACTACGAGGGCCAGCCCGAGGCATGGCGTCTGCCGCAGGACTTTATCGCCAACTACCCTAAAAAGCCGATGGTCAACTCTGAGCCTTGTTACGAGCAGATGGGTGCGTCGCGCAATGTGTACTGGCGCTTCACCGCGCAGGATTGCCGCGCGAGCGTATGGTCGTCGATTCTTGCCGGCGCCAGTGCCGGCGTAACTTACGGCGCACACGGCGTTTGGAACTGGCAGACATCGCGCAGCCAAGGTTCGGTGCTGGGCGAGGGCTTTGACATGCCGTTCCGCTGGCAAGAGTGCCTGCAGTTTGCGGGTGTGTGGGACTTTGGCGCGATCGAGCACGTGCTTGCCGCCCTGGGCGCTACGGCTGCCGACGATGCACTTGCCGTGGTTCCGGCGCAGGAGCTCCTCGACGACGCGCGCGAGGCCATCCGTGTGGCGCGCGTTGGCGATCGCGTCGTCACGTACCTGCCGCGCACCACGGCGCTCAAGTTTAAGCTCGACGGCGCGCGTGGCTGGACGGCGACGGTCCTCGACATGGAGGACAAGCGCATCGCAAAGCTGCCCGTCCGTGACAACGGTGACGGCACCGTGCGCGTGGCGCAGCATCCCTTTGAGCACGACGCGCTGGTGATCCTGGCCCCCGGGCGCTAACGGCTCTTCTCCAACATTTACAACCCAGTCCCTTTCATTAGGCTGCGACGGAATGGTTCCTGCATGACGGCTTTAAGCTGCCTAGGGGAGCCATTCCGTCGCACTCTTTGTTTACTCATTGGGTACTCATTGGGTGTTCCTATAGTTTTGTCAACCTTCGACGCTACTCCCGGTAGCACCCGGTCGCGCATCACGGCGTATATCGCCTGAGCCGCCTCCTCGCGACGGCCTTGAGCGCCCGCCCGTGCCCCATGCCCCGCGCCCTGCAGGCCCGGTAGTACTCGCCGTAGCGCCCCGACGACCTCACCAGGCTG
>JAQCYU010000005.1 GCA_027682925.1 Coriobacteriaceae bacterium AF45-21
AGTCCTGCGCAAGACGAAAGCACATTAAGTGCTTTCCTTTGCGTGCGGAACTCGCGACAAACTTAAACAGCGGGCGGCCCGTTCCGGGAATCCGACGTGCTCGTCGGGGCAACGTTCCTCACCAAAAAAGACCCGCTTCCCTGTTGGGAAACGGGTCTTTGGAAGGGCGGTTAACGTACTAGGAAGTTACTCCTCGTCGTTGTCCTTGGCCTCTTCGGCGTCGTCGGTGTCCACGAGCTGGTTGAGCAGCTCGTCGAGGGAAGCCATGTCCTCGTTGATCGCGCCGTTGGCGGGAGCTTCTTGTCGTCGATCGGGGCGCCCAGGAGCTCCTCGTCGGCGTCGGCGTGATGCGTCGGAGCGGAGGTACCCAGCAGGATATCGTCCGGACCGTCGGGGCTAAAGACCATCTGCAGCAGCTGCGAGAGGTCTTCCTCGTCGGCAACGTCGTCGTTGTTCTCGAGGATGTAGAGCAGATCGTGGGCCTCCAGGCCGTCACGGAGCTCCTCGATCGCCTTGGCGCCGATGCCATCGATGCGCAGCAGATCCTCCTCGGACTTGCCAACCAGGTCGCCGACCGTCTCGATGCCAACCTCGCTGAACTTGTTGGTCCAGCGCTGCGACACGCCCAGGTCGTCGAACAGGTACAGACGAGCCTTCTCGGCGGAGATGGTGTGGCCGTTGCGGGTGAACGAACCGTCAGCACCACCGAACTCGTCGTAGCCGGCCCAGTCGAGCTGCTGCGGGAGCTGCTCGTCCAGGTCCTTGAGCTCCACAGGAGCCCACTCGGGCAGCGACTTGGCGTTGGGCGAAGCCGGGCCGTCGATGTCCACGTAGCCGTCGGCCGTGCGATACGTCAGCTTGGCGTTGGCGTACGGCTTGAGGCCGGTACCAGCCGGGATCTTCTTACCGACGATGACGTTGGACTTAAGGTCGAGCAGGTGGTCGACCTTGCCCTCGATGGCAGCCTCGGTAAGGACGCCAGCGGTACGGATGAACGAAGCGCTCGACAGCCAGGAGTCGATGTTGGACGCGACCTTGAGCGTACCCAGGATGACGGGCTCGGCCACGGGAGCCTGACCGCCCAGACGGGCAACGCGCTCGACCTCGTCGGCAAACTCGTAGCGGTCGACGTACTGACCAAGCAGGTACTTGGAGTCGCCGGGGTTGGTGATCTGAACGCGACGCAGCATCTGACGTGCGAGCACCTCGATGTGCTTGTCGTTCAGGTCGACGCCTTGGCTGGTGTAGACGTCCTTGACGCTCTCGACGAAGGTGTGCATCGTCGACTCGATGTCGGTCAGCTTGCGCAGGTTGCGGAAGTTGACGAAGCCCTTGGTGATCTGGTCGCCGGCGCGAACCTCGCAGCCGTCCTCGATCTCGGGCATGAAGCGCACCGAAGCGGGGACGCGACGCTCGTCGAGGACACGGGTGTGATCCTCGGAGTCGGTGAGCGTCAGCACGTACTCGGACTTCTCGGGCTTAATCGAGAGGTGGCCGGAGTACGGAGCCAGCTCGGCCTCGCGACCCAGGATCTTCTCGTTGACGTTGCCGACGATATCGAACATACGGCTGACCGTAGGCAGACCCTGCGTAATATCGTCGACGCCAGCGACGCCGCCGGAGTGAATGGTACGCATCGTAAGCTGCGTACCGGGCTCGCCGATGGACTGGGCGGCAATAATGCCGACCGCGGTACCGATGGCGACTGGACGACGGGTGGAAAGATCCCAGCCGTAGCACTTCTGGCACACGCCGTACTTGGAGCGGCAGGTGAGCAGCGCGCGAAGCTTGACCTTCTTAAGGCCGGCATCGACCATCTTCTGGATGTCAGCGACCTTCTCGATGTAGCCGTCCTGCTCAAAGAGCACGGTGCCATCGGGAGCCACGACGTCCTCGATGAAGCAACGGCCGACGAGGTCGGTGTTGAGGTCGGTGGTGCCGGGGATGATGAGGTTGTAGGTGACGCCCTCGTGCGTACCGCAGTCCTCCTCGCGGACGATGACGTCCTGGGCCACGTCGACCAGACGACGGGTCAGGTAACCAGAGTCCGAGGTGTGGGATGCGGTATCGACCAGGCCCTTACGGGCGCCGTAGGTCGAAATGAAGTACTCGAGCGGCAGCAGGCCCTCGCGGAAGTTCGCCTTAATGGGAAGGTCGATCGTCTCGCCGGACATGTCTGCCATCAGGCCACGCATGCCGCCGAGCTGACGCAGCTGGGTCTTAGAACCACGGGCGCCGGAGTCGGCCATCATGTAGAGCGGGTTCTCCTCGTCGAACAAGTCGAGCATGAGCGCTGCAACCTTATCGGTACAAGCGGTCCACTCATTAACGACTTCGATGTGGCGCTCCGTCTCGTTGATGAAGCCCTCCTCGAAGTACTCGTTGATCTGGTCGACGTTGGCCTGGGCGCGATCGAGCAGCTCCTGCTTCTCGGCAGGGATGAGAGCGTCCCACACCGAGATGGTGAGGCCAGCGCGGGTAGCGTAGTGGAAGCCGGAGTACTTGATGGCGTCGAGGATCGGGCCGACCTTGGCCTCGGGATAGCGATCGCAGCAGTCCGCAACCAGCTTGGCCACGTCGCCCTTGACCATCTTGTAGTTCATGAACTCGTAGTCTTCGGGCAGGCACTGGCGGTTGAAGATGATGCGGCCGATGGAGGTCTCGAAGCGCGCGGTCTTGTTGCCGGTGACGTCGTAGTCGACGAACTCGTTCTTGCCGTTCTTGACGCGGAAGATACGGGTGCCGTCCTCGTTGATGACATTGGCGTCGGCAGCGGACACGCGGACCTGAATCTTGGCCTGCATGTCGACCTCGGAGCGGCAGTCATAGGCGTGCAGCGCGTCGTCGAAGCTGGCGAACACGTGGTTCTCGCCCGGCAGACCGTCGCGGACCTGGGTCAGGTAGTACACACCGATGATCATGTCCTGCGAGGGGATGTTAACCGGCTTGCCGGATGCCGGCGAGCGCAGGTTGTTCGCAGAGAGCATAAGCACGCGAGCCTCGGCCTGAGCCTGGCTGGACAGCGGCACATGGACAGACATCTGGTCGCCGTCGAAGTCGGCGTTGAAGGGCGAGCAGACCAGCGGATGCAGGTGGATAGCCTTGCCCTCGACCAGCACCGGCTCAAAGGCCTGGATGGACAGACGGTGCAGGGTCGGTGCACGGTTGAGCAGCACGACGCGGCCGTCGATGACCTCTTCGAGGATATCCCACACAAAGGTGGCACCGCGGTCGATAGCGCGCTTGGCGCCCTTGATGTTCTCGACCTTGCCGAGCTCGACCAGGCGCTTCATGACGAAGGGCTTGAAGAGCTCCAGCGCCATGGTCTTGGGCAGACCGCACTGGTGCAGCAGCAACTTGGGGTCGGTAACGATTACCGAACGGCCGGAGTAGTCGACACGCTTGCCCAGCAGGTTCTGACGGAAACGACCCTGCTTGCCCTTGAGGGCCTCGGCGAGCGACTTGAGCGGGCGACCGCCACGGCCAGAGACCGGGCGACCACGACGGCCGTTGTCGAACAGGGCGTCCACGGACTCCTGGAGCATGCGCTTCTCGTTGTTCACGATGATCGCAGGGGCGTCCAGGTCGAGCAGGCGCTTGAGTCGGTTGTTACGGTTGATCACGCGACGATACAGGTCGTTGAGGTCGGACGCGGCAAAGCGACCGCCGTCGAGCTGGACCATCGGGCGCAGATCGGGCGGAATGACCGGGATGACATCCAGGATCATGTTCGCGGGGCTGTTGCCACCCTTCAGGAAGGCGTCAACGACCTCGAGGCGCTTGACGGCCTTCTCGCGCTTCTGCTTCTGGGAATCCTCGTCGGCAATGATGGCCTTGAGCTTCTCGGCCTCGGAAGGAAGGTCGATGGCAGCGAGCAGGTCGCGGACGGCCTCGGCACCCATGCCACCCTTGAAGTACATGGAGTAGTAGCGGGTCATCTCGCGGAACAGCGGCTCATCGGAGATGAGGTCGCGCTCGGTGAGCTTCATGAAGGCGTTGAAGGCGTCCGTGCGGAGCTGCTTCTCGTCCTTGCACTCTTCCTCGATGTCGACGATGCCAGAGGCGATCTCCTCGGGGGTCAGCGGCTCCTCGTCGGAGAACTCGTCAAAGTTCTCGGGGTCGCCCTGCTCCTTGAGGGACTCGATCTGGCGGGCGCACTCGGCATCGATCTCTTCCAGATCGGCGGCGAGCTCCTCGCGCAGGTCGTCAGCGTCGGCCTCGCGAGCCTCGTAGTCAACCTCGGTGATGATGTAGCTGGCAAAGTACAGAACCTTCTCGAGGTCCTTGGACTTGATGTCGAGCATACGGCTCATCGGGAAGCTCGTGGGGCTCTTGAAGTACCAGATGTGGGACACGGGAGCGGCGAGCTCGATGTGGCCCATGCGGTCGCGACGCACCTTGGCCGAGGTGACCTCGACGCCGCAGCGCTCGCAGACGATGCCCTTAAAGCGGATGCCCTTGTACTTGCCGCAGGAGCACTCCCAGTCCTTGGCGGGACCGAAGATCTTCTCGCAGAACAGGCCGTCCTTCTCGGGCTTGAGGGTACGGTAATTGATGGTCTCCGGCTTCTTGACCTCACCGTGCGACCAGGAACGGATCTGGTCGGCGGAGGCAAGGGAGATCTTTACCGAGTCAAAATCAGTAGCTTCGAAATCTGCCACAGTCAACTACTCCTTATCAGTGGTCGTGGCGGCGACAGCTCGGGTGCCTCGGCGGTCTCGGCATCCTCGGCCTCGACGTCGGTGTCAACGCCGGCGAGCGCAGCCAGGTCGTCGAGAGCAGAGGTCTCCTCGGCGGTCACAGGGGCGGAGGCGTCCTCGTCGGCATCGTGCATGGGCTCGATGTCCAGCGCGAGGGAGCGGATCTCCTTGACGAGAACCTTGAAGGACTCGGGGATACCCGGAACCGGGACGTTCTCGCCCTTGACGATGGACTCGTAGGTCTTGACGCGGCCCACGGTATCGTCGGACTTGACGGTCAGGATCTCCTGCAGGACGTTGGAAGCGCCGTAAGCGTACAGTGCCCAAACTTCCATCTCGCCGAAGCGCTGGCCGCCGAACTGGGCCTTGCCGCCCAGAGGCTGCTGGGTAACCAGGCTGTAAGGGCCAGTCGAACGGGCGTGGATCTTGTCGTCGACCATGTGGCCGAGCTTGAGGATGTAGGACGTACCCACGGTAATGGGCTCGCGGAACTCCTCGCCGGTGCGGCCGTCGAACAGACGGGTCTTGCCGCGCTCGTCAAGCTGGGTGACGAACTCGGGGCGCATGTGATCGCCAAAGGCAGCGGTGGCCTTGTTGAGCATGTTCTTGTTGGCACGACGGATGACCTCGGCGATCTCGTCCTCCTTGGCGCCGTCGAAGACGGGCGTGGCGGTGAAGAACGGACCGGGGACGTACTTGTCGGAGTCGGCCTGCTCGGTATCCCAACCGCAGGCAGCAGCCCAGCCAAGGTGGCACTCGAGCAGCTGGCCGACGTTCATACGCGAAGGAACGCCCAGCGGGTTGAGGATAACGTCGATCGGGGTACCGTCAGCCATGTAGGGCATGTCCTCGACCGGCAGAACGTTACAGATAACACCCTTGTTGCCGTGGCGGCCGGCGATCTTATCGCCCTGCTGGATCTTACGACGCTGGGCGACGTAGACGCGCACCTGCTCGTTGACGCCGGGGGCCAGGTCGTCGCCGTTCTCGCGGCTAAAGCGGACGACATCGATGACGCGGCCGTAAGCGCCGTGAGGCATCTTAAGGGAGGTATCGCGGACGTCGTGGGCCTTGGCACCGAAGATGGCGCGCAGCAGGCGCTCCTCGGCGGTCAGAGCGCTCTCGCCCTTAGGCGTGACCTTGCCGACCAGGATGTCGCCAGGGCCGACCTCGGCGCCGATGCGGATGATGCCGTCCTCGTCGAGGTTGGCAAGCATGTCCTCGGAGAGGTTCGGGATCTCGCGGGTGATCTCCTCGGGGCCGAGCTTGGTGTCGCGGGCGTCGATCTCGTGACGGGTGATGTTGATGGTCGTCAGCAGGTCCTCGGCCACCAGGCGCTCGGACACGACGATACCGTCCTCGTAGTTGAAGCCTTCCCACGGCATGTAGGCCACGGTGAGGTTCTGGCCCAGTGCGAGCTCGCCGTGATCGGTCGAAGGACCGTCGGCCAGGGGCTCGCCCTGCTCAACGGTGTCACCGACGCGCACGAGCGGACGGTGGTTGATGCAGGTGGACTGGTTGGAGCGCTGGTACTTGGCCAGGTGATACTCGTCCATGCCGCCGGCATGCTTGACGATGATCTTGGCGGCGTCGGCAAAGATGACCTCGCCGGCGTTCTTGGCCAAGGTGACCTCGCCGGAGTCCAGAGCGGCGCGACGCTCCATGCCGGTACCGACATAGGGAGCGGCGGGGTGAACCAGCGGCACGGCCTGACGCTGCATGTTAGCGCCCATCAGCGTACGCTTGGCGTCGTCGTGCTCAAGGAACGGGATCAGCGTGGCTGCGACGGAGAGCATCTGACGCGGCGAGACGTCCATGTAGTCGACATCCTCGACGGGCACGTCGGCGGGAGCGCCGAAGGAGCCGTCGAAGTCGCGGGTACGGGCGATCACGGTATGCGGACGGACGATCTTGCCCTCGGCATCGGTCGTGATGAACTCGTTGGTCTTGGGATCGAGCGGCGTGTTGGCCGGCGCGATGACGTGCTTCTCTTCCTCGTCAGCGGTCATCCAGTCGATCTGGTCGGTGGCAACGCCGTTCTCGACGCGACGGAACGGGGCCTCGATGAAGCCATACTCGTTGACGCGGGCGTAGAGGGCGAGCGAGCCGATCAGGCCGATGTTGGGGCCTTCGGGGGTCTCGATCGGGCACATGCGGCTGTAGTGCGAATTGTGAACGTCGCGGACGGCCGTCGGCACGTTGGTGCGGCGGCTGGAGCCGGACTTGTGGCCGGCAAGACCACCAGGGCCGAGTGCGGACAGACGGCGCTTGTGGGTCAGACCGGTCAGGGGGTTCGCCTGGTCCATGAACTGCGAGAGCTGCGAGGAACCGAAGAACTCCTTGATGGAGGCCACGATCGGGCGGATGTTGATGAGCGACTGCGGGGTGATCTCGTCGATGTCCTGGGAGCTCATGCGCTCACGGACGACGCGCTCCATACGGCTCATGCCGATACGGAACTGGTTGGCGACGAGCTCGCCGACGGTACGGATGCGGCGGTTGCCGAAGTGGTCGATGTCGTCGACCTTGAAGCCCTGCTCGCCGGCAGCGAGGGACAGCAGGTAGCGCAGCGTAGCGACGATATCCTCGTCGGTGAGCACCGTGACCTCTTCCTCGGTGGTGAGGTTGAGCTTCTTGTTGACCTTGTAACGACCGACGCGAGCCAGGTCGTAGCGCTGCGGGTTAAAGAGCAGACCCTCGAGCAAGCTGCGGGAAGCGTCCACGGTGGGAGGCTCGCCCGGGCGCAGGCGACGGTAGATCTCGATGAGGCGTCCTCGCGAGTGAGAGCGGTGTCGCGCTCCAGGGTGCGCTTGATCACATCGGAGTTGCCGAGCAGCTCGATGATGTCGTCGTTGGTGACGGCGATGCCAAGGGCGCGCAGGAACATCGTGGCGCTCTGCTTGCGCTTACGGTCGATGGAGACCATGAGCTGGTCGCGCTTGTCGACCTCAAACTCAAGCCAGGCACCGCGGGACGGGATGATCTGGGCCTTGTAGATCTGCTTGCCCGAATCCATCTCGGAGCTGTAGTACACGCCCGGGGAGCGGACGAGCTGCGAGACGACGATACGCTCGGTACCGTTGATGATGAAGGTGCCCTGATCGGTCATCATGGGGAAGTCGCCCATGAAGACGAGCTGCTCCTTGATCTCGCCGGTCTCCTTGTTGGTGAGACGGACGTCGGTCAGAAGCGGAGCCTGATAGGTCATATCCTTCTCGCGGCACTCCTCGACGGTGTGCGCGGGGTCGCCGAACTGATGCTCGCCGAAGGTAACCTCGAGAACATGGTTCTGGCTCTGGATGGGGCTGGATTCCTTGAACGCCTCACGAAGGCCCTCGTCCTTAAAACGCTCAAAGGATTCCCTTTGAACAGAGATAAGGTTGGGGAGCTCCATGGCCTCCGGGATTTTCCCGAAGCTGACGCGCTTGCGCTCAGTGGCAGTGTATGCGTAGGTCACCAGGTTTTTCCTCCTTCACGGAAATGCTCGGTGGGTTGGCGAGGCATAGCTTCGCCAGTTATCGCAACCTAATAGTTTATCAGGTACCGACCGTTGGGCAAGAAAAGCCTTGACGCGATTGAGTTTTTGGAGTAGCAAAGATTTTCGACAGAAAACACGCAGGTAGATGTATGTGTATCGAACATCTGTTCATATATTTTCTGTGAACAGAGAGCCAGCAATCGAAGCTCTTATAAAAAACGGGCGCGAACCGAGGTCCACGCCCGTAAATGTCGGTGCCCGAAGGCTTACTTGCGCATCAAGCCGCCGCGCTCGTCGATGGCGTCCCAGAAGGCATCGGCAAAGCGGGGGTCGCTTGCAGCCATGAGGGCGTTGGTGGCCATCCAGCCAGAGGGAGTGCCGGTGTCGTAGCCCGACAGCGGGTCGATGACGACGGCGTACATGGCTTCGCGGTCGAGCGAACGGGCCATGGCGTCGGTGAGTTGGATCTCGCCGCCCTTGCCGGCCTGCTGATCTGCCAGCAAGTCCATGACCAGCGGGCTCAGCAGGTAGCGACCGACGATGTACAGGTTGGACGGAGCCGCCTCGGGAGCGGGCTTCTCAACCAGACCGCCGATACGCCAAACAGCGCCCGGCTCGGCATCGGCAACGTCCTCGGCGCCCTCGAGCGAACCGACGCGCTCACCGGCGATAACACCGTAGCGGCTGACTTCCTCGGGCGAGCAAGCAGCGACGGCGATAACCGAAGCGCCACCGTGCTCCTTGGAAACGGCGAGCATCTTGTCGCAGATGTCGCGGTTAGGTACAACGTAGTCGCCCAGAAGAACCAGGAAGTTCTCCCCTGCCACGGCGTCGGCAGCAGAGCGAATAGCATGGCCGAGGCCCTTGGGCTCGTACTGATAACGGAAGTCGACCGGCATACCGCCAGCGTGGGCGACGGCATCGGCATAGGCGTTCTTGCCGCGCTCGCGCAGCAGGTTCTCGAGCGAACGGTCGGGCTGGAAGTAGTTCAGCAGCTCGGGCTTGCCGGGAGAAGTAACGATGATGGCGTCGTCGACCTCCTCGGGGTCGAGTGCCTCCTCGACGACGTACTGAATGACGGGCTTGTCGAGCACCGGCAGCATCTCTTTGGGCGTGCACTTGGTGCCAGGCAGAAAACGCGTGCCAAGACCGGCGGCGGGGATGATTGCCTTCATGTTATTCAAAGATCCTTTCGCAGGCGCAAAAGCGCCCCATGCGTGCGGCACACAGCCGCAGACCAAATTGCGATACCCAAGCATCTTACCGCTGGAACTATATGTCGCTACAAGGCAGAGACAATTCTTCAGCAGGTCAACGCAAATTATTGCTCGAATGGTGCAATTTTATTGCCCAACGGCAGGGCACCCGATACGACGCAAATCACAGAACATGGCAGTTTGAGCAACCGATGCCGAGGGACCGAAAAACAAAAAAGACGGGGCTCGCAATGCGAACCCCGTCTGCAAAGAAATCTGGCGAGAAAGCCTGATTACTTGAGGGTGACAGCAGCGCCAGCAGCCTCGAGCTTCTCCTTGGCACCCTCGGCGTCCTCCTTCTTAGCACCCTCGAGAACAGCCTTGGGAGCGCCCTCGACGACCTCCTTGGCCTCCTTCAGGCCAAGGTTGGTGAGCTCACGGACGGCTTGATGACCTGGATCTTGTTGTCGCCGAAACCCTCGAGCACGACGTCAAACTCGGTCTTCTCCTCGGCCTCAGCAGCGCCAGCAGCGGGAGCGGCGACAACAGCGGCAGGAGCAGCGGCGGAAACGCCGAAGGTGTCCTCGATAGCCTTGACGAGCTCGGAAGCCTCGAGAAGGGTCATTTCCTTAAGAGCATCGATGATCTCATCGGTGGTAAGCTTAGCCATTTCTAAGTCCTTTCGGTTTCCGTGTCTGTGCACGGAGATCAGTTAAAACACGGCGCGAATGCGCCAGGGGTGCGGCGTTGCCGCCGCGGGTGAAAACAGCGACTAGGCTGCCTTCTGCTCGGAGACCTGCTGGATCGAACGAGCGAGACCAGAGGAAACGCCGTTGACGCAGACAGCAATGTCGCGAGCGAAACCGGAGATGAGACCGGCGATCTGGCCGAGAAGCTGATCCTTGGTGGGCAGCTCGGCGATAGCCTTAACATCATCAGCGGAAACGGCCTTGCCGTCGGAGATACCGCCCTTGATCTCAAGGACGCCCTTGGACTTAGCGGAGAAGTCCTTAAGGGCCTTAGCGGCCTCGACCGGCTCGGACTCGTAGAACACATAAGCGACGGGGCCGGCGAGGATCTCGTCGAGCTCGGGCTGCTCCTGGTTCTTGAGAGCGATCTTGACCAGGTTGTTCTTGTAGACCTTCATCTCGGCGCCGCACTCGCGAAGCTGATGACGCAGCTCCTGAGCCTGCTTAACCGTCAGACCGTTGTAGTTGACGACGAACAGACCGGCGTTCTCGGCGATACGGGACTCGATCTCTGCAACCTTGTCGATTTTGTACTGCTGGGGCATAAATTACACCTCCTCGAATTCTTTCCGGGCACGGTCCGCCACAAGGACGTGACGGGGGCATGTCCAAAAAGAAAGCCCCCGCGCTGCATGAGCGACGGGGGCGAGAAGACATATCTACTCGACCACCTCGGCTGGCGGGATATCCCATTAAGCTCGCGGGCGACGCCCGTTTGCACCGGCTGTCTCTGGCAGCGGATTCGTGCGTGAACCGAAAGTATTATGGCGGGGACCCCGGCGTCGGTCAACGGGCGCGAGGATTCGTACACAAACCCTGCATACGCTCCGGTCCGAGGGGCCGGGTTGAGATTTTCGCTCGGTCGAGTCCTGGCTCGCACGAAGAGCACATTAAGTGCTCTTCGGCTCGTGCGGAATCTACGAAAATCTCAACCCGGCCCCTCGGACCGGAGCTGCGGTAACTTTGCTGCGAATCCTCGTGTCCGTTGAGCGACGTGCCCCACTCATAATGCTTGGATCGGTGGGCTGATGTGTTGCGTCCCGTTGGGCTATAAGGTTGAAATGAAGGTGAACAGGCGATGGAGGCCTTCGTTCAGATCTTGGTAGGAAACGCAGTAGCTTAGTCGGATGTGGCCTTCGGTTCCGAAGCAGTCTCCGGGGACTAGGGCTACGTTTGCTTCTTTGATGGCTTTGATGCAGAAAGCTTCGCTGGTTAGGCCGAACTTTTTGATGCTTGGGAAGGCGTAGAAGGCTCCTGCGGGCTCTACTACGTCGAGGCCCATGGCGTATAAGGCTGCGAGTACGCGTTCGCGGCGGGCTCGGTAGACTTTGAGCATGGGGGTTGGGTCGACGGTCAGGGCTCGGGCTGCGGCGTCCATCTCGAAGGAGACGGCGCTCGATACTAGGTATTGGTGAGCTTTTGCGATCTCGGCGATGACGGGTGCCGCTGCCGCGAGCCAACCCAGGCGCCAGCCGGTCATGGCCCAGGGCTTGGAGAAGCTCTCGATGACGACCGTCTGCTCGCGTAGCTCCGGGTGTCGCTGGGCAAAGCGCTCGTAGCCGTCCGCGTAGACCAAGCGGTTGTATACGTCGTCGCAAACCACGTAGATGCCCGCCTGGTCTGCCACGCGCGCCACGGCGTCGAGCGACGCCGTATTGAGGATGCAACCCGTAGGATTGTTGGGCGAGCAGATGACGATGGCCTTGGTCGCCGGGGTCACACAGGCGCGAAGCGCATCCTCGTCAATCTGAAATTGCGCAGGCTCCGTATCCAAAAAGACCGCTTTGGCGTGATTGGCCACAACGATGCTCTCGTACAGGCCAAAGGCCGGCGTGGGAATAATGACCTCGTCGCCGGGGTTGAGCATAGCCATGAATGTTGCCGACAGGGCCTCGGTCGCGCCGTCGGTCAGGATGACCTCATCGGCGGAAAACGCCAGACCCGCGTCACCCATATATTCGGACAGTGCCTCACGCAGGGCGGGGCGACCGTTGTTGGGCGGATAGTGCGTGTCGCCGCGGTCCAACGAAGCAGTCACCTCGGCGCTAATCACATCGGGCGTGGGAAAATCGGGCTCACCTAGCGCGAGCGCGATGCACCCCGGATGCTGGGCGGCGAGCGCGTTGATCCGGCGGATACCGGAGGGCTTAAGCGTGGCAAGCGAGGTGTTCATGGGCAGACGCATGACGTTCCTTTCGTAAGGGTTGCACTAGGATAGCGCGGCGGGACGCCGCCGGACGGTGTAACCTAAACGGAAACCAACCGGAAAGGAGGCGGCATGGAGACGACCGCACGCGGCGATGTACCAAAAACGCTGCAAACCATTGCGTATATCAGTATTCCCAAGAGCGCCGATCTTGAGTTTTTGCTCTGGGACCTGCAGGATGCCATCGCCGCCTATGCACAGATTTCCGGCACTGTACTCCCCCGCCCAGTCGACTTGAAGGCAAATGACGCCGGCAGCGTTGCCGATGGCATCGTGCTGGCCATTGAAGATGTGGCTGACGATGAGACGTTGACAGCTATCGAGCAGACGCTTGAGCGCTTTGGCGGTACGGGAACGCGCGTCTATGCCGCGATTCGAGCCGCACAAGAGGGCACTGAGCAGGCGCGTGGGGCCGCCGTTCGCCTGCACAAGGCATGTGAGCGCCATGACCAATTGTGGTGTGGCGGCGTTGCCATCTGCGCCGGCAGCGGCATTGCGGCGCTTCGTCGCTCCCCGCGCATGGGACTCTTGCGGCGACCGTTTTCGGAAGCGATGGATAAGCTTGTGGGCGCTGTGCGCATGGGCTGCTCCGTCAAGCATGCACAGCGACTTGGCGGTGGCAATGCCGTCAACGTCGACGCCGACGGCATGGTTTGCGCCGAGCCAGCCGTGCCCGCGCCGATCTGGCGAGGCGTTCTAAAACGTCTGGGCACCCACGCTCAAACAAAAATCTAAATTAAATAACAGCCCAGTCAACGGCTTCGTGCCAACGCTCAACAAGACGCTCCAGGCGCCAGGCGGCATTGGCGGGACTTGTCGAGGGCAGGACGATGGCAGGCAGCCCCGTCCGATCTTGCAAGTAGCGTTTGTAGAGTCGCCCTGCCGTACCGCCGTTACAGACAACGACCTCGATCGGCGCGGCATCGGTAATGCGCCCGATATGTGCCGGTACAACGTTGCGAATGCTCGCGTCACTCGAGCCCTTAATGTCACAACTCTCGATCACATCCCACAGGGCTACGCCGCCGTTCAGCAGCATGGATCGCTTGGCGGCAATGGAGACATCGAGCGTCGCGGGCTCACCGTTTGCCAAAGGATCACCCTCGTTGGGCGGCACAGGCACACCGAGACACGCCGCCGTGACCCGCCAAAAGCGGTTCTGCGGATTGCCATAGTAGAAGGCATTGGCACGCGAGAGCACCGAGGGAAACGACCCCAGCACCAAAACGCGCGAGCGCTCGTCAAACACGGGTTCAAACCCATGCTCAATATGTTGATAGCCCTCGTCGGACGCAGCCATGGCCTAGGCCCTCAACAGATAGCGCACCTCGTAGGGCGCAAGCTCAAGGGAGCCAGCCAGCTCGACCGTGGGCACGCCATCGGCAAGCAGGTCGACAAAGGACCCGTTGAGCTCGCCGGCGCCAAAGGTGTAAGGCTCGCCCACGGCGTTCACCGCCACGAGCACCGTCGCGCCGTCACAGGCGCGCTCGAACAGCAGCTGCCTGTTCTGGATCACCACGTTGCGATAGGCACCGTAGTTGAGAGCACGGGCCGCCGCGTCGTCGGCCGAGCGAAGGTGCGCAAGCTGCGTGATGAACGCCGTCAGCTCGTTGGGCGCAGGCTCATCGAGCGCAGGTCGCAGCGCCCAGTCGCCATCGGGGCCACCCTTTTCACCGGCAATTCCCCACTCGCTGCCATAGTAGACGCACGGGATGCCCGGCATGCCAAAGAGCATGCCATAGGCGGGACGCAGGCACGACTTGTCGGTGAGGATACTTGCCAGGCGCGGCACGTCGTGGTTGTCGACAAACGACAGCAGGTGCTTGCCGCGGTAGATGCACCAGGGGTCGCCGCCAAACTGGCGGTGCAGCGAGTGCGCGATCTCGAACATATTGACCGAGTTAAAGCTGGAGTACAGGCCCTTGTAGCACTCGTAGTTGGTGCAGGAGTCGAGCATCTCGTCGTTGACGATCTGGTTGTAGTCGCCGTGGAGCGTCTCGCCGATCAGCACAAAGTCGGGCTTGAGCTCACGGGCAAAGGCGTGCGGGCGGCGCATAAAGTCGCGGTCGAGCATATAGGCAACGTCCAGGCGCAGGCCGTCGACGCCAAAGACGTCGGCCCAACGGCGCACGGACTCGAGCAGGTAATCGACCACGGCGGGGTTTTGCAGGTTGAGCTTCACAAGCTCAAAATGGCCCTCCCAGCCCTCGTACCAAAAGCCGTCGCCGTAGCACGAGTCACCGTCAAAGCTGATGTGGAACCAGTCCTTGTAGGGCGAGTCCCACTTGCGCTCCTGCACGTCGCGAAAGGCCCAAAAACCGCGGCCGACGTGGTTAAAGACAGCATCGAGCACCACGCGGATGCCATGGGCATGCAGTGTCTCGCACACGGCGGCAAAGTCGGCATCCCCACCCAGGCGACGGTCGATATGGCGCAGGCTGCGCGTGTCGTAACCGTGGCTGTCGGATTCGAGCGGCGGGTTGATGAGCACAGCGCCAACGCCGAGTTCCTGCAGGTAGTCGGCCCATTGGGCGATTTTCATAATGGGAGCATCGGGGTTGGGCGCAGCGTTGGCAGCCTGGGCGAGCTCATCCTCGGCAACGGGCGCGGCGTTTTCGCGCGGAGCTCCACAAAAGCCCAGCGGATAGATCTGGTAGAACGTCGTCTCGTATGCCCACATAGCAACCTCCCGGCAATCTTTCACGCAACGCCATCCATTGTATGCCCGCCGCGCATCCCCTCCCCCAAAATAAGTTGCGGTGAAATAGGGACTGTTGAGACCAATAAACCGGGCAAACAGTCTCTATTCCACCGCAACTGATGAGGGAACGTGATTAGGCGACGGGCTTTGCGCGGCGTATGGCCGGGAACAGCACCGTAATGGCGAGGATGACGCCCACGACGGTAATCGCCCCGCCCGCAAAGCCAATCCAAGCGATGCCGGGACCCGACACCACGGCGCCGCCGACCGCGGCGCCCGTGCCGATACCGAGGTTAAACAGGCCCGAGAAGATCGACATGGCGACGGCCGACGAATCTGCCGGCGTGTACTTGATGAGCTCGGCCTGGAACGCCACGTTAAAGGCCGTGGAGCAGCAGCCCCATAGCGCGCAAACAGCGAGAACGGCGACGAGCGACGGTGCAACCGGACCCATGAGCAGCAGAGCCACCGGCACGCCGGAGAGCGTGATAGCCAAGAACGGAAAGCGATGCCCATCGAACAGTCGGCCGAACAGCCAGCTTCCGAGCAGACCGGAGCAGCCAAACGCCGTCAGCGTCATGGTGATGGCGCTTGCGTCGACATGGGCGACCTGCGCCAGGAAGGGCTCGATATAGCTGTAACCCGCGTAGTAGCCGGTCGCCATAAAGACCGTGACCGCGTAGAGCGCAATCAGGAACGGGTTCTTGAGCAGCTCGGGCAGCTGTTTGACGGTAAAGCGCTCGCCCGCCGGCATGACCGGGAACACCGCTGCCTGGTACACCACCGCGGCGGCAGAGAAGGCTCCAACCACGGCAAACGTCATGCGCCAGCCCACGGCCAGGCCGATGGCGCGACCGATCGGCAGGCCGAAGATCTGCGCGATGGACGAGCCCGTGGCGATCATGCTGATGGCGAGCGCCCCATGACGCGTATCGACCAGGCGCGAGGCTATGATCGAAGCGACCGACCAGAACACGGCGTGCGCGCAGGCGACCACCAGGCGTGCGCAGACCAAGATGGGATAGGTCGGCGCCACGGCGGACAGGAACTGCCCGAGCGAGAACACGGCAAGCACGCCGAGCAGCATACGCTTGAACTCAAAGCGCGAGGCAAACACCATAAGCGGCAGCGACAGCAGCATGACGCCCCAGGCGTAGACCGAGATCATGATGCCTGCCTGGGCCTCGGTGAGCGAGAACGATGCGGCAATATCAGTCAGAAGGCCAATGGGCATGAACTCCGACGTGTTGAACACGAACGCACAGCAGGCGAGCCCGATAAGCGGGAGCCACTGCTTGAGCGAGATGCCATCTTGTCTTGCCTGAGTCATGTAGGAACCCTCTCCGATTGTCTTGAGCGATGGGCGATTATATAGCAACGGCCCCGCATCCGTCAGCAACAGATGCGGGGCCGTAATCAACTCAATACACAGAGGTTGCGCCATCAATAAATAACTAAGCCAGCCCCAGCAATATGCCCGCCGAATGCACGACAAACGCCACGATCCAGGCGACCGTCACCTGAAACGCGAACACGGCCACGGCATAGCGCGCTCCCAACTCGCTCTTGACGGCGCCGATGGACGCCACGCAGGGCGGGTACAGCAGCGTAAAGACCAGGAACACGTAAGCGGTAAACGGCGAAAACATAGTTGACAGCACCGCGGGCGACGTTGCGCCCAAAAGCACCGTGAGGGTCGAGATGACGCTCTCCTTGGCGATAAGTCCGGTGACGAGCGCCGTCGACGCACGCCAGTCGCCAAAGCCGAGCGGCGCCAGCGCCGGCGCGATAATACTACCCAGACCGGCAAGCAGACTCTGCGACTGATCGGCGACCACATTAAAGCGAATGTCGAACGTCTGGAGGAACCAGATGACCACGGTGGCGGCAAAGATAATGGTAAAGGCCTTGGTAATAAAGTCCTTGGCCTTATCCCATGCCAGCATCACCGTCGTCTTGACGCTCGGCAGACGGTAATTGGGGAGCTCCATGATAAACGGCACCGGGTCGCCCTTAAATGCCGTGCGGTTGAGCACCAAAGCCGCGATGCAACCGATCGCAATGCCAATCAGATAGAGCGAGACCATGGCGGGAACCGTCGCCTGTGGGAAAAACGCCCCGCACAGCAGACCGTAGACCGGCAACTTGGCCGAGCAGCTCATGAACGGCGTGAGCATGACCGTCATCTTGCGGTCGTGCTCGGATGGGAGCGTACGGGTCGACATGATAGCCGGCACGGTGCAGCCAAAACCGACGAGCATGGGGACGAAGCTGCGGCCCGAAAGGCCAAAGCGACGCAGTACCTTATCCATGACAAAGGCCACGCGTGCCATGTATCCGGAGTCTTCCAGAATGGAAAGGAACAAAAAGAGCACGACGATAATCGGCAGGAAGGTCAGCACGCTGCCCACGCCCGTAAGCACGCCGTCGACAGCCAGCGAGCGCACTACGTCGTTGGTGCCGAACACCTTGAGGCCCGCATCGGCCGAGGCGATGATGGCAGCGATGCCGTCCTCCATGAGTCCCTGCAACGCCGCGCCGATCACGCCAAACGTCAGCCAAAAGACGAGGCCCATGATCACCAGAAACGCCGGAATGGCTGTGTAGCGACCCGTCAGGATGCGGTCGATCTTGACGGAGCGCACGTGCTCGCGGCTCTCGTGCGGCTTGACGACGCAACGCCCGCACACGTCGCCGATAAAGCTAAAGCGCATATCGGCCAGCGCGGACAGACGGTCGGTGCCGGCTTCGCCCTCCATCTGGGTAATGATGTGCTCGATAGCGTCGAGCTCATTGCGATCCAAGTGAAGCGCCTCGGTCACCAGCTCGTCGCCTTCAACCAGCTTGGTCGCCGCAAAACGCACCGGAATGTGCGCCGTCACGGCATGGTCCTCGATCAGGTTGGCAATACCGTGGATGCAGCGATGCAGTGCACCGCCGTCCGAGCCATCGGGCGCACAGAAGTCCAGGCGACCGGGGCGCTCGCGGAACCGTGCCACGTGCAAGGCATGATCCACCAGCTCGCCGATACCCTCGTTGCGGGCAGCGCTAATGGGGACAACAGGCACGCCCAACAGGCTCTCGAGCAGGTTGACGTCCACGGCGCCGCCGTTGGCCGTCACCTCGTCCATCATGTTGAGCGCGATGACCATGGGGCGGTCGAGCTCCATAAGCTGCAGCGTCAGGTACAGGTTGCGTTCGATATTAGTAGCGTCGATGATGTCGATGATGGCGTCGGGGTTTTCGTCCAGGATAAATTGGCGACTGACGATCTCTTCGCCCGTGTACGGAGACAGCGAATAGATGCCGGGCAGGTCGGTAACGCTTGCCTCGGGATGGTTACGGATGGTGCCGTCCTTGCGGTCGACCGTCACGCCGGGAAAGTTACCGACATGTTGGTTGGAGCCCGTAAGCTGGTTGAACAGCGTGGTCTTACCGCAGTTTTGGTTGCCGGCGAGGGCGAAATGCAGCGGCGCACCCTCGGGCACGGCCGTTTTTGCCGCACGGGGCGAATACGTCCCCTCGCCAAGTGCCGGGTGCTCCGTCGTGCCGATTGCGGCGTTAGTGCGCGGACCCGTGTCTGTGTCGTGAACACCCACGAGCTCGATGCGAGCAGCATCGTCCTTGCGCAGCGTCAACTCGTAGCCACGCAGGCGAATCTCGAGCGGGTCGCCCATAGGAGCGTACTTCATCATGGTGACTTCGGTGCCCGGCGTTAGGCCCATGTCCAAAATATGCTGTCGGAGTGCCTGATCGTCCGATGTCACCGATGCGACAACGGCGTCCTTTCCAATCTCGAGTGTATCGAGCTTCACGCGCGCATCCTTTCGTTAGACGCGGTTAACCGTTTACCGGGGCTAACCAACTCGTAACGACAAATGATAGCGCTCTGAACTATTATATAAAGTCAAATACCGATGTTTACCTGCGCAAACTTTATGCGGTGCGCCCCGAAAGCTCTTTGCGCATACCGCTCAGCGAGATCGAAATGGAACCCGACCGCGCGGTAGCAGTGAGTCGATCACCCTCAACCGACCCCGTGCATGTAAAGGGCGCCTTGCCCATCAAGACGTGGGAGATAGTACCCGAGAGCTCAAAGAAATCGCACTCAGCGCGGGCACCCGAGAGAGCGATATTGAGACCCCTGACGTTTAGTACTGCCCTGAGCGCGCCGTTCACCCCATATGAAAACGTCACCTCGCCGCGCTTGCTCCCCACCGGCGTCTGGGCCAAAACCACATACGTACCCTCAAGCATGGCTCCTCCTCTAAGCAGACTTTTTGAAACGGGCAAGTAGTCTACTTTTACATATGGCGCTCCAGGAAGCGGAAGGCTAGGCGAATCCATGGACGGACCGCCACCTGCTTGTCCTCGTTATCGACCGCGGTATTGGCGTTGCCGAGCGAAAGGCCGTGACCACCTTGGTCAAAGACGTGCATCTCGCATACGACGCCCTCCTCGGCCATGCGCTGGGCAAACGGGTAGACCTGTGCGATCGGCGCCGTCTTGTCGTCGGACACGCCCCACACAAAGGTTGGCGGCATCTGACGCGAAACATGTGTGGTGGGGCAGATATCGGCCAAATGCTCGTCAGTTGCCTCGCCACCCGTCACCATCGACAGGTAGTCGTTGAGCAGATCGCGCCCCGTCTTGCCGCCCGTCTTTGGCACGCGCAGGTCGATGCGCGGGTCGCGCGTCTGCATGTCGCGCACATAGGCAAAGTCGAGCAGCGGATAGCCCAGCACTACGGCATCGGGACGAATGTCGTCCGGACGCGCCCCTGCCAGGCCCGCGAAGGGACCAGCCTTCCATTGTGTTGCCAGCGAAGCGCAGATCATACCGCCCGCAGAAAAGCCCACGACGCACACGCGCTTGGGATCGACATGCCACTCGTCGGCATTCGCACGCACCGTGGCGACCATCTTGGCAAGATCTGCCTGCGGGTGCGGAAAGCTCACGTCGCCCGTGGCGCTCGTCACATAGTTGAGCACAAAGGCCTGGTAACCGTGATCCAAAAACGCAAACGCCACGGGATCCTGCTCATGCGGAGCGATATGCGTAAACGCACCTCCGCCGCAGATAATCACCGCGGGGCGGCGGCCATTGGGCTTGTCGGGCAGCGGCTCGGCACCCAGATACGTAAACGTCGCCGGATAATCCTCGGTCGGCTCCTCGCCCCACAGCGCATGGTTCTCAATAATCATAGGTGCTCCCTCCGTGCGATTCGTGCGCACTCGTTTTTCGCACCTTAGCGTACCCCACTTGAGCCCGCGGCGCAGAAACACCCCCGCAATAAGTTGGCCTCAACTGATATATCACAAAATCGCTGTTCAGAGGTATCGTTGGACAGCGTAAAATAGGAGCGCTGACCGTGCTGGGAAACACGTACGAAACGTTTCCGGCAAACCACACGCGTGCAACATGCGCGCCTGATACGTTGGAGGCATCTATGGGTCTGCTCGATTCGCTCAAGTCCACGTTCACTTCGTCGGGCGAGGCGTCCGTTCCGCCCGCAGCAAGCTTCGCCACCCGCGAAGGCGTCATCTACGCTCCTGTCAACGGCGTGCTCGTCAATCTGAGTGAGGTTCCCGACGAGACCATCGCCTCGGGCATGCTCGGCCAGGGCTACGGCATCGAGCCATTACCGGCACCATTTACGCCCCCGCTAACGGCCGTATCGGCGCCACCACCGTCACCAACCACTCCATCGGCATGATCACCGAGGACGGTCTTCGCGTGTTCATCCATGTTGGCCTGGGCACCGTGGAAATGAACGGCAAGGGTTTTGCCCGCTTTGTCGAGATGGGCGACACGGTCAAGGCCGGCCAGCCGCTCATCAGCTTCGACCGCGACGCTATCAAGGCCGCCGGTCACGAGGACATCGTGACCGTCATCATCTCTGAGCTCGACCGCCTCAAGAGCATCGACCACGTCGGCGAGTCCGGAACGCTTATCGGCGGCAATCCGCTCGTCAAGCTGGGCGACCCGCTGCTGGTTGCCAAGACCAAGTAGCCAGGCCCCGCGCCACACAGCCAAAAGGCACCTCGTCAAGCGCCCGCGACCATTTGGCCGCGGGCGCTTTTCGTTTGAAAAACCATCCCGCCAATGCCTTATCTGTATAGCCCAAATGAGCCGAGCTGCTAGAATATCGAACTGTATGGATAACTATCATTCAACCGTTATGGGAGGATACGTGAACCGCACCAAAATCGCGCAGCTCTATACGCACGCCGAGTCGCTCGGCGGCCAGACCGTCACCGTCGCCGGCTGGGTCAAGTCCGTCCGCGACATGAAGAACTTTGGCTTTGTTACGCTCAACGACGGCAGCTGCTTCCGCGACCTGCAGGTCGTCATGAACCGCGAGGCACTCGACAACTACGACGAGATCGCCCATCAAAACGTCTCGGCCGCACTCATTTGCACCGGCACCGTCAAGCTGACCCCCGATGCGCCCCAACCTTTCGAGCTTTCTGCCACCTCCATCGAGGTCGAGGGCGTCAGCGCCCCGGATTACCCGCTGCAGAAGAAGCGCGCAACCGTCGAGTTCCTGCGCACCCAGCAGCACCTGCGCCCGCGCACTAACCTGTTCCGCGCCGTGTTCCGCATCCGCTCTGTCGCGGCTGCCGCCATCCACCGCTTCTTCCAGGAGCAAGGCTTTGTCTACGTCAACACCCCCATCATCACCACGAGCGACTGCGAGGGTGCCGGCGAGATGTTCCGCGTGACCACGCTTGACCCCAAAAACCCGCCCCTCACCGAGTCCGGCGAGGTCGACTGGAGCCAGGACTTCTTTGGCAAGCACGCGAGCCTTACCGTGTCCGGCCAGCTCAATGCCGAGAACTTTGCCATGGCCTTTGGCGACGTGTACACCTTTGGCCCCACCTTCCGCGCCGAAAACTCCAACACCACGCGCCACGCCGCCGAGTTTTGGATGATCGAGCCCGAGATGGCCTTTGCCGACCTGAACGACTACATGGATAACGCCGAGGCCATGCTCAAGTACGTCCTTAAGGACGTTATGGCCACCTGCCCCGACGAGCTCAACATGCTCAACAAGTTTGTGGACAAGGGCCTGATCGAGCGCCTGGACCATGTGGCAAACTCCGACTTTGCCCGCGTTACCTACACCGAGGCCGTCGAAATCCTGGAGCAGGCCGTCGCCGCCGGTCACAAGTTTGACTACCCCGTGAGCTGGGGCATCGACCTGCAGACCGAGCACGAGCGCTTCCTGACCGAGGAGCACTTTAAGCGCCCGACCTTCGTGACCGACTACCCGGCCGAGATCAAGGCCTTCTACATGCGCATGAACGAGGACGGCAAGACCGTCGCCGCCGCCGACTGCCTGGTTCCCGGTATCGGCGAGATTATCGGCGGCTCCCAGCGCGAGGAGCGCCTGGATCTGCTCGAGGCCCGCATCAAGGACCTGGGCATGAATCCCGAGCAGTACAAGTACTACCTTGACCTGCGCCGCTACGGTTCCTGCAAGCACGCCGGCTACGGTCTGGGCTTCGAGCGCTTGGTCATGTATCTGACCGGCGTGGGCAACATTCGCGACGTCCTGCCGCACCCGCGCACCGTGGGCAACGCCGACTTCTAATCGCCACAGCGCCACCAAACGCGTTCCAGCGCATCACGCCAGCGCCTCTCGGCAAGCCGAGGGGCGCTTTTTTCAACAGCATCCGTCAAGCTTTTGGCAAGTTTTTGGTCAGTTGGGCAGGGCTGTTGAAAACTCGACCCGCCGCTTGCCGACGGCTACCGACCGCCCAGGGCGTCCTGCACCCCTGGGAAAGCCCCGCGTCCTAGGCTCCATACCGTCGCCACCCAAAACGGAAAGGACGTGGACGCCATGACCGAAACCGCTGTTGAAACTTACGAGACCACGACGAGGGGCGCCGCCTCGATGGCAGCCTATCGCGCCGTTCGCATCCTGCAACTATTAAGCGAAAACACCGGTGAGGACAAGGCCATGCTTTCCGATGAGTTGATCCGGCGCCTCGCCCATCCCGACGACCCCGCCCGCATGCCCATCTCGGCGGCGCGGCGCAGCATCTACACCGCCATCTCCGCACTTCGCCATGCCGGATACGAAATTGAGTACAAGCGCGGCGTGGGGTATCGGCTCTTGACCCGTCCGCTCACCGACGAAGAGATCATCCGACTCCACGGCATGGTCATGCGCAACCGCTCTACGCCCATCGCCATTCGAAAAAGCATGGCGCAGCACCTGGTCGCCATGGCGAGTGCCGACGTTCGCGGCTACCTCGATGCACCCGAGCCTGCTCCAAGCGCAGGCGGCAAATCCACCAAGGCCACACGCACGCCCGTCAAGCGCATCGATGCCTGCGAGCTCATCGAGCAGGCCATCGACCACGGAACCACGGTGAGTTTTGATATTTCGAGTGTCACGGCACGCGGAGAGGTCGAAGTGGCACGGATGACACTCCGTCCCTTTGCCATCAAGCAACGAGACGGCATCTCGTATTTGCTGGGAACGGTCTATGACGCGCGAGGCGCCGATGACACGTTGCGTACCGTAGAGATCGGCCGAATGAGAAACGTCACCACACGTCTCCTCGACGGCAAGAAGCTCTTCGCCGCCTGGACGAGGACGATGCCTCCTCCGCCGCATAAGACCCTCCGCCGCCCATTAGACTACCCGTACCGCCCATCCGATTCTGTATTAAAAAACCCGCCAGGCTGTTGTAAAAATGGACATCAGCGCTACTATAGTTCCACTTGCACTTTGTCCCAGTGCAGTGTTTCCAGCCATTTTTTACTGGGGGTATGATATGAGGACATCACCATCAGCCGCAGGAGCCTTCTTGTCTCCGCTGGCCTGCTCGCGCTCGCCCCGCTCGCCGGATGCGGCGGCAACTCTGGTTCCGGCTCCGCTGCCGCCGGTTCCGACTACACCATCGGTGTTCTGCAGCTCACCGAGCACTCCGCGCTCGATGCCGCCAACGACGGCTTCGTCAAGGCCATCAAGAAGAGCGGTCTCAAGGTCAAGATCGACCAGAAGAACGCCCAGAACGACCAGTCCACGTGTAAGTCCATTGCCGACAAGTTCGTAGGCGACGGCGTCAACCTGATCTATGCCATCGCTACGCCCGCCGCGCAGGCTGCCGCCGGCGCCACCGCTGATATCCCCATCGTTGGCTGCGCCATCACCGACTACGCCGCTTCCGGCCTGGTCCAGGACAACGACAAGCCCGGCACCAACGTCACGGGCGCTTCCGACCTCACCCCGGTCGCCGAGCAGCTCGAGATGATGCAGAAGGTCCTGCCCAACGTTAAAAAGGTCGGCCTGCTCTACTGCACCGCCGAGTCCAACTCCGACGTCCAGATCAAGGCCGCCAAGAAGGAACTCGACAAGCTGGGTCTCGAGTACACTGACTTCACCGTCTCGAGCTCCAACGAGATTCAGTCCGTCGTCGAGTCTGCCGTGGGCAAGGTCGACGCGCTGTACTCCCCCACCGACAACACCATCGCCGCGGGTGCCTCGCAGGTCGGCCAGATCTGCAAGGAGAACAAGCTCCCCTTCGTGACTGGCGAGGAGGGCATGTGCAAGGCCGGCGGTCTGTTCACCCTCTCCATCAACTATGAGGACCTGGGCTACGCTGCAGGCGAGATGGCCGTCAAGATCTTGAAGGGCGAGGCCAAGCCCGAGGATATGCCGATCAAGCACCTCTCGAGCAAGGACCTGGTCGTCGTCAAAAACGACGAGATGGCCGAGGCTCTGGGTATCGACCTTTCCGCTCTGGACGAATAGCACCATGCGCGGTGACGCGTCTAGGGCCCGCACGCGCGCCACAGCTGCGTTATTCAATATCTGAGTCATTGGGGCGAACGCTAAAGACCGGCGTTCGCCCTGCTTGTTTCAGGTAAAACAAAACGTCTGTCCATCGCTCTTTTATGCAGTGGTACCGCTATTATGGAAAATCACGTGTCCACCCTATCCTAGGAGGTATGAAGCATGCTCATTGCATTGCAGGGCGCCGTTTCGCAGGGCGTCCTCTGGGGCATCATGGTGCTCGGCGTGTTTATCACGTTCCGCCTGCTCGACATCCCCGATATGACCTGCGACGGCAGCTTTGCCCTCGGCGGCTGTGTTTGCGCCGTGCTCATCGTCAACAATAACGTCGACCCCTTGCTCGCCGTGCTGGCCGGCATGTGCGCCGGTGCCATTGCCGGCGCCGTCACGGGCATCTTGACCACCGTCTTTGAGATTCCCGCAATCCTCGCCGGAATCCTTACGCAGATCAGTCTGTGGTCCATCAACCTGCGCATCATGGGCAAATCCAACACGCCCATCCTTGCCAAGGGCACCATCTTCTCATCCGTCAGCCACATGACGGGCCTGCCGCAGTCCACCGTTGCCATCATCCTGGGCATTGTGCTGGCCGTGGCCATCGTTGCCATCCTGTACTGGTTCTTTGGAACCGAGATCGGCTCGGCGCTGCGTGCCACCGGCAACAACGAGTACATGATCCGCGCCCTGGGCGTTAACACCAACACCACCAAGATGATTGCCCTCGTGCTCTCCAACGCCCTTATCGGCCTTTCGGGTGCGCTCATCTGCCAGAGCCAGAAGTACGCTGACATTGGCATGGGCACCGGTGCCATCGTTATCGGTCTTGCCGCCATTGTTATCGGCGAGGTACTCGGCCGCCTGCTGCCCGGCGGTCTCACGCAGTTCAGTGTCCGTCTTGCCTCTGCCGTCTTTGGCTCCGTGGTGTACTTCCTCATTCGCGCCATCGTGCTGCAACTGGGCATGGACGCCAACGACATGAAGCTGCTCTCCGCCGTGATCGTTGCCGTGGCCCTGTGCGTGCCCGTGGTTTGGGAGCGCTACAAGCTCCGCAGCTCCTACACGAAGGGGGATGAGGCAGATGCTTAAGCTCTCGCACGTCAAAAAGACCTTTAACAAGGGCACCGTCACCGAGAAGCGCGCACTCACCGGCGTCGACCTCACCCTGAATGATGGCGACTTTGTAACCGTGATTGGCGGCAACGGCGCCGGCAAGTCCACGCTGCTCAACATGATCGCCGGCGTATATCCGCTCGATTCGGGTGTTATTGAGCTCGACGGCACCGACATCTCGCGTCTGAGCGAATCGCAGCGCGCCAAGTACCTGGGCCGCGTGTTCCAGGACCCCATGCGCGGCACCGCAGCCGACATGCAGATTGCCGAGAATCTAGCCCTCGCCAAGCGCCGCGGCCAGCGTCGCGGTCTTTCGTGGGGCGTCACCAAGGCCGAGAAGGACGAGTACGTTGAGCTGCTCAAACGCCTGGACCTTGGCCTGGACACACGCCTCAACGCCAAGGTCGGTCTGCTCTCGGGCGGCCAGCGCCAGGCACTCACCCTGCTGATGGCCACGCTCACCAAGCCGCGCCTGCTGCTGCTCGACGAGCACACCGCCGCACTCGACCCCAAGACCGCCTCTAAGGTGCTCAATCTGACCGAGGAGATTGTCGACGAGAACCACCTGACCACGCTCATGGTCACGCACAACATGAACGACGCCATCCGTCTGGGCAATCGCCTGATCATGATGCACGAAGGCCACGTGATCTACGACGTGGCCGGCGATGAGAAGAAGTCGCTCACCGTCGCCGACCTGCTCCAGAAGTTCGAGGAGGTCTCGGGCGGCGAGCTCGCCAACGACCGCATGCTGCTGAGCTAAAACCTGCCAATAAGGGACAGGTTTATTTTGGCAGGTTTTATCTGCGCAAACGTCAAAACCGCCGCAAAGGAACAGATACCTTTGCGACGGTTTTCGCATATCATGTCGATAATCCAGCGTCAGCAGGAACCACTGGTTAAGAACTAAGGAAACTGCCATGAGAAGACTCCTTCCCCGTCTTGCTTGACCGCCGCACTCCTTGCCGGCGTGCTCGCCGGCGGCCCAGCTTACGCCACCGCGGCCACCCCATCTCAAGTTATCGGCCCGTCCGATGTGATCGGACGGGCTTTTTGGTGGGTATCATGGTTGAATGATCATTAGGAGGTTTTCCCTACATGGAATTGTTTGAACCGATTCTTCATTTCTTTGAGCAGCGCTGGGTCCACAACATCATCTGGGCCGTCATCTTGGTAATAGTCACCGCCATCGCCGCCAAGGTGGCATCCAAGACCCTGCGCCACCTACTCAACCGAGACGACAACCCGCTTCCCGCATCGAGCATCTTCATCAACATCGCGCGCGCCGTCATATGGACGATCGGCGGCAGTTTTATCCTCGACAACTGCTTTGGCGTTAACGCAAACGCCCTCGTCGCCGCTCTTGGCGTCGGCGGCATCGCCATCTCGCTCGGCTTTCAGGACACGCTTTCAAACCTCATCGGCGGCATGCAGGTGACGTTTATGGGCATTATCAAACCCGGCGACAATATCGAGGTCGGCGGCGTGTCGGGCGTGGTCCAAGATATCACCTGGCGCCATACGACCATCGAAGATGCCTGCGGGCAGACCATCATCATCCCCAACTCCAACATCTCCAAGAACACACTCGTGCATTTGATGCCCTTTGGGCGCGTGGCCGTCCCCGTCGCGGTCAAGGACACGTCCAAGTGGGCTTCACTGGACGCGCTGGCAGATGAGCTCACCAACGCCACCAAGGCCGCTGTGCTTCCCATCTCGGGCTTTGACAAGGAGCCGTACGTGCTCTTTAGCGAGATCGGCGACTTTGGCGTCAAGGGCAAAATCATCTTTATCGTCAGCGACGATAGCACCACCTTCACGGCAGCCGACGCCTGCATCCGCGCCATCGCCCCCATCATCGCCTAAAACCACCACAAAGGGGACAGGCACCTTTGTGGTGTTTTCGCATCGTGGTACCATGGTTCATATCGTTGTTTAAACGACTAAGGGAGTAGATACCATGGAAGAGGCCTATCGTCAAGCACGCAAGCGCGGCGAGCAGGGACGCCGTCGCGCCATCAGCCAAAGCGAGCACCCGTACCTTACGGACCTCGATAGCCTCGTTGCCCAGCTCCCCTTAGGTCAGCGAGAGAGCGTCGGCCTAAGGGACATTCCGCTCGAAATGGTCGTCGGCACGGTTACCAAGGGCCGTCAGTCAGCCTTTTCGTGCAACTTTATGCCCCTGTTGCCATTTAGCACCGAGTTCGCCCGCAAGTGGTCCAACCTCTATGACATCCAGGTGACCGAGGGCTATCGCGACCCCATCATCGTCACCGAGTTCATGCATCGGTTCTACGTCCAGGAGGGCAACAAGCGCGTCAGCGTCCTCAAATTCCTGGACGCCCCGACGGTTTCGGCCAAGGTCACCCGCCTCTACCCCGGCACATGGGATTCCGTCGAAAGTCGCCTGTACGGCGAGTTCTGCGCGTTTTGGCGCGTCTGCCCCCTATACGAGATTGAGTTCTCGCGCGAGGGAAGCTATGAGACGCTCGCCAAGATGCTCGGCCAGGACCTTGTCGAAAAGTGGCCACAGAAAAAGGTCGACTACCTGCGCCATACCTTCCTACTCTTTAAACGAGCCTACCTGCGCGCCGGCGGCGACCATCTGGACATTACGCCCGCCGACGCTATGCTCGTCTACCTCAACGTGTACAACCAAGACCGCCTGCTGGATACGCCGACTGATATCGTCGTAAACCGCCTGTGCAAGATTTGGCGCGAGCTGGTCATTGCCGGCAAAAATGACGAGGACAAGGTCGATCTTGTCGAAGCGCCGAGCGTCGATGAGGAAGAGGCACCCGCCAAGTCCACCTCCGGCGTGCTCAACTTCTTTATGGGCAAGACTGTCTACTCCACTGCCAATCCCATGCGAATCGCCTTTATCCACGAGTTTCCCTGTGCCACGTCGAGCTGGGACAGCCTACACGACCAGGGCCGCCGGTATCTTGATGAGCACTTTGGCGGTATTGTGCGCACCGAGGCGTTTGAGGACTGCCACGATCCGGACGTGTTCTACGCCGCCGTGGAAACGGCTGTCAAACATGGAGACAACGTCATCTTCTCGACCTCGCATCGCCTGATGGAATACACGCTCAGGGCTGCCGTTGAGTATCCCCAGGTTCGGTTCCTCAACTGCTCTATCGGCCTTCCCCACCAAAGCGTGCGCTCGTATTTTGGAAAGATGTACGAGGCAAAGTTTCTGCTGGGCGCCCTTGCGGCCAGCATGGCGGACAACCATCGCATTGGCTACCACGCGTCCGTCTTTGCGTCGGGCGCGCTTAGCGAGATCAACGCCTTTGCAATTGGCGCCTCGCTGCTCGACCCCCGCGCGCAAATTATCCTGACCTGGGGCGATGTGCCCGCCGGCGGTCTTGCCGAGGCCATGTGCCGCGAAGGTGTGAGCGTCATGACCGGCGCTGACATGTCCAAGTCGCTGGAGGACCCCACGGCCTACGGACTTCACCGCCTGGTCGATGGCAAGGTCGTCGGCATCGCCATGCCGGTATGGAACTGGGGCCGATACTACGAGCTTATCGTGCGAAGCCTGCTGCATGGCACCTGGGATGAGACCAGTGACGACAGCCAGGTTCGCGCCGTCAACTACTGGTATGGTATGAGCTCGGGCGTCATCGACATTCGCTACGCTCCGGGCCTGCCCTATCAGACGCGCAAGCTTGTTCAGCTGCTCCGCAATGGCATCGTCGAGGGCTCCATCAATCCATTTGGCGGCGAGCTCCATAGCCAAGACGGCGTGGTGCAGATCGAAGGCTTTCCCCCGCTGCCGAGCACGCAAATCGTCGAGATGGACTGGCTGGCCGATAACGTGGTGGGCACCATTCCGCAACTCGACGATGAGCCGAAGGTCCGCGCCCTATGAAAATCCTTGCCATAGCCGATACCGAAGAACGATGCCTATGGGAGTGCTTTCGCAAGGAGCGCTTTGAGGGTGTTGACCTGATTTTGTCCGCTGGCGATCTGGACCCGGATTATCTTGAGTTTTTGGTCACCGTCATCAACAAACCGCTCATTTACGTGCGTGGCAATCACGATGACCGCTATGCGCGTCATGCACCGGGCGGCTGCATCTGTGTCGAAGACACCGTGTACGTGTATCGCGGCGTCCGCATTGCGGGGCTTGGCGGCTCCATGCGCTACCGAGACGGTGCCAACATGTATACCGAGCGCGAGATGACCAAGCGCATGCGCAAACTGTCCCGCAAAGTGAGGATGGTCGGCGGCTGTGACATCTTGCTCACCCACGCGCCCGCCGCCGGCGTGGGCGATCTGGATGATCTGCCACATCGAGGATTCGAATGCTTCAACACAGCGCTCGAATCCTGGAACCCCGACTACATGGTGCACGGGCATGTGCACCAATGCTATGGTCGCGACTTTCAGCGTGAGCGCCAGCATGCATGCGGGACAACGATCATCAACGCCTGCGGCTATGCGCAGTTTGAGCTTGACGAAGCGCGCTACCCCATCCGTGGCTGGCAGGCAGCTTGGCTCAATTCGCAAACTATGCGCCGCGAGCTCAAGCGTCACGAGGCCATCGAGTCCTCAGCCGCCAGAACACCCTGGTAACTGCCAACAACCACCACGAAGGGGATAGGCACCTTTATGGTGGTTTTGCTGACTCGTCCGACCTGTCCATCACGGTGCTTGTGTAATTAACGAGAACACTCATTGTTTTGTAAGGACGGCGCTCACGTGCCGTCTTTTTTTGTCAACTTATGCAGTCTCGACCGTGTTGTATGTAGAGGGACCTCGCGAGACGCCTTCCCTATATCCACCACGACCAATTGGAGGTGACACTATGCCTGCACGCCGTAACCGCAATAGCACGCTCCGATGCGATGCCGATCAGATCGAGCGGGAAGCAAAGCGCTTGGTCGACACGTATTCCGACCTCATCCTTCGATTGTGCTATTCGGCCCTTGGATCCGCTGACGACGCTCAAGACATCTGCCAGGACACGCTGATCAAGATTCTCCAACGCACTCAACCGTTCGACTCGCTCGAACACGAACGTGCTTGGGTGATCCGAGTCGCACTGAACGCATGTCGCGATATCGGCCGTACGCACGCGAATCACCCGGTTGTCGACCTCGATTCGCTCCCCGATTTCTGCGCACCCGTAACACATACCGAGCAAGAATTCGCGCAACGCGACTGCGCCATTCTTTCCGCTGTCACGGCCCTGCCTCAAGCACAGCGCATCGCCATCTTTTTGCACTACTACGCAGGCATGAGCATCAGGGAAATCGCAGACGCCGTTCACGCGACGCCAGCTGCAACCGCCCAGCACCTTAGCCGCGGACGTGCGTCACTTCGGCTTTCCTTGAAAGGAGACCACAATGACTACGAATTCGAATGACTATCGCCACGCCCTGGAGCACATTTCGTTTACCGATAATGCGAAGCAGCACATGGCAAACTCGATTGCTCAGTCCGTCGCCTCAAGCGATGCGGCGACCGCTCAAAGCAACTTTAATGGCACGCGACGCAAGCCGCGCATCGCCCGCCATCCCGTAAGAACAGTCGCTCGCATTGCCGCTGTAACGGCAGTCCTCGCTATCGTCATTGGAGGCGCTGGCACGGCTATGGCAACAGGCGTCCTGCCGCTTCCTTCTGACATGCTTTCCGACATCTTTGACGGACCTGCTTCTCAAACCGAGATCATCGACCGTATTGGCCGGCCCGTCGGTGCTAGCTGCTCCAACAACGGAGTCACCGTGACTGCCGACGCCATCATGGGCGACAAGGATATGGTTACCATCGCCTATACGCTTACGTTCGACGATCCCGCTGCCCTGAAAAAGCTTTCCGAGCCGGGCGAGAACGGAACTATCGCCGGAAGTGTCGATGGAAACGTATACGTTGATGGCGAGCATGGCGGCCAAGGCCAATCATGGCTCATTGACAAGAACCCCAATGACTCCAGCATTCAATACTTTGCACAGTTCAGCGTTGAATCACCCGGCCTTATGGGCAGGACCGTCCGCACGCATATCAACTCTCTCGTTGTGCCACGTGCTGGCAAAGAGCTTCCCGAGTATAAGAAAATACTTACGGGCCCATGGGATCTTAAGTTCCAGCTGAATTACGAAGATACATCCGTTACGATTCCCGCGCCCAAATCGGTCAACTTTAACGGCACCAAGGCGACGATTCAAGAGGCCACCGTATCCTGCGTTGGCGTTTCAGTCCGCTACAACATAGATCGTTCCATCGAACACGACAACAACAGCGGCAAGATGTCTCAAAACATGGAGGAGTCTATGGATGCCGTTGGCAACATACCCCTCATCGTGACGTTCAAAGACGGTCATGTTGAGGACGCAACCAGCCACAGCGGCTATTTCGCAAATAAACTGGATAACGGCACCACTGATGTCCACAAGACCTGGCCGTTCTCGCAAGTTTGTGACACAGACAAGATTGCAAGCGTACAAATTGGCGATACGGTCATTCCCATGAATTCGTAACGCTACGCGGCTCGTATATGCACCCGGTTCCGCACTTCGCGTCTAAAGATGCGCTGTCATCGAGCAGCGTGAGCGCAAGGCCGCCCGTATGGTCGGCTGGGAACACCTCGTTGCGCTAAAAACCACCACGAAGGGGACCGGCACCTTTGTGGTGGTTTTGCTGACTCGTCCGACCTGTCCCAACGGTTTGTCTCAATCTGTAACAGGTAGGGCCCAAATAATCGGTTAGCTGTTACAGATCGAGACAGACCACGGATGCTCAGCCGAAAATCTCAATCTGTAACAGGTAGGAACGATTTTGCCCCTTAGATGTTACAGATTGAGATATTTGACAGCTTGAATCGGCATCGCCTACAGCGCGGCGACGACCTTGTCGCCCATCGTCGTGGTGCCGAGGATCTTATCTGCCGGGGTGTTGACATCGGCGATGTCACGGGTGCGCCAGCCCTCGTCGAGCACGCGCGCCACGGCGCTCTCGATCCACGCGGCTTGCTCGCCCATGTCGAGCGCGTAGGTCAGCAGCATCGCCACCGACAAGATTTGAGCCAGCGGATTGGCCACGCCGAGCCCCGCGATGTCAGGAGCGCTGCCAGCGCTCGGCCCAAACAGCGATACGCCATCATCCAGCGAGGCAGAGGCAAGCATACCGAGCGATCCGGTAATCTGAGCCGCCTCATCGGACAGGATGTCGCCGAACATGTTCTCCGTCACCACGACGTCAAAGTCTGCCGGTCGACTGATGAGCTGCATGGCGGCGTTGTCGACGAGCAGGTCCTCAAGCTCCACGTCGGAGTACTCCTCGTCTTGCACGCGATGCACGATCTCGCGCCACATGCGGCTCGTCTCCAGCACGTTGCGCTTATCAACGCTCGTCACCTTGCCGCGACGTTTGCGCGCCGCCTCAAATGCCTGGCGCGCAATGCGCTCAATCTCGTACTCGCGATACTCCATCACGTCGACCGCACGCTGACCGGCCGCACCCGCAGCGCCCGCGCAGGTCACGGATGCGGGCGCCAAAGTCCCACGGCATGTTGTAGCCCATCGTATCGGGGATGTTCACGACCGTGGCACCGGCCTTTACGGCCGCCTCGATAATGCGCACCAGAAACTCCTGATCGGAGCGGCCGGCATCCTCGGCATAAAACTCAACATCGTCAACGAACTTGCGAGCATGTTTGACGGCATGGATCGCTCACTCAATTGCCCTTTCCTCAGTCATATGGAGCTTGTCGCGCAGGTGACTGGTGCTCACACCCAGCCCTGTATGGATACGGGGCCTCTGGGCCGTTTTGAGCGCCTCTGCAGCCACTTCGATATCCCTGTCGACAGCGCGCGTCAGGCCGCATACCGTGCATCGGTCGCCCGCAATCTTGCCAATCTCCTGTACGGAGCGAAAGTCACCAGGACTCGAGATGGGAAAGCCCGCCTCGATAACGTCCACGTTCATGCGCACCAGCTGGCGGGCGATGAAGAGCTTTTCCTCGGTATTCATGCTGGCGCCCGGCGACTGCTCACCGTCGCACAGGGTGGCGTCAAAGATTGTGATTTTGCGGCTTATATGTTCCTCCTGATTGACCGTTTTATGACAGATGGCTTTCAGGAGAGAGAGAAGGCCTAGAGATAGAAAAATACCCGTGTCGCTCATCACGCCTGAAAGCGGCAGACGATAGCGCACCCGGGTACAACAAATCGTTATAGCGAGATTACAACCCTAGCGCGCTATCCAATCTAGTAGCGCTAGGCCTAGGAGCTGTTGCGTGTTCTTAAACATGTTGGGCTCCCTTCGGCCTCGGGTAGTACTACATCGCGCTAAAGTACAACACAAGTAAAACCACCACAAGGGTGCCTGTCCCCTTCGTGGTGGTTTCGTTGACTCAAAAGCAAGAGACCCGGTCCTGCACGAGGCAGAACCGGGTCTCTTTAGCAATGCTTGCTTTGCTCAGGCAGTAACTGTTAGTTACTCAGCCAGGAAGTCGCGCTGGACAGCGGGATCGACCTTGACGCCAGGGCCCATGGTGGAAGACACGGAGATGGACTTGACGTACTTGCCCTTAGCAGAAGAGGGCTTGACGCGCAGGATCTCGGTGTACAGGGCAGCGTAGTTCTCGACGAGCTGCTGCTCAGAGAAGGACTTCTTGCCCAGGGGCACGTGGCAGATGCCGTAACGATCGGCGCGATACTCAACGCGGCCGGCCTTGAGCTCGGAGACCATCTTGGCGACGTCCATGGTCACGGTGCCGAGCTTGGGGTTCGGCATGAGGCCACGGGGACCAAGGATCTTACCGATGCGGCCAACCTTGGCCATCATGTTCGGCGTAGCGATAGCAGCGTCGAAGTTGATCTCGCCCTTCTGGATCTGGGCGACGAGCTCGTCGGAACCGATGATGTCGGCGCCGGCAGCCTCGGCCTCGCGGGCCTTCTCGCCCTCGGCGAAGACGGCAACACGAACGGTCTTGCCGGTGCCGTGGGGCAGGGAGATGGAACCACGGATGTTCTGGTCAGCCTTACGAGTATCGATGCCCAGACGGAAGTGGGCCTCGACGGTCTCGTCGAACTTGGCGGTGTCGAGCTCCTTGATGAGCTTGGCAGCCTGAAGGGGGGTGTAGAGCGTGGCGCGGTCGATCTTCTCGGCAGCGGCGTTATAGCTCTTACCATGCTTAGCCATGTGCATTACCTCCTGTGGTCAAACGGGCGTGAGCCCTCCCACATCGTATCGTGTGCCCTATTGCACACATATAACGCGCGCCCCGGTCGGAGCACGCGTCATTACCTAAAGAAATCGCTACTCAGCGATGGTGACGCCCATGGAACGGGCGGTACCGGCGATGATCTTCTTGGCGGCGTCAATGTCGTTGGCATTGAGGTCCGGCATCTTGATCTCGGCAATCTTGGTGAGCTGCTCCTGGGAAAGCTGACCAACCTTGTCGGCCTGGGGCTTAGCGGAACCAGACTTGAGGTTCAGCTCCTTCTTGATGAGATGAGCCGCCGGCGGGGTCTTGGTGATGAAGGAGAAGGACTTGTCCTCGTAGACAGAGATCTCAACGGGGATGATGTCGCCCTTCTTGTCCTGCGTCTCGGCGTTAAAGGCCTGGCAGAACTGCATGATGTTCACGCCAGCAGCGCCCAGGGCGGGGCCGACGGGAGGAGCAGGGTTAGCTGCACCAGCAGGAATCTGGAGCTTAATGACGTTGGCAACCTTCTTCTCAGCCATGGTCATTCCTTTCGAATCACGAGTGTGAAGTACTTGCTATATCGTAAGCACGCACGTGTTAGAAGCACTCCTGAGATGAGCAGTCACAGAAGAAGCACGCTCGCGCGAACGGACGAAAACTTAAGCGATGACAGCGACCTGGTTAAAGTCGAGCTCGACCGGCGTCTCGCGGCCAAAGATCATCAGCGTGACCTTGAGCTTGCCAGCCTCGGTGTTAACCTCGGAGACCTTGCCATCAAAGTCGGTAAGCGGGCCATCGGTGACGCGGACGGACGTGCCGACCTGAATATCGACCGAGGTGCGCTTGGGCGAATCGCCCTTACCGGGACGACGAGTCATCTTGTTGTACTCGTCGCGGGAAAGCGGAGCGGGCTTGCCGTTGCCGCCCAGGAAACCGGTGACGCCAGGCGTGTTACGAACGCACGTCCAAGCATCGTCATCCATCTCCATGCGGACCAGGACATAACCCGGGAAGATCTTAGAATCCTTGGTCTCGCGCTTGCCACCCTCTTTAATCTCGGTGACACGCTCCATAGGAATCTCGATATCAAAGATACGGTCCTGCATGCCCATGGTCTCGATGCGATGCTCGAGATCGGACTTAACGCGGTTCTCGTATCCAGAGTAAGTGTGAACGACGTACCAACGCTTAGACATGGTTTAGCCCCTCAATCCAGAGAACAGAGCAAGAGCCTCGCCAAAGCCAGCATCGAGCAGAGCGATGACGACGCCGACGACGATCAGAGAAGCGCAAACGACGACAGAGTAGTTCACGAGCTCCTTCTTATCGGGCCACGTGACACGCTTCATCTCGGACTTGACCGAAGCGAAATACTTCTTGGTGCGGGCGAAGAAACCAGGCTTCTCGTTCTTCTTGGACTTCGCAGCCTTCTCGTTCTTCTTGGCAACGGCCTTCTTGGCCTCAACCTTGGAGTTGGCGGCAGCGTTATTGGCAGGTGCCGACTGCTGAGCCTTCTTCTTGTTCTTCTTGTTGGCCATTTGGGTTACCTCCGCGCAATGCGCTTATACATGAGTAAACCGTAAGCCCCCAATTGGGAGCTTACGGAATAATGACTGGCACGCCAGGAAGGACTCGAACCCTCAACACTCGGTTTTGGAGACCGATGCTCTACCAATTGAACTACTGGCGTATGTGACTAGAGACTAGCGAGTCTCTTTGTGCAGCGTGTGGTGACGGCACCAGGGGCAATACTTCTTGATCTCCATACGATCAGGCATGGTCGACTTGTTCTTGGTGGTCGTATAGTTGCGGCGCTTGCACTCAGTGCACGCAAGAGTAACTAGAGTACGCATGTATCCTGAACCTTTCATTTCCGCCCCGTACGGGCACGAGTTGTTACTTTATCAGCTCCACGTAAGTGCTGTCAATGAAAACCTCGAGTCAATTGGTTCTCGGTGGATCCATTCATATTTGGAACACATCAATGAAGCCATCGAGATCTAATCAATCCCTCGCGCTTGGCTTATGGGCGAGCTAAGCGCAATCGGCAGGGAATAAGCCCCGCGTAGAAAAGAACCCGGCACCCTATAAGTGCCGGGTTCTCTAAGTCAGCTATATCAAAGAGCTTATTTACTCAATGATCGTGGAGACGATGCCCGAACCGACGGTGTGGCCACCCTCGCGGATAGCGAAGCGCAGGCCCTCCTCCATGGCGATCGGGTGAATAAGGTCGCCCTCGATGGTGATGTGGTCACCAGGCATAGCCATCTCGGTGCCCTCGGGGAGCTTGACCGTACCGGTAACGTCGGTGGTACGGAAGTAGAACTGAGGACGATAACCATCGAAGAACGGGGTGTGACGGCCGCCCTCCTCCTTGGTCAGAACGTAGATCTCACCGGTGAACTTGGTGTGCGGGGTAACCGAACCGGGCTTGCAGAGAACCTGGCCACGCTCGATGTCCTCGCGCTTGATGCCGCGGAGCAGCAGACCGACGTTGTCGCCAGCCTCGCAGAAGTCCATGGACTTACGGAACATCTCGATACCGGTAACGACGGTGTTCTGGGTATCCTTGATGCCGACGATCTCGACGGGCTCGTTGAGCTTGAGCTCACCGCGCTCGACACGGCCGGTAGCAACGGTACCACGGCCGGAGATGGTCATAACGTCCTCAACGGCCATCAGGAACGGGAGGTCGTTGTTACGAGCAGGCGTCGGGATGTACTCATCGACGGCGTTCATGAGCTCGCGGATAGCGTCCATCCACTTGGCGTCGCCCTCGAGAGCGCCCAGAGCGGAACCACGGATGACGGGGATGTCGTCGCCGGGGAAATCGTACTCGGAGAGGAGCTCACGGGTCTCCATCTCGACGAGGTCGATGAGCTCGTCATCGTCGACCATGTCGCACTTGTTCAGGAAGACGACGATGTAAGGAACGCCGACCTGACGGGCAAGCAGGATGTGCTCGCGGGTCTGAGCCATGGGGCCGTCGGTAGCGGCGATGACCAGGATGGCGCCGTCCATCTGAGCAGCACCGGAGATCATGTTCTTGACGTAGTAGCGTGGCCCGGGCAGTCAACGTGAGCGTAGTGACGGGCAGCAGTCTCGTACTCGACGTGGGAGACGGAGATCGTAATGCCGCGCTCGCGCTCCTCGGGAGCCTTGTCGATGTTCTCGAACGCAGTGAAGTCAGCCTTGCAGCCCTCGGTCTCGGAGAGAACCTTGGTGATGGCAGCGGTCAGCGTGGTCTTGCCGTGGTCGACGTGACCAATGGTGCCGATGTTAACATGCGGCTTAGTGCGCTCAAACTTCTCTTTGGCCATAAAGCCCTCCTCTTAACAGGTCGTCCCCGGACGGGACTTTGCCTTTATACCATAGTGGCCTCTCAACATACTATTGAGAAGCCACCGTGTTACCTATGGTAGCGGTGACTGGATTCGAACCAGTGACGCCACGGGTATGAACCGTGTGCTCTAACCAACTGAGCTACACCGCCGGATGGAGCCTGCAACCAGACTTGAACTGGTGACCTCTTCGTTACCAACGAAGTGCTCTACCGACTGAGCTATACAGGCACTTGACGGGTGGGAGCTATAGGATTCGAACCTATGTAGGCAGAGCCAACGGGTTTACAGCCCGTCCCCATTAACCACTCGGGCAAACTCCCAATCGTTCAAGTATCCGCAGGTTCTTTGGTCTTTTGGACCGCCGCCCCCGCGAACGAAAAAGATAATACGATGCAACCTTGGGGGCTGTCAACGAAAACCTCTAGATACACGGTGCCGGGCGTATCTATGTACCTTTGACCTGTGGTTTTGTTGAGTTTAGATATGAAGGACGGTGAATTTCGCTACGCTGGTGACATTTCCCGAGAGAACACTTTGGCACGGTGGAGTACGCCTAGAGCATCGACCTTCGATAACGACCCTCTCGCACTATTACATAGATCGCAATCGGGCTTCCACGGCACGATCGAGCGTGGATAATCTCCCGCTTTTAGCGCGGCTCTAAGGCCAAAGTGGCAGATTATCCACGCTCGTTCTCCAGGCGGGAGAACTATAGAGCCGCAACTACTCGGGCCAGGCCAAAGTAGACCCATAGAGCGGCTCCCCCTTGGTGCAGGGGTAGCGACTCAAGTAACACGACGATAGCAAGTCGAAGAAATAAGTCATGGCATATTTCGAATAAACGCCGAGTCGGTCAATTCCGTTTCCCGCATTACCAAGACGATATACACGGTCAAAAGACCTCGATTTGTCATCGTTGCTAAACGCAGTAATTAGAATCTTCCTGCCCGAACGGCAATCAAGATACTCACGCGCCTGTGACGCAAATAGCCCGGAGACCGATACGAGAATTATCAATGACTGCGAAGCGTCTCCCGTGTTTTTCAATTCCGCGACGTTAGCCCCAGCAACTATGCGGACTATCTTGCCCGCATAAAACATTTCCTGCTGAAATCGTACGAGATTGGCGCTCACATTATTGGTGCACCAGATTTCAACGTTTTTATGGCCATCAATTTCGTCAGCAAGGTGCTTAATAGCGATATCGGACACGCCGCTTTCAACCTCAGCGAACATCTCGATCATGCGAACGTCGAGCTCTGCCCTGTACTCCTCGTAGCCAAATTCCTC
This sequence comes from Coriobacteriaceae bacterium AF45-21, assembly GCA_027682925.1. Classification (GTDB taxonomy): domain Bacteria; phylum Actinomycetota; class Coriobacteriia; order Coriobacteriales; family Coriobacteriaceae; genus Collinsella. The sequence goes on from JAQCYU010000005.1 coordinate 39,746, forward strand.
CTCTCGATGGCTTAAGTCGCTTGGAAAGACTGATTGAGTAAATGATTCTTTCAAATCGCTAAGAGACTGGTAGCCCAATCGATTGCAGAAACGACGAACAGCGGAACGGGTAACGAATGCATCGCGGGTTATTGCGGCAACATTGATTTCGCTCGAACGCCTAATGTGAGCGATGAGATATCGAGCGATGGCGGCATCGTTTGTCCCAAACTCGCTGTTGATGATGGAGCTAATGCGATTGAGCACATCGAAGTCATTGATATTCACGTGATCTCTCTTTCCGCTCTCCTCGAAATCATGGTTCATTTATTGAACCAAACAGCTTTGGTCGTTCTCCTATGATTCAAATCAGTTGACGTCATCTTAATCGTAATTCCGCCACACGTATCCACCGTGTTGAATGATGGAAAGGGGATTCATGGGCAACGTGAACAACATGCCGTTTCTCTGGGGTTCCGCCACGGCGTCTTATCAGTGCGAGGGTGCCTGGAACGAAGACGGCAAAGGCCTTGGCGAGTGGGATTTCTTTAGCCACACAAGCAATAAGAACATCAACCATGTTGACGGTGATGTATCTTGCGACTTCTACCATCGCTATGAAGAAGATATCCGCATGATGAAAGAAGGCGGACAAAACACCTATCGCTTCTCTCTTTCATGGAGTCGAATCATCCCCACGGGTATCGGCGAAGTGAATGAAGAGGGTATCGATTTTTATAATCGGGTCATTGATTGCTGCCTCGAAAATGGCATAGAGCCCAACGTTACGCTGTTCCATTACGATCTACCATTCACGCTTGCTTGCAAAGGCGGATGGCTGAACAACGACATGGCAGAGTGGTTCTGCAAATACGCCAAGATTTGCTTTGAGCGCTTTGGAGACCGCGTCAAAATCTGGGCTACCGTTAACGAGCCGCATTTCTACAGCTACTGCGTAAACATGTTGGGCAACTATCCCCCCAATCGATCGCTCGACGTTCAGTCGTACATGCAGTTTCAGTACAACCTGATGCGCGCAAGCGCACTCGCAGTCCGAACATATCGTCAAATGGGCTACGACGGCATCATCGGCGCCGTCCACGATGGCGGCGTTGTCGAACTCGACCCGGCAACCGAGCACCCTGATGACGTATTTCGATACGCAGACTTTTTCGCCAATCGCATGATTCTGGCACCAGCGCTTCAGGGTCAACTGCCGCCAGAAATGGACGAAATCCTTGAAAAACTTGGCGTCTCGCTCTATCGATCCCCAAATGACGTAGAAGAATTCAGAGACGGTAAAGTCGATTTTATTGGACTCAACGTGTATTGCCGAGAGTATGTAACCGACTGGCACGGTGGAGAGCTTGCCGTTTCGGCGAACAATAAGGGCGGTTCGAGCAAAAAGGTCGAAGGGAAATGCATTGCGCCCTTGTTTGAAAGCGCCCGCGACAGCAATGTTCCCCGCAATAAATGGGGCCGCGAAATACTCCCAGGTTGCATGTATTCAACCATCATGGATGTCCACGAGCGCTATGACGCGCCCCGCATCTTTATTACGGAAAACGGACATGGCGCCTATGAGCAACCAGACGCAGACGGAATGATCCACGATGATGACCGCATCGAGCTTCTGGGCCAGTTCATCGAGCACATGATGAGGGCTAAGCGCGACGGCGCGCGCGTTGAGGGCTACTACCTCTGGTCGACGATGGATCTGTATAGCTGGATCAACGGCTACGAAAAACGATACGGACTTGTCCATATCGACTTCGAGAACAATCTGGAGCGCACCCCCAAAAAAAGCTGGTATTGGTACCGAGACCTTATCTCGAAGTATCAGGAGCAGGAAGGTTAGGAGAAAGAGATGAAATATCAGGCAATGTCCGAAACAGTCCTAAAGGCTGTTGGCGGCAAAGAGAACATTACATCGGTAACTCATTGTGCGACGCGCCTTCGCATCGACGCACGAGACACCTCGATCATCGATCTCCAGCTCGCCAAATCGGCCGATCAGGCGCTCGGGGCAGTAGTCAGCGGTGGCCAGCTTCAGGTGATCATCGGACCCAACGTCACCGAGGCTTACAACGACTTTCTCGACTTCGCGGGAATCGAAGTCGGCGGTGGCACGGTTGCCGACGATGCCCAAACCGCCAAAGACCTTGCAGAAGGCATTAAAAGCGGTAACACCGCCATGGGCTTGATTGAGAAATTCGGGAACGTCTCTGCACAGGTATTCATGCCCATCGTCCCGGCGCTCATCGTTGGCGGACTCATTCTTTCGATCAAGAATCTCCTGGTCAATTATTGCGGATTGAGCACCGATAGCGGAACCGCCCAGGTCCTGCTGGCGATCTTTAGCGCTTCGTTTAGCTTCTTGCCCGTTTATCTTGGTTATCAGCTCGCAGCCGTCATGAAGATGCAGCCCATCATGGGCGCATTGCTGGGCGCGATCATGATCAGCTCGTCCATTAGTGGTGCCGAGGGTCTCGACTTTCTTGGTATTCCCATCCCGACGAACGACTATTCGAGTACGGTAGTGCCCATCGTACTGGGCGTTGTATTCATGTACTTTGTCGACCGCGGCCTTCAGAAGATCATTCCCGACGTTACCAAACTGTTCTTGAAGCCGCTGCTCACCATGATCATCGTCGTGCCCGTCGAGCTGATTATCCTTGGCCCCGCCGGCAGCATGATGGGCTACGCGCTGAGCGATGCCGTCACGTGGCTTATGGACAACGTGGCATTTATCGCTACTCCGATCCTGGCAGCCCTTAACCCCTATTTCGTCATGCTCGGTCTCGATAAGGCTTACATCGCAATCGAAGTTACGAGCCTGGCGCAGCTCGGTTGGGCACCCATTATCTTTGGATTCATCTCGAACCTCTGCATTGGCGGCACGAGCCTCGCCCTGGCAACTGCCATGAAGGGAAACAAAGAGAAGAGGGGTATGGTCACCACGGTTGCCGTCACCGCACTCTGTGGCGTAACCGAGCCCGCGTTCTACGGTTGCCTCATCGAGCGTCCCCGCCTGCTTGTCAGCACGGCAATCGGCGCGCTCTGCGCTGGACTCCCTGCAGGCATCTTTGTTCTGAAAGAGTATGTTGCGGGAGCATGCCCCGGCCTTCTTTCGGCACTCATCTTTATCGCTCCCGATGGGTCCATGGGCAACTTCGTGCTGGCATGCGTTGTCGCCATCATCGCCATCGTCGTCTCCTTCATCGCTGCACGCGTGATCATCAAGAAGAACCCCAGCTATATTGAGTAGATGCCCGCTGTTTGCATTGGGGACATCCTCGGCAGACCATTAGCAAGAACCCAAGAAGTTCCTTAGGAGCTCGATTAATCCATTCGGATTCCTGAGGCACAAACGACCCCGATTCCACAATGAAATCGGGGTCGTTGTTTCTAAAGCCGTCGATAGACAATCGGTGTTTACCTTAGCTCCCTATCCAAGTTAATTATCTACGCTCGTTCTCCGGTCGGGAGATTTTCTTCGCTCGCGTGTCCAGAAATCCACGCTCGAGCAGGACATCCAGATCCACGCCCGCCCTTGTCTCGATCTGTAACAGCAAGAGGCCTATTCCGCTTCTACATGTTACAGATCAAGATATTCCTAAAACACCCTAAGTTTCATCTCAATCTGTAACAGTTAGATGCCGAATATCGGTCTTGGTGTTACAGATTTAGACAAACTGGAGAACGAGACAAACCAAAAACGGGATGGGCGCTAACCCGATGGCGCACCACCTAAATAGAAACGGGCTCTGTCCCATATAGAAACAGAGCCCGAAACTCTCATGGAGCCAGTGACAGGAATCGAACCCGCAACCCACTGATTACAAATCAGTTGCGCTACCGTTGCGCCACACTGGCACACTTGGCGCTTTCGCGCGAAGCCTGTTTAGGATAAAGGAATTGAGGACGGGGCGCAACAGGCCCTTCGACCGACCACATCTCAAAAACTATTCGTCAGAACGAACAGTTTTATCTGTTCGCCAAAACATAAACTCATTCGTTTTGGCAGCGTCAAATCCGCAACCCACTGATTACAAATCAGCGGGTAGGCCAATCTAGGAAACGGTCCTCTGCCGCAACTCCCCTACCTCCCGCGAAGGGCCTTGAGCTTGGCCAGGGCATCGGGGCTCAGGCGACTGCCCAGAGTCATCTTGATCTGCGGAGCTTCCTCTGCCTCGTGAACGTCGTTATCGATCTGTTTGATCTCGTCCACCAGCATGCGGCTCGAGATGCGCGTTACGCCCTTGCCCATGACGACGGCCTGGATCGTGCCGTCGCTCGATACCACGGAGCACGCGCGGCCTTCCTCGCGTGCCTCGATGCAGAGCTTTTGCACCACGGTATCGGCAGAGACGCCCGTCGGCGAAAACTCGATGCGCACGCCGCGGGCCGGCAGGTTGGGGCGCTCGTTGGAGATATTGCCCGCGCCGTCGAACACGATCACGGCCTCGTAGCGGCCCTGGGCAAAGGCGGCGACGTCGTTGATGAGAGCGGTGCGCGCCATATCGTGAACGTCGCTGGAATACGGATCGTCGGAATGGTCGTACACGAGCTTTTCGTAGCGCGGCGTGCAGTGGATCACGTTGTAACCGTCAACCACCAGCAGCTCGGGCTTGTTGGAGTGCACCGTCGAGACTGGATCGGCGATAGCCTGTGCAAACGCATTGCCGCCCACGCCATAGGTCGCGGCCGAAACAATCGGCTTGGCCGAGCCTTCGCCAAAGCGCTTGGCCTTGGATTTGGCGCGGTTCTTCTTGGACATGCGCTACTCCTCCCCCATGAGCTCGCCGGCGTTGCGGCGCAGCCACTCAAAGCACAGCGCGGTGGTCGCCTGGGCAACGTTGAGGCTCTCGGTCATGCCGCGTTGGGGAAGCTTGGTTAAAAAGTCGCATTTCTCGAGCACCAGGCGCGAGATGCCATCGCCCTCGGAGCCCATGACGAGCGCCACGCGACCCTCGAAGGGGGCATCCCAGCAACTGCCTTCGGCGTGCTCGGAGGCACCGCCCACCCAAAAGCCAGCGGCCTTGAGGTCATCGAGCGCACGGGCGATGTTGGGCACTTGCGCGATGGGCAGGTGCATGACAGCGCCGGCAGAGGTCTTGTAGCTGCCCACGGTCACACCGGCGGCACGCTTGTTGGCGATGATGACGCCCGCGGCGCCCACGACCTCGGCGGAGCGCACGATAGCACCAAAGTTACCGTCGTCGGTCACATGGTCGAGCACCACGACGAGCGCCGGTCCGTCACCCGCGCGATCGAGGATATCGGCGACATCAGCATAGGGGAAATTACCCACCTCGAGCGCAATGCCCTGGTGAGCGCCATGGCTCGACAGCGCATCGAGCTGCGCGCGCGGCACATACTTAATGCGGACGCCCGCGGCGTTGAGGTCATCGACCAGGCGCGACAAGGCGGCATCGCGCTCCCCGCCCTCGGCGATGAGCGCGCACTTGATGGGAAAACCAGTGCGTAGCGCCTCGGCGGCAGCACGACGACCTTCGATAAACTCGCCCTTGGGAACCTCGACGTTATCGCGGCTACGCTCGCGCTGCGAGCGAGCAGCCTGTGAGCGCTCGCGCTGGCCCTTGGGAGCGGCAGCGCGGTCGTTGCGGCGAATCGGACGCGAGCCAGAAGCAGCCTGCTTGCCTCCACGCGATGCACGCTTGCGATTGTCGGCCATAAAGCGACCTCCTTAACACAATTATCAAACGAAACAAAATAAACGACCGCCCATGAATATTAATTCGGGCGGTCGGTACGGGTTTTCCAAGTGCCCGAGATTGCCGTGAAAGAGGAGCGACGCGTACTTGAGTACGCGAGCGACGGTTTGAACGGCAAGGTCGGGTGCTTGGGAAACCCGTAGGGATTAGAGAGACTTGATACGGGTACCAGCGGCCGTATCTTCAATCGTCAGACCCAGGTCCTTGAGCTGGTCGCGGATGGCGTCTGCCAGGTCCCAGTTCTTGGCGGCACGGGCCTCGGCGCGGGCCTCGAGAATCTTGGCAGCGGCCTCGTCCACGTCGTCGCCCGTGTAGGCGACCAGGCCGGCGGCAACGCCCAGCAGGCCCAGCGGCAGCTCGACCTTGGGCTCGGGAAGCTCAACGCCAAATGTGTCGAGCAGCTCAACCAGCGTATCGGCGGCAGCAAGCGCAGCGGCCTTGTCGGCAGCATCGCCCGCCTGCTCCAGGTACTGGTTGCACTCGGTCACAAAGCCAAAGACAGCACCCATGGCACCGGCAGTGTTAAAGTCGTCGTCCATGCACTCCTTAAAGGTGGCACGGGTCTCGGCGGCCTTGGCGGCAAACGCCTCGGATGCTGCCTCATCGGCATCGGCCGTCGCATGGTTCGCGGCCCAGCGCAGGTTCTCGACCGTACCGGCGATACGCGTGAGTGAGTTCTCGGCACCCTCCAGGCGCTCCCAAGAAAAGTCGAGCGGCGAGCGATAACTCGTCTGCAGCATCAGCAGGCGCAGGGCGGCAGCGGAGTGCTGCTCGAGGACCTCGGCCAGCGTAAAGAAGTTTCCGAGCGACTTGGACATCTTCTCGCCGTCAACCAGCAGCATGCCCGTGTGCATCCAGGTGTTGGAAAAGCCTGGTGCCAGGCGCAGGTAGCCTGGGCGCACTCGTTCTCGTGATGCGGGAAGGCAAGGTCGGAGCCGCCGCCATGAATGTCAATTGGGGTGCCCAGGTAGCGGTGCACCATGGCGGCGCACTCGGTGTGCCAACCGGGACGGCCCTCGCCCCAGGGGCTCGGCCAGCTGGGCTCGCCGGGCTTTGCGGCCTTCCACAGGGCAAAGTCGAGCGGGTCGTTCTTGTCCTCGTTCTCCTCGATACGTGCACCAACCATAAGGTCATCGATGTTGCGGCCCGAGACCTGGCCATAGTTGGGATCGCTGCGCACGGCAAAGTACACGTCGCCGTTATCGGCGGCGTAAGCGTGGCCCTGCTCGACGAGCGTCTTGATCATGGCGATCATGGGGCCGATCTCCTTGGTGGCGCGGGGGCGCACATCGGGATCGAGCACGTTGGCGGCGCGCATGACGCCGATGAACTTATCCGAGAACTCCGTCGCGACCTCGGCAGCCGTACGGCCCTGCTCGTTGGCGCGCTTGATGATCTTGTCGTCGACATCGGTGAGGTTCTGGGCGAACGTGACCTCGTAGCCGCTCGCGATGAGCCAGCGACGAATCACGTCAAAACTGATGAACGTGCGGGCATTGCCGATGTGTATGTTGTCGTAGACCGTGGGGCCGCACACGTACATGCGGACCTTGCCGGACTCGATGGGCTGGAACTCTTCCTTTTTATGGGTAGCGCTGTTGTAGATACGCATTCGTTACTCCTTAACGGTTTTCTGTAGCAGGCAGACGGCCCAGGCGCCAATTCCCTCGCCCTGGCCTTCCCAACCGAGCTTTTCGGTCGTGGTGGCGGCGACGCCCACGTTTTCGACGTCGACACCCAGGGCATGGGCAAGGTTGGCGCGCATGGCATCGCGGTGCGGAGTGATCTTGGGTTGCTGGCAGGCAATGGTGCAATCGGCATCGACAAACTCAAAGCCAAGCTCGCGCGCATAGTCCATCACGCGAGCGAGCAGCACCATCGAATCGGCACCCTCGTAGGCGGGATCGGTGTCGGGGAATAGCTTGCCGATATCTCCCCCGCGGCAGGCGCCCAGAATGGCGTCGGCCAAGGCGTGCGCGAGCACATCGGCATCCGAGTGGCCCAGCAGGCCGCGCTCGTAGGGAATGTCAACCCCGCCGATGATACATCGACGCCCCTCCACCAAACGGTGGACGTCGTAGCCGTGGCCAATGCGCAGGTTACTGAACATGGGGAAGGTCCTCTCCCTCGGCCATGCGACCGAGCAGAATCGCGGTTACGGGACGCAGGTCCTCGGGCACCGTCACCTTAAGGTTATCGCGCGGGCTCTGGACACAGCGGACGCGCCCGCCCATGCGCTCGACCAGCGATGAATCGTCGGTGCCGATAAAGCCCTCGGCGATAGCAGCGGCGTGAGCGCGCTTCATGGCGTCGACGCTAAAGATCTGCGGCGTCTGCGCGGCCCAATAGAGCTCGCGCGGCGGCGTCTCGACGATGTTGTCGCCATCGACGATCTTGAGCGTGTCGATGGCAGGCTGGCCGCACACGACGCCGTCGAGGGCACGGTCGCCCACAAGCACGTCGATCGCATGATCGATGGCCTCGGTCGTAATGAGCGGACGGGCGCCGTCGTGGATGGCGACATATTCGAAACCCGCCGGAGCCGCATGCACGCCGGCACGGGTGGAATCCTGGCGGGTCTCGCCGGCATCGGCAAAGCTGATGGGCGTGTCATAGTCAAACGGGTCGATGGCCAGGCGGCGCATCTCGGCACGGCGCTCGGAAGGACACACCACCACGATGTGGCCGACCTTATTGCTACGGTCAAATGCGCGGATAGACCAGCTCATGAGCGGACGGCCCGCCACGTTAACGAGCTGCTTGCCGCCGGGATTTCCAAAGCGCTGGCCACTGCCGCCGGCAACGACCACGGCGCATACGGGCGCCATTATGCGTTCCCCTGTTTGGTGCCCTTCATGCGGTACAGGGAGTCCGCAAGAATGGCAGGGTTGTTGACGCCAAAGTCGCCTAGGCGCTCCGGATCCTCGCTGATGTCGTCCATGAGCTCCTGCAGCGATCCATACTCGTCGACGATCTTCTCGGCGACGCCGTCGCGCACGACGGACACGCGCGAAAGCGTGCGCAGGCCCAGCGGTGTCATGACGGAGTCCTCGTCCAGGTCGTCGTAACCCAGAACCGCCGCCACATGCTGCGGGTCGGACAAGTCCTTGGGCGTCATACGGCTCAGGTTGGCGCGGATCTTTTCGGCATTGGCCTCGGAGGAATCGCTCGCATAGTCGCGAATCATCAGGTCGTACTCGGTATCCATGCTGGAGCCGGCGAGCTGCTCGAGCTGCATCTGCACGAGCTTGCCCTGGTTGCCCAGCTTGACAATGCAATCCTTAAGTTCGGTCTTTGCCTGCTGCATGATCTCGAAGCTCGAGAAAATCCCGGTAATGTCGGCGAGCGTAACGTAGTCGTCGAGCTCGAGGGCCGTCAGGCGCAGCAGGGAGCGGTCGAGCGACTGACGGGTAGTCTGGAGCGTGGCGACGAGCTGGTTGACCGAGCTCATGATGGTGGTGACGGGCTGGATCTCGTAGCTCTTGCCGTGAACGTACACGTTGACGACGGCACGACGGGCCGAGACCGAGATCACGATGGCATCCGTGAGCACCGACATGCGGGCGGCGGTGCGGTGACGCATGCCCGTCTCACTCGTGGCAAGCGAGGGATCGGGATTGAGGTGGAAGTTGGCGCGCAGGATCTGGGTGAGGTCGCCGTCGATGACGATGGCGCCGTCCATCTTGGAAAGCTCGAACAGGCGGTTCGAGGTAAACGAAATGTTGAGCGGGAAGCCGTCGTTACCAGCAGCGAGCACGTTTTCGGTGTCGCCGACGCAAATAAGAGCGCCCAGGTGACCAGCAATGATCATGTCGAGGGCGGTGCGGATCGGCTGGCCAGGTGCCGTCAGGCGGATGGCCTGTTCCATACGCTTTTGCAGCTCGTTCTTATCCAAGGCATCGCTCCCATCGCATACGCTCCATAAACGCTAAATAGTTTCTCACGGTTTGTCCCCGCGGCGCTCGCGAAATCCGATGCTTACAGAATGAGCGAACACCGCTGAGAGCCTCAACCCAAATGAGCTGTTCATGTGGTAGCATCGGGATTCACATGAATGAGGGAGTAGTCGCGTGACCGGGTTCGCCTCCGGTGGCGCGGCAAGTCAACATACTGGCCGACACGGTCTGGCTTGCCTTAATGAACGAGACTCGTGGTTGTACGCGCGGCGCGTACGCCACGGGTCTTTTTTGTTGCTCCCCTGTCAGAAGTACACGCGGGTTCGCCCGCAAGGAGGGAGCCAAACCATGGGACTCGTAGAGCTCGTGCTGCTCGCCATTGGCCTTTCGATGGACGCCTTTGCCGTATCCATCTGCAAGGGCCTTGGCATGAAGAAGATCAACCTTAAGGTCGCCGTAGTGCTCGGCCTGTTCTTTGGCGGCTTCCAGGCCGGCATGCCCGTAATCGGATGGGCGCTCGGAAGTCAATTCATGGCCATCATCGGACCTATCGACCATTGGATCGCCTTTATCCTTTTGGCCTTCATCGGCGGCAAAATGCTGTGGGAGGCTTTTACCGAGGACGAGGATGAAGGCGACGGCAAGAATGCCGAAAAGATTGAACTGAGCGAGTACCTGATCCTCGCCATCGCCACCTCAATCGACGCCCTGGCCGTGGGCATCTCGTTCGCCGCGCTTTCGGTCGACATCGTTCCCGCCGTATCGCTTATCGGCGTCACAACGTTTATCTTCTCCGTCGCCGGCGTAGCGATCGGCCACACCTTTGGCGCGCGCTACGAAAAACCTGCCACCATCGTGGGCGGCATCGTGCTCATCCTCATCGGACTTAAGATCTTGCTTGAGCATCTGGGGATTTTGGCGCTGTAACGCCAAACACAATCGCTCAAAACTCAACGCCAGTACAAGGCCTAATGCAAAGTTTTGCATGAGGCCTTTTCGTGCAGACTTTTGCATGTCATACTGATATGCAAAAGTCTGCACGTTAGGAGATCGCCGTGAATACCCTTCCCATCACCACACCGCGCCAAGCTGGCATCTACGTGCGCCAGGCACGCGAGGCTCAGGGTCTCACCCGTGCCGCCCTCGCCAAAACGGCCAGTGTTTCGGAGCGCCTGCTCGCATCGCTCGAGCTAGGAGACGCCACCGGCATTCGACTCGACAAGTTGCTGTCCGTCTTTAACGCACTCGGCATAGGTCTCTTTGCGCAAAGCGATAACGACTCCATCGCATCGCCCTCCGAACATCCGACGACGAAAGCGGACCTCCCTATCGCGAACTCGAATGCCCTGCCAAAGCCAAGCGTAGGCAGACGACCCGCTCGACAGGGAACGCCATCTTCCTATGGTGCCTTGCTGGCCCAAATCGCAGCCGAGCAAGGCCTTTCCGACACTTCAGACCTCTCCTTTGGCTGTAAGGTTGTGAAATAAATGGCAGAGATGGAGCTTGCGACCCTCATTTGTGGCGAAATCGCAGGCACTCTCCGGCAAGACGAGCATGGACTCTGCAGCTTTGTATACGCCCCAACCTATCGCGGAGCACCACTATCGCTTACAATGCCGCTTTCCAATCGCACGTATGGCCATAACATCGTCCGCCCGTTCCTATTTGGCCTTTTGCCCGACAGCCAAGAGCAGCGTCGCGCTATTGCCGCCGAGTATGACGTTGCATCCAACAACCCCGTCGCCCTCTTGTGCCATATCGGTCTTGACTGCGCAGGGGCCGTTCAGTTTTGTCGAACCGATCAATTAGGCGCCGCCCGCGGCAGGGTCTCGGCATACCGCCCGCTTACCAATTCTCAAATCGCTCACAAGCTCAAAGCAATTCGCGATGACGAAAGAGAGACATGGATGGGCTCCAACGAAAGCTGGTCCCTGGGCGGCAACCAAGGCAAATTTGCACTAGCTTGGCATGATGGCCAATGGTGCGAATGTCTAGGGTCATCCCCCACTACCCATATCTTCAAAAATGGTGTCGTTGGGTTCAAACATCAGGCCTTAAACGAATTCGTCTGCATGAAAACGGCTCGGCGTGTTGGCATTCCAACTGCCAACGTCTCCTATTGCACATTTGAAGACGAAGCCGCGCTCGTCGTTGAACGGTACGACAGAATGGTCAATAGCAGCGGAAATATCGAAAGGCTGCATCAGGAGGACTTTTGCCAGGCGCTCGGTGTATTGCCAAGCCAGAAATACACCGCCGACGGAGGACCAACCACACGAGACATCCAAGAACGACTGATTAACACAGTCCCCCACCACATGAATCTTGTGCTTTTTACCTATATGTTGTTCTATAACGCCATTATCGGAGCGCCTGACGCACACGCTAAAAACTACTCGCTCATCCTAGGCAAAGGCACAAACGCAGCGCTCGCACCCATGTACGATGTCGCATCGGGCTTGGCGTACGAACGTATGCGCCGCCGGGCGCGCCTTGCCATGAGCGTTGGCGGCGAAAATCGAGTGGGGCGCATCGGTCCAGGCGCTATCCGCCGATACCACGGTATGGGCGACCCCGCGCTGGAGGCGGCGCTCACCGATGCCGGGCTATCCGAGAAGTTTTGCTTTGCGACCATGATGGACCTCGCCTACGAGGTGCCCATTTGTATGGAAGAGATCATGGACGAATACGCCGACCTGCCCGGCATGGCGGACCTGCGCGAGCATATGCTCGGCCCCGTCCGCGAAAACTGCCAGCGCACCCTCGACCTCATCAAGGCGGATATGGGCTAGGCGCCAATCAATCCACATTTCTTAAAAGAAGAGGGGGGCACCCGTCGCAAAAGTTCGGATGCCCCCTCTCGTAATGTCATTTGCAATCCGCTAGCACGTGGCTCGAACTGCTGCTAGCGCGACCCTTACGCGGCAAGGCGCTTGAGGACGTCGATGAGCAGCTCGTAGAAGCGCTCGGCAGAAGCGAGCTCCATGCTCTCGTCCGGAGTGTGGACATCGGAGAGCGTCGGGCCCACGGCGATGGCGTCCAGGCCGTGCAGGGCCTCGGCAAACAGGCCGCACTCAAGGCCAGCGTGAATGGACTCGATGCGCAGCTCGGAGCCAAAGAGCTCGCGATAGCTCTCGACAAAAACGTCGCGGACCGGCGAATGCTCGGCATAGCTCCAGCCGGGATACTCGAACTCGAACTTGGCGTCGAAGCCCAAGACATCGGCCAGCGTCTGCAGGCGGTCCTTGAACTCGTTCTGCAGCGAGGTAATCGAGGAGCGCGGGGACAGCATGATCTTGACCTGGTCGTCGGAAGTGGCGACCACGCCGATGTTGGAGGAAACCTCGACGGAGCCGTCGGTGGCGACGTTGCGGCGAATCACGCCATTAGGGGCAAGACGCAGGGCGCGGATGAGGGCAAGCGCGGACTTCTGATCCATGGCCTCGACCTCGGCGTCGTCGGCAATCTCGACGGTGCAGGTAAAACCGGGGTCGAAGACCTCGAGCTCGGCAGTGACGTCGGCGATGATGTCCTTTGCGATCTGGGCCGCGGCCTCGGCGGCAGCGTGGTCGGCGTAAACCAGCTCGGCCTTGCACTCACGGTTGATGGCGTTATCCTTAGTGCCGCCGTTAAAGCTAACGATGGCGGGCTCGCCGGCGACCATCAGGCGGTCGATGATGCGGGCCATGATGAGGTTGCCGTTGCCGCGCTCCAGGTTGATATCGTTGCCGGAATGACCACCCAGTAGGCCGGAGATGTCGAGCGTGAGGGTGCTGCCGGTCTTGTGCTCGCGCACGATGGGGCAGGTGTAGGTAACAACGACGCCGCCGGCGCAGCTGACGGTGGCAACGCCCTCTTCCTCGGAGTCAAGGTTAATCATGGTGCGGGCGTTAATCTGGGACTTGTCGAGCGTCTCGGCGCCGACCAGGCCAGTCTCCTCATCGGTGGTGAATACGCACTCGAGGGCGGGGTGAGCAATCGAATCGTCGTTGAGCACAGTAAGCATCAGAGCGACAGCAATACCGTTGTCGGCGCCCAGGGTGGTGCCGTTAGCGGTGAGGACGCCGTCCTTCACGACCAGGTCGATACCGTCGGTCGTAAAGTCGTGCTCAACAGAGCCCAACTTGTCGCACACCATATCGATGTGGCCCTGCAGCATCACAGTCGGGGCATTCTCGGCGCCGGCAGAAGCGGGCTTGCGAATGATGACGTTGTAGACCTCGTCCTGGTACACATCGAGGCCGCGCTCCTTGGCAAACGCAACCAGGAAATCGCTGATGCCCTTCTCGTTGCCAGACCCACGGGGGATCGCGCTGACCTCCTCAAAGAAATGGAACAGCTGGGCGGGCTCGTAGCCGGTGATCTTGTAATCCATGGTGCCTCCTTGGCGCAACTGGTTAGACAGTAAGACATGCGCCTTGTATATTCCCAGACTTTGCGTGCATAAACCAGTCGAAAACGCCGAGCGCCCTTGCATCATCGGCTAACGGTGGACCGTATAGCGTAACGGTCACAATCACCGCAGCTCTACAAATCGAGGCGCCCTTGCCAGAGCGCCTCGATTGAGCGTATCAAATTGTCGCCACGCCCTACAGCGCGCCGGAGCCAGCTTGCATCATACCGCCGGGGCCCGAGGTCACGCCACTACTCACAGGCGCAGCGTTTCCGGTGTGCGGCGCTGCCGGAGCGGTATCGCCACCGAGCGTGCCCGCCGGACGCGGTGCCGGGATCTCGCCCGTACCATGGCTAAAGACAAACTTGCCGTCGGCCACATCGCACAGGACGGTATCGCCACTGCCCCACTCGCCGGCCAGCAGCTCCTCGGACAACGGATCCTCAATGAGCTTTTGGATGGCGCGGCGCAGCGGACGCGCACCGTTGGTGAGGTCGGTGCCCTCGGCCACAATCTTGTCGTAGGCCGCATCGGTGAGCTTGATGTTCATGCCGTTGTCAATCAGGCGCTGGCGCAGGTCGTCCACCAGCAGGTGAGCGATCTTGGTCAGGTTCTCGCCCGAAAGCTTCTGGAACACCACGATGTCATCGATACGGTTGAGCAGCTCGGGGCGGAACAGGCGCTTGAGCTCGCCCATCGCACGGCCGCGGATCTCGCTCGACGTGAGACCCTGCTTGCCGGTGGTGCCAAAGCCCACGCTCGCATCCTGCGCGATCTCGCGGGCGCCCACGTTGGACGTCATGATAATCACGGTGTTGCGGAAATCGACCGTCTTGCCCTGGCTATCGGTCAGGCGGCCCTCCTCCAGCACCTGTAGCAAGATGTTGAAGATATCAGGGTGCGCCTTCTCGATCTCGTCGAACAGCACGACCGAGTACGGATGACGGCGAACAGCCTTGGTGAGCTGGCCGCCCTCGTCGTGACCCACGTAACCCGGAGGGCTACCGATAAGCTTGGAGACCTCGAACTCGCTGCCAAACTCCGACATGTCGAAGCTGATGAGCGCGTCCTTGCTGCCAAAGAGATACTCGGCGAGCGTCTTGGCAAGCTCGGTCTTGCCCGTGCCGGTGGGGCCCAGGAAGATAAAGCTGCCGCCGGGGCGGCGAGGGTCCTTGAGCGGCGAGCGGCTGCGGCGCACGGCCTTGGCAACGGCCTCGACGGCCTCATCCTGACCGATGATGCGCGTCTTGAGCACGCTTTCGGCCTGCAGCAGGCGGCGACTCTCACTCTCGGTGAGCGAGGACACCGGCACGCCCGAGGTCACGGACACGATGTCGGCAATCTGGGAGACATCGATGGTGAGCGGACTGGCGTCGAGCTCGGCCGTCCAGGCAGCCTTGGCCTCGGCGAGCTCAATCTCGGCGGCTTTCTGCTGCTCGGTGATCTCGGCGGCCTTGTTCATGTCGTCGCTCTCGGTGGCCTCCTGTGCGGCAGCCTTGAGCTCCTCGATGCGATGTTCGGCCTCGCGCACCGGCTCGGGCGCGCGGTTGGCGGCAATGCGGGCGCGGGCACCGGCCTCGTCGATGAGGTCGATGGCCTTATCGGGCAGGAAGCGGTCCTGAATGTAGCGGTTGGAGAGGTTCGCGGCGGCCTCGATAGCACCCTGTGTGTAACGCACATGGTGGTGCTCCTCGTAGCGCGGCTTGAGCGCGGTCAGGATCTTGACCGTGTCCTCGACGCTCGGCTCCTCGACATCGATGGTCTGGAAGCGACGCTCAAAGGCCGGATCCTTGGTGAGGTACTTACGGAACTCCTCGGCCGTGGTGGCACCGATGATCTGAAAAGCACCGCGCGCGAGCACGGGCTTGAGCATGGAGCTTGCATCGATGGATCCCTCGGCAGAACCGGCACCGATGATGGTGTGCATCTCGTCGATAAACAGGATGACGTCGTCGGCTTCGGTTGCCTCCTGGATCACGTTCTTGAGGCGCTCCTCGAACTCACCGCGATACTTGGCGCCCGCGACAAGACCCGGCAGATCGAGCGTCCAGATGTTCTGGTTCATAAGGTTCTCGGGCACGTTGCCGGCGGCGATCTGCTGAGCCAGGCCCTCGACGATGGCCGTCTTACCCACGCCGGGATCGCCCAGGATAAGCGGATTGTTCTTGGTGCGGCGCGAAAGAATTTCCATCATACGCTGGACTTCCTTTTCGCGGCCGATCACCGGATCGAGTTCGCCGTCGCGCGCCTTCTGCGTAAGGTTGGTCGCGAACTGCTTAAGTGTATCGGTACCGCTCCCCTTTTGCTGAGAGGCATCCGAGCCGCTAAAGAACGGCAGGCCCGTACCGGGACGACCAGCACCGGCGCCAGCGAGCGGACGCTTCTTATCCTGGTCCTTGGCGGTGAGTTTCTCGATAGCCTTTTTGATGGAGGCGGACGACACACCCAGGCGCATGAGGATGTCCATGGCCATGCCGTTGCCCTCTTCGACGATGCCGATCAGCAAGTGCTCGGTCGACACGTAGGTCTGGTTGTTCTCACGCGCCACGCGGAATGAACGCTCCATCACGCTAATGACGAGCGGCGTAAAGGCAAGCTTGGCAGCCTCGGTCTCCTCGCTGGGCTCGGGAACCGTGGTCTGGACCTCTTTGAGGGTATCCATGATGTCGTCGTAGGAGATATCGAGCGAGCGCAGCGCCTCAGCGGCAATGCCCTCGTCCTCCTTGGCGAGCGCGAGCAACAGATGCTCGGTACCCACCTTATTTGAATGAAGATCGAGCGCCTCCTGCTTGGCCATGGACATGACCTTGCGCGCGCGATCGGTAAAACGGTCTAACATGCTAGTTCCTCTTAGACGAGCTAGTTTTTTCAAACGCAAAGCGCCACTCGTGGCGGCGCTTTGGTCTCTTTACCCATATGGAGTATATGTTAATCGCTGGGGCCTTTTCCGCATGCAGCCATACGACAACGTCTACAAAAAAGGAATTGCCAGGTGCGTCTGCATCGGCCCAACGAGCGTGGATTTTCGGACACCCATTCCACGAGCGTGGATAATCTCCCGTTTTGAGCCCGTAAACAAGCCAAAAACGGAGATTATCCACGTTCATGTTTTGCGGATCAGTTTCATTTGCACCAATTAGCTGGTGTGGCGCCAGCGAGGGTCGGTGAGTGTACGCGCCACACCCAGGCCAACGGGCAAAAACGCCACGATGAGCACTGCACGCACAAACCAGCCGAGCATATTGACCGTGTCGAATGTGCACATGTAATACATCGAGCGATACAGATACAAGCCCGGCACCATAATGACAATCGATGGCACCGTGAGGGCGATACGTGGGTAGGTGAGCTTGATTTCGGCTAAGCTCGCGAGCAGCCCCGATACCAGCGCGCCGATAAACGCTGCCGCCTCGGGAGGCATACCTACGCTCAGGCCCAGAAAGGGAAACAGCGTCGGCGCATCGACGAGCGTAAGGCGCAAGGTATTGGACACGGCGCCGATCAGCCCAGCTGCCGCGGCCATCTTTACCGGGCTGTTGAACATCACCGAGAAGCCGAATACGCCAACGAAGCTCATCACCACGCGCAGGAGCGTAAGGGCAAGCGGCGAAAGGCCGAGCGGGGCAAAATCATCCGGTGCCAGCCCCACACACTCGGCAACCATCCAGCCCACAAGGGTCGCCATCACAATAATCGACACGGCATACGAAAGACGCTCAATGCCGCTTCGCATATCGAGCTTAGCGATGTCGAGGCCTGCCGTAATGAGGGGAAAGCCGGGAATCACAAAGAGCATGGCGCCGATATAGCTTCTTGGTGCGACATTGCCCCCGGTACGACCTGGCCAAGGCCGAGCAATGCCAGCAGATACGAAACGCAAGCGAGCGCAACGCCAATCGTCAGCGCGCTAAACTGGCCAAGACCCTGCTTGAGAATATGAGAGCGAGCAAAGTTGCCAACACCAGCGCCTACGAATGCGCAGGCCATCTCGATAGGGCCGCCGCCGAGCAAAAAGACGAAGGCGCCGCAAGCACAAGCTGCCGCAAGGCCCTGTTGCCAGGGAGAGTAATCGGGTTTTGAACTCTCAACGGTCTTGAGCATCTCGTGGTATTCGTGCACGGTAAACCGGCGCCCATACGTCTCGATTTCCTTTAGGAAGCTCTCCATCATCCAAATGCGATGGGTATTGACTCCCGTTGTGGGCAGGCTGACAACCTCGTTAAAGCAGTGGCCATCTTCGATGCAGGTGCACTCAAACGACAGAAGACTTAAGTCAACGTGGACGGTGACACCGAGTACGGCGGCGACGCGATTCATGGTATCGCGTACACGCCAGGCACCCGTTCCGCTCGCGAGCATAAGCATACCGGTGCGGCAGATGATGGATGACTTATCGGTGAGCGGCGCATCGACGGCAAGCTCATCGCCTGCCGTCACGATCTGGTGCCAGTCAGTTTTCATATGGAGTGCGCCGGCACGAACACCGTGGTGCATGGGGGCTCTCGAAAGCAGCGAGTCAAGGCGCGAAGACTGTGGGGACTCCGTTGATTCGTCCTCAACCTCATCAGTCTCTTCATCGACCAGATCAAATGAGTCAAGCGATGCCGGCTCGCGACGATCGATTAGCTCCTCATCCTCATCGTCAAAGTAATTGAACTGATCGAGCATGTCCTCTTCGATTGCACGCTCGCTCGCGTCGTCCATATAGACGCTCCCTTCCTACCGACTAACCCCCATCCTAGGCAGCAACGGCTAAAGGAAACATAAAAGAGACGGCTGCCATGCGAGCCATGTGCTCAATAGCCGTTGGGTAGTCGTTTAAGAACGTCCCCAATGACTATTGACGGCCAAGGCAACGCCGATGTATTGGCGACGTCAGCGAGCGGGTCGCATTTGAGACAAGGTGACGTGAAACGAAAGGGCGCTGACCTTCTGGTCGCGCCCTTGAAGTTGAGCGTCAGATTGTCCAAATGCGGCCCGCGCAGCGTCGAGCCGTTACGCGGTTCGTAGAACCGCGTAACTAGTTAGTACATCTTTGCGCCGGCGGGGATGGAAGCGTCGAGCTGGATCAGATTGAGACGCTCCTCGCCCTCCTCCTCGTGGATAGCGCTGATGAGCATGCCGCAGCTGGGAATACCCATCATCTTGCGCGGAGGCAGGTTGGTGATGGCGAGCAGAGTCTTGCCGACCAGGTCCTCGGGCTCATAATAACCGTGAATGCCGGAGAGGATGGTGCGGTCGGTGCCAGTGCCGTCGTCGAGCGTAAAGTTCAGCAGCTTCTTGGACTTCTTGACGGCCTCGCACGCCTTGACCTTCACAGCGCGGAAATCGCTCTTGGAGAAGGTATCGAAGTCGACGAACTCCTCAAACAGCGGCTCGACGGCGATCTTGGAGTAATCAACCGTGGGCTTGAGCGGCTTGACGAACGGGCTCGCGGCGTTGCCGGCCTCGGCAGCTTGGCGGCAGCGGCACCGGACTGGAAACCCTTCTCGGGCTTCATGTGCGGGAACAGTAGCACGTCGCGGATGGAAGCCTGGTTGGTGAGCAGCATGACCACGCGGTCGATACCGATGCCGATGCCGCCCGCGGGAGGCATACCGTACTCGAGGGCGCGCACGTAGTCCTCGTCGTACTCCATGGCCTCGTCGTCGCCGCCAGCCTTCTCGGCCATCTGGGCGGCAAAGCGCTCGGCCTGGTCGACCGGGTCGTTGAGCTCGGAGAACGCGTTGGCGTACTCGTGACCGGCGATAACCAGCTCAAAGCGGTGCGTCAGGCGCGGATCGTCCTCAAAGCGCTTGGCAAGCGGGCTGACCTCGATGGGGTAATCGCACACGAACGTGGGGTTGACGATGGTGTCCTCGCCCAGCTCATCGTAAATCTCGGCGATGATCTTGCCAGCAGTCCACTCGGGCTTGATCTCCAGGCCCTTCTCGCGTGCTGCGGCAGCGAGCTCCTCGACCGGCGTGTCGATGGTGACCTGCTTGCCGAGCACGTCGGAGACGATGTCGGTCATGGGACGGCTGGCCCACTCACCAGAAAGGTCGATGGTCTGGCCTGGTACTCGATGACCTCGGGGTTGCCGATGGCCTTGTTAGCCGCCTTAATGACACCCTGGGCGAGCGCCTTCATGCCCTCGAGGTCGGAGAAGGCACGGTAGGCCTCCATCGTGGTGAACTCGGGGTTGTGGGTAAGGTCCATGCCCTCGTTACGGAAGATGCGGCCGATCTCGAACACGCGCTCAAAACCACCGACGATGCAGCGCTTGAGGTGCAGCTCGGTGGCAATACGCAGGTAGCACTCCTGATCGAGCGCGTTGAAGTGGGTAATGAACGGCTTGGCCGTGGCACCACCCTGGATGGTCTGCAGGATGGGGGTCTCGACCTCCATGTAGCCGTCGGACTCCATAAAGCGACGGAAGGTGGAGAGAATCTGCGAACGCTTACGGAAGGTCTCGCGAACGTCGTCGTTGGCGATCAGGTCGACATAGCGCTGGCGATAGCGGGTCTCCTTGTCGGAAAGACCGTGGAACTTCTCGGGCAGCGGACGAACGGCCTTGGAAAGCAGGGTCGCGCTCTTAGGGGCAACGGAAAGCTGGCCGCGCTGGGTGCGCACAACCACGCCTGTCACGCCCAAGATGTCGCCCAGGTCGAGGGACTTGAGCGTATTCCAGGCAGCCTCGTCCATGTCGTTGATGCGGCAGAACAGCTGAATCTCGGCAGTCGCATCGCGCACGACGATGAACATGATCTTGCCCTGACCGCGCTTGGCGACCACGCGGCCGGCGATCTTCACGACGTCCTCGGTGTCCTCGCCATCGGCAAGCTCGGCGTACTTAGCTCGATATCGGCAACGTAGTCCTCAAGCTCAGAGTGCTCGGGATAGGGGTTCTGGCCCGCCTCGAACAGGGCGGCGCGCTTGGTCAGGCGGGTGGCGCGCTCGTCGTTGAGCGTCGATGCCTGATCTGCGGCGTTCTGGTTCTCTGCCATAAGTTAGCTCCTCAAACTAAAACGCTCCCCAGGATTCGGTCCCAGGGAGCGAAAACATACCTTTACGCGGGACCGTGGTCTAGCGTGCAATCTTGGCGATGGTGTAGACGCGAGTCTTGCCGGAAGGCGTAACGACCTCGACGGAGTCGCCCTCGCCGTGACCGATGATGGCGTGACCGACCGGAGACTCGTTGGAAATCTTGTGCTCGAGCGAGTTGGTCTCGGTGGTACCGACGAGCGTGACTTCCATGACCTCACCGTTGGGATCAATCAGAGAAACGGTAGAACCGATGGAGACGGTCAGATCGCCCGTGGTGGCAGCAACCTGAGCGTTGGCGAGGATGGCCTGGATCTCGGCAATACGAGCGGCGTTCTGGGCCTGCTTGTCCTTGGCGGCATCGTACTCGGAGTTCTCCGAAAGGTCGCCGAACGCGCGGGCTTCCTTGATGTCCTCGACGATCTCCTTGGCGTAATCGCCCTCACGCCAAGCGAGCTCCTCGACGAGCTTCTGGCGGCCCTCAGCGGTCAGTACGATCTGGCTTGCGTCCATACGGATATCTCCCCAACTCTGATCAAACAATCAACTGTCAACAAAACGAAAAAGACCGGCTAGCCTGCGGGCAAGCCGGTCAGGTGCTCACCCCAAAGGGATGGGACTACTCTGCGTCCGCGTCGCTGTCCTCTGCCTGCTTCTTCTTAGCAGCAGCGAGCTTGGCCTCGAGCTCAGCGATCTCCTTGTCCTCCTCGGACTGCTCGACCACGACCTCCTCGGCCTGCTTGGTCTCGGCCTTATCGTCGCCCTCCATACCCTCGCGGATATTCTTGACGGTAGAGCCGAGAGACTTGCCGAGCTTCGGCAGGTTCTTGGGCCCGAAGATAATCAGGACAACGACGAGAATAATGATGAGCTCAGGAGCCCTCAGTCCAAACATGTAGACCTCCACAATACAGCGAGACAAGCTCGAATGAGTATACCGCGGGTATCGCGGTATCACAACAATAGCTAAAAAAAGGGACCGCAAGAAGCGGTCCCTCCTCATGCTCTGGTCGGGTTGACTGGATTTGAACCAGCGACCCCTGCGTCCCGAACGCAGTGCTCTACCAAACTGAGCCACAACCCGTTAGCTCGACTATAGTAACAAAGATTTCCGTCGTGTGCTAGAGAAATTTTTACTTCTTTGGCACTTCGATGCGAACCGTGTTGGGAATGAGCTCCGTCGCGCAGGACCACCAGCCGTTTTGCTGGGCAGCGTCGGCAAGCCTTTCGGCCGTGGCGGCGGTGTCGCAAATGGCAAACGAGCAGGCGCCCGATCCGCACACATCTACAGCAACGGTGCCGTCTTGTTTACGCAGCCAATCGAGAACCGTTTGTATCTGCGGCTCCATCTGTGCGGAAATGACACCCAGGTTGTTATGGATGAGCGCATATGCCGTCTCGGCATCACCAGCATGCAAGGCAGAAGCTATCGCGCCGGGCTTGTCTGCAGGCACCGGAGCCTCGTCAAAACGTCGATAGGCTTCAATTGTCGAAACGCTTGCCTCGCGCGGCTTGACCAACACGACGGGCGTTGCGGGCAGCGCGGGATACTCAGTTGCCAGCACGTCTCCCCCACCTACGTAGAACGCAGGGCTCGCGTGCAAAAAGAACGGGACGTCAGCACCAATACCCCGCGCAATGTCGTCGAGCGCGGGGTCGGTGTGATCAATTCCCCAGAGCTCCGCCAAGGCGACAATGACCGCGGCCGCATCCGTCGAGGGGCCGCCCAAGCCGGCGCACAATGGAATGCGCTTCTCAATCGTCACGCAGATGTTTGCCTCGCGACCATAATGCTCGGCCATAGCAACCGCAGCCCGATACGCCGTATTCTTTTGCATGGGAAAATCTGATGCCGGAACCGTCTGGACGGTCAGCGCCTGCGCCGGCGCGACCGTCACGGAATCGGAAAGACCGACGGCTGCCATCAGGGAATCGACCCTGTGGTAGCCGCGGTCATCGCGCTCGGTATGAACCCCCAGGTAGAGGTTAATCTTTGCCGGCGCGGAAAGAGTCAGGGACCGATCGGTCACCGTTAGTGCTCCTCGAGCTGATTGCCGAGCGGGGTAAAGATATGCTCGCCGCTCTCGGGGTCGAACAGCTCGACCTGACCGGTGAGGACATCGATATACTGGTAGGACTGACGCGACTTGCGCCCGCGGCGCTCGTCGACCTCGACGATAAAGACGGCGGGGTGGACGCTCTTGATGGTGCCCATGCGCTCGACGACGCGGGTGCGGCCCATGTTGGCCTTCACCTTGACGCGATCGCCCACCATATCGGTCAGCTTCTCGTGGATGTCGTCGACGTGATTGACTTCCATCTCTTCCATGAACAGGGCCTCCAGAAGGTGCAATTCAAAAAGGGGATAATACCCCTAACATAGACAAAACTCTAATACTATAGCACCCTGCTGCCGCCATACGCAAGTAGCTAATTTGGCTACTTACAGATTGTCGGTATCGAGGACGATGGTGAACGGACCGTCGTTGACCAAGTCGACTTTCATATCGGCGCCAAAGATGCCGTGCGCCACGTGTTCGACATCTTTGCGAACGAGCGTCAAGAAGTACTCGTAGAGCTCGTTGGCAACATCGGGGGCGCCGGCATCGGTAAACGATGGGCGGCGGCCGTGACGGCAATCGGCGAACAGCGTGAACTGCGACACTACGAGAACCTCGCCGTCGACATCGGCAAGTGCCAGGTTGGTCTTGCCGTTCTCGTCCTCGTTAATGCGCAAGCCGCGGAGCTTGCCCCACAGCTTATCAGCCTCGGCGCGCGTGTCGCCGTGGCCCACGCCCAACAGCACCAGATAGCCGCGCCCAATTTTGCCCACGTACTCGCCGTCGACCGTCACGCCGGCGTTGAGCACGCGCTGAACCACCGCACGCACGGCCTACTCCTCGCCCGTCAGTTTGGCGGATAGGTGCTCGAGCGCATGGAATCGATGGCTGATGGCGTTCTTCTCGTCCGCCGTGAGCTCGGCCATAGTCTTGCCCGGCGTATCGACCGGCAGGAACAGCGGGTCGTAGCCAAAGCCGTGATCGCCGCGGCCCTCGTGCGCGATAACGCCCTCACAGGCGCCCTCGCCATAGGTGACCAGGCCGTCCGTATCGATGAGCGCAACGACGCTCATAAAGCGCGCGGTGCGGTCCTCGTCTGCCACGCCTTCCAGATTCACGAGCAGCTTGGCATTGTTGGCGGCATCGTCGCCGTGAACGCCCGCGTAGCGCGCGCTATACACACCGGGCTCACCGTCCAGCGCGTCGACGACCAGGCCCGAATCGTCGGCAATGGCCATGAGCCCCGTCTCTTCGACGGCAGCCTGCGCCTTGATGATGGCGTTCTCCAAAAACGTCGTGCCGTTTTCCTCGGGGTCCTCAAATTCACCCAGCTGGCCGAGCGCCACAAAGCGCACCTCGGGCATGACCTTGCCCAAAATGGCCTCGATCTCGGTGAGCTTATGGGCGTTGCCCGTTGCCACGACAATGGTCGCCGCCGGGTCGAGGGTGTCGATGTCGATCTTCTCAAGTGCCATGAGTGGTCTCCTTGTCTCTATAGCAATGCCGCGCCGAGGGCGACGAGGGCCTCCGCCTCTCCCCTCTCAATCAACGGCAGTCTTATACTTCGACGTTTTCCCAGATAAAACCTGCCAAAATAAACCTGTCCCTTTTTGGCAGGTTAGGCGATGGCTTGGCGCTGAAGCTCGATGAGCTCGGCGATGCCTTTGTCGCCCAAGTCGAGCAGGGCGTTGAGGCGCTTACGGTCAAAGGGCGCCTGCTCGCCAGTGCCCTGGAGCTCGATCATCTCACCGGTGTCGGTGGCGACGAGGTTCATGTCGACTTCGGCATGGCTGTCCTCGGAATAATCGAGGTCAAGCAGCGTATTGCCGTCGACAACGCCCATGGAGATGGCGGCCACCTGGCCGGTAAGCGGGATGCGCTCGATCTTGCCCGCCTCGACCCACATGGCGAGGGCGTCGTGCAGCGCCACCCAGGCGCCGGTGATGCTCGCTGTACGCGTGCCGCCATCGGCCTGAATCACATCGCAGTCGACGGTGACGGTGTACTCGCCGAGCGCCTTCATGTTGACGACGGTACGCAGGCTGCGGCCAATGAGGCGCTCGATCTCCATGGAGCGACCCTTGCGGTTGGCGTGCTCGCGCTTGCAGCGCTTGCCGGTCGACGCCGGCAGCATGGCATACTCTGCGGTTACCCAGCCGGCCTTAGCTCCCTTTCGCCAGCCCGGCACGCCCTCCTCGATTGTGGCGGCGCACAACACGCGCGTGTCACCGAACTCGGCAAAACACGAGCCGTGGGCGTGCTTCATGACGCCACGGGTGAGCTTGACGGGGCGCAGTTCATTGGCGGCACGGCCGTTGGCGCGGTTGACCTGCATGTACTCCATAGAAATATCCTTTCGGCAGAAGAAGAGGGCAAGTCTTTGGACGGTAACCCTACATCTATTTCAGTTCGTCGATATCAATATGTTCGATGCTCTTGAGCGGCTGGCCAAAGATAAAGCTACCCGCCACCGCAAACTCGGCAATGTTATCGGCCGTCGTCGCAAAGCGATGCTGAGGCTCGGCAGCGTCGCCCGCCAGCTGCTCGCGGCGCGTGAGGATATCGGTCAGCTCGCGCGTAGTCTCCTCGGCGGAACTCACCACACGCACCCCGGGCCCCAGCGCATGGCGAATAGGCCCCACGAGCAGCGGAAAGTGCGTACAGCCGAGCACCACGGTATCGATTCCGCGATCGCGCAGCGGCTCAACCGTTGCGCCGACCAGCGCTCGCACGGCTGGCGTATCGAAGATGTCCTCGTTCTCGAGCCACTGCTCTTGCAGATGCGCGCCCGAGGCGAGCTCGTGTTCGACAACCTCGACAAAGCTCGAGGCAGGACAACCGTATACATCGACGCCGGCATCTAGATCCTGAATGGCGCGCGTGTAGGCGCCCGAGCGAATGGTGAGGTTGGTGGCGAGCACGCCCACGCGACGCGAACGGGTGCTGTTGATTGCCGCACGGGCACCCGGCGCGATCACGCCGATCACGGGAACGTCGAGCACCTGCTGGGCCAGACGCAAGGCCGCAGCTGTCGCCGTGTTGCAGGCGATGACCATAATCTTGACGTCGTGCTTCGACAGCCAACGGCCCGCCTGCAACGCAAACGAGCGCACCTCATCCTCGGTGCGCGTGCCGTAGGGACAGCGTTTGGTGTCGCCGAAGTAGTAGACGGACTCGTGCGGCAGCGCCGTCGCGATGGCACGTGCAACCGTCAGACCGCCCAAACCAGAATCGAACACGCCAATCGGGCGCGTGTCGCCTGCCGGATTCTCGATATCGGACATTACCTCACCAGATTCTCTCTCGAAAAGATATGGCTCAGCGCGATAGGACCGCGCTACGAACGAGCCGCGACCAGCAGCTCGGCCGTTGCCACCCAGCCGTCGACAATCTTGCCGCGTGTGACGTAGGCGTTATCGCAAGCGTCCAGGAACTCGGGCGCGCCGGCGCTCGTCAGGCCATTCTCGACCAGGCAGAACGTGCCCACGTGATCGGCCATGTAGAAGTCGGACTCGGAATCGCCGAGCGCGAGCGTCTCCTCGCGCTCGATCCCCAGGTGCTCGCAGAAGCGCGCGATGGCAACGCCCTTGTTGAGGCCGGCGGGATTGATGTTAAACGCGCGACCGTCCTCGACGCGATCGAGCTCGAGCGTCGTCGGCTTGGACAGATGCGTCAGGTGACCGTTACAGGCCCACACCAGGCCGCAGCCGGCCTCGTCCAGGATGGCCTGGACCTCATTGTCGGGCACATCGCCGCGCATGCCGACGGTGACCTCGCGGTACTTGTAGCCGGTCGACATGTCGTTGTGATACTCGATCTTGTGCGGCCAGCGGGCAAGAATCTTCTCGCACACGCCGGTCTGCTCGATCACCTGGTGCGGAGTAAGGCCGCAGGCGGGGTCGTAAGGCATGTCGCCAGTCAGATACTCCCAATCGTTGGCTTTGAGGTCGTACATGACCAGGCCGCCCATCTCACCAATGTAGGAGTTGAGGCCGAGCACGCGCGCGTCCTCGTGGATCATGGTACGGTTGCGGCCCGAGGTGGGAACCACCTGAATGCCAGCGCGAGCGAGCGCCACGACGGCCTCGACGAGTTTGGTCGAGGGGTTGCCGTCGTTGTCGCGCAGCACGCACGAGCCGGGCGCGAGCATCGTGGCATCCAGGTCGGTAAAGACGTACTTGACCTTGGCCAAGCGCTCGCGCATCTCGCCCGAAAGCTCGGCAACGGTCGGCAAGGTGTTGTGGGACATGGTTACTCCGTTTACGTAGAAGGGTTTGGACTTGGACGGCATGTTTTGATTGAGGGAACACGCTTATGGCGACAGCGCACTCAGGCGCCGCCGCCATCATGGTTCATTAGTCAAACTGGGTAACATCGATCAGGCGATTGGCCAGCGAAAGGTCGCTCTCGATGGGCACGAACTCGTCGCCCACGTGCATGAGCTCCTCGTCACCCTTTGCCAGCAGCAAGACAATGGTGGGGGCATCGGGGTTGACGTACTCCTCGCGCGCCGCCTTGAACGCCGCATGCACAGCGGCTTCACGGTCGAGGATGATCTCGTTCGGCGTATCGTCGGGAACATGCTCGGCAAGCTCGCGACAGACCTTCATCGGGTCCTCGT
Organism: Coriobacteriaceae bacterium AF45-21; assembly: GCA_027682925.1. Taxonomy (GTDB): domain Bacteria; phylum Actinomycetota; class Coriobacteriia; order Coriobacteriales; family Coriobacteriaceae; genus Collinsella. Next base: position 67,456 of record JAQCYU010000005.1, read on the forward strand.
GAGCCGGGTCCTCGTTGGCAAAAATCATCAGGTCGGAATATGGTGCGGCCTCGCGCGGAAGCTGCTCGCGGCGCTCCTGCGCCTTGCCGCCGGCAGCACCAAACACTGCAATGACTGGACTAGTGGGAAACGCGCGCTTGACCGACGAGAAAAGCGAACGGAACGAAAGCTGGTTGTGAGCGTAGTCAACAACACAAATCACGCGGCCATCCTTCGACTCCACGACCTCCATGCGGCCCGGCACACGAAGCTTGGAGAGGCCCTTCTTGATAGCCTCGATACCGATGCCGATCTCGTGCGCAGCGGCGATAGCGACCAGCGCGTTTTCCACGTTAAAGTTGCCCGCGATGCCCAGCAGGACCTTCTCCCCCGCCTCGGACTCGTCGGCACACAGGCCATGCAGGTTAAACTCAATGTTAAAGCCGACCACGCGGACATCGCTTGCCCACAGGCTTGCCTCGGGATGCTCGACGCCAACGGTCACCAAGCGCTCGGCCGTCGACGCTGCCTCCAGCACACGGTCAACCTCTTCGGTGCCCAGATTCACCACGGCGGTCTTTGCCTGGTCAAAGATCCTGAGTTTGCTCTCAAAATAATCCTCAAACGTGGGGTGTTCGATCGGTGAGATGTGGTCACGGCCGATGTTGAGGAAGCACGCCACGTCAAACGGCAGATTCTCGACGCGTTGGTACTTGAGTGCCTGGCTCGAGACCTCCATGACCATGGACTGGCGACCGGACGTGCGGCAGTTGGCGATATGGCGCCAGACCTCGGGGGCCTCGGGCGTAGTATTGGTGCTCTCGTAGCACTCGATACCATCGTCGGTACTCACCGAGCCGATCATGCCGCAGGACTCGCCCGCCGCTTTGATAATCGACTGGAGCATAAAAGCGGCCGTGGTCTTTCCCTTGGTGCCGGTGATGCCCACGATCTTGACGTCGTGGTCGGGACGGTCGTAGACCTCCGGCGGCAACAGGGCCATGGCCGTGCGGACGCTGTCCACGACCAGCATCGCCGCGCCGTTCTCCTTCGCCAGCGGCTCCAGAGACTCGACCAGCGACTCCTCGCACACAAATGCGACGGCGCCCGCATCGAGCGCCATACTCAAAAACGCGGGCTTAAAGGCAGCGCCTTTGCAAAAGAACACGTCACCTGCCGAGACCGCGCGCGAATCAAACGAGCAGCCGGTCACGGCACGCTCGTCAACCTGCTCTGATGCGCGCAGCTCGCCGCACACATCGAGAAGCTTGGCAAGCGTATCGACCGTGGTCACGGTCGCGGAATCCGAATGGTGCATCTTTCGCCTTTCTCAGCCATTTGGCAGGGACGGTTTTTATAGTAACTGAAACGCACCCACGCAAAAACGGCTCCCGGAGGAGCCGTTACGCGCAGGCGTTCGTAAGCCGAGGCTAGGCAGCCTGAACAGCGGGCTGGTCCTCGTCGATAAAGAAGCGCTTGTACCACACCAGGAACACGAGCGGCGTATAGATCTTGCGCTGGAAATCGCCCTTGCCCGCAAAGTGCAGATCGAGCAGGTGCATGAGCTCGTCGGTATCGAAGAACTCGCTTGCCCACGGCGCGGTGAAGTACTCCTTGACATAGTCGTACCACTTTTGCTCGCGCAGCCAGTAGACAATCGGCACCGGGAAGCCCACCTTGGGACGGGTGGCCCACTCATCGGGCAGCGACTTGTTGGCAGCGTGGCGGAGTACCTGTTTGTTGCCGTTCTCGTTGATGCGGTAGCGGTCGGGAATGTGCTCGGCGAACTCCATGACTTTGCGGTCCAGGAAGGGCACGCGCAGCTCCAGCGAGTGCGCCATGCACATCTTGTCGGCCTTGAGCAGAATGTCGCCCGGGAGCCACATGTTCATGTCCAGGTACTGCTTCTTGACCAGCTCGGGCTGACCCTTCACGCGCGCATAGATGGGAGCGGCAAGCTCGAAGGCGCCATCGCCGGTGTTGTACTCGGGCTTGAGCACGCCGTCGACCTCGCGCTCCGGCCATACCAGAGCCTGTCCCAGGAACGACTTCTCGGGAATCTCGGCACCCTTGACCAGGAAGTTATGTCCCTTGAAGTATGGCATATGCAGCGCCAGGTTACCGAGCGCGCGGCGAATGGGCAACGGCACCATCTTTTTGTACTTGCGCACCGGAACCGTGTCCTCGTAGTAGGCGTAGCCGCCAAAGAGCTCGTCGGCACCTTCGCCCGAAAGCACGACGGTAACATCCTTGCGCGCCATCTCGGCCAAGAACCACAGCGGCACAGACGACAGGTTGGACTGCGGCTCGTCCATGTGATATTGGATGTCCTCGAGCGCACCGAAGAACTCGTCGGCGGTAATCATCTTGCGAACGTTCTCGACGCCGAGCTTATCGGAAAGTTCCTTGGCGTAGTTAGTCTCGTTGAAATTCTTGTAATCGAAGCCCACCGAGAAGGTCTTGTCGGGCATGAGGCAAGCGGCGATGTAGCTGGAGTCGACGCCACCGGAGAGGAACGACGCGACCTTGACGTCGGCGATGCGATGGGCCTCGACGCTCTCGTGCACGACCTCGTCCAGCTCGTCGACGTACTCCTCGAACGGCTTCTCGACGGCAGAGTAATCGCAATCCCAGTAGCGCTCGATGTTCATCTTGCCGGTCGGGATGTCTACGGTAAAGTAATGCGCCGGCGGCAGCTTGTAGACACCCTCGAAGAAGGTCTCCTCGGTTGCCGAATACTGCAGCGTCATGTACGGACGCAGGGCCTTTTTGTTGACCGCCTTGTGGAAGTGCGGGTAGTCCAGGAAGCTCTTGATTTCGGAGCCAAAGAGCACGCCCGGCGCGCCGTCGCCCGCATCGGCCATGGGATAGTAGTAGAGCGGCTTGATGCCAAAGATGTCGCGGGCGCCAAAAAGCTTGTTCTTCTTCTTGTCCCAGATGACGAAGGCGTACATGCCGCGCAGGCGATCGAGTACGGCCTCGCCCCACTCCTCGTAGCCGTGCAGGAGGCTCTCGGTGTCGGCTCCACAGTGGAACTTATAGCCCTTGGCCTCGAGCTCGGAGCGAAGCTCCTGGAAGTTGTAGATCTCGCCGTTGAAGACGATAACGACGCTGCCGTCCTCATTGGCCATGGGCTGAGCGCCGGCCTCGGTCAGGTCGAGGATCGACAGGCGGCGGAAGCCAGGGCAACGCGGCCGTCGATAAACTGGCCGCCCATGTCGGGACCACGATGGACGATGCGGTCCATCATCTTGGTGAGCACCTCGGATTGGTTATCCGTCCCACCGACAAAACCGACAAAACCGCACATATACTATCCCCTCTGCTGTTGCTGGGCATCAAATCGAATCAGTAGCTTTTGAGTATACCCGAGGGCGTAAAGAGGGGCGGAATGTTCAGGCAATCTCAACTGAATCAGCTCCGCTGTGACACGCGACGGTTACCTTTAATGGATATGAGATGAATGAGGCGATTGTTTTGCTATACTCTCTCCGCACGGGCGATTGGCGCAACGGTTAGCGCAGGTGCTTTACACGCACAAGGCTGGGGGTTCGAATCCCTCATCGCCCACCATTGAATTGGAAACGGTCCTCGCAAGGGGACCGTTTTTGTTTGGGCCCAGCGCATGGGATTCGAACCCGACAGGGTGCGAAGCTGAGGAAACGCGAAGCGTTTTCCAGCGCAGCACGCGAGGGCCGCAGGCCCGAAGCGAAAGCGGGCGGCGTCAGCCGCACGCGACATCCCTCATCGCCCACCACTGATTTGATAGGCTCCCAGCTATGGGGGCCTTTCATTTTTGGGCCCATCGCAGAGGGATTCGAACCCGAAAGGGTGCGGAGCTGAGGAAACGCGAAGCGTTTTCCAGCGCAGCACGCGAGGGCCGTAGGCCCGAAGCGAGAGCGGGCGGCGTCAGCCGCACGCGACATCCCTCATCGCCCACCACTTGATTGAAAAGGCTCCCAGCGATGGGGGCCTTTCCTTTTTGGGCCCAGTGCAGAGGGATTCGAACCCGCCAGCACGTCTGTCACAAAGGCCGTGGCCAGAAAATGGCAAAAATGAGTACTGCCACCTTGCTTACAACATATCAAAAGATAGTATTTGCTTAAGTTACGCAACATATGTCCATTATAAGGACTAACAATTGGATCAAAATCGTACATTCATCGCCATTTCGGCTAGCTATCTGGCCTTATTAGTCCAAAATTGCTGCTACCAAATCGATAACAGTACTCATATTTGATGTTTTTTGACCAGCAGGTCTCCCCGCCTTAGCAAATCTAAGGCAAAACGGGCTCCAGACCGCTGAATCATGCCACATAGGGCACGTCCGCAGTCCGGAACCCGGTCAAAGTTAAGTTATTTCGCTGTGTTAGGCCAAAACGTCCGACAGGATCTCGATCAGACTGTCCACGTCGGATTCCTCGCAGACGAGCGGCGGCAGGAAACGCAGCGTATGGGCACCCGTAGCGTTAATCACGGCACCAGCCCCCAATGCACGGGCCACAACGTCGTGTGCATCACCCGCAGTATCGTCCAGATCGCAGCCGAGCATCAAGCCGCGGCCACGCACCTCGGTCACGTTCGGCAGCTTGGCGAGCTTTGCCTCCATATAGGCGCCTACCTTGGCAGCGTGGTCGGCATAATCGCCGCGCACGAGTGCGGAGAGCGTCGCGGCACACGCCGCGATGGCCAAGCAGCTACCGCCAAAGGTCGAGCCGTGGTCGCCCGGCTTAAACACGTCGGCAATCTCCTTCTTTGCCACGACGGCACCCATGGGCACGCCATCGGCAATGCCCTTGGCAAGGCTCATGATGTCGGGTTCCACGCCATAGGTTTGGAATGCAAACGGCTTGCCGGAGCGGAAGATGCCGCACTGGACCTCGTCGGCGATAAGCACGGCGCCCACTTCGTGTGCCAGGTCGCGCGCTGCCGCCATAAACTCCTCGGTCATGGGGTGCACACCGCTCTCGCCCTGAATCGGCTCGAGCATCACGGCACAAATTTCGCCCCCCAGCTGTTTAAAGATCGCACGCAGTTCATCGATATCGTTGGGCGTGCAGGCCACAAAGCCACCCGGCAGCGGGCGGAAGCTGTCCTGCAGCCAATCCTGCATGGTGGCGGCAATGGTCTCGAGCGTACGGCCGTGGAAGCCGCCGCGCATGCACACGATAGTGTTGCCGCCGTTGCCGGCGCGCTTTGCATACAGGCGCGCAAGCTTCATCGAGCCCTCATTGGCCTCGGCACCGGAGTTGGCAAAGAACGTCTCCCACACCTGCTCGCCCGCAGCCGGCGCTCCGAGCGCGGCGGCCGTGGTCTCATCGCCGGCGGCAATCGCATCGGCAATCACGCGTGCACTGTCCACGTCGTCGTTGGCAAGCTTGGACAGCAGCGCCGCGACCTGGCCACGCTGCTCGATGTAGAAATAATTGGAGACATGCAGGAGCTTTTTCGTCTGTGTCTCGAGCGCGACAGCACTGCCGGGTTGCCGTGGCCTAGGCTGCATACGCCGATGCCGGCAAGAAAATCGAGATACTCACGGCCGTCGTCACCGGCGAGCTTCATGCCGTGGCCCTCGACAAACTCGACCGGAGAACGACCGAAGGTGTGCATAACGTAGTGGGATTCGAGCGATTGTTGAGCTGCAAGTGACATGGGATACCTTTCGTTAGGCGCCGGGAAGCGCGGACTGTGGGCGTAATGGCGTAGCGATTTCGAACCGACTAGACTGCTGGAAGCTTCTCGACCTCGTCGAGGTTCTCGGTCAGGCGCGCCGCAAACGTCGAAAGCGGGTGCGGATGCGTATCGAATTCGTAGGCCGTCTCGGTGGAATGAATCACGGTACCGACGCCAGCATCGGTCAGCAGCTCCAGCAGCAGCGAGTGCGGCGTGGTGCCGTTGATGATGTGCGCGCGGAACACGCCGGCGGTAAGCGCATCGACGGCGGCGCGCAGCTTGGGAATCATGCCCTTGTCGACTTCTCCGCCGTAGAGCATCTCATTGACCTCGTCGAGCGTCAGGTTGGAGATAAGCGAATCCTTGTCGCTAAAGTCCTTATACAGGCCATCGACGTCGGTAAGGAAGATTGCCTTATGCGCGTTGAGCGCCGCCGCAACGGCACCGGCGGCGGTATCGGCATTGATGTTGAAGAAGCCGCCGTCCTCCCCCGCCGCGACCGTGGCGATAACGGGGATGTACTCGCTATCGAGCAAGCGCTCGATATAGTCGGTGTTGACGTGCGTGACCTTGCCTACGCGGCCGAGCTCTGGGTCGAGTGGCTCGGCGATAAGCGTGCCGGCATCGCTGCCCGACACGCCCACAGCCAGGTTGCCGTGCTGGTTGATGGCAGCAACCAGCTCCTGGTTGACCTTGCCGCCCAGCACCTCGCGCACGATATCCATAGTCGCCGGCGTGGTCACGCGCTGCCCGTTCTTAAACTCGACGGGAATATCGTAATGGCTCAGCGCCTCGTTGATGGCCCTGCCGCCACCGTGTACGATAACAGGGCGCATGCCGATAATCTTGAGCAAAACGATGTCGCTCATCACGTCACGACGCAGCTGCTCGTCGACCATGGCGGCACCGCCATACTTAATGACGACCGTCTTGCCGGTCAGGTTTTTAATCCACGGCAGCGCCTCGAACAGCAGCTGCGCGGTAACTTCGTTGGATTCGCTCGAGCGACAATCGCGTGCGAACTTCATAGTCTGCCTCGTCTTTCGTGTAGCTATCGCGCCGTACCTCGTTGCCCGCGATCGCAGCGGGACGCGCGGCACATCGGGAGTCTAGGAACGGTAGTCGCCGTTAATGGAGATGTACTCGTGCGTGAGGTCGCAGGTCCACACGGTGGTCGCCGTGTCCCCTGCGCCCAGGTCTGCCGAGATCACGATCTCGGGCGCCTCAAAGCGACGCAGCGCCTCGTCCTCGTCAAAGGGAACGGTCAGGCCATCACGGCAGACGGGCATACCCATCATGTCGATGGACACATCTTCTTGGTTAAACTGCACGCCGCACTTGCCGAGCGCCATGGCAACGCGGCCCCAGTTGCAGTCATGGCCGGCGATGCAGGTCTTGACGAGCGGCGAGTTAGCGACAGCACGAGCGGCGATATCGGCCTCCTCGTCGTTCACGGCGCCGGTGACGTTGACCGTCACGAGTTTGGATGCGCCCTCGCCATCTGCGGCGATGTTGCGCGCCAGGCTCTCGCACACCTCATGCACGGCAAAGGCCAGCTCGTCGAAGGCGTCAGAGCCCTCGACAATAGGCTCGGCATCTGCGGCAGCGACGCCGGAGGCAAGCATGATGCAGGTGTCGTTAGTCGAGGTGTCGGAATCGACCGTTACCTTGTTGAAGGTCTGCTTGACGGTGGAGAGTAACAGGGCGTGGAGCGCCGCCGGCTCGACGGGGGCATCGGTAGTGATGACCGCGATCATGGTTGCCATGTTGGGCATGATCATGCCCGAGCCCTTGCACATACCGCCCACCGTATAGGCATTGCCTGCGTGCCCCGCGGCCTCGCTGCGGTAACACACGGCATACTCCTTGGAGTGTGTGTCGGTCGTCATGATAGCGCGGGCGGCATCGGTGCCACCGTGGGCGGAGAGCGCCTCGTAGGCGGCAGGAACGGCAGTCTCAAACGTGTCGATCGGCAGAATCTGACCAATTACGCCCGTAGAGGCGACCAGAATCTGCTGGGGCTCGCAGCCGATGACCTGCGAGGCGATGTTGCAGGTCTCGCGCGCGCAGGCAAGACCGGTCTCACCCGTGGCGGCGTTGGCGTTACCGGAGTTGATAGAAACACCGGCGATGATGCCATAGCCCTTGTCGGCGCCGCCCAGGTTGGCACGGCTCACCTGCACGGGCGCCGCACAAAAGCGGTTAGTCGTAAACACGCCGGCCCCGGGACAGGGCTTGTCGGGCACGACGAGCGCGTAATCCAGGCGCTCGGGATTCTTGCGGAATCCGGCATGGATGCCCGCCGCCTTAAAGCCGGCCGCCGCCGTTACGCCGCCCTCTACGGCACGAATCTTGATATCGAACTGCTCAGCATTCATCGTCTTTACGACTCCTTATGTCAAACAAAAAATGGGCATCGGTTGGTGCGCCATGCCGGTCACAATCGTGAGACCAGCTTAAGAGTGGCGCCCCACTCGATGCCCGACTACCAAATCGTTAACAATCGAATGTGCTACACCGGGCACGCCACTGTGGGCAAGCCTCGTCGCTCGTCAAAACCAAAGACGATGTTGGCGCACTGGACCGCCTGACCGGCAGCACCCTTGCACAGATTGTCAATCGCTCCCGTCGCCACCAGCACGCCCGCGCGCTTGTTGAGTGCAAGGCCGATCTGGGCAGCATTGGTGCCGACGACCGAGGCCGTCTTGGGCTGCTCGCCGGCATCGAGCACGCGCACAAAGGTGCGACCGGCGTAGAACTGCTTGTAATGGTCGACGACATCCTCAAGGGTCAAGGTATCGATAGCCTGCGGCGTAAGCGGCATCGTCACCGTAGAGAGCAGACCGCGCTTGAGCGGTGCCAGGTGCGGGGTAAAGACGACACGATCGGTTAGACCCAAAATCTGCTCGATTTCGGGCGTGTGACGATGCTTGCCCACGCCATAGGCCTCCAGGTTTTCGTCCGCGCTGCAAAAATGCGTACGGGCGTTGCAGGACTTACCGGCACCCGTTACACCGCTGATGGCGTCAACGATCACGGGGCCGCTCTGGGCAACCCAGCCGGCGCGCACGGCAGGCGCGGCGGCAAGGCTCGTTGCGGTGGGATAGCAACCGGCGCAGGCGACCAGTACGGGCTTGCCGTCGGCGTGGTCGAATGCAGCGGTCTCCAAATCCTGGCAGAACAGCTCGGGCAGGCCAAAGGCGCGGCTCTTGAGTAGCTCAGGGCTCGTGTGCTCGGCGGCATACCAGGCCTCAAAGGTGGCCGGATCGCTCAGGCGATAGTCGGCCGAAAGGTCAATGCAGGAAACTCCCGCGGCAAGCAGGGCGGGCACCTGTGCCATGGCAGCTGTGTGCGGCACGGCCAAAAAGACCGCGTCGCAGTTCTTGAGCTCAGGGGCATCATGCGTCGTAAAGACAAGATCGCTTACGCCGGTGAAGCTCGGGTACACCGCAGACAACGGCTGGCCGGCATCGGCGTTGGACGTAATGGCAGCAAGTTCAAACTCGGGATGACCGAGGACGAGGCGAATGAGCTCGGCTCCGGCATATCCAGCCGCGCCGACGATTCCAACCTTCAAAGACATATCAGACTCCTTGTCTGCGATTTATGCACCGATGCGCATTTCGCAGCAGTCGTTATGAAGTGGGTTGAAACTTTAGCACCAAAAGATGCATGAATACGTAAATGGCTTGCATATTCATGCATTGAAACATTCCCGACACATTCGCTTGAAGGAATTGACAAATGGAGCGGGCCCCGTATTGACCGGCGCTCCTAACGGCGCCGGGCAATACGGGGCCCGCCCATGCGAAAACCAAGTTGTTAGGATGAGCCAGCTGGCTAGAGCTCGACCGGCACCCATTCGTCGTGATTGCAGATAAAAGCCTCGGGATCCTCGACGCTAAAGAAGACGAGCGTGGGGTCGTTAGGCCCCTCATAGTGCTCGCCCAGGTGCTCTAGATGCTTCCACCCGGCTTCGCGCATTTCGCCTAAAGCCCGGTCATCCAAGCCGGCACGCCCGCGCAAGATGAGCCAGCCATGGCCCGGCCACCAACTCGTGGCCTCAAAGCGCTGGTTTTGCAGCAGCTCTTGCCACACATCTTTGGTGCGCGCTGTTACAAACCACAGCTTGCCATCCTGGATCTGCGCAAACGAAAACGGACGCACATGAGGCTGTCCGTCAACGCTCGTCGCCAAATACCATGCCGGCACCGACGTCAGATACTCCAACACCGTATTCAATCCGTCCATGTGTCCTCCTGGCGCTAGCTAATTCGGAACGGGTAGTTAATTTGAGACGCGCTAGAGCTCCAGGCGCTCCTCGCTGCCGTCGATATCACAGAAGCGCGCGGCAATGTTGCGGACCGAAAAGAAAGCAAGGCGGCCGTCGTTGGCACTCTCGTGTTCCTCGCCAATGCCCACCATGTGCTTAAAACCCGCTTGACGCACCTTGTCGCTCGCAACTGCGTCGTCCTCAAGTGCGGCTTCGCCGGTCAATACGATCCAACATTCCCCCGGCTTCCAGCCCGAGAGCTCAAACTTGGGATTCGCACTCAGCTCCGCCCACACGTCCTTGTCGCGCGACGTGCAAAACCACAACTTACCGTCATCGACCATGGCAAAAGAAAACGGCCTCACACGAGGCTGATGCCCGTCGGCCACATCGGTCGTGGCCAGATACCACGCCGGAATGCGCCTGAGATATGAACAGGCGCGCTCAAGCTGAGCCGTGCGATCGTTGTCGGTCATAGGGACCCCTTTCTTGCGCTCGAATCGCGCCTAAACAAGTTGAAGGTTGATGACGATGACACAGATGAGCAGCAGCGCCGTCACCACCGCAGCCAGCGCATCCCCGCGGCGAAATGCAAGCGCATGCAGGCGCGTGCGGCCCTGCTCACCGTGATAGCAGCGTGCATCCATGGCAGCAGACAGCGTCTCGGCATGGCGGAAAACGCCCGTGAACAGCGGAATCGCCACACTGCCGAGCATACGCACGCCGCCGAGCGGACCTCCCGTCACGCGTGCACCGCGGCTTGCCTGCGCATCGGCCGTCTGCTTCATCTCGGTGGCAAACTGCGGCATAAAGCGTAGCGCGATACCCATGATCATGCCGAGCTCGTGCGCAGGAAGTCCCACACGCGCAAACGGCGCGAGCAGGCGCTCAAAGCCCGCGGTGAGGTCGAGCGTGGGCGTGGTGAGCGTAATGGCGCTCATGCCGGACATCATCAACGTCAGGCGGCACGCCATAAAGGCGGCAGAACGCAGTGAGCCCTCGCTTATCTGCAGAAAGCCGAGCTGCCACAGGATGCGCCCACTCTGATCGGTAAACAAGTTGAGCACCGCGACCACGACGACGATTGCCAGCAGCGGTGCCATCGATGATAGGACCCGGCGCAACGGCACCCGGGACACGGCATAGATCAGCACGACGAAAATTGCGACCGGGGCCAGTCCGCGGAAGCCGCCGACGGTCAGCGTCGTGATCAAAAACACAAAGCCCAGGAGCAGCTTGGTGCGCGGATCCAGGCGATGGATCGCGCTATCGCTCGGATAGTAGCTGCCAAACGAAAACGCCTCCATCAGCAACCCTCCTCTCGCGCGACCGTTTCGGATTTGGCCTTGTCCGAGACGTTAGAAGAACCGCCTGAGCGACCGATCGGCAAATCTGCCAACTCGTCGGCCAACGACTCAACCGTATAGAGCCCGCCGCGATGCAGCGGCACGCCCGCTTCCGCGAGCGTCAACGCCATGCGCTGGGCAGCGGGAACACCCAAGCCGATTGATTTAAGCTCATCCGCATGCGCAAAAACCTGAGCGGGCGTGCCCTCAGCAAACACCGCGCCCTCGTTCATCACGACAATACGATCGCAGCAATTGGCAAGGTCATCCATACTGTGTGAGACCATGACGACGGTCAGGCCCCCATGGTGAAGTCGATCGATGAGCTCCAGGAAATCACTGCGCGCCGCCGGATCGAGCCCCGCCATGGGCTCATCGAGCACCAGGACCTCGGGTTCCATGGCAAGCACGCCAGCAAACGCCACGCGCCGCTGCTGCCCGCCCGAGAGCTCAAAGGGGCTCTTGTCGCCCACCGTAGCCAGGTCGAGGCCCACGCGCGCGAGCGATGACTCAACGCGGCGGACAACCTCGGCCTGCGACAAGCCAAGGTTATGCGGACCAAACGCCACGTCCTGTGCCACGGTCTCGGCAAACAGCTGACGCTCTGGATACTGAAACACCACGCCGACCTTTGCCTTAACCGCGGCGGCATCTTTCTTGTTTGCCAGGTCGAGCCCCAACGCGTAAACGGAACCCTCCTGGGGACGAATCAGGCCGTTAAGATGCTGAACCAGCGTCGACTTACCCGAACCGGTATGGCCCGCAAGGCCCAGGAACTCGCCGCGACGCACCGTTAGCGACACATTGCGCAACGCCCAGGGGCTGCTAGGGTCGTTGCCCCAGAGGGCCTGTTTGTTCGATGCGTCCGCAGTGGCCGAGCGCTTGTGCCAGCGACGACGCTCGCGCGAACTGAGCGAATAACTGTACGAAACATGGGAAAGCTCGATGACGGGCTCTGGTACGTCATCTTCGTTGTCTGCCGAAACCGTACCGCCAACGATTTCCGATTGGGATGCGGAAGGCTGCCCCACGGTGCCTGCTCCACTTCGCTCGGCATAAGTCTGCGCAATCTCGGCGACCATATCCACCTCGCGCACCTGCGCATGAACGGGCACGCCCTTCGCACGAAGCTCCATGCCCAAGCAGCACGACGCCGGCATATCCAAGTTGAGCTGCGCAAGTTCGTCCGCCCGCGTCAAGATTTCCTCGGGCGTACCCAGCATGGCAACACGCCCCGCCTGAAACACCGCGACTCGATCGGCCTCAGCGGCCTCTTCCATAAAGTGCGTAATCATCACGATGGTCATGCCGCGAGCGTGCAACGCGCGGCAAGCCTTCATAAGGCCCTTGCGACCGCGCGGATCGAGCATCGAGGACGCTTCATCCAAGATGAGCACGCGCGGTTCCATGGCAAGCACGCCGGCAAGCGCCACGCGTTGCTTTTGGCCACCCGAGAGCGCGTGGGTCTCGTGGCGCTCAAAGCCTACCAGGCCCACGGCCTTCAGCACATCCCGCACACGCTGCGCGATCAGGGCCGATGGCACGCCCAAGTTTTCGGGACCAAAGGCAACATCGTCCTCGACAAGCGTCGCTACCAGTTGATCATCCGGGTTCTGGAATACCATGCCCGCGGTCGAACGGATGTCGTAGACCAGCTCGGGGTCGGACGCATCCATGCCATCAATGCGCACCGTGCCGGCATCGGTCTGCAGCAGCGCATTCAGGTGCTTGGCAAACGTCGACTTGCCCGACCCATTACCACCGAGGATGCAGAAAAACTCGCCGTCCGCGATGCTCAGATCGACACCATCGAGCGCTTTCGCAGCGCCGTCGTAGCTAAATGAGATGCCCCGACACTCAATCATGCGCGGCCTTTGACCTGGTCCTTTTTAGGCGTGATGAGGTTGGAGACCGCTTTGTACACTGCAAGCGTGAGCACCGAGTTAAGCACGGTCTTGATAAGGTTGAACGGCAGCACGGCAGGAACCATGAGCGGGGCGATCACATCGACCGAGCCATACCAGAACCATACGCCAATGGTAAGGTTTGCGACCATAGACAACGCCGTAGCGGCAATGACGCCGAGCACCAGGCCAATCACGGCACCCTTATAGGTATGCACCTTCTGGTAGACGATAGCCGCGGGCAGAATGTAGCCCAGCGTGGCAACCAGGTTCATAAGCGCGCCGACCCAGTCGCCCGTGGTGAGCGCATGGATGACGATCGCCATGGCGGCGACGGCAGTGCCGGCACCAGGGCCGTACGCAAACCCGCACACCATCGCCGGCACCAGCGACGGGTCATACGTCAAAAACGGTGCCGAGGGAAGAATGGGCAGCTGCACATACATAAAGAGCGCGCCCAGGGCACACATGAGCGCCATGGTAACGAGCTGTTTGGTGCTCCACCTATTCGTGTTCTCAAAATGGATATGCTGCGACTGTTCAGACATAAGATCACCTGCCTCTTTCATCCGGACTCTACCGTTGGTACTGGAATCTCACCAGTTCAGCCGGCATGCGAACCAACACACGCACGGGTCGCGGACTCATCGGCTCGACGCAGGTCCTGCCTGCGCCACGGCACCCCTTTGGCACCGCCCGATTTACCGCCAGTGGGGAATTTCACCCCGCCCTGAAACAGCAATAGCAAGTGTAGCACCAGTAGCTTTCGCGCAAGTATGCCAAGGGTAATATTATGGTGGGGAAACGGAAGCGGGATGAAGATGCAGTATCCCATTTTCCGCAATCATCAATCCACCGACGTACCCAATGCTCCGCACCGCGCAGTAGTATGAAGGAGGTCGCTGCGCAACCCGCGTATGTCAGGAGAACAAATTGGCAGCAAAACTTGATCTCGGGAAAGCTCTATCCCAAGCCGCCCAAGCCGCCGGTGAGATGGCGAAAGACGCATCGGCGGCCATCGAGTCCGCCGCCAAAGGCGCCACGAATGCAGCTGAAGGCGCGGGAAACGTTATCGTCGACACGGCCACCTCGGCATCCGAGGCCATCGGCAGCGCCATGTGCTCGGTTGCGGAAGGTATGTCGAGTGCCGGCGAGCAAATTGCGTCGTCCGATGCGGGCAAAACGATTACAGGGGCCGCGAACACGGTAGGCGGAATTGCCATCGGTGCCGCCGTAAATCTGGCCCAAGGAGCATCGTCCCTTGCGTCCGACGCGGCGTCGACCGTGGAGGGCGGGATCAATGCCATCAAGGAGAACTCATTCTCCGCGCGACTCCGCAGGGCACGCATCAAAGGTTTCCGTGACGGAATCAAGCAGGGCGCCTACCTTGCGGGAGAGAAGCGACACAATTTCATCTACGCATATGTGGCAACGCTCTGCTTCCTGATGCGCTGCGACGGTGACTTCTCCCAAGAGGAGCAGAAGTGGCTCGAGGAGGGTCTCGATTACCTCAAGCTGGACGGCGGCCTCCCAAATAACGTCAAGACGAAGGTGCAGGTTATCGCGGATGACGAGGGTTTGTCCTTCGATCAAGTCAAGAACTGTTTGGACAACGTTAGCATCGTGTCGCTGGACTCTATAGCCGGGCAGTTGCAAGTCGCTGCGGCGGCAGACGGTCAGGTGACAGAAGAAGAGGAGCATGCCTGCAGGCTCTTTGCCGACTATATGGCGGCGAGGGTGGCATGCATGGCCGTTGACGAGAGCCGGGCCGAGCAGGCAGTCGAAAAGTCCGTCCGCGAGTATGGCGAGAACCTTCAGCACATCGACCGGGAGTTCAAGGAGCGGACGCGACTGCAGGATGCCGACGCAGCCTTCGTCGTAGCCGCAACCATGCTCCAAGTCGCCCGCATTCTTATCATCAACTCACTGACGAAGGTCGAGTGTGCCGGAGCGGGCAACGTAAAAGAACATGCTCTGCACGACTTCCAAAGTCGTGTCTTCTCTGGTTTCGATGACAGGATGCCACGGGAATCGAACCATCTGTTCGCCTCAAAACATCATATTCTTAGTTCACGTGGAGTGCCCTACGACGCGACACGCTACGAGGCAGATAACATCGGACTCTTCAAGGGCGCAAACCACCGGTTCGCGACCCTCGGCCACGACCCAGTGCTCGGTCTCGTGTTCGGAACATCTAACATTATGACCAACAGCATCACCTGCGTTAAAGACACCAACGTTTTTGGTATTGGTGCACGAATTCCCGCAACCTACTCGGTCTCCTATGACGCCTTTGGGAAAAACCCGCAGATTGGGGCGCCCGCTGGGACTGTAGAGATGCTGGTTGCGGCGGGAAGACGCGTCGTGAGCGAGCCGGATGCCGCCGCGGCTGCTCTAATCAAGCAGCTGATCCACATCGGCACAGACCTGTACACGCCGTGCGGGATACAGATCCCATTCGCCAATCTCATCCTCGACAAAAAACATACCGAGGCGCTTACCAAATACGTCAACACCGGCGATGTGCTGAAGGTCGGCGCGCAGGCAGGCATGGCCGCGCTTATCAACTGGTTGATAGCGGCACTTCACGGGTGCACGCTGATATTCAAGGACGACGGATCAGATTACTGCACCGAGATGTACCAAGCACGTACCAAGAAAATCATCCTCCTGTCCGATACCATCGCAACTTCAAGCAGCGTCATACGGGCGTTAATCAAAGAGAACCCCGAGTGCCTCGACCTCGGAGGCGCAGCGATACTCATCTACCGACTGTTCTCGGACGTGCGTTTCATTGCCAAGCTCAAAGAAGAGTACGTGCAATCGGAGCTCAATAAAATATACGACGAGCGAGCAAGAGGGCTGCTCTGATTCCTCGGCGCCCTTCCTCTTACATCACCATTCAAACAAAGCGGAAAGCGCCTCATTAAATAAAGACATCAACACAAAAAGGACCCCTTGTCCGCGGCTCCAAAGGAGCAGGACAAGGGGTCCCAATTTAACCGAGGACGTTCCGGAGAGAAGCCCCGTCACGCCCCCGGATTCCCGGTGGGAGTTCTAGACCTTGTCGGCCTTAGTACATACCGCCGCCCTGCTGACCAGCGGTGGCAGCAGCGATAGCGTCCTCAAGCTGAGTGTTTTTGGGGACATCGGAGACGGTAGCCTCGGTGATGAGGATCAGGCTGGCGACAGAAGCAGCGTTCTGCAGGGTGACGCGGCTGACCTTGACGGGGTCGAGGACGCCCATCTCAATCATGTCGCCCCACTCACCATTGGCAGAGTTGAGACCCTGGCCGGCGGGCAGCTCGGCAACCTTGTCGACCACGACAGCGCCCTCAAAGCCAGCGTTCTTAGCAATGGTAGCGACCGGAGCGGTCAGAGCCTTCTTGACGATGTCGACGCCGATCTTCTCCTCGGGGTCGTCGATCTCGACAGCATCGAGCGCAGGAGCAGCATCCATGAAGGCGACGCCGCCGCCGGCGACGATGCCCTCCTCGACAGCAGCGCGGGTAGCCTGCAGGGCATCCTCAACGCGGTGCTTGATCTCCTTGAGCTCGGACTCGGTAGCAGCGCCGACTTTGATGACGGCAACGCCACCGGAGAGCTTGGCCAGGCGCTCCTGGAGCTTCTCACGATCGAAGTCAGAGGTGGTGTTCTCCATCTCGCCCTTGATCTGAGCGATGCGGGCGTCGATGGCCTCCTTGGAGCCAGCGCCGCCGACGACGACGGTGTTGTCCTTGGAGATGGTGACGGACTTAGCGGTACCGAGCATATCGGCGGTGATGTCAGCGACCTTCACGCCCAGCTCGTCCAGAGCGGCCTGGCCACCGGTGAGGACGGCGATGTCCTCGAGGATGCGCTTGCGGCGATCGCCGTAGCCCGGGGCCTTGACGGCGCAGACGTTGAGGGCGCCACGGATCTTGTTGAGGACCAGGGTCGGCAGAGCCTCGCCGTCGATGTCCTCAGCGATGATGAGCAGGCCACGGCCGGCGCGCTGGACAGCCTCGAGAACAGGCATGATGTCCTGAACGCTGGAGATCTTCTGGTCGGTGATGAGGATGTACGGATCCTTCATCACGGCCTCCATGCGGTCGTTGTCCGTGACGAAATAAGCGGAGACATAGCCCTTGTCGAACTGCATGCCCTCGACGGTGTCGATGGTGATGTCGAACGTCTGGGAATCCTCGACGGTGATGACGCCGTCCTTGCCCACGACCTCCATGGCCTCGGCGATCTTCTCGCCGACCTCGGGGTCACCAGCGGAGATGGTGCCGACGGAAGCGATCTGCTCCTTGGTCTCGACCGGCTTGGCCTGCTTCTTCATCTCGGCGACGGCGGCGTTTACAGCCTTGTCGATGCCGCGACGGATGGCCAGCGGGTTGGCGCCGGCGGCGACGTTGCGCAGACCGTCGTTGACGATAGCCTGAGCGAGCAGGGTTGCGGTGGTGGTGCCGTCACCCACGGTGTCGTTGGTCTTGGTGGCGACCTCCTTCACCAGCTGAGCGCCCATGTTCTCGATGTTGTCCTCGAGCTCAATCTCCTTAGCGACGGAAACGCCGTCGTTGGTGATAGTCGGGGCACCGAACGTGCGCTGCAGAGCGACGTAACGGCCCTTGGGGCCCATGGTGACGGTAACGGCGTCGGCCAGAGTGTTGACGCCCTTGGCGATCTTGGCGCGGGCATCGGTGTTGAACGTAATGTTCTTTGCCATGGTAGGTAATCCTCCAAAAGAAATGTGACTCGCGTCGCCGCTTCCGAGTCCTATGCGGCGGACGCGTTCAAAGACGAATCAGAGATTCTGACGAGACTAGGCCTCGACGACGGCGTAGATGTCGTCGGCGCGCATCAGCAGATACTTCTCGCCGTCGACCTTGACCTCGTTGCCGCCGAACTTACCGTAGATGACAACGTCGCCGACCTGAACGTCCATAGGGATGCGCTCACCCTTGTCGTTGACCTTACCGGCGCCAACGGCAACGATGGTGCCGCGCTGCGGCTTCTCCTGAGCGTTGCTGGCGATATACAGACCAGAAGCGGTCTTCTGCTCAGCCTCGTCGGGCTTGACCAGGACGCGATCTGCAAGCGGCTTCAAAGACGACATGCTTGTTTCCTCCTTTGTGGGCCGCGCGGTCATGCCGCGCGGGTTAACCCTTTTTGTTTGCGTACGCGTTGAATGGTACCCACGAATGGCGGGTTATACAACACGGAGTCAAAAAATCTTATTTTTTGGCACTTAGATTTTCTGAATGCCGGGGGATAACTTGTGCGCGGCCCCAAGGCGGACCGGAAAGCATGAAGTTTTAGCGCGGCAACTTTGTGAATCAGCTTCTCAAGACTACAATCCTCCAGATGAAATATGCCCAAATGAGAGGAAGGGAGGGCAGATGACTGATGAGCTGAGCACCTCGGCATGGCGAGATATAGCACCGAATCGCGATGCACGCGACTCCATGCCGCCCGTTCGCACTCGCCTGCTCGCCCTGGCTCTCGTCTTCGCCCTTCTCGCGGTAACCATCCTCTCCCCCATCGCAGCCGCCCATGAGTTGCATCATGACTGCACCGGCGCGGGCTGCACCATCTGCGCCGAGCTCGCCGGCAATCTGTCGATCGCCCGTGGCGGTGACACCGTCCCCGTGGGCGCGACATCGTTCATCATCCTCTTGCTGATCTCCGCCCTCGCCGTCATCGGCACCGAGCGATCTTCATATGCCCCGGTCACCCTATTATCCCTCAGGGTCCGTCTGGACGATTAGCGGCTCCCAATTGAATCAAATAGCTACCGCGTGCCACAGCGGCATCGCCTTCGGCCGTCGGCACCCCGGCGCAACCGTTTTCAATTCAGAAGCAATCTATGAACAACCGAATCTACCGTCGCCATCCCAAGCGGCGTCCTATTCGTCACCGTGGCCCCATGGCGGCGGCATATATGTCCCTTGTAAGTGCGGTCTTTGCTCTCGCCGATTCTGACGACAATGCGTCCAGCTCGACCCCGTCGAGGGACTCACTGACAAACAGCTTAAAGCCGGCGAGGATTACCCGCCCATCATGAACGACAACCTGGAGAAGCTCGTGAAGACGCTGAACTAGGAGTAAGGAACAGAGACGATGAAGATGAGCATGAAGGATCTGAAAAGCTGGATGACCGACCATCCCTACCCCCGTACGCTGGCAACGATCGGCGGCGCATCGATATGCTCGATGCTCGCCCTCGAGCTGCCCTCCAACCATGAGCTGTGGAAGATGCAGCCCGGACCGGCACTTTTGGAGCTTTTGCTCATCTTCTGCTTCTTGTGCCTGTTGTTCTATCTGCCGCACCGCCGTAAGACCCCCGCAATCGTGGGCATCGCTGCGCTCGCCAGCATCGGTATCGCCGAGTACTTCGTAATCACGTTCAAATCGATGCCCATCCACCCGGAGACCTGTTCGCCCTCTCGACCGCTGCGACGGTCGCCGGCAGCTACACCTATGAGCTCAGCACTTTCTGCTTCATGGGGCTTGCCGCCGCGGCCTTGGGAATCGCGCTTATCGTCCTCATTCCGCGTGATGCATGTGGGCGACCGCCGCGCCGCGCATCGGAAACGTCCCCCGAGCCCATCGACCATGCGATGTCTGCGTCCTTGAAATCGAAGGACCCAAAGGCGTCTCCGGCAACCGAGGGGACATCGACAGCGCCGAGGGAGCATCCAGTCGCAACCAAATCCAAGCTCCCCCTCTCCGTCGACCGTCGTACCGCACTTGTTGCCGGAGCCGTGCTGGGGGCGCAGGCCTTCATCAGCTATTACGACACCTTGGGCATCAAGCTTCATACCTGGAAGCCCCTCGAAAGCTATTACAGTCAGGGGTTTCTCCCCACCTTCATTTCGAGCGCGCAAAAAATGGTGCCGCCTAAACCCAAGCACTACAAGAGCGGTGAGGCCTCGGCGATCATCAAGCGCCTTGCCGCGCGCTGGAACGCGGGCACGAACGGCATCGCCGACCCTTCCCGTGTCGCTGCCGTCGAACAGTTTGACCAGCTCAAGCCCTCAGTCATCTGCATCATGAACGAGTCCTTCGCCGACCTTTCGATCTTTAACGAACTAGGCTGTGGCTATAAGGGGCCCGAGCGCTTCAAAGCCATCGACAACGCGCTTCTGCAGGGAGTGAGCTACATGAGCGCCTTCGGTGCCGGCACCTGTAACAGCGAGTTCGAGTTCTTAACCGGACACTCCATGGCATTCCTGGGCGCTGGCGTCTACCCGTTCATGACCTACAACCTGGCCCCGAGCGAGAACCTCGCCCGTCAGTTCAAGAGACTCGGCTATCGCACCGTGGCCATGCACCCCAACCACGCCACCAACTGGAATCGCGAGAACGTCTTCGCGGACATGGGATTCGACGAGTTCCTCTCGATCGAGGACTTCGCCGGCGCACCCGAGCTCTGCCGCAAGGTCACCGACGCCGCCACCTACGACAAGTGCCTCGAGGTACTAAAGCAGAGCGACCAGCCGATCTTCATCCACGACGTGACGATGCAAAACCACTCCGCCTATGACACGGGCTTGGTGCCCACCGACCAGCAACTGCACCTTGCCGTCGAAGGTGTGTCCGACAAAGTTATCACCTGGACCAATGAATACTGCTCGCTCATGGAAGCGTCCGATGCCGCCTTCGCCGCCTTCCTGGAAAAGCTGCGTGATCTCGACCGCCCCGTCGTCGTGGTGATGTACGGCGACCACCAGCCGTTCTTCACCGACCGCTACAACGACCTCTACTTTACCGATGAGGACGATGCCACCCATACCGAGCGCATCTGGCAGACACGCTATGTGGTCTGGGCGAACTACGATGTCGCCGGCAACGCACAAACGAGTGGGGAACTCAACACAAGCATCAATAACGTCGGTGCACTCGCACTCAATGCCATCGGTGCCCCGCTCACCGCCTACCAACGCGCACGCTTGCAAAACCGAGCGCACATGCCGGCGATAAATGTGGTGGGGGCGCAGGATGCGCACGGCGTTTGGTATACAGCCGAGGCCAAGAACGTTCCCGCCAAGACCGCTAATGCGCGCGATCGCCTGGACCGCATGCAATATCGTAAGCTCTTCGACCACGAAGCTCGGTCTTTGCCACCCATAAGCAGCGGCCGCCAACGAAACCGACCCCAACGCAGCTCCGGGAGCCTAGGGTTGACCAATCTCGGCCCGGTATTCAGAAAAGTCAGTGCAGCAAAATGGCGATGCGGACAGCGACTTGGGCATGGTTTTCGCCGCTCGCACGGGTCCCCTGGGGAGCAGCGTGCATTTTTGGGAGTTTTCAGCAGGCCAGGACGGCTGCATACGCGCCGGACACACCATATTGGTCCCAAGGATGCCTTCGACCGGCGATTTGAGTCGGCAGACAAACCCCGTCAGGACAAAAAGGCATGCTTCGCGCCACACCGGACCGCAAAATAACGTCGAACTCCGCGATGTTACCTGACTGTAGCGGCACCGGCGGGGCTTGCGGTGCTGAATACTCCGTTTTTTTGCACGGCCCAGGCGGGGGTACATCAGGACCAGAAAAATCAATCCAACCTTTTTATGCAATCTGCAATGGGAAGTATTCAAAACACCAAGAGACAGCATTACTGACGTCCAAATTGGGCGCGGGGCAGCGGCGCCTCCGCCCCGCGCCCAAATCAAGCAGAGCGGGGGCGCTCCTAACGGACCCCATAGGCAAACAAACGCAGCTCGAGCGCCATCCCAGAATAGGCTGCCCGAGCCGCGTTTAACGGTACGGCATGAATATTAGCGCTCGTAGATTAAGTTGCCTGCCAGATAGGTTGCCTGAACCTTGGTAGCCTGGAGCTCTTGGGCGTCGATGGTGAGCGGGTTTTGGTCCAGGACTACCAGGTCGGCGTATTTGCCGGGTTCCAGGCTGCCGAGGTTTCGCTCGTCGCCTGCCGCGTAGGCGCTGCCCAGGGTGTAGTTGCGCAGAGCTGTAGCCGCGTCGATGCGCTCGCTGGGGAGCCAGCCGCCCTCGGGCCAGTGGCTGCGGGGATCTTGGCGCGTGATAGCCGTGTAGAGCACGTTCATGCTGGTAACGGCCGTGATGGGGCTGTCGGTACCGAAAGCTTGACGGATACCGCGCTGCTGATAAGTTGCGAACGGCCACATGATGCGGCTGCGTTCCAGGCCCAGGTCGCGCTCCGGGCCACCCGGGTCGAGCGTGATGTGGCAAGGCTGGCTCGAGGCAATGACGTTGAGCTTGCGCAGACGATCGATGTCCTCGGGCAGCAGATTCTCCAAATGCTCAAGCGTATTATGGCCGTGCGGGGGCAAACCGTAGAGCTCTGCCGCCTCCTCAAAGATATCGAGTGCGGCATGGATGGCGCCGTCGCCGATAACGTGGATGCGCACGGTGTGGCCGCGCTCGGCTGCCGCCAGGACCAGCTTGCGCATGCGCTCGGCAGGAACCGTCAGGCGACCTTGATCGCCCGGGAAGCGCGGATTGGTATAGGGCTCGGTGAGATATGCCGTGTGCTCGCTCGAGACGCCGTCGAAGAACTGCTTAAAACCAGGCGCCGAGAGCAGCGCGTTGTTCGCGTAGCGGGTCTGCAGTTCTTCTAAGCGCGATTGGTCATCCAGCAACGTGGGGAACAGATGGGCTCGGATGCCCAGCTTGCCGGCTGCCTGTAGCTTGCCGTAGACATCGTCGCGGATAAAATCGCAGCCCGGCATGGGCATGAGCGACATATCGCATATCGAGGTGATGCCCTGCTCGGCCATACGCCTCATTTGATCGGCGTAAGCGCTTGCAATGCGATCCTCCCCCAGCCACTCAAGGCAGCGCGGTAGCAGCTGCATGGCAGCCGCCTCGTGAGCAATGCCCGTGAGCTCGCCGCTTGCGTCCTTGTCGTAGCCACCGCCCGCTGGCGGCTCGCTGTCGCGCGTGACGCCGAGCGCCTCGAGTGCGCGGCTGTTGAGCCACAGCGTATGGCCGTCGCCCGAATACATAACGCAGGGGCGATCGGGGAATGCCGCATCGAGCGACGCCTTGGTAGGATGCTCGGGCGGGTCCCAACGGTAGTCGCGCCAGCCTGAGTCACAACCCAAGCGTCGTCGGGCAGGTCCTGGGAAAACTCGAGCGCGTGTTGCACCAGCGCCGCCTCGGACGTGCCCATATCCATGAGCATGTACGGCGAGGAGCCGACCGAGGTATGGAAGAAGTGCAGATGAGCGTCATGGAAACCTGGGCAGACAAACTGCTCGCCGTAGTCGATAACCGGCGTGGCGGCAGGCGCGGCGGCAATCACGTCATCGGGCGCACCGACTGCGACGATACGGTCGCCTGCGATGGCAATCGCCAGCTCGCGGGCGGTATCGATGCCGTCTTGCGCGGTAAAGACGTTCTTGGAGCGGATAATCCGATCGATATGTTGCATGGGCATCCCCATCTCTGGCAGGAAATTCAACACCCCCGAGTGTACTCCCCCGCCCTTGTAACAAAACCCCAAGCGGCAAACGGCAACTTTACCAGCCCTAGCGGCAGGTGGCATACTGGAATGAGCTTGTACGATTTTGCGATAAACCAGCAAGGAGCAAATCGACTATGACGAAGACCAAGGCACAGCAGATTATGGCGGCAACCGAGGTTCGCGCGGCAGACGACGTCACCGCAGCCATCCAAGATATCGCTGCCGAGTTTGAACCCTACATCATTAAGCAGCGCCGCCACTTCCATAAGCACCCGGAGCTGAGCCTCGCCGAGGAACGCACGACATCTGACATCGCCAACCAGCTGGACGCCATGAATATCCCCTACGAGCGTCCCCTTAAGACGGGCCTTGTGGCGACCCTTCGCGGCACCGCGCCCGACGCCTATCGCGAGGACGGCACACCACGCCGCCGCATCCTGCTGCGCGCCGACATCGACGCCCTGCCCGTCACCGAGCAGACCGGCGAAGAGTTCGCCAGCGTCAACGAGGGCTGCATGCACGCCTGCGGCCACGACTGCCATATCGCCATGATGCTCGGCACGCTGCAAATCCTGCGCCATATGACCGACGACATCCACGGCGAAGTCCGCATCGTCTTCCAGCCCAGCGAGGAAAACGGCCAGGGCGCCAAGCTCATGATCGGCACGGGCGTGCTCGACGGCGTCGATGGTGCCTACGCCGCGCATATCTGGAGCGAGGTTGACGCCGGCACCGTAAGCTGCGAGCCCGGTCCGCGCATGGCCAATACCGACTGGTTCCGCATCGACGTCCGCGGCACCTCGTGCCACGGCGCTATGCCCCAGCGCGGCCACGACGCCGTTATGGTTGCCGCTGAGATCGTCAACGCACTGCAGACTATCGTCTCGCGCGAGATTAGCCCCTACGAGCCGGCCGTTATCACCGTCGGTGAGCTGCATGGCGGCACCGCGCGCAATGTTATCGCCGGCACGGCTTACCTCGCCGGCACGGTGCGCACCTACGGCGACTCGACCCACGAGGAAATGCCGGAGCTCATGCGCCGCATCGTGGAGCATACCGCGGCAGCCCTGGGCGCCGAAGCCAAGCTCACCGACTACACCATCGCCAACTACAAAGTCGAAAACGAAGCCGCCTCGAGCGAGCGCTGCCGCCAGGCCGTACTCAAATGCCTGGGCCCCGCCGGCGAGGGACATTACCGCGGCACGCTTTCGGGCGAGGACTTTTCGGAGTACCTGCGCCGCGTGCCGGGCGTGCTCGCCTTTGTAGGTGCGCGCAACCCCAAGATTGGCGCCACGTACGCTCAGCATTCCTGCTTTTACAAGATCGACGAGACTGTGCTGGCAAAAGGCTCCATGGTGGCCGCCCAGTATGCCATCGACTTTTTGGCCGAGCCCACGCAAGAGGAGCTCGACGGACCCGCTATCGCCGCGGTCGCCGAGACCAACCCCGACCTCGCCGCCAAGTTGCGTTCTGCTAAGGCCACAGCCGCCGAAGCACGCGACGCCATGCACGACGCCCGCACGGCTCGCCACGCCGCGATCAAGGGCATCCACGATGCACGCGCCGCCGCGCGCCGCGAGGAGAAGCACGACGAGTAGCCGATTCGCGACCGTCTCGCAGTCATAGCCACATCGCGATAACAAAGCGGGGGCGGACGTTTCGACACGTCCGCCCCCGCTCATTTGTCAAGCGCTATTTCTACCGTTTCTACCCCGTCCCCAAATGGCAGGTGGCAGGGTTACTCGTCCTGCGGGTCCTCGTCGGAGCTTGGCGCAGGCTCGGGCTCAGGCACGGGCGCGGGCTCAGGCTCAGGCTCAGGCTCAGGCTCGGGCTCGGGCTCGG
>JAQCYU010000050.1 GCA_027682925.1 Coriobacteriaceae bacterium AF45-21
CACCGCCGGAGCAGTCACGGCACCCGGCATAGGCACGGGCACGGCAACCGGCTGCGCCGCGCTCGCGCGCTCGAGTTCGACCGCGGTGCCATCGGGCTCCTCAACGCGTACGCGCGTGAGGCCGCGGCCCTCCATAACATCGGCTATCTCGGCAAGTCTTTTGGAATCCATGCTCTAGCTCCTCGTATATCTACGCAGCGCGATGGCGGCATTGTGCCGCCAAAGCCCAGGTTGGTCGAAAGCGCCCAGGTAAGGTCGGCGCGAACCGCGCGATTGGGCGTGTAGTCAAGATCGCAGGCGGGATCGGGTGTGTGATAGTTAATGGTCGGCGGCACCACGCCCTGCTCGAGCGCCATGGCGCAGGCCATGGCCTCGATGGCACCCGTGGCACCGATCATGTGGCCGGTCATCGACTTAGTCGACGAGACGTGCGCGGCGCGCGCCGCGTCCTCGCCGAGCGCACGCTTGATGCCCGCCGTCTCGGACGAATCGTTGAGCTTGGTCGAGGTGCCGTGGGCGTTGATGTAGAGGCCCTCGGAAGGCTTGACGTCGCCTCGGCAACCGCCAACGATATAGCGCGGGCAATGCCGGCAGCCTCGGGATCGGGACTCGTGATGTGATAGGCATCATCGGTGTTGCCGTAGCCCACGACCTCGGCATAAATGTGCGCACTGCGCGCCTGCGCATGTTCCATGCTCTCGAGCACGAGCACGCAGGCGCCCTCGCCCATCACAAAGCCGTCGCGGTCTGCATCGAACGGACGGCAGGCCGTCGCGGGATCGGGGTTGGTGGTCAATGCGCGGCAGGACGTAAAGCCCGCAACAGCATCGGGGATAATTGCGGCCTCGGCGCCGCCCGCGAGGATCGCGTCGGCATAGCCGTGCTTGATGGCGCGGAACGCCTCACCCACCGCATGGGCAGAAGTCGCGCAGGCAGTCACGACGGGTAGGGTCGGGCCCTTTGCCTTATGGCGAATCGCGATGTTGCCCGATGCCATGTTGGGGATCATCATCGCGATCATGTAGGGCGATGCACGGCGGGGACCACGATCGGCAATCGTATGGACGTTGTCGACGAGCGTCGTCATGCCGCCCACACCCGAGCCCACGTAGACGCCAGGCGCTCTCGATCGATGGCGCCTTCGACATCAAAGCCCGCATCGTGCATGGCCTCGTCCGAAGCCGCCATCGCAAACTGAACGCAGGGGTCGAGATGCTTGGCGTCACGCTTGCCAAAGTAATCGTTGCCGTCAAAGCCCTTGACCTCGGCCGCCACCTTGACGGCAAACGCATCGGTATCGAAGTGCGTGATCGGGCCGATGCCGCACGTGCCAGCGCACATTGCCGCCCAGGTGGCAAGCGCGGTGTTGCCGAGCGGCGATACGGCACCTATGCCGGTAATTGCAACTCTCTGTTCCATCATGGTCTCCTCATCCAAGCCGTTATTCGGCCCTGATTTCTACATCGCCATTCCGCCGTCGACGCGCACGACTTCGCCCGTAATGTAGGCAGCCGCATCGCTCGCCAGAAAGCGCACCACGCCGGCTACTTCCTCGGGGCGTGCCATGCGCTTAAGGGGAATCTGCTCCTCGGTTGCCGCACGCACCTTCTCCGAGAGCTTTGCCGTCATATCTGTCTCGACAAACCCGGGAGCGACCGCGTTCACTCGTACGCCGCGGGGCGCAAGCTCGCGCGCCACCGCCTTGGTCAGGCCGATGACGCCCGCCTTGGAGGCAGCGTAGTTGGCCTGCCCGGCATTACCCATCAGGCCCACGACCGAGCTCATGTTGACGACGCAACCGCCGCGCTGGCGCATAAAGGTCTTGGTGAGCGCGCGCGTCATATTGAACGTGCCCTTGAGATTGACATCGAGCACGCGGTCGAAGGCGTCATCGCCCATGCGCATGAGCAAGCCATCGCGCGTGATGCCGGCGTTGTTGACGAGCGCCCAAATGGAGCCAAAGTCGTTGAGGACCGCTTCCACGCACGCGTTGACGGCAGCGGAATCGGCCACGTCGCATTGATATGCGCGCACCGTGGCGCCAGACGCCTCGCAGGCTTCGCACGTCTCGCACGCCGCATCGACGCTGCCGGCATAGACGACGGCGATATCAAAGCCGTCCTCCGCCAGACCGACAGCGCAGGCGCGGCCGATACCACGCGAGCCGCCCGTGACCAGTGCCACGCGACGTGAGTCGTTGCGCTCGAGCGTGCCGTTGTTCAAGTTGCCCATGTCATTCCTTTCGGGTTACAGCCCTATGGACTATGCGAGCTCGTCGGCAATAGCTGCGACCTGCTCGGCCGTTTCGCACGAATACACGCGAACGTCGCTCAGCGTACGCTTGACCAGGCCCGACAGCGTTTTGCCAGGGCCGACCTCAATAAACGTATCGATGCCCTGATCCTGCAGAGTATGCAGCGTGTCGACCCAGCGAACGGCATGACTCACCTGGTTGGCCAAGACATCCGATGCCGCTCGCGGGTCCGCCGGATAGGGCGCCGCCGTCATGTTTGCCATGACCGGAATCAGCAGCGGAGACGGCGCGTGGCCGGCTTGGATATACGTCGCCAGCCCCTCAGTCGCCTCGACCATATAGGGGCTATGAAATGCACCCGACACCGCGACTTTCATAGCGCGGCCGCCGGCCTCTTTTACCAGGACGTCGAGGGTCTGCAACGCATCGGGCGTTCCAGCCACAACCGTCTGCTGCGGGCTGTTGTAGTTGACCGGCCAGCAGTCCTCGCCGGCCTGTTTTGCCAGGTTCTCGACTTGCGCCGCATCGAGTTTGATGACGGCGCGCATGCCGCCGGGGTGACGCTCGGCAGCCGCGGCCATCAGCGCCGCGCGCTCGCACACGAGCTCAAAGCCCGCTCGCGTATCGAACTCAAAGCCCGCTCGCGTATCGAACGCCCCCGCAAAGGTGAGCGCGGCGACCTCGCCCAGCGAAAATCCCGCACAGGCGGCAGGCACCACGCCGCGCTCACGCAGTGCGGCAGCCGCTGCCAGGTCATGGACGAACACGCAAGGCTGCGTGTTCTCGGTCTGCGACAGCTCCTCCTTGGAGGCGCTCCGGCACTGCTCGCTGGTTCCCGGACGCACCTCGTCGGCGATCGCGAACACCTCGGCAGCCGCCGGCGATGCCTCGATCAGGTCGACGCCCATCGCAGGGTGTTGGGCGCCCTGGCCGGCAAACAGAAACGCTACGCTACCCATGCGGACGCACCCTTCAGGACGCGCTCGGCGCCATCGACCAAGTCGTCAACGATTTCACGTGCGCTCTGGCACTCGTTGACCATGCCGGCAATCTGTCCACACAAAAACGAACCCTCTTCGTAATTGCCGTCCATGGCGGCCTTGCGAAGGGCGCCGGTGCCCATGGCCCCGAGCTCCTCGGAGCTTGCGCCCGCCGCCTCGCTCTTGGCATACGCGTTGGTGAAGGGGCTCTTGAGGGCACGCACCGGGTGTCCCGTCGAGCGGCCGGTCGCACGCGTCGAGGTGTCGTTGGCCTTCAAGACCATCTCCTTGTACTGCTCCGATACGGTGCACTCGTCTGCGACCAGAAAGCGCGTACCCACCTGCACGCCGGCGGCGCCCAGCATAAAGGCGGCCGCCACGCCGCGGCCGTCGGCAATACCGCCGGCAGCCACGACGGGAATGTCGACCGCATCGACGACCTGCGGCACCAGTGCCATCGTCGAGGTCTCGCCAATATGGCCGCCCGATTCGGTGCCCTCGGCAACAACCGCCGTGGCTCCACGACGCGCCACGAGGCGTGCCAGCGCCACCGAGGCAACGACCGGGATGACCTTGATGCTCGCGTCGTTCCAAGCCTTCATGTACTTGGCGGGATTGCCGGCGCCCGTCACGACGACCGGCACTCGCTCGTCAATCACGACCTGCGCGACCTCGTCGGCAAACGGACTCATGAGCATGACGTTGACGCCAAAGGGCTTATCCGTCCTGGTGCGCAGTTCGTGAATCTGATCGCGCAACCAGTTTGCGTCAGCATTCATGGCCGCGATAATCCCTAAGCCGCCCGCCTCGGACACTGCGGACGCCAACGAGGCGTCGGCAATCCAGGCCATACCGCCCTGGAACACGGGCTTTTCGATGCCGAGCAGATCGCAGAGAGGAGTCTTGAGCATCTCTACTTCTCCAATGCCGCCTCGACCGTATCGGCGAACTCGCCGACCGTCTTGGGGTTCTCCTCGGTATCGAGCTGGATGCCAAACTCGTCCTCGACGGCGACGAGGATCTCGACGGTGCCCAGACTGTCGAGACCAATCTCCTCGAGCGTGGACTCGGGCTTCATCTCGACGTCGTCAAGGCCAGCGGTCTCGCGGATTACGTCGCAAACGCGCTCGAAGGTCTTCTGATCTGCCATGGTAGTTCTCCTTTGGTTGTGCCCTAGGGCGTTTTTATTTCCTATGTGCGACTACTTCCAACGAAGCAGATAGCCACCTATATCCAGACCGGCGCCAAATCCAACCAAGGCGATGGTATCGCCCGCATTCAGTGCGTCGGTGCGTACCAGTCGGTCAAGCGCAAAGGGAATGCAGGCGCTCGAAATGTTGCCGGTCTCGCGCAGCGTTCGAACCACGCGCTCGTCTGGCGCGCCGAGGCGCTTGACCGCCTGACTCAGGATTCGTTCGTTAGCCTGATGGAATACAAAATGATCGATGTCTTCGACCGAAATGCCCGCATCGATCGCAAGCTTATGGACCGTGTCACAGATGGCGTTGACGCCGAACTTGAACACACGGCGGCCATTCATGGACAGCGCGCCCTCGCTATCTGCGGAGGCCTTAAACGGCGAGGTGCCGACCAGACCGGGAACGCGCAACGTCTCGACGTCGGGCGCCGTCGAAAGCTCAACGGCAAGGGGACTTTCTCCCCCAGCCTCAATCACTGCGGCGCCTGCCCCGTCGCCAAAGAGCACGCAGGTGGCGCGGTCGGTCCAGTCGAGCGCGCGCGTCATCTGCTCGGCAGCAACGACAAGCACGCGCTCGGCGCGACCGCGGGCGATATAGCCCTCGGCGACATCGAGCGCAAATACGAAGCCGGCACAAGCCGCCGAGACATCGAAGGCAGGGCACGTCGCGCCTAGTCGCTCAGCAACGGCACACGCCTCAGCGGGAACAAGGTGGTCACCCGTCGTCGTCGAGCAGACGATCAGATCCAGCTGACTCGCGTCGATTCCGGACACCTGGAGTGCCCGCTCGCTCGCCGCTACGGCAAGGTCGTCAAGTGACTCGGTGGTGCAGACGTGGCGGCTCTTGATACCTGTGCGGGTAAAAATCCACTCATCCGAGGTATCGAGGAACTCAGACAGTTCGTCATTGGAAACACTGCGCTCAGGAAGCGCCGAGCCTGTTCCAAGAATCGTGAAACCCATCACTAACCTCCTTTGGGTTGTTGACGTGTTTACATTGACCAAGAGAGGATAGCGCATTTTAGTCATTGTTGATGTGTTAACATTAAATTGTCCAAATGCGACAAAGGCTTCACATTGTGTCTATCTCTCGACACCATTGCTCGATTGCCTTATTAACTTAGGAGGTAGCAGCCGTTATGGATGCCAAATTAACGATAATCGACGTAACCGGATCGACCAACGATGACCTGCTCGAAGCAGGAAAACAGGGAGCGCCGCACGGCACAGGACTTGCCGCCCGGGCGCAAACAGCAGGACGCGGCCGGCGCGGCCACAAGTGGGATTCAACCGCCGGCAACCTATTGCTTTCGATTGTCCTGCGCCCATGCGTTAATCCTGCAAAGTTCTCTGGTCTTGCCGCCGTCAGTGGCCTAGCGGTGCTCGAGGCGCTCGAAAAACAGGGTCTTGCAAACGAGATTCGCCTAAAATGGCCCAACGACCTGGTCGCGCGTGGACGCAAACTCGGCGGCATTCTGGTCGAGGCGGCTCGTGACAGTGAGGGCAAGCCCTTCGCCGTCTGCGGCATTGGCGTCAACGTAAACTACACGCCCCAAGAGGTACCCGATGGCGGCCTGGCGGCAATTGGCCTCTCGGACCTTAACGAGAGCGTTCCCACCGTCAACATGCTCCTCGATGAGGTCTATCACGCAGTTATAGACGCTGTAGACACATGGGCGGAGCGCCTCAACGCCATGGAAAAAGACGCCGGTCCGCTCGCGCCCGTCCACGACGAATATATCGCTCACCTCAATTGGATTGGGAAGCACGTTATCGCCCGCTCCCCCGCTGGAGACGAACTGGCACGCGGCATATTTAGAACGGTCGACGATTGCGGCCGCGCAAACATTGAGACCGAGAGCGGCTTGTGCGTCTTCCACTTCGAAGAAGCGTCCTTGCGCCCCCTGAGCGAATAGGACGCCGCAGCCGTCGGCTCGGCAGACGAATTCGCTTTCCCAAAATCTAAACTCAAAACAAAAGGGCCCCGCTACCGAAACGGCAGCGGGGCCCTTTAAGCTAAGAGCGATATCGCTTAGAGCTTGATGTCGATGTCGACGCCAGCGGGGAGGTCGAGACGCATGAGCGAATCAACGGTGCCCGAGGTGGGGTCGAGGATGTCGATGAGGCGCTTGTGGGTGCGCATCTCGAACTGCTCACGGGAGTCCTTGTTCACGTGCGGCGAGCGGATAACCGTGTACAGGTTGCGCTCGGTGGGCAGGGGGACAGGACCGGAAACGCGAGCGCCGGTCTTCTGAGCGGTCTCGACGATGAGCTTCGCGGACTGATCGACGACCTCGTGATCATAGCCCTTGAGGCGAATGCGGATCTTCTGGGTAGCCAACTTAAACCTCCAAAGAGTGCGAGAGATGTTCTCGCAGGATTACGTAACAGGGAGCTCGAACTTAGGCGTTCTTGCTCATGACCTCGTCCACGATGGACTTGGGCGCGGGCTCATAAGAGTCGAACTGCATCGTGTAGGATGCACGGCCCTGGGTCTGGGAGCGAAGGTCGGTAGCGTAACCGAACATCTCGCCCAGCGGCACCTTGGCACGGATGAGCTTGCTGTTCTTGCGATCCTCCATGCCCTCGATCTTGCCGCGGCGACCGGAGAGGTTGCCCATAACGTCGCCCATGTACTGCTCGGGGGTCTCGACCTCGACAGCCATGATCGGCTCGAGCAGCTGCGGATCGGACTTCTTGAGGGCGTCCTTGATAGCCATGGAACCGGCGATCTTGAAGGCGGCCTCGGAGGAGTCGACCTCGTGGTAAGAACCGTCGAACAGGGTGACCTTAACGTCGAGGACCGGGAAGCCGGCGATAACACCGGTGTTCAGGGCCTCCTGGATGCCCTTGTCGATGGACGGGATGTACTCCTTGGGCACGACGCCGCCGACGATAGCGTTGACGAACTCGTAGCCGAAGCCCTCCTCCATCTTCTCAAGCTTGATGACGGCGTGGCCGTACTGACCGCGACCGCCGGACTGACGGACGAACTTGCCCTCAGCCTTCTCGACGTCGTGACCAGCGGTCTCGCGGTAGGCGACCTGGGGCTTACCAACGTTAGCGTCAACCTTGAACTCGCGGAGCAGACGGTCGACGATGATCTCGAGGTGCAGCTCGCCCATGCCGGCGATGATGGTCTGGCCGGTCTCGTGGTTGGTGGACACCTGGAAGGTCGGGTCCTCCTCGGCGAGCTTGGTCAGAGCCAGGGACATCTTGTCCTGCTCGGCCTTGGTCTTGGGCTCGATGGCAACGTCGATAACGGGCTTAGCGAACTCGATCTTCTCGAGAACGATCTCCTTGCCCTCGGCGCACAGGGTGTCACCGGTGGTGGAGTTCTTGAAGCCGACGCAAGCGACGATGTCGCCGGCGGCAGCGTCGTCACGGTCGATACGCTCGGCAGCGTTCATCTCGAGGATGCGGCCGAGGCGCTCGCGCTGACCGTTGGAGGCGTTGACCACGTAGGAGCCGGACTCGGCGCGGCCGGAGTAAACGCGGACATAGGTGAGCTTACCGACGAACGGGTCGGTCATGATCTTGAAGACCAGGCCGGAGAAGGGCTCGTCGAAGGAAGGATGACGCTGGATCTCCTCGCCGGTGTCCGGATCGGTACCGGTGACGGCCTCGACGTCGAGCGGGCTGGGCAGGTAGTCGACGACAGCGTCGAGCAGCTCCTGGACGCCCTTGTTCTTGTAGGCGGAGCCCACGAAGACGAGGTTGAGCTCGTTGGCCAGAACGCCCTTACGCAGAGCAGCCTTGAGCTCCTCGACGGTGAAGTCCTCCTCCATGAGGATCTTCTCCATGAGCTCGTCGTCAAAGCTGGCAGCAGCGTCAAGGAGCTCCTCGCGCTTGGTGGCAGCGATGTCGGCAAACTCAGCCGGGATCTCGTCCATCGGCTCGGGGTAGGTCATACCCTTCTCGTCGGCCTTGAAGTCCCAAGCAGTCATGGTGACCAGGTCGATGACGCCCCAGAAGTTGTCCTCGGCGCCCATCGGGACCTGAGCGGCCACGGCGTTAGCGTCGAGACGATCCTTCATGGTCTCGATAGCGTTGAAGAAGTCAGCGCCCACGCGGTCATACTTGTTGATGAAGGCGATGCGGGGAACGTTGAAGGTGGAAGCCTGACGCCAAACGGTCTCAGACTGGGGCTGAACGCCGGCAACGGCGTCGAAGACGGCGACAGCGCCATCGAGGACGCGCAGGCAGCGCTCGACCTCGGCGGTGAAGTCAACGTGGCCCGGGGTGTCGATGATCTGGATGCGGTAGTCCTTACCGTCCTTGTTCCAGAAGCACGTGGTAGCAGCGGAGGTAATGGTTACGCCGCGCTCCTGCTCCTGAACCATCCAGTCCATGGTGGCAGCGCCCTCATGGACCTCACCGATCTTGTGGGTCTTACCGGTGTAGTAAAGAATACGCTCGGTCGTGGTGGTCTTACCAGCATCGATGTGGGCCATGATGCCGATGTTACGGGTATCGGAAAGCTTGTACTTAGGCTTAGCCATGTTAGTTCCTTACCTTAACTTACCAACGATAGTGAGAGAACGCGCGGTTGGCCTCGGCCATCTTGAAGACGTCCTCACGCTTCTTGACGGAAGCGCCCAGGCCGTTGGAAGCGTCGAGGATCTCGTTGGCGAGACGCTCGGCCATG
The DNA here is from genome assembly GCA_027682925.1 of Coriobacteriaceae bacterium AF45-21. GTDB lineage: Bacteria > Actinomycetota > Coriobacteriia > Coriobacteriales > Coriobacteriaceae > Collinsella. The sequence goes on from JAQCYU010000050.1 coordinate 9,081, forward strand.
GTCTTCTCCTTGCGAGCGCGGGAGAAGTTGACGATCCAGCGGATACCCAGAGCGGTGGAACGACGGGAGTTGACCTCCATCGGGACCTGATAGGTAGCGCCACCGACACGCTTGGGCTTAACCTCGAGCGTGGGCTTGACGTTGTCCATAGCCTTCTTGAAGGTAGCGAGGGCGTCGCCACCCTCGGACTTCTCGGCAACGATCTCGAAAGCGGTGTAAACGATGCGCTCAGCGGTGGCCTTCTTGCCGTCAAGAAGGACCTTGTTGATGAGCTGAGTCACCAGGCGGTTGTTGTAAACGGCGTCAGGCTGAACCTCACGACGATTAGCTGCTGCACGACGCGGCATGTGAAATCTCCTTAAGTGTCTACCGTGCGGCGCTTAGGCGGCACACGGCGAAAGTATCAAAACGTTATCTGGCTTATTTGGCCTTGGGGCGCTTAGCACCGTACTTGGAACGGGCCTGCATACGGTTCTGGACCGGAGCAGCGTCGTAGGCGCCACGGATGACGTGATAACGGACACCAGGGAGGTCACGGACACGACCGCCGCGGACGAGCACGATGGAGTGCTCCTGCAGGTTGTGGCCCTCACCCGGGATGTAAGCAGTAACTTCGATGCCGTTGACAAGGCGAACACGGGCAACCTTACGAAGAGCCGAGTTCGGCTTCTTGGGGCTCGTGGTGAAGACGCGGGTGCACACGCCGCGCTTCTGGGAGTTGTGCTGCAGAGCAGCGTTCTTGGACTTCTTGGGCACGGAACGACGGCCCTGGCGAACCAGCTGGTTAATAGTAGGCAAAGCGTACTCCTTCTCGAATGATTCCAGCTTTCTGTAAAGTGCAACGGCTTGAATCGAGGGGTCAGCATCCCCCTACGAAACACGCAGTTCGATAGGATACGTGGCGTTAGCTGTGCCGTCAACAGACCACGCCGCCTGGCGTATCCCAAAATGAGCATATTTCCGCAAAGCCTACACAAAAGGAATCCCCTTCGGTGCGCGGGGGCGGATTCCCGGTCCGGGCGGCCCACTGTTTAAGTTTGCTGCTCTACAGTCCTGCGCAAGACGGAAAGCACATTAAGTGCTTTCCTTTGCGTGCGGAACTCGCGACAAACTTAAACAGC
>JAQCYU010000051.1 GCA_027682925.1 Coriobacteriaceae bacterium AF45-21
GCGATGATGGCGGCGGCGAGCGGCGAGGCCGCCTGTGCGAGGGCATCGACGGCGAGCGCGGCGGAAAGGCCGTCCGTGACGATGCCGCCCAAGATGCGCGCAAGCACCCACATCACCGTGATGTTTGCCATGAGCGCGATCCACTTAAACAGGACGCTTGCCATAATGTAGGGCGTTGCCTGCGGAACCAGGGAGAAGAGCCGCTTCTCGAACATGAAACCTCCTATGCCGTAACGGTGCCGGTCGGGGTCCTCGGCAGCCGCTTAGTTAGCCAAATGCAACTAGAGTAGCATCGTGCAGCCTGTAAGTATGCCGAGGGTAATTTTTTGGCCGATGAACTGCGTAGAAAGTTCAAAATTGTTGAGTGTAGTGAACTTTGTGGTGGACGGAGTGCGAGCGCAATTCTGATCGTGCGCGGCCCCGCTCCAAAACATGTACATCAGCCTCCAAAAGCTGCAAAAAATGACATGTTTGGAGGCTGGCGTACATGTTTGGATAGGGGCGAGGGCGGCGACGGACGAAAGTCACGCCTGTGCCACGTCCGATGTGCTAGCGTTTGGGTGAATAAAACGAGCCCGTGCGGAAAGGATCCGGACCGTATGCAACGTGGAAGTACATCTCCGCTGTCCCGCGAGACCGATGCACCCGAAACTATCGTCAAGCTGGAGTGCGACATCGACGATGCGTCGCCCGAGGTGCTCGCCTATGCCGCGGACCGCCTGCGCGAGGCGGCGCCCGCGAGGTGCACTGGTTGCCTCTCTACTGCAAAAAAGGCCGCCCCGGTTGGCAGCTGCAGGTAATCTGCGCCCGCGAGGACATTGACCGTCTGCAGACGATTATCTTTTTGGAAACCACCACGAACGGCATCCGGCGCCAGGTGATGGAACGCGTCTGCCTGCCGCGTCGTTTTGAGCAGGTCGCGACGCCTTGGGGCGAAGTGGCCGTCAAGGTGGCCACCCTGCCCGACGGCAGTGAGCGTGCGGCGCCCGAGTACGAGGACTGCGCCCGTCTTGCCCGCGAGCATAACGTGCCGCTCCAGCGCGTGATGCAGACGGCACAAGCCTCGGCACTGCGATTTGAATAGCGCGGCCGGCGACATCTCGCGCCCGGCCACATCAGCCCCACCCGAAAGGACCACCATGAAATACCTCATCGCTTCCGACATTCACGGCTCGGCATACTGGACCGAGCGTCTGGTCGCCGCAATCGAATCCGAGCAGCCCGACCGCATCGTGCTGCTGGGCGACCTGCTCTACCACGGCCCGCGCAACGACCTGCCGCGCGACTACGCCCCCAAGCGCGTGATTCCGCTGCTCAACGCCCTGGCCGACCGCATCATCGCCGTCCGCGGCAACTGCGACGCCGAGGTCGACCAGATGGTGCTCGACTTTCCCGTCATGGCGGACTACGCCACGCTGTTCGATGAGGCCGGCCGTGAACTGTTCCTGACGCACGGCCACGTCTTTGGCGCCGGCATGCACAACAGCGTCGACCACGTGCCCGCGCTGCCCGAGGGCTCCGCGCTCGTCTACGGCCACACGCATATCAAGGTTAACGAGGCAAGCGAGGCACGCCCGGGCCTATGGCTCTTCAACCCCGGCAGCGTGAGCATCCCCAAGGACGGCACGCACAGCTACGGCATCTACGAGGGCGGCGCGTTCCGTCACGTGATCCTGGAGGAGAAATAATCATGGCGCAGCACATGGCTCGGCAAAATGCCGAGGGCTCGCGCGATCTGTCCACGCTGGTCGACGTGTCGGCCGAGCTGCAGCATTTGGTGCAGACTATCTGGCGTCTGCGTCAGCCCGATGGCTGCCCGTGGGACCGCGAGCAGACGCACCGCAGCATTGGCAAGAACATGATCGAGGAAGCCTACGAGGCGCTCGATTGCATCGAGGCGGACGACGTGGCGCATCTGCGCGAGGAGCTGGGCGACGTGCTCATGCAGGTGGTACTGCATGCGCAGATTGCGGCGGACGCCGGCGAGTTTACACTTGCCGATGTGGCACGCGATATCGACGCCAAGCTCATCCGTCGTCATCCGCACGTGTTTGGCGATGCGGACGCCGAGAGCTCCGATGAGGTGCTCAAGATCTGGGACGAGGTTAAGCTTGCCGAGAAGGCTGCAAAGGACAAGGCCGTGGCAGCGGGCGAGGCTGCGCCCGAGGGCCTGCTCGACGGCGTGCCCACGCATCTGCCGGCGCTGATGCAGGCTCAGAAGGTGTCGCGCAAGGCGGCTGCCGTGGGCTTTGAGTGGGAGACAGTCCAGGACGTGTGGGACGAGGTCGCCGAGGAGCGCGCCGAGTTTGAGGCCGAGACTCCCGGCTCGCCCGAGCGCGAGATGGAGTTTGGCGACCTGCTCTTTGCTCTGGTCAACGTTGCGCGCAAGGAGGGAATCGACGCCGAGAGCGCCCTGCGTGCCAGCACGGCAAAGTTCCGCCGCCGCTGGGCCGCGATGGAGCAGATGGCGGCCGACGCCCACGTGGATCTGGCCGAGCTTTCGACCCACGGCCTCAATGACCTCTGGGATGCCGCAAAGGCAGAGGAGTAAGACTGCGGGGGCGACGGGACGGACTTTCTCATCGCCCCCATTATTTTTCAAAAAGATTGTATCCCTTGGCTAACTTAGGGCATAATGCAAAAAGTGCGATAAGGCTAACTTATGAACCTGCGCGCCACTGTAGCGTGCAAGCCGTGTCGCCAAGCATTCAACCCGTTTCCAAGTGAGAGGGAGACAACATGAGCGATATTTTGGATGTCTACGGTCGCGAGGTACTCGACAGCCGCGGCAACCCCACCGTCGAGGTCGAGGTCGTGCTCGAGGACGGCAGCTTCGGCCGCGCGATGGTGCCTTCGGGCGCTTCGACCGGCGCCTTTGAGGCCTGCGAGCTGCGCGATGGCGACAAGGGTCGCTACCTGGGCAAAGGCGTCTCGCAGGCCGTCGAGCACGTCAATAACGAGTGCGCTAACGCCGTCGTGGGCCTCGACGCCTTCGACCAGCGCGCCGTCGATGCCGCGCTGATTGCCGCGGACGGTACCCCCAACAAGACCAATCTCGGCGCCAACGCCATTCTGGGCGTGTCGCTGGCAGTTGCCCGCGCCGCTGCCGAGTCGGCGGGTCTTTCGCTGTACCAGTACCTGGGTGGCGTCAACGCCCACCTGCTGCCCACGCCCATGATGAACATTCTCAACGGCGGCGTGCATGCCGACAATAACGTCGACTTCCAGGAGTTCATGATCATGCCGGTGGGCGCCCCGAGCTTTGCCGAGGGCCTGCGTTGGTGCGCCGAGGTCTACCACACCCTCAAGGGCGTGCTGCACGAGGCCGGCCTGGGCGGCGGCGTGGGCGACGAGGGCGGCTTTGCGCCCAACCTCAAGACCAATGCTGAGCCGTTCGAGTACATTACCAAGGCCGTCGAGAAGGCTGGCTTTAAGCCCGGCGTCGACTTCATGTACGCCATGGACCCGGCCTCGACCGAGTTTTACAACGCCGAGACCGGCATGTACGAGCTCAAGGGCGAGGGTGTTGAGTACACGAGTGCCCAGATGGTCGATTACTGGGAGAAGCTCGTCGACACCTATCCCATCATCTCCATCGAGGACGGCATGGCCGAGGAGGACTGGGACGGTTGGGTTGAGCTTACCCGCCGCATTGGCAACAAGGTGCAGCTGGTGGGCGACGACCTGTTCGTCACCAACACCGAGCGCCTCAAGAAGGGCATCGAGCTGGGTGCCGCCAACGCGATCCTGGTCAAGGTCAATCAGATCGGCACGCTCACCGAGTCGCTCGAGGCCATCGAGACCGCCAAGGAGGCCGGTTACGCCTGCATCGTGAGTCACCGCTCCGGCGAGACCGAGGATTCCACGATCGCCGACCTGGTCGTGGGCGTCAATGCCGGCCAGATCAAGTCGGGCGCCCCGTGCCGCAGCGACCGTATCGCCAAGTACAATCAGCTCATCCGCATCGAGGACGAGCTCGAGGGCAGCGCGCGCTACGCCGGTAAGACCGCGTTCTACAACATTCGCTAAACGGACGAATTTGGCGAGGGGGAGGCTGACTCGGTTCCGTCCCGCCTTGACTGGATGCTGCAAAGCGCCATGGGCGCTGGGCCATACGGCTCAGCGCCTTTTTTATGTCGAGCAAAGGCTGGCGAAGGCGGTGCAGGCGCTCGTGCTATAACTAAAGGACTTAGCGCAAACAAACCTCAACCGCACAAGGCGCACATGGATCAGATTTACGACAACAGGTACTATTCCGCCGGTTCGCGCGAGCCGTCGCCTCGCCGTGCGCGCACGGTGCAGCTCGGTGGGTCTGCTTATGCCGGCGCCGACCGCTCCACGCAGCGCCCGGCAAGTACCTCGCGCCCCAATGCTCAATCAAATACCTTGGCAGATGGACCGGTGCGCCCGCCACGTTCGTCGCATGCATCGCGTCCCTCGACTCAGGCACACGACAAATCGAGCAGGCCTTCGAGCCGTCTTTCGGGCTCGGACTTTATGCGCTACGCCAACGACAATGCGGTGGTCAAGGCAATCTATGACTTTACGCATGGCTCTCTGCGTCCGCTGTTTATCGGTATCGTGGTGGCTCTGGCGCTCGTGAGCCTGTATTTCCCCGTGCGCGACCTGTACGTGGCAAAGCGTTCGAGCGATATCTTGGCCAAGCAGGTCGAGATTCGCCAGCAATACAATGATGAGCTGCAAAAAAGCGTCGACAAGCTGCTCTCGGAGGAGGGTATCAAGGACGCGGCGTCCGAGGACCTGGGCCTGGTGATGCCCGGCGAGAAGAAGATTGACGTGCTAGGCTTGGACGACGATTCGGATTCGTCGTCGAGCAAAAAGTCCTCAAACGCCAAGAAGGCCAGTGAAGTGGCCAAAGAGATCGAAGAGGTCGGCAAGGACGCACCGTGGTACATCCAGACGCTCGATATGCTGTTTGGATTTAACGGCGTCGAGGGCCAGACGGTCGCGTCCAGCGGCGAGTAGGCGAGTAGCGCCCGGAGGGGAGCCCGCAATGGCAGATTGCAAACGATATAAGGTGGCCGCGATCGACCTGGGAACGGTGTCGTCGCGACTGGTGTTGGCCCAGGTCGAGGGCGGGGCGATCGTGGAATCGTCCAAGCATACCGAGATTACCGACCTGGGCGAGGGCGTGGACGCGACGGGTCGCTTTTGCGAGGCGGCTGTCGAGCGTGTGCTCGATGCGTGTCGCATGTTTGTGGATGAGGCACGTGCTTGGGCCGCCTGCGTCTGCACCACCTGCACGAGTGCCGCGCGCGATGCGTCCAATGCCGCGCTGCTGCTGGACGGTCTGCGCGATCTGGGGCTCGAACCGCAGGTGATTCCGGGCGAGGTCGAGGCGCGCCTGACGTTTTTTGGCGTGGCACACGACTTTGCTGGCGAGCGCATCATCGTCGCCGATTCGGGCGGTGGCTCCACGGAGCTCGCGACGGGCGTCTATGCGCCTGAGCGCGGGGTCTTTGCGCTGGAGGGAACGCGCTCGCTGGACATCGGTTGTCGCCGCGTGACGGAGCGCTTTTTCTCCGCGTTGCCGCCCGCGGATGGCGAGCTTGCTGCCGCTGCCGCGTGGGCAGGCGAGCAGTTTGCCGCCTATTTTGAAGGCCTGCCCAGCGACTTTGAGCGCGCCGAACGCCTCGTTGCGGTGGGCGGCACCGTCACCACGCTCGTGGCACTCGTTCACGAGCTGGAGCCGTATGATTCGAGCTTTGTGCACCTGCGCGAGCTTTCGATGGAGCAGGTTTCGGCCGCTATCGAGCGCATGTCCGCGCTGGATGTTGCGGGCATTGCCGCTCTGCCGGGCGTGCAACCTAAGCGCGCAGGCGTGATCTTGGCAGGTGCCGTGGTAATTCGCGAGCTCATGCGAGCCGGCGGCTACGACATGCTCACCGTAAGCGAGAACAGCCTCCTCGCCGGCATGGCCGCCACCATCAACGAGGTTCTCGACGGCGCGACCCCCACCATCGCCTGGACCCCGAGCCTGAGCACCCTTTAAAAGTAGTCAAAAAGCTCTGTCCCAAATGAGCTGCTCTGCAGTTGACGGCACCTAAAGAAACGAGCCCGCATCCCTTGGGGACACGGGCTCGTAGACAATACGTGGTAGGGGCGGTGGGACGTCTGCGCATTTGCTGCGCAAATGCGCACCGGCTTCGGCCGCCTGTCGGCGCCCTCGCCGGCTCGCTACGGACGCTGCGCGTCCGCTTGACGCTCGCCCCCTCGCGGGTTCGAGCCCCACCGGCGTCCAAAAGAAACGAGCCCGCATCTCAAAGGGACACGGGCCCGTAAAAGCCATATGGTAGGGGCGGTGGGACTCGAACCCACAATCCTTGCGGCGAGAGATTTTAAGTCTCCTGCGTATGCCAATTCCGCCACGCCCCCGTGAGACTAGAAGTCTAGCACAAGCCGTCCGTTACGCGTTGACGGCCATCGAGTGCTGGCCTGACTTTTCCAAGTACTCGGCAAACTTGGCTTCGTCGCCCTTGTTCTGGTACTGCAGGGCCAGCAGGTACTCCAAGCGGCAGCGCTTGACCGGGTCGTCGCCGACATCCTCGAGCATGCGCTCCAGCTCGGGAATGTCGTTGTGACGCTTGAGGATCATCGTGTCGTACATCAGCTGGCACTCGTGCGCGACCGCCTCGGCCTGACCGCCCTCAAAGCCCTTGATTTCGTGCAGCAGCTCCTTGGACTTTTTGCGGTCCTCCTGGCCAACGTAGTAGTTAAAGGCCTTGATCACCAGGTCGACGCGCTGCATCTTGGGCAGGTTGAGTCCCAGCAGCAGGTCGAACATCTCGCCGGCGCGCTCGTGGTCCTCGCGCAGCAGATAGGAGTTCAGACGCAGGTAGTCGCGGTTGTAGCGCGGGTACAGCATGCTGGTGAGTTTGCCGTCGAGCAAACGATCGAACTCGGCCCACTGTTTGGCGGCCATCAACTGTTGCAGGCGTTTAAACGTAGTGCGTTTTTTGACGCTAAAGAACACCGACACGGCGATACAGATGATAACGACGGCGGTCCAGAGTGTGCGGGAATCGGGCATGTTAGGATCCTTAGTCGCTCATAAAGCGAGCGGTATGACAACACGTACTAGATGTATTATACGCAGCGCACAAGCAAACTGGCATAAAAGCTCATCGAGGCTGAGTGCCATCGCTCGCTGCGGTACACTTACCTAAAGTAAACCATGAAGGGAGACATTACCTATGAAGAAGATCGTTTTGGCTTGCGGTGCTGGCGCTGCTACTTCCACGCTCGTTGCCCAGAAGGTCGCTACCATGCTCGACGCCAACGGTTATGCCGGCAAGTATGAGATCGTGCAGTGCGCCATCTCTGAGGCCAAGGACGCTTGCGACGAGGGCGCCGACCTGCTGATCGCCACCACCGTTGCCCCCGAGGGCCTCACCTGCCCGTACGTGAGCGGCGTGCCCTTCATGACCGGCATGAACCGCGTCGCTGCCGAGAAGGCCGTCCTCGACGTCATGGCTCAGTAGGCGCTGACTGTATGAGTGAGCAGAACGCCAATCCGGTCGAGCTCTTTGGCATGCGCGTTGCCCATGTGGCATTAACGCCACCGACCCGGCAGATGCCCTGGAGATCGCGGAGCTGTTCTCGACGATGATGGGCCTGCCCGTTATCGAGACCCCGGTTTCGTACTTTAACGATTCGCTGATCGAGGTCATGAAGCAGAACGGTCGTGGCACCAAGGGCCACATCGGCTTTGCCGTCAACGACATCGATGCGGCCGAGAAGTGGTTTGCCGAGCGCGGGCTCGAGGTCAACGAGGAGTCGCGCGTGCTGCTGCCCGACGGCGGCACCAAGCTCGTGTACTTTAAGCGCGAGTTCGCCGGCTTCGCCGTGCACCTGTGCCGCGAGTAGCGCACAGGCTGCTATAGCTAACGAAAAATGGGGTAAGGCCACGTGGCCTTACCCCATTTTTAATGCCGAGAGGGTGACTGACGGGCTGCCGTAAAACGAAGGTGAATGCTTTTCCGCGAAGTGAACGAGTGAAATCGGACCCCTGGAGCATCGACACTTTGGAGGCACCGTTTCCTGCGGTTTCGTAAGGTTTTTCCTGCGGTTTTGGCGTCAAAAAGTGTGGATGCTTCGGGGGTCCAAAATAGGTCGTTCACTTCGCGGAAAAGCATTCACCTTCGATTCGTGAGAGACGCCCCTACCGCGGCAGGCGAATCGTAAAGCGGCTGCCGACGCCCTCGACTGAGGTCACGCCGATGACACCGCCATGGCTGTCGACGATCCACTTGGCAATGGCGAGCCCCAGACCCGAGCCCTGCGCGCCGGCATCGCGTGCGTTGTCGGCGCGATAGAACCGTTCAAACGCGTGAGCTGCGGATTCCTGGTTCATGCCGATACCCTCGTCCTCAACACTTATGTCGATCGTGCCCGCGCCCGCATCCGGCGTCACGCCAAACGAGATGGATGTGCCCGCGTCCGAATACTTGGCGGCGTTCTGCACGATCACGCGCAGAGCCTGCTTCACGAGCGCCACGTCAACGGGCGCGTCGCAGCGCGGGTCGCTGGTAAGTGCGGCATCGTACGCCAGTCGATATGTGTGCGCGGCATCGATCATCTGCGATTCCTCGCATACCTCGCCGACCAGTGCGGCCAGGTTGGTATTCGCACGCCGCAGGACCGTGCGCCCGGCATCGCCGCGTGCCAAAAACAGCAGCTGCTCCACGAGCTCCTGCATATGCTCGCTTTCGGCTTTGAGCGAGGTGATGGATTCTGCCAGCACGTCCGGGTCGTCTTTGCCCCAGCGGTCGAGCATGTTCACGTAACCCTGAATCACCGCGATGGGCGTGCGCAGCTCGTGACTCGCATCGTTGACAAAGCGCATCTGCTGCAGCTTTGCCTCTTGCATCTGGCGCAGCAGGCGGTTGAGTGCGACCTCGATGCTCGCCAGGTCGGCGTCGCCGGTGGTGACGCTCGGCGAGTCGACGCTTGCGCGCTCGATGGCCTGCTCCAGCGTTTCCATCTTGCCGCCGGCGAGCTGCATGCGGCCGAGCTCGTCCACACGCAAGGCCAGGTCGTTGAGCGGCGCCATAGTGCGGCGCACGCGGCGGGCGCCGCCGAGCATGTTGAGCACGCTGATGACCTGCCAACCCACAACGACAAGGTAGAGAGGCCATAGCGCGACGAGGTCCTGCGCGAGGGGGAAGGTCTTGGTGGTGCGCGCAAACTCGACGGTATAGGTGAGCGTTGTCAGGTCCCAGCCGTGCGCGGGCGTCAGCGACATGTCGTGGACGGCGGCACCGGGGATCCATCCCGCGGTAAACGCGCCGTCGGGCAGCGTTTGGTTATAGCCATAGATGAGGATCGCCGCCGCAGCAACCAGCAGCCACAGGTCGAGCCAGATGTAGCTCGCCAGGCGGCGCCACATGTAGCTCCAGTTGATGGCACGGGCGATGGAGGTGACGCGCTTGGTCTCGGCGTTACGCGCGGCAGACATAGCCCACCCCGCGCACGGTTTGGATGATGCGGGCACCGCCGGCGTCTTCGATCTTGGCGCGCAGGTGCGCGATGTGCACGTCGACGTTGTTGGTGTCGCCCACGTATTCGTAGCCCAGCGCCTCGTGCGCGATGCGCTCGCGCGTGAGCACGGTTTCGGCATGCGTCATAAGCAGGGCGAGGACGTCGAACTCGCGGGCCGTGAGCGCGATGGGCGAGCCGCCGACCGTGACTTCGCGGCGGTCGGGATCGAGCGCGACCGAACCCACGGCGAGCGCGGCGGGGGAGGGCGCGATGGGCGAGCCGCCGACCGTGACTTCGCGGCGGTCGGGATCGAGCGCGACCGAACCCACGGCGAGCGCGGCGGGGGAGGGCGCGGCGGAAGCTGGGTCG
>JAQCYU010000052.1 GCA_027682925.1 Coriobacteriaceae bacterium AF45-21
ATGCCAGGCCGAGGTGGGAAGCGCCGCCGCCATGGCAGCCGCCGCGCTGGTGCAGATGCTCGGCGGCACGCCCGAGCAGGCGCTCGACGCTCGGCGGCACGCCCGAGCAGGCGCTCGACGCCAGCTCCATCGCGCTGAGTAACCTGCTGGGCCTCGTTTGTGACCCCGTCGGTGGCCTCGTGGAGGTGCCCTGCCAAAACCGCAACGCCATCGGCGTGGCAGCGGCCTTTAGCTCGGCACAACTCGCCCTCGCAGGCATCAAGAGCCTGGTGCCGTTTGACCAGATGGCGCATGTGATGCTCTCGGTGGGCCACGCCCTGCCGGCTACGCTGCGCGAGACGGCAAAGGGCGGCATCGCGCAGGCTCCGGCCGCACTTTCGGCCTGTGCAAAATGCGGTGTGTGCGGGTAGTGACCAAGAACGACTCGATAGTGGGACAAATGTCCCACCTCTTTTGAATGCCACCGTTTCCGTACCACAAACAGCAGGGCAATCGCTATAATGCAAGCCCAGTAAAAACACGATGAGCCATAAGGCGAAATTCGAAGGATATGCATACGATGTCGCAAAACGATCGAACTCAACTGATTCCCGATCCGCAGCAGCCGAGCAGGCACACCTGCGGCGTTCAGTCACCGCGTCCTATCGCGCCGAGCCACGGTCAGCAGCGTGGTGCGGCAAACGCTTCCCAACGCCCGAACCAGCAGCGACAGCAGCGTCAACAATGTCAGCAGAGCCAGGCAAACGGCAATGCGCCCAAGCAGCCCCCCACGCACGCTCGAGGCGATCGCGGCCCCGCGCGCAAGTCCGCCGGCAACAATAAGTCGGGCAAAAAGACGACGCTCTTTGTCGTCCTAGGTCTTATCGTCATTGTCTATATCGTAGGCATCGTAGCGTTTTCGCAGGTTGCCTACCCCAACACCACCATTGCCGGCGTCGACGTCTCGTTCTCCAACGCTTCATCTGCCGCCACCAAGGTCAACTCGGCATGGAAGCACTATAAGCTCACCGTGACAGGCGATGACTTTAGCTGGACCTATCAGCCCGAGTCCGATGAACCCATCGTCGACGGAGAGGCTGCCGCAAAAGAGATCATCAGCCACAACGAAGCCTTTATTTGGCCGGTCCGCCTTGTGGAATCCTTAAGCGGCAAGACCAAAACAACCGCTACCTCCAACGAAGTCGATCTTGATCAAGACGTCGACCTGTCCATGCTCTCCGACGCCTTTAACCAAAAGAAATTTGAGGAGGACCTGGGCGCCGCCATCGACGAATTTAACGAGGACCGTTCGGGCACGTTCGAGGCCAATAGCTCCTTTGACGAGCAGGCCGGCAAGTTTACCGTCGAGAAGGCGCGCTCCAACGAAAAAATCAACCGCGAGCATGTCATTAAGTATGCCGAGCTCGAGCTTGCCTCGCTGTCCGAGACCGTAGACCTTTCCAAGCTCGGCAACGATGCCTATGAGCCGCTCAATGGAACGCTGACCGACGATCAGATTCAGGCCGCATGCGATGCCGCCAACAACTTCCTGGGCGTCAACGTGACCCTCAAGCTCAACGGCGAGGATGCCGGCAAGGTTGATGGCAGCTCCGTGTTGCAGTGGATCAGCTTTGCCGATCCGGCCAACCCCACACTCGATACGTCGCAGATCAGCAGCTGGGCAGCCGAGCTCGCCAACGGCTTTAACACCGTGGCTCCACTCGCTGGTGGACGCGCGCCGATGGCAAGCAATGCGCCGTAGAAGGCGGCGACTTTGGTTGGTCCATCGACAGCAGCTCGCTCGCCAAGCAGGTCGAGGACGCCATTAACAACAAACAGACCGGCGAAATCGAGATCAAGTACTCCCAGAAGGCCGACACCTTTACCGCAAAGGGAGAGCCCGACTGGAAGGCATACGTCGATGTCGATCTATCCGAGCAGCACGCGCGCTACTACGACGAGAGCGGCAACATCGTGTGGGAGGCCAACTTTATCTCCGGCAAGCCGGGAGAGGACGCCACCCCCGAGGGCGTATGGCAGATTAACAGCAACGATGGCGCCAGCAAGCTCATCGGTGCCAAGGACCCCGAGACCGGCAAGCCCAAATACGAGAGCCCGGTCAGCTATTGGATGCCGTTTGAGGGAAACATGGTCGGCTTCCACGATGCAACGTGGCAAAACGACAAGAGCTTTGACGACCCCAACTCCTACAAGTGGTGCGGCAGCCACGGTTGCATCAACCTGCGCCTGGCCGACGCCAAGGCACTTCACGACTGCATCAAAGTCGGCCTGTGCGTGGTTGTCCACTCGTAGTGCAACGCGCGCATTCCTACAACGTGGAACCGCTGCGACCAATCTAACAGTTCCGAAAGAAACCGTCCTATGCGCCCGCCCCAACCGGTGGGCGCATATAATTATCGAGGTTCTTTCTATAAAGGAGACGCTATGCCGAATGTCCCCACGATCACCCCGGGCCCGGATAATACCGAGCACACGCCCGAAGGTGCCACCGAAACGCTTCCTGTGATCACAGACGTACATGCCGACAAGGAGAACGGACGCACGAACGATACGGCCGAGATTTCCGATGAAGAGGCATATGCCAAGCTCAAGGCAAAACGTGCCGAACGTCGACGCAAAAAGCTGATTCGACGCGGCATTGCCGCCGGCATCGTGGGTGCCATCGCGCTCATAGCCATTGTCGCAACCCTGGTTATCAATGCGCAGCCACAGGGCGATAGCGGGCCTGCGACCGACATGGTGACCGAGGGCACGTTTAGCACAACGGTCGAAGCGAAAGGCCAGCTCAAACCCATTTCGTCCTCAGTGGTCTCCCCTTCTGTCGACGGCACGGTCGATTCGATCAACGTGCAGGCAGGCCAATCCGTCAACGAGGGCGACGCGCTTATGACCATTAAAAACGACGAGCTCGAACGCAACGTTGCCGAGGCGCAGCGTGCAGTTACAGCCGCACAGGAAGACCTCGCCAGCGCGCAGAAAGCCGCAGCTGTCGCGCAGGCCACCCCAACGACGGACGTCGATGGAGCTTCCGCAGCAGCTGGCATCTCCGACGCATCGGCGGACACGAACGCCGTATCGGCCGCGCAGCGCAGCCTCGCATCGGCCCAGGCAAACCTCGACCAGGCGAACGCCAAGGCCGCCAGCCGTACGGTCACGGCCCGAGCTCGGGCAGTATCGTGGAGCTCAACGCCAAGGTGGGCGCCACGGTAACAGGCGGCATGATCATGGGCGAAAGCGATACGAGCGGCGGCAAGCAGTGCATGCAGATCGCCGACCTATCCAAGATGAAGGTGACCGTGCAGGTGGGCGAAAAGGACATCGCCAAGATCGCCGTTGGGCAGAGCGCCAACGTCACGTATCCCGCGTTTCCCGATATCGTGAGCCAGGGAACCGTTACGGGCATCGCGTCGGTGGCAAACTCCGACGCCGCCAACGGTGGCGGCGGCAACGTAACCTTTAACGTCGACATCCTCATCGAGGCGCCCGACGCGCGCCTGAAGCCGGGCATGACGGCCGAGGTATCGGTGGTGACCGAGCAGCTCGACGACGTGGTGATGGTGCCGACGATGGCGCTCATGACCGAAGACGGCGAACACTATTACGTCAACGTGGCAACCGATGGCGAGGGTAAGCAAACCCATCGCGTGAAGGTGGCCGTCGTGACGCAAAACGACAACGAAGCCGTAGTCGGCAAGACACAGGTCAAGCGCGACGACCAGGGCAACGAGATCAACCCCAACGTGCCAGTTACCAAGCTGCGCGATGGCGACACCCTCGTCATGGACACCGGAGCGGACGCAACGGCTGACGGCGGCTACAGCGCGGATTCGGGCAGTATGTCTGCCGACGAGGGCATGTAATGCGTCCCGTTATCGACATCCGCAACGTGCACCGCATCTTTGAGAGCGAGGCGGGGTGCGCCCACATCTTGCACAACGTGAGCCTGGCGGTAAATCCCGGCGAATTCGTCGCTATCACTGGCCCCTCGGGCTCGGGCAAATCAACGCTCATGAACATCCTAGGCTGCCTGGATAAGCCGACGGCGGGCGACTACTACCTGCAAGGCTCAACGTGGCCGAGCTCGATGATGACGAGCTCACCGAAGTTCGCGCCCTGAGCATTGGCTTTGTCTTTCAGAGCTTCAACCTGCTGCCGCGCCTGTCGGTTATCGAAAACGTCATGCTGCCGCTGGCCTACACCAATGTGCCCCGTAGCCAGCGCGAAATGCGCGCCGTGCACGCGCTGCAGGCCGTCACGCTGCCGGTCGACCACTGGGACCACCGCATATCAGAGCTCTCGGGCGGACAGATGCAGCGCGTCGCCATCGCGCGCGCCCTCGTCAATGACCCGCCCATCATTCTGGCCGACGAGCCGACGGGAAACCTGGACTCCGCTACCGGAGCGCTTGTGATGGAGACCTTCCATAAGCTCCAGAAGCGCGGCAAAACCATCGTTCTTATCACACACGACCCCGGCATCGCCGCCGAGGCCGACCGCGCCGTGACCATCCGCGACGGTCGCATTCACGACGGCGCGTATATTCCACATGCACCGCGGACCCTGCGCAGCGCCGTAGATAGCCTGCCCATGATTTCCGCCTCCGCCAACCCGCCGAAAGGAGTGGTGGCATGAGCGCCCGCGATCTCATCCAGGAAGCCCTTCACTCGCTCGAGGCCAACAAGGGGCGCAGCCTGCTCACCATCCTGGGTATTGTCATCGGCATCGCCTCGGTTATCGCCATGACTTCGCTCATCGGCGGCATCCAAAACAGCCTGGTCAACAGTCTGGGCCTCAATGCGGCGCGCATGGTGCAAATCTATTCGTCGCAAGAACTCACCGAATCGGACATCGATAAGCTTAAAAAACTGGTGCCGAAGATAGAGCAGATCGGCATTGTCGACAGCGCGTATACCGAGTACAAGACCGGCGATAAAAGCTATACCGTCATGGCACAGGGTGTCGATAGCAACATGCTCGACGCCGTGGGGGCCAGCAAGCTCGTTGCGGGGCGCACCTACACCGATGTCGAGTCAAAGGCAGGCTCGCGCGTGGCGCTCATCAGCCGCGGCGGCGCCGATCAGCTTTACGGCAACGAACAGGATGCGCTGGGGAAAACCATCAAGGTGTCCAACGGCGAGGTGCAGATTGTAGGCGTGATTGATGGCGGCAGTGACTCCATGGGCTCGCTCACGCTGTATATGCCACGCGAAACCATCGCCGGGCTGTTTGGCGACGAGAATCCTTCATTCCCCAGCGTGACGGCACTTGCCGCCGAGGGCACGGACATGGATGAGCTTTGTAAGACCATCGAGTCCAAGGTGCGCGCGATGAAGGGCATCGAGGAGGAGGATGAGTACGACAGTGTATCGGCGACATCCATGAAAAGCGCCATCGATGCACTCAACTCCTTTATGGGCGCGTTCTCGCTCATCATGGGTGCTGTCGCCAGCATCTCGCTGCTTGTCGGCGGTATCGGCATTATGAATATGATGCTTACCAACGTAACGGAGCGCATTCGCGAGATCGGCATCCGCCGCGCTCTGGGCGCCAGTCGTCGCGATATCACCGCGCAGTTTTTGGCCGAGTCTTCGGCGCTGTGCGTCACCGGTGGCCTACTGGGTGTCCTGATAGGCTATCTGCTGGCCTGGGGCCTCGCGATGTTTGCCTCCGGATCCGGGATTCTTGGTGAGCTCGGAGCCAGCGGGCAAATCACACCGAGTTTTTCAATCGCCACGGTGCTGCTGGCCTTCGCCGTCTCCGTCGGCATCGGCGTAATCTTTGGCTTCTACCCCGCTCGCCGCGCGGCAAAGCTCAACCCGGTAGAGTGTCTGCGCTACCAGTAAGTCACCACCACAAAGTTGCGGTGAATTAGGGACTGAATATGCTATCTAGCAGCAAAAGCAGACACTATTTCACCGCAACTCATTGAAGGGCCGCTTGCGCCAGTTCCGGGCGTCGTCCTCTAGCTATTGGCGGATGACGGGCTTGTACGGGTCGAGCTTGCTCGAGGCGATCCTCCTCGCGGGCGGGAGGGCGCGCAGGCGCGGCGAGCGCCTAGCGCGCGAACTCCCGTAAGAGCGCGTCTTCCACTTCCCGAAGCGAAAGGCCCCGCTTCCCTCGGCGGGACGGGTGACCACGATGCAGCGCGCCCCCACGTCGCGCGCGGCGGCGAGCTTCTCGGCCGTGCCGCCTACGGTTCCTGAGTCCTTGGTCACAAGCCACTGGGCGCCCACCTGCCGAAGCATCGCCTCGTTGAGCTCGCGGGTGAAGGGCCCCTGCATGCCGATGACGTGCGACGGCGAAAACCCCGCGTCGATGCACTTCGTTATAGCACCGGGCAGCGGGAGCACACGCACGAAGAAGCGCTCCGCGAAATCGGCGACGCGCGTGTAGGGAGCAAGCTCCTTGCTCCCCGTCGTGAGAAGCGCGCGACCCGGGTTCTCGGAGAGAAAGCGCGCCGCGCAGGCGATCGACGCGACCGACACGACGCCTTTGGGCAGCGCCTCGGCCGGGCGCGCAGGCGCAGGCATCGTGCACCCCACGGTGAGCGAAGCGGCCCGGATGTTGCCGCTTGCGAGCGTAGCGAAGGGGTGCGTGGCGTCGACGACGATGCGCGCGCCGGAAAGCTCGCGCTCCATGTCGGCATCGTCGAGCCTGCCCGCATGCACCTCGATGCCCGGAAGCTCGCCCAAAAGCTCACCTCCGTACTCGGTTGCCGCGTAGGCACGGGCGGGGATGCCCGCCCCGCTCGCCCATTCGCACAGAAGGCGGCCCTCGGTGGCGCCGGCGAAGATGCGCAGCGCCGGCACGGATGCGGGCGCCGTCACTTCGCGCCACCTGTGCGCGTGATCTGGTAGAGCAGCGCGTTCATAATGGCGGCCGCCACGGTCGAGCCGCCCTTGCGACCCCTCGCGACGATGGCCGGCACGCGTCGCGCGAGTAGCTCCTCTTTCGCCTCGACCACGTTCACAAACCCGACCGGCACCCCAACGACGAGCGCGGGCGCGATCTTCCCCGCGTCCATGAGCTCGGCGAGGCGCAGCAGTGCTGTGGGAGCGTTGCCGACGGCTACGATGAGCGGACCCTCGATGCGGCAAGCTTTGTCCATGCTCGCAACGGCGCGAGTCGTGCCCGCGGCGCGCGCAGCCGCGGCGACATCAGGGTCGGCCATGTAGCACACGGCCTTGCAGCCGAGCTTCGCGAGCGCGGGCTTGCTTATGCCTGCGAGCGCCATGTTCGTGTCGGTGAGCACCGTGGCCCCTACACGCAGTGCGTCGAGCGCACAGTGCGCGGCGTCATGGGTGAACACGAGGGAATCGGCGTACGAGAAGTCGGCAGTGGTGTGGATGACGCGCTTCACGACGGGTCCTTCGAGCGGCGGGAACGTGCGGCTGCCGAGCTCTTCGGTGATGATCTCGAAGCTGCGCCGCTCGATGTCGCCGGGCGCCATCTCCTTGGAATCCATCTAGTACTCCACTCCTTCCCTTGCACATATCCCCTGAGCGTAGGGGTGTTTCTCGCACCGCATCTCGGTTATGTAGTCGGCCTTCTCCACGATCTTACGGGAAGGCGCGCGCCCGGTGAGCGCTACTTCGACGCCGCGCGCGGATATATCGAGCGCGCGGTCCACGAGCGCCTCGTCGACAAGCCCCTTCGAAAGCGCGTCGAGAGCCTCGTCAAGCACGAGTAGCCCCTCCTGAGCGTCCTCGAACTCGGCGAGCGCGGAAGCGAGGTTCCCATCGTGCAGCTCGCACGTCGCGGCAAGTTCTTCCGACGTCATTGACCAGGTAAACTTGTCCGACACCTTCCCCGCGAACACGGGCACGCCGAAATGCTCGGCGAGCAGGCGCACCTCCCCGCTTTCGCCGTCTTTCAGGAACTGCACGACGACGACGCGGCGGCCTGCGGCGAGCATGCGAAGGGCGAGGCCCATCGCCGCCGTGGTCTTGCCTTTGCCGTCGCCATGATACACGTGGATCATACGCCCTCCTCGATAATGCGGTAGACATACTCCATGTCGAGCGCCGCGCACGACATCGGCCAGGCGGCTCGAACTCGCGCGCAGCGGTGATCGGCCGCGGACGCCGCGCCGCAGCACCCACGA
>JAQCYU010000053.1 GCA_027682925.1 Coriobacteriaceae bacterium AF45-21
TGGGCCGTGATATCGGTCCAGCCCTTCGCGGCTTCGACGCCGGCGCGGCCGTCCTTACCGGCCGAGACGGCGTCGAAGCCGCCGTCCGCGCCCGCCGCCACGTACACGCTACCTTGGTGGCGCACTGGGCCGTGATATCGGTCCAGCCCTTCGCGGCTTCGACGCCGGCGCGGCCGTCCTTACCGGCCGAGACGGCGTCGAAGCCGCCGTCCGCGCCCGCCGCCACGTACACGCGCATGCTCGCGGCCACCTTAGAGGGGTCGAGTCCCGCGCTCATGGTGTCGACGAACCGCACCGTGTAGGTGTCGTAGGCGGTGAGCCCGGCCGGGACCGTGGCAGAGAGGCGCCAGTACAGGTCGTCGGCGACCGTGGCGTCGGCGGCCTTCTGCCATGCGGCGGTGCTGTCCTCCAGCACATGCTTTTGGACCTTGGGGGTCGCCGCCTTGGGCTTGACGGTGACGGCGCTGCCGCCCACCAGCGCCATAATCGGCGCGGTGCCGGCCTCGCCCTGGGCGATGGCGTCGTCGTCGGCGACGATGAGCCAGTAGCCACAGGGCAGCTTGGCCTCCGTACCCGCGTTAAGGGCCACGGACACGGCGCCAGAGTTCTGGAGGGAACGAGCGAGCCGTGCGCTCAGCGCGCTCGTAAGGCGGGAATCGGTGTTGAGCCACTCGGCAGCTTCCTGTGCGGTGGTCTGGGAATTGGGCATGCCGGCGCTGTGCAACACAGGCAGCGCGGCGTCGCGCACGGCATCGCTTGCCCAGACAAGGTCGGTGGCGATCTTGGCGTCGTTGTCGTCATCGACGACGTTGGCGTCAAAGATCTGGTAGGCGTCGTAGCAGCGCGCCACGGTGCCTGTCACCGTGATGGATCCGGTCGCGCTCGGCGCGGCCTGCGCGGATGCGGGGAACACAACCGTGCAGGTGCCGATCAAGAGGGCGAGCAGCGCAAACAAGATCGGGAAGGAGCAAACTTTCTTATTCACGACGCTCGCCTCCCTTCGCATTCGCCTTGCGACGAATGTGCATCCAGGCCGCAGCAGCGCAAAGCGCCGCCGCGCCGGCAAGGTACGTCAGAGTGACGCCCGACATACCAGAAAGGGGCAAAGATGTGGAGTAGGTGTTGGTGAAGGTGGGGGTAGTGTCGGGAAACTCGTGGTCCTTATTATCGGTGTCTTTCCACGTACCGCCGGGGTCAACGGTTCCCTTCCTGTAGGTCACCGCACAGTCGATTCCTCCTTGGGTGTTATCCTTTGCCACAACCTTGAACCTATAGACCGACTGATCAAACTTATAATGCGGATAGGTCGAGCTTTCGTACTTCTCGCGCACATAGTACGTGAAGGTCTTGGAACCATTGTTAAGGTCCGTGAGCTTATATGTCTTCGACTTGAAATCGACCGTGCTCGTCGCATTACCGTTTTTTTCAGTTTTGACATTCGCAGGATCAGGATTAATTGTTACCGTTTCCGGTTTGGTGAAGTTCGGGTCGTCCTCGTTCGCGAGTTCGAATGTGAACGCCTTCATCTCGCCACCATCAACCTTCTTGGTCACCTGAGGCGTCCAAGAGCCCTTGGGTTTGTATGCATTAGTAAAGGTCTTGTCGGTGTTGCCATCGGTGATCTTAATGGAGACATCGCTACCGTTGTTCGGAGTAAACGTTTTCGCCTCATTATTTTTGAGATTAGTAACCCTTACATTCGTAACTAAATAGTAGATGTAATCAATATCCAGCACCGGCCGCTCTTCGGTTGTAGTTGTAAGCTCAATCTTGTAGATGGTCTGGTCGTAGTCCACGCCAGGGACGCGATCCGCAACGTTGCCGGGGTCCTCAACGAGGTAGTAGACGTTCGTTCCAGCGGAGTGGACCCTGCCCAAATCAAAGACAAAGTTACCTTCAGCGTCGTTCGTGGCCCCATCGTCATCGCCAACTATTGAACAGCCATTGAGCTGCAATTTGCCATCATCATTATTATTAAAGCTAGGGACACCACCGCTCTCGCCCGGCTCCAAGAGTTGGAACCTGAATTTTCCCGCATCATCCGCAGTAAGCGCGCGGCCTTCCAGTGCCTTAGTGCCGTTGAGCTTCATCTTGGGATACACGTTCACCTGCGTGGTGGAGCCAGCGATTACGTCGCCGTTGGTCATGACTCCGCCTCCGTGGATGTTGGAGCGGTTGCCCGTGATGAAGAGGGACGCAGCCGCAGTAGCAGCATCCTTATCATACTGAATCGGCTCAGATTTAAGGCCAATCATGTACTTAGCTTGGGCGCCCTCGTACTTGCCGATAGACGTTGGTGTTTTGTCGATCGTGCCCGACCAATTGGCAGCTCCACCACCAAGCATCTGTCCCGTTACGGCAGCGATATACGGCAGCGATTCAGCGTTAGCACTATCGCGAATAAGAAAAAGATCCTGGTGACCGGCTTTTTTAAAGTCTTCAGTTATTTCGCCGCCTTCGTGGTTAGGGCGCCAATCCGCGTCATCGTTCTTGTCGTGGGTGCCGCCCGATCGGTTATAACCACTACCGTCAGGTTTACCGTCATAATTACCGAAAATCGCGATGCCATCGGTATCGGTAATGGCAGTCTTACCAGTCGGGCAAGCGGCAAACCCGCCGCCAAAGCCACTGGCATGATTGTTGGTAATCAGCGCGTTATATATATTGAGGCTCGCCGGCTGAACGTTGTTGTCGCTGCTGCCCTGGACGAATACGCCACCGCCGCCCCAGTCGTTGGTGGTATTGGTCGTATTGTTAGTGATGTAGGCTTTCTTGCCGCTCACATTAAATTCGCCAACTGTAGGCGCAGCGATACGGATGCCGCCACCCTCTGAGTTTTGCGCCACATTGCTGGCGATGATTCCACCATAAAACGCAAACCCGGAAAGAGGTTTATTCCAAGCGCCAGCATAAACGCCGCCGCCAGCCTCGGCAGAGTAGTTGCCCGTGATGTAGCCGCCGCTAATAACCAGACCGCCTTTTTTCTGTCCCTGATTGTGGCTAAAGGCAGCAATGCCGCCACCACCGTGACAACCGTTACCTTTGTGTCCTTCATCGGTATAGAACTGATATTTGTTGTTAGTAATGTAACCATTCGTAATGGTCACCATAGAGTCCTCAGCACAAATTCCCGCGCCATAACCGACTTCATTATCATTTGTACCGTTACCGGAGATAATACCGCCAACCATGTTTACCGTAGAATTCAGGGCATAAACGCCGCCGCCACTGGGGGCATAGTTACCAGCGATTACGCCGTCAGAGATGTCAAGAGTTGAGTTCTCGACAGAAATACCCGCACCAGCGGCGCCCTCCGGACAATATCCGCCGCAGACATACCCGCCGTCCACGCTGATGGCCGAACTGCCCGCTGCGTACACCAAATTTTTGACACAGTTGTTTTTATCCTGCGTAATCATGCCGCTCTCAAGATTGAGGTGGCCACCGCTATTGATTACGATGAGCCTCAAGTCCTTTGAGCCTGAGCACGCCACGATGGCACCCTTGACATGAGCCTTATACGCCTTAAGAGTCTCGGTTGTACGGGTTCCGCTTGCGACCGATTCGGTTACGTAGTAGGTAAGGCCAATCGGAATGCCATTGGAAGTATCGTATTCCATTAAAGCGAGATTGCCGCATTTATTTGTTTGAGAAGTCGTAGTCTCTGTCGCGGCAACTTGCTGACCGTCCTTGACAGTCAACGTTGCGCCGCCGGTTATGTTGAATAGGGGCTGGCTCTGACTTGTATACTTAATTTTGCAGCCATTTAAATCCAGCGTGATATTGCTGCCGTCCTTGTTAAGCGCGATTGTCTCGCCGGTCTCGACATCATTCATAAGCTTGAAGCTAGCAACACCGCTTGCATTTGCCAGTTTTTTCAAGTCGTCAGCTGTTCGTATTTCAGTGGATGCCGTTTTAGTCTGCCCGCCTTCCGCAGCCAGCATTACGGCATTGCCATCCGACAACTCGCCATCTTCGGCCTGCAGCTTACCTTCAGGCTGACCCTGCTCAACACCATTTGAAGGGTCGGCTTCGTCGCCCGCAGCATCGTCACTATTCTGGTTTTCGGTATCCCCGTTGTTGGTGTTGCCTACATCAGTAGACTCACTTGAGGAACCCCCCCCCCATCACAGTTTCCTCGGTAGAAACCGTCTGGGCATCGTTGGCAATGGCCTGCGAGATCGGAGGCATGACGAGCGACAGTACCAGGCTCAAAACGGAGGCTCCGCACAAAACGCCTGCCAGCACACGGCGCGTCGCTTTATTACTCTGCTTAGATTTATCCGAATTCGCTTTCATCGATGTCTCCTCCCCAAGAGGCCGCGATCTTGCTCTTTCGCCATCAAACTTGGGCGCGCAACCTATAATTGCTCGCGCTCGATATGCATATTATTACTCTTTGTTTAAACAACGAAAGCCTAACAATGTCAGTTTTGCTTTACGTTGCCTTAACTTCTTGACAATTATTCAAACTATGCATTGTTTTTCGAGGGTTAAATTTCGGAAAGACGCTGGTAAACTCGTTAGCAAATCTAGATAAATGACACTTTATCATTGTTTGTACAACACTTTGTTTTACCCGCTCAATCTGTGAACGGTCAAAATTGCGCCGTGAATGGCAGTATATCTACCTGGAAATATTAGTTATGAGCTAATTGGTCAATTACTGCACAACTAGCGTGTGCCGATATGTTCATACATCGACACTTGAATGGCATCGCATGTTACCGGCCGCAAATCTCCTCGCTACAAAAAAGCGTCCCAACAATCGACTGTTGGGACGCTTGGAAAACCACCACAAAGGCGCTCAGCCTCTTTGTGGCTGCCCCCCGGCGCTACAGCAGATGTTCCTCGATAAAGATCGCGATGCCGTCCTCGTCGTTGCTCGCGGTTACAAAGTCCGCGGCGGTACGGGTGGCGTCGCTGCCGTTTGCCATAGCCACGCCCACGCCGGCGTCGGCCACCATGCAGGTGTCGTTGTCCGCATCGCCAAACACGCAGATGTCCTGGAGCTCCATATCGTTGAGCTCCGCCACGCGCCCAAGGCCGCGCGTCTTGGACACGCGCGGATCCATGAACTCGTAGAGCCGCTGCGTGGTCTGCAGGGCCGCCGCCTTAACAGTGTTATCTGCAAACGTCGACGCCCGTTCAATCACCCGCGGCATCACCTCGGGCGCCATGGTAAACATCACCTTGGGCTGCGGCTCGCGCAAGAACTCGGCAAAATCGACCACCTGGTAGGGCACGCCGTCGACGCGCGACAGGTGCTCGACGCACGCGTTGCTCTCGGGCACGTAGAACACGCCGTCTCGGGGGCAGACGGGTGTTGCCGGAAGGTCCGCCATGTGCTTGCAGATGCGCGCGATGGTCTCGCCCGGCAGCGGATAGCTCAGCTCGTTGATGTCGTGCGCGCGGTCGATGACCTCGGCGCCACCGCAGCCCACCAGCACGTCCACCAGGCCTTCGATGCCCCAGAGCTCGTACATGGCCTCGGTCGCGTGGGCGTCGCGCCCGGTGCACAGGCCAAAGAGCACGCCGCGCTCGCGCAGGGCGCGGATCGCCGCCACGGTGCGCGGGGACACCGTGTGCTGGCTCGTGAGCAGCGTACCGTCGATATCGCAGAACACGGCTTTGATGTGGCTGAAGGTGGTGTCCATGGGAGCCTTTCTGAGTTGTGCGGCGGTGCTGGATGAGGTCAGAAATGGTGTACATGGTATACCAAGGCGCAGGCGCGGCCTGTCAAAGCAAAAACCACCACAAAGGCGCCTGGCCCCTTTGTGGTGATCGCGGCGTCTACGGGCCAAACCATCACAACATTCGACGTTTTTCGGCAGAATCGCTATTTTTATCGAATGTTGTGATGGATTTTACTGCCTTGCGGCACGATCAAAATGCCGGCGCCCAAACAGCAGCAACGCCGCAGGGACCGCCGTCACAACCATGCCTGCCCCCACGAGTGTCCGTTGTACGCCAAATGTCGCCGCCAGCCACGGGGCAATCGCCAGCGGCGCCACGCCGGCGAACATATTGCCAAAGCCCATGACCGAGTTCACACGGCCGAGTTGCTCGAGCGGCGCCGTCGTTTGCACAATGGTGTTGTGGAGCGGGTTGACGACACCCCAAGCTATGCCCAGGGCGATCTGGCCGACGAGGGCCACGCCCACGTACGGCGTCCCCACATAGAGCAGACTTCCCAGGCCCACGGACACGAGCGCCACGAGCAGCGTTTTAAGGTTGACCAGGTGCGGCGGCAAGCGGAGCGCGAGCACGGCACCCAGCACCGCGCCCACGCCCGAGGCCGACGAGAGCCAGCCCATCCACTCAACGCCGACGCGTAGGACATCGCGATAGAAAAACGACTCGAGCGGATCGAAGGCTCCGTAGCCAAAGTTCGAAAGAAAAATGATGCAGAAAAGTAGCGCGAGGACGCTGTTGGTGAAGACTGTCTTGATGCTGGCTGCGAAGGTGGCGCGGGAGGACGTGCTGGGGTTGGAGCTTTGTCCCGCACGCTCCCCTTCCTCTGCCGAATCGGCATCCGCATGCCCGGCGACATGGCTGGTCTGCGGCCTAAAGCCCCAGCCGACGACGAACGCCAGCACGGTAAAGAGCATCATGAGCACGAACACCGCGCGCGACGATGCGGCCGCCGCGACAAAGCCGCCCAGCGTGGGGCCAACGATGATACTCACGTTTGAAAACATGGCGATGGCGGAGTTGATGTCTTTGAGCTCGACGGGATCATCGGTAAGGTAGGCCGGATAGGACGTGGCGATGGGCTGGGCGAATCCCATCACAAAGCCCAGAAACACCGCGCCGAGTAGGACGACGCCGGTCGCACTACCAAAGGCGATGATTGCCGTGCCAGTTGCGAGAGCGCCGATGATGCTCAGCAAGAAATGGCGGCGCGGACCCCAAGCGTCGAGCGCCGCGCCGCCCGCAAAGGATCCCAGGATCACAAATACATTCATAAACAGGATGGCCAGCGATGTCGCGACGACCGAGGCATCATCCGCATAGGTAAGCGTTCCGATGACGCCGATAAAATAACTGGTCTGAAACCCGGTATATATGAGGAAGCGCATTGCCACCAGGTGCTTAGCCTGCGCGGACAGCGTAAGTTGAGATTTTGAGAGAAGAGATGCGAGCATGGAGACTCCTTGTTTCATACGAATGTGGACGGCGGGCATTCGCCACCGTCTGTCAAATCAATCTATCCGCATGAAACATTAAGGACGCATCAAGCCCCTTCTCTCCGTTTTTCGCCCGTCATGAACCACTTGGCAGATTGTAAAGCATGTCTCACACATCTACCAAAGCAAAAACCACCACAAAGGAGCCTGGCACCTTTGTGGTGGAAATGGCGTTTGCCAGATAAAACCTTCCAAAATAAACCTGTCCCTTTTGGCAGGTTATGGCAGCGCAGCGAGCCGGCCCCAAGCCTTAAAGGTGATCTTGGATCAGATCGCAGATGGCTCGGGCGTCGTTGATGTTGATGGCCCGGGTCGCAAAGCCGGCGTCGAAGGCCTGGCGTGCCAGGGCCTCGTTGCAGGCAAGGGCTAGCGTGTGGCCATCGACCAGGTCGAGCGAGCTCTTGCCGCGCAGACGGTCGACACCGGAGCGCGCGACCACGATGTTGTCGAAGCCCTCGGTCTTGTAGCCCTCGATGATCACCACGTCGACATCGTTGTAGCGCGACAGCAGCTCGCGCGCGGGCATCTCGTCCTCCTCGCGCGTGTCGGCGTACTCCGCCCAGCGCGTGGCGCAGATAAGGCCCACGTGCTTGGATCCGGCCTGGTGATGGCGCCACGTATCCTTAGCGGGCACGTCGATATCAAAGCCGTGGTGCCCGTGATGCTTGAGCGAACCCACGCGCAGACCGCGGCGGGTGAGCTCGGCGATAACCTTCTCGACAAGCGTGGTCTTGCCCGAGTTTTGGTAGCCGATAAACGCGATCGCGGGGACGCCCGGGGCCGGAGCTGCGGGCGCAACGGCGACGGATGCGCTCG
>JAQCYU010000054.1 GCA_027682925.1 Coriobacteriaceae bacterium AF45-21
GCGGACAGGGCGGACAGGCCGGCCCCGACAGAGGGGAGGCGCCGCGCGCTCGGGCGGCGCGCCAGGGAGATAGTGGACGAGATAGTCGAGAGGCGCGGTCTCAAGAAGGAGTAATATCGGGACTTGCAGCGACGGACCTCGGGACGCTCTTACACCACGTCTGCGCGCGCCACCCGCTCGGGCGTTTCTGCCTTATAAGATGCCCCACAGGTAAATCCCCTCGCACAGGGTTTTGTGGAACTGGGTGTGGTGGTCACGTGCCCAGGTGAAGAGCGCCTGGTCAAAGTTGTCCTGACTGTCGGGGATGCCGTAGACGCCGGCGACTTCCACGCGCACGAACTCCAGCGCGGGCAGCTTGTTGATGGCCGTGAGTGCAAACGGCGACGTGGGCTCCTCGAACAGGTAATGGCTGCCTTGCAGCGCGCCGCAGGCGGTGCAGGTGCTAGCGAGCGATACGGTCTTGGTGGTGCGCGACGTTACGGGCTTGTAGCCGCAGCGCTCGCGCAGGTAGTCGCGAATTTCGGCCGGCACGCAGCCCAGCGCGGGGACGATGGCTATGGCGTTGGCGCGGGCGGTGTCGATCGCGATGTGGCCCGCGTCGTCCACAGCGGGTATTGCGCCGGGCGCAGCCTTGCTGCCCGAGTCCTCGGCCACCCGATACGGAATGCCAAAGGCTGCGACCGTCGTCTGCTCGTGACACTTCCAACATTCGCGCTTGCCCAGCACCAGGTAGATGTAGGGCGCGCTGGGGTCGGAGCGATCAACGCCGGGCAGCCACGCGGCAAAGGGCTCGGGGTTGATGCCGTCGGGCACGTACCAGATCTTCTTGACCCGGTCCCACTTGGCGCCCAGGGCCTTGGCCTGGTCTTTGTGCGAAAAGGGAACATCGAGCTCGGTGCGCATGGCGGCTCCTTTGTGCGACTTGCGGTGCATGTGCTCCAAGGATACCCCAGCGCTGGGTGTGTGGTCGCTAAACGAGCATTTCGACCGTCCGAGAAGTCGCGGAGCATTTTGGCGAGGTCGTGCCGTCAAGTAAATGGGCAAGCAAATGGTCAGCTTTTGGTCAGTTGAGCGGCAACCTTGCCAAAAGCTTGACGGATTTGCAGCTAGACGTCGACGAATGAACACTTTGGACGCGCTGCGGCAAAAAACCGCCGGTCGTTTGCCGAAAACTTACCAGGACCGCCGGCGGCCGCCGACGCGCGTGTTATCTTCGCGCCATGAGCTACTTTATCGTTTCACATAACGCTGCGTTGGCGCTTTTGGCGCACATTCCGAACCCTCGATTTGGGGATTCGGAACCAGAGGTCGTGTCGATTGCGGGCGCCTGCGCGCTCTTGGACCAAGAGGCGCAGGAGTTTATCGATCGCTATGATTTAGGGGTCGAAACGCTGGATTTGCTGGTGCCGTCGCGCGCCGACCGTCGGCGGAGCAAACATGTTAAGACGCATCTCTGCACCAACGAGCTCCCGGCGGGTTCGTTTATCTCGCTGGGCCACTGGATGGGCGGCCTGGATGCGTACGTGTGCGCTCCCGAGCTGGCGTTTGTGCAGGCTGCGCACGACGGCTCTGCAGCCGAGGCCATCTATGCCGGCTATGCCATGACATCGGACTATCGGCTGGACAACCTTGCTCCCGGCGGGGTGACAAGCAGGGATGGGGGCATGCGCGATGGCAGGCTCACGACGAAGGAGCTCATTGCGGCGTATATCGAGGCGTCCCCAAAGGTAAGGGGTCTCGCGAAGGCAAAGGCGCTGCTTGCGTATGTGATCGAGGGATCGCGCTCTCCGAGGGAGTCGGGGCTGTGCATGTTTATGTCGCTGCCTGCGCGCTACGGCGGGTATGCATTGGGCAAGGCCGAGCTCAACAAGAAGGCTTTCATTCGCGATGGACTCAACGATGGGCGCGAGCGCAAACTGCGCGTGTTGGAGCGCACGCCCGACATTACGCTTACGGCTAAAGTCGAGGTGGGCAGGGATAAAGTAAAGGCCGGGCTGCTGCCAGAGGTGCTGACCGCGATGGTCGACTACGACAGCGATGCCATTCATGACGGCCGCGAGAAGATCCACAAGGATGTCGAGCGCCGCAACGAGTTGGAACTGCTTGAGGGAGTAGCGTATTTTACGGTGACAACCGACCAAGCAATTGACTACGACAAGCTCGTTCGGCTGTGCGAACGCATCCGACGGAAGCTGCATCGGAATAAGCGCCCCATCTTTAACAAGGCGATGAGTGCAGAGCAGCGATATTTTGCCCATGCGCGTGCCGAAACGAAGCGATTTTGGCTCTGGCAAGCCGTTATCGATGCGCATCAGTATTGGTAGGGGCGGTAACAGGGGGTTAGAATTAGCGGCCATATATCCAGGTTTAATACTTTTCCCGAGAAGTGAACGAGTCAGAATGGACCCCCGAAACATCGACACTTTTAGGGGCTTGTTTCCTGCGGTTTTGCTGCTGGAATCCTGCGGTTTTAACGTCAAAAAGTGTGGATGCTCCGGGGGTCCAAATAAGCTCGTTCACTTCTGGGAAAAGTATTAAACCTCACTTTATAGGGGGTTATTTATATATGGCTGCGAGACCCAACCGCGCCTGATCGGGGCAATCACCGGGGCTGTTTGGGCGGTTTGGCTGCAGCGGCGTCCTTTTGTCTTGGCGGCGTAAAACAAAACAGCTCAGAGGCGAAGCCTCTGAGCTGCGAACATTTGGTGGGCGTTAGAAGATTTGAACTTCTGACCTCTTCCGTGTCAGGGAAGCGCTCTCCCCCTGAGCTAAACGCCCGATCAAGGGTGCGCGAGTGCGCAGGGAATAATATAACGGAGCTCCCGCCCACTGGCAAGAACTATTTTTTAAAAAGTGGCAACTTGCGACCCTATCGGCCCCCGATCCGGTGCGAGCAGTACGCGAAAAGTCGCGTTTGTACCCCCGATGAACTGCACATTCGCGTAAAATATTCCCATTATGGGCAAATGGTGTCCAGGTAGTTTACGATGCGGCATCTGGGGGAGGGGCATGTCGGACGCGCGCTCACTGCGAAAACAGTTCAATCGCATGCTCGCCACGTTGCTGGTGGCCCTTGCTGCTGCCGGAGCCGTAACATATGCCTGGTACATCTACAACGCCAACCGCCACATCACCGATGTCAAGATGGCCGCGGGCACGGGCGTGACCTTCCTCATCTCCAACGAGTACGACGGCGAATACAAGACCAACGCCGGCCTGAGCTTTTCGGGCCTGCTCGATCCCGTCTCGACCGACAACGTGCTCAACGGCTTCCAAAAGGTAACGGGCTTTACCGGCGGAACCACCCAGGACTCGCTCTTTGCCAGCATGTTTGGCGCCGCCGAGCACTCCGACTACTACAAGACCTCCCTGTACCTGGCTACCAATTCGGCCGCGACCGACGTGTACCTGTCGGGCATCGACTTTACCGAGCAGGACCCGGCAAACCCCATCTCCACCGCCCTGCGCGTGGGCCTGGTTACCTATGCTCCGGGGCAGGGCGACACCGTTACGGGGCAGTATGTCTTTGAGGTCTCAGGCGAGCGCAATCCCCAGGCGCGCTACAACACGCTCGACGGCAAGGATGCCGGCGAGAACGAGCAGAATCACCTGGTGCTCGACAGCACCCGCTCCAATGGCGCCACGGTTCATTTTGACCAGCTGACTAGCGCAAACTTCTGCGACTACAACGAAGACACCGGCATCGTGAGCCTCAAGGAGGCTACGACCAAGATCTGCAGCCTGCCCGCCGCTGCCAAGGGCGCCAACCGCAGCACGCCTGTGCGCGTGGATGTGTACGTGTGGCTGGAAGGCTGCGACCCCGACTGCACCAACAACCTAGCCGCCACCAGTCTGCAATCGCTGGCGCTGCGCTTTGCCGGCAAGCGTTCGTAAGGGGGCCGGGGATGAGTACATCGAACATCAAAGACATCCTAAGCTCGCGCCGCCGCATGGTTGCTGCGGCCGCATGGATGCTGGTGCTGGTAGCTGCCTTGAGCGCCGCCACCTACGCCTGGTTTAGCAACTCGCGCTACACCAACGTGACGCCCGTGGCGCATACGGTAAGTGACGAGGGCTCCGACCTGCAGATTGGCCTTTCGGCCAACGGGCCCTGGGACACGACGGCCACGCTTGCCGACGCCGACAAGACGCTCTATCCCATCTCGACGTCGGACCTTTCCCGCTTTTGGCGCGGCACGTTCCAAAACGCCGCGGGCATCACGACCGACTACGCCGACTGCACCGCGCAGCTGGACGACTATGCCTTTCGGGCACGCTGTACCTTAAGGGCGGCGACAGCGCCCTCAACGTGTACCTGCATCCGGGTCAGATGAGTGTGACGAGCGACCCACAGCTGCTGGCCGCACTGCGCCTGGGGCTTGTGATCACGACCCAGTCGGGTACGCAGACGCACATCTTTACCTGCGACGACCTGGGCAGCACCGCGGGCGCCACCAGCAGGCGCACCACCGCGCAAGACGGCGTGGTCGTGGCGGCGGGCGCCTCGGGCTGGACCTACACCGCGCAAGACGGCGTGGTCGTGGCGGCGGGCGCCTCGGGCTGGACCTACACCGCCGACCCTGCGCGCGCCATAAGCGCCTACAGCATGGACGGCACCGGCGACACGCCCACGGCGCGCGCGGGCGCCACGCCCATCTGCACGCTGGCCGCCAACGAGGTGGCAGGCGTTCACTACGTTGTGTACATGGAAGGCTGCGACGCCAATTGCATCGACGAGGCCCAGGCCCGCGATGTGGTGCTGCAGCTTGCCTTTGCCGCGGCCAAGGCGTAAGGGGGCGAGCGACATGGAAGATCAGAAGCACATGCCAGCAGATGGCTGCGAGGCCAAAACCCAGAGTGAGAGCCCCACGGCCCCCTCCAGCGTGGCCGCCGAGCGCCAGGTCCTCGAGGGCGCCGCCGCCCGCCGCCACGCTTGCCGCGCGCGTGCCTACATCGCGCTCGTTATGGTGGCGCTCGCCGCCACTTTGGGCGCCGCGACCTACGCCTGGTTTACCAACAACATGAAGGTCAACACCAACTCGGTGAGCGTGCACAGCGACACGTCCAAGCTGGTGCTGGAGCTGGGTGACGCCGACCGCGGCAGCTGGTCGCAGCAGGGTGACGTTTCCCTAACTTCCAACGCGACCGGCGCCGTGACGCTCTACCCGGTCTCGACCTTTGACCTCAACGGCTTTGCTGCCTGTGCGCAAAACAACTCTGCCGGCGATGCCACAGTGTTTGAGCAGGCAAAAGACAACGGCTCCGCCTTCTACCACGGTTGGATCGATCTGCGCCCTACCATTACCGGAACGGGCGCCAGCAAAGTAAGGGGCAAGGTTAACCTGTATCTGGCCGAATCGCTGGTCCCGCAGGGCACCGACGCCGAGCTGCTGCGCGCAGCCCGCGTGGGCATTAAAGTCTCGAGCGGCAACCAGGTGCTTGCAACCAACATCTTTGAGCTCGACAGTTCCGATAGCGGCCATCGCGACGAGCACCCCGCGACCGCGCCTACGGGCCTGGCGGGCTACACCGAGAGCATGCTCCTGGGTTGGCAAAACGGCCAGCTCGCTTGCGGTGCCAACGTGACGCAGGACCCGGCCGCCTATACGCTGGACACGAGCGAGACGGCCACGCGCCCGCAGAACACGCTCGCCACGCTTGGGCTTGGCCAGACCTATCGTTTGGATATCTATTACTACATCGAGGGCACCGACCCCGATAGCGCCGACTATCTCTATCAGGATCCGGGCACCTTGCACCTGGCGCTCTTTGCGACCTTGGACGGTGAGTAGCAATGGCACACGCCACGCCCGACAACCGCCGCCCGACCACCGGCGCTCCGGTTGCCGCGCCCACCGATATCGACCTGCGCCGCAAGCTCACTACCACCGTGGTGCTGGTGCTGTTTGCGCTGGTGGCGATAGCCATGGCAACGTTCGCCTGGTTCTCCATCGCCGATAGCGCCAAGACCCGCATGCTCATGATCGACGCCAACGCCGACGGTTCGCTGCGCTTTGACCTGGACGAGCATGCCACGTTCGACGAATACGTCCACAGCCTGGGCTTCGACCAGATCTCGGCGCGCATTGCCAGCGAAAAGGGCGTGGACATCGACGCGTCCAAGCTCAAGCCCGTCACCACGAGCGACTACCAGACCTTTACCTTCGAAGACGGTTCCACCGCCGATCCCGCCACCGGTGCCTACCTGGAGTTCACGCTGCACTTTATGAGCGGCACGGACCTGCGCGTTCGCCTGACCGGGCAGGACGGCGACGGCGGCGCGTCCGGCACGCGGTTTAGCTCCGACACGCAGAGTATGGCCAGCGCCATGCGCATGAGCTTTACCGCCGACGGTCACACCTGGGTCTACAACCCCAACGGAGGCGGGGGCTCGTCTGGTTCGGCCACCGTCTTTGGGCTCGACTCGGATACGGCGAACGCGGCCAGCGACATGTTCGACCTAATAAAAGATACGGACAAGCCGGTAACCGTTCGCATATGGCTCGAGGGAACGGACCCAAATTGCACTAATATGCTAAAGGGAGCTAACTATTCGGTTTCGATGCGCTTTGAGGGCATCGAAGAACAGTAGATATGCACGGCGGCCACCGGGCCGCGCACGACCTAGACAGACACGGTAGTAAGGGACATCATGCAATCTGTTAAAAAAGTCGCATCCATCGCGCTGAGCGTCGTCATGTGGATCATCATCCTGGTGGCGGCCCTGTATGCGTTTACCACGCTCGCCACGCGCGAGGACGGCAGCGTCTCTGACATCGCCGGCTTCACCCCGCTCGCCGTGCAGTCCGACTCCATGGCGCCCACGTTTAACAAGGGTGACCTCATCGTCATCCAAAAGTGCGACACCTCTAAGCT
Source organism: Coriobacteriaceae bacterium AF45-21 (assembly GCA_027682925.1). GTDB lineage: Bacteria > Actinomycetota > Coriobacteriia > Coriobacteriales > Coriobacteriaceae > Collinsella. Next base: position 6,877 of record JAQCYU010000054.1, read on the forward strand.
CGAGGTGGGCGACATCGTGACGTTCCACACCATTATCGACAACGAGTACGCGCTCAACACGCACCGCATCGCCGCCATCGACGAGGTCAACGGCATGCGCAGCTTTACCACCAAGGGCGATAACAACGACGTGGCCGATACACACATCATCAGCGACGGCGACATCGTGGGCAAGTACGTGTTTGCGCTGCCGCAGATGGGCAAGGTCATGAACTTCCTGTCCAGCTCCATGGGCTTCCTCATTGTGATCGTGCTGCCCATGCTGCTGTTCTTTATCTACCAGGTGTATCACCTCATCGTGGTGGGCATGAACCTTAAGCGCGCCATGGCCGAGGAGGACCGCCTGGCCGCCGCGGCTGCCATCGTGGACGCCGAGGGCAAGGGTGACACTACCGTCACGGCCGATAACGCCGCCGAGCAGCTTGCCCAGGCCGAGGCCAAGCTCGAGGAAGCTCGTCGTTTAAAGGCCGAGGCCGAGGCGGCGATGAACGCGACCAAGCAGGAGGGTACCGACGGTGAGTGAGTTTCTGGGATTTGCCTGGGAGCTGCTGGCAAAGGTTGTCTACAACGTCGTTGCCGTTGTGAGCTCCATCCTTAACCTGCTGGTGTTTGGCTGGGTTGAGTACTTCAACATCTTTATGACCTACTTCACCACGTTTGACCTGGTGGGCAAGATCGGCGCGGTCATTCTGTTTGCCATGCTCATCGCAGTCCCCGTGCTGATTGTGGCCATTCTGATCCACCACTACCGCATCAACCGTCGCCTGCATCGCGACGACACGTCCAACAAGGCGCTCTATCGCGAGATCGGCCGCCTGAACAAGCAGGTGCTCGACCTCATGGACGAGAAGAACAAGCTGCTGGCGCTCAAGGTCAATGCCATGGGCGGCACCAAGCAGATTCCGTACGTGGGTGCCTCGGCCCTGGCCGACGACCACCTGCCCACGGTGGGCAACGTGGTGGGGCGCCGCTGCGGGCGCCGCTGCGGGCGAGGGC
>JAQCYU010000055.1 GCA_027682925.1 Coriobacteriaceae bacterium AF45-21
GGCGCGGGCCCGCTTTGCCACGATGCGGGAGCCGCCCCGGCGGCGGGCGGTTGACGATGTGTTTACAATTGCGGCCTATATTCGGGCAGAAGGATGCGATTCGGCGGATTAAGGCCAGTTGGAAGAGGGGGGCGTGGGCCGGAAGGGCGCGTCGCCCGTGCTGCTTTGCGTCGAATCCGGAACGGGCGGGGGAGACGCACCGATCTCCCTTTCCAGCCCGACGGACGATGTGCGGGACGGGACGATACTCGATGCCTCGTGGACAACAAGCGTTTCTGAGTTCAGATTCACTGATTTTTAGTGCGCAAAACCGCTCTTTATTGACGGTCGCGCTCTCCTTTAGCGCGGTGAACGTTTATTTGACGGGGCGAGGGCATGTGCGGCGAGGAGCTTTTCACGCTCGAGGCGGCGGCATACGTGTTCCTGCAGGAGGCCTGCCGCGGCCGTCTGGCGGCGGAGGGCGCCATGCGGGTCCTGTCCAGGTGCGCGCTGGACACTTGCGTCGCTCAGCTCCAGCCTTTGAGCAACCAGTCCACCAGGTTCTCGATGCGCACGCCTTGCTCGGTGGTGCCGAGCCGCAGGCGATCGGTGGTGAGCACCAGCTTGGGGAAGGCATCGTTTACGAGGGAAAAAGGCGCCAGTTCGCGCTCGTATGTCTCGGGGCTTGCAAGCGTTTCGGTCACCTGGATGTAGAGGCGCTCGTCGTGCTTGTCGGCCACGAAGTCTACCTCGCCTTTAAGCAGTGCGCCCACGGTCACGTTGTGGCCACGGCGCACGAGCTCGTTGAATACCACGCACTCGAGCTGAGCGCCCAGGCCCTTTGGGGCATAGTTGCTGGCTAGGTTGCGCAAGCCGGTGTCGATGGGATAGAACTTGCGCTGGGGTCTAAGCACCTGCTTGCCGGCGATGCCGTTCTGTTCGCATTCGCTCAGGATGTAGGCGCTTTCGAGGGCTTTGAGGTAGTTCTCGACCGTCTTGTCGCGGCGCTCCTCATCAGGGCCATCGGCAAGCAGCTCATTTGCGTGCACGTGAACCACGGCCTTATGCGCAAGGGCGAGAGCAAGCAGGTCGTCGACGTCTTTAAGAACCAGATGGATGCGAACCTGGTCTACGTGGACGCGACCGACCGCTTCCTCGATAAGCTCGTCGACATCGCCGAGCCCGAGGCCAAGCGCAAGATCATCGGCGCCGAGTTCATTCGCGTGTTTGAGGAAGAGGCCCGAAAGGTGGGCGATGAGGTCAGCTTCCTCGCCCAGGGCACCATCTACCCCGACATCCTGGAGTCGCAGGACGGCGTGAAGGCCCATCACAATGTGGGCGGTCTGCCCGAGGACCTGCAGTTTGAGCTCTGCGAGCCCGTTAAGCTGCTGTACAAGGACGAGGTGCGCGTCGTGGGCCGTGAGCTCGGTCTGCCCGAGAACATGGTCGAGCGCCAGCCGTTCCCCGGCCCCGGCCTGGGTGTCCGCTGCCTCGGTGTCATCACCCGCGACCGTCTTGAGGCGCTGCGCGAGGCCGACGCCATCGTGCGTGAGGAGATCGACAAGGCCGGCTTGACCATTTGGCAGTACTTTGCCGTCGTGCCCGACTTCCGCGCCACCGGCGTGCGCGAGGGCAAGCGCGCCTACGACTGGCCCTGCATCATCCGCTGCATCAACACCGTCGATGTCATGACCGCCGAGGTGCCCGAGCTCGACTGGGCGCTGCTCAAGCGCATCACCGCCCGCGTTACCGCCGAAGTCCCCGGCATCTGCCGCGTTTGCTACGACCTGACCCCCAAGCCCGTCGGCACGGTGGAGTGGGAGTAAACCCCCAGTTCAGAGGCACTTTTTATATTAGTTTGCTCCTTTGAACTTCTTTGTAAATAGGCGTACTTTTCTGACACGATTTTTTTAACGCATTGGGATTTCTCTCACTTTGCAAAGAGGCGATTCAATGGCTTAGCGATGCATCGCTAAGCCATTTTCGCTTGTTGGTGTTGCAATTCGTCTCCTTGTGTTGCTTTAGTTAATCATACTTGCCCACAGTCGATACATTCGTTTCCTAGAATTACTCGCTGGCAGAATTTCAGGTGGTTTGCGGGTGATGATGCATTATCCCAGCTTGTTCGTGGTTCAAACCTATATTCAATACGCGCGCTACAATTCAATACGCATGCTATAATCTGAGCATCATTCAATCAGCGGAGCCTTTGCCATGCGACGCTTCGAGTTAGGTTAGGTTAGATGAAGAACTAGCGATGCCCACTAAGGGTGCCCAAACGACCATTTTGTACGCTCGGTCGCGCGCTAGGGTGCCGCGTCGCTTCAGTATCTTCTCGTCTTGATTCCACAGCTCGCGTGCCTAACCCCTGCGCGGCCTCCTTTCGAAGGAGCTCGCCATGCAGTTGAATCTCACAAACATTAGTTACACCTATCCCGGTGCGGTCTCTCCCGCTGTAAGGGATGTCAGCGTCACGTTTTCCCCTGGATGGACTGCCGTGATCGGTGACAACGGATGCGGGAAGAGCACGCTAGCGAGAATCGCCACGCGCCTTATCGAGCCCGATTCCGGAACGGTGGGCCCGAAGCTGTTCTCCGTGTACTGCCAGCAGGATTCTTCGCTCGAACCTGGGAACCTTATCGACTTCGCGTCAGACTGGAACCAAGAAGCGCAGCGTGCAAGGGCGCTTCTGCATATCGGAGACGATTGGCCCTGGCGCTACGACACGCTCTCAGGCGGCCAGCAGAAACGACTCCAGATCGCATGCGCGCTCTATGCTCGCCCCGACGTGCTCGTCATGGATGAGCCGACGAACGACCTTGATGCCCCGACGCGTGAAATCGTGAGCGAGGCGCTAGCCTCATTCGATGGAGTCGGCATCCTCATCTCCCATGACAGGGAATTGCTCGATGGCCTCGTCGATCAGAGCCTCCTGTGCGACGGCGCACGCTGGATCATGCGCCCGGGCGGTTATTCGAAGGCGAGCGATCAGGCGGCAAGCGAACGTGCCACCGCGCTGCACGACCGAGAGAAGGCTATGCGCGAAGTGAAGCGGCTGAAGGCGGAGGCGCAGCGAAGGAGCGAGGAGGCGGCACGTCAGAAGGGCAAGCGCAGCAAGCGCGGTCTGGACAAGAGAGATAGCGACGGGCGCGCGCGGATCGGGCGCGCCATAGTCTCTGGGAAGGACGGTGTAGCCGGTAAACTATCAGCCGCCATGGATGAACGTCTTGCGAGGGCGGAGTCGACGCTATCGGAGAACTCTGTGCCGAAGCGCTACGACCACTGCATTAGCGATTTCGGAGAAGCCGCCAGATCGAGTATCGTTGCGCGCGTTGGTCCTACTCGGCTCTTAGCGGGCGAGTTCTGCTTGAATGTGCCTCAGCTCTGGGTCTCTCCAACTGACCATGTGGTGTTGACCGGAGCAAATGGGACGGGCAAGAGTCTATTGGTGCGTGCCATCATCGATTCCGTCCCCGAGAATATAAAGGTTGCCTATGTTCCTCAGGTTGTTGCGTCGGCCGAGCGAGAGCGTGCCCTTGAGCAGCTGCGCAAGCATACGCAAGAGCAAAAGGGGCGTATCCTGTCCATCGTGGCACGCCTGAACTCCGACCCCGATAGACTGCTCGATGGCGACGACCTGAGCCCCGGTGAGCTCCGAAAGCTGATGCTCGCGGAGAAGCTGGTTGCGGAACCCAACTTCCTCGTGCTCGACGAGCCGACCAATCACCTCGATATCGGCTCGATAGAGGCATTGCAGAGACTGCTCGTTGGATTCCCCGGGGCGATCCTTCTGGTCACGCACGATATCCGGTTGGCGGAAGCTGTAGGGCAAACGAGATGGCTGATCGAACAGCTCGTTGATGGTCACGCGCTAAGAGTTGGATGAATTGGAGCGAGTGGCTTGTCAATGATGGCGGTTCGATTTTGATCAGAATTCAACTGATTTCACGTCATTTTGTGGCTTTGATTCTGTACTCACTTTGTACTGCAGGTAATTATGGCTTTAGAGATCCTGCGATTCCTCTCCAAGCCACCGATGCGCCAGAGCAGCCATCCAAAAAGCGCCACCGCATTCTCTGGGGCTTCCTCTACGTGGGGATATTCATTGCCGTCTTCACGCTTTCGGCGGCCATCAAGCTGGTGAGCAATCCCCTCGGCGACGATTTCTCCGTCGTTTGGAACGACTCGGTGGGAACGGTTTATGCCGACATCCCCTACGGCGACGGCGACGCGAACAAGTTCGACCTCTATGTACCCGCCGACCGGTCGCGGCAGCACTACGGGTTGGTCGTGTACCTGCACTCCGGCGGGTTCACCAGCGGTGACAAGGCCGACGACGCGCGGACCCTCCATTGGCTCTGCGCTCAGGGCTACGTGGCTGCGGGTATCAACTACACGCTTTTCAGCGAGCAGCACCCCGGGGCGAACATCCTCACGCAGTCTCTGGAAATCAAGAGAGCATGGACGCGGTGGTCGCCGAGGCGGCCAAGCTGGGCTACCCCGTGAACGAGATGGCCATCGGGGGCGGATCGGCCGGCGGGTGCCTCGCCCTGCTGTACGCTTACCGCGACACTGCGGAATCGCCGGTGCCGGTGAGGTTCGTGTTCGAAGCCGTGGGGCCTTCCAGCTTCTACCCCGAGGACTGGGACAACTACGGGCTGGACAAGCCGGAAGCCCAAGCAGAAGCGGCGGGCCTGTTCGGCGTTATGACGGGTGCCAAGCTCACGCCGGACATGTTCGGTACGCCCGCCTACGACGCCGCCGTCAAGGACGCCTCGGCGCTTCTCTGGGTGACGAAGGACGCGGTACCCACGGTCATGGCCTACTGCACTCACGACACTATGCAGCCCTTCAAGGCATCGGTACGCCTCGATAGGGCGCTTACCGAAAACGGCGTCCCCCACGACTGCTTTGTGGCGGAGCACTCGGGTCACGGGCTCCAGAACGACAGCGCAGTCTATCGGCAATATCTCGAAACGGTGCTGGAGTACCTAAAGACCTACATGCCCCCGGAATCCTAGCTGGCTTTGAGTCCGTCAAAGAGGCGTGCATCTAGTGCAAGGCATTCACTAGTGCCGTGATCAGGAACGCGATAAGGAAGCCGAACCCCGCACCGCAGGCCATCTTGAGCGCAGGCTGAGCCGTGACCTGCGTCTGGAAAGCGCATCGGTCTCGCTCGGAGCCTCCTCGCCGTCCATGAACGCGCTGATCTCACGGAACGTCACAAGGTCATGCTCGCGTTTGATCCTCTCGATGCGCGACGTGCATACGAGCGACGGGATCCAGAATGCAACAAACACGAGTATCCCGATCAGCGCGCCTGTGGACATATGCGGGATGAACGATGGCTCGGGCAGTAGTGCGTAGATGCCTGCCATGCATGCAATCCCCGCGAGCAGCAGGGCAGCAGACCCCATCGCCAATCGCTCCATCTCGAGCGCATCCTTGCTTACGACTTCCTTCATTGAAACCACGTCTCCTTTCACAAGTTCATCGATGGAGACGCCGAAGAGGTCGCTTAGAAGCAGCAGGCTTTGGACATCCGGATAGGTCTTTCCGTTCTCCCAGCTGGACATCGTCTGTCGCGATACGTAGATCGCTTGCGCGACGGCCTCTTGCGAGAGCCCCAAGCGCTCGCGGTGCGCTTTCAGCTGTTTCGGCAACTCCATCGGCTCCTCCTTTCGGGAGACGAAGTTTCTATTTCTCTGAAACATGTTCTACCAAGATGGCTTTACATAGGCCGTCGATCAAGTGTATCAGCATGTCTGATGTTCTTTACATAGGCCGCTGACCTTGGGTTTTTCTTGCATGACAAACAGATTGACTTCTGACGCCGCCGCCCTGCTGTTTTTTTTGCGTCGCTATCGATCGCGAAGGCTAGACGTTACGTTACATTATCTACCGCGGTCGTTGTGCCGTCTCACCCTAGCAATCGGCCTCGATGGCGGCGCTGCTCGCGGCCTCGCTTCTGATGCTGGCCGCCCCCGCCGTCGTCTCTCTCGGGCTGTACGGAAGGCGCGAGCTGGAGGCCGAGCCGTCAACCGACGTGCCGGCGCGGACCGGACGTCATCCTTCTCGACGTGAACCTGCCTGACGGAGACGGATTCGAAGTGTGCCGCAAAGTGCGGGAGAGCGTCGCATGCCCCATCGTTTTCCTCACCGCGCGGGTGGAGGACGCCGATGCCATCGCGGGATTCGCCGCGGGCGGAGACGACTACGTCACGAAGCCGTTCTCCCTCGAGGTCCTCGGTGCGCGCGTGGGGGCGCACCTCGCCAGAAGCGAGCGCTCGTCCGAGCGCGCCGTCGTCGGCTTCTCGTGCGGGATCTCGATCGATTTCGGCGCCCGCGAGGCACGCGTGAACGGGCGTCCGGTAGAGCTCGCCCGGAAGGACTTCGACATCGTCGCCCTTCTCGCCAAGCGGCCCGGCCAGGTCTTCGACCGCGCTATGGTGCACGACCTGGCATGGGACGAACCGGGAGACCCCTCCGTCGTCACGGAGCACATCCGCCGCATCCGGCGAGCCTTCGCGCAGGCCGGCTGCGAGACGGACCCAATCGCCACGCAGTGGGGAGTGGGCTACTCGTGGCGCGCGTGAAGAAGGCGGTCGGGGACCTGCGCGCCCGCATCGCCAACTGCTCGGTCAAGGCGGCGTTCGCGCTCTACGCCGCCATAGCGATCATTGCGGCCATCGCGCTGACGGCCATCTTCTCCGTCGTAGCCTCCCTCGTCGCGGAGAGCACGGTAGAGGAGGACTCCGACGCGTACTCGGGGACCTTCGTTTTCGACGAAGCTTCGAACTCCCTCGTTCCCGCCGAGATGCTGTCGTGGTACGAGGTCCCCGCCTTCGAGTCCCTTTACGGGCAAGACGGGACGGAGGCCCCGGAGGGCGAGAGCGCCGAGACAGGCGCCGTCATCCTCTACGTCGAAGGAAGCGCCCACGCCGACTCAAAGCTGTGTTTCGTCAACAGTTTTTGAGCAGATGGAGCATCCGTTTCTGAGCAGGCCGCGCACGCGACGTGCGCGGCGCTTTTGAGCGGCTACGCCTCCCGCATCAGGGCGTTCCGGACCCTGTACGACTCCCCGCGGAACCGTATGAGCCTGCCGTGGTGGACGACGCGGTCGATGACGGCGGCCGCCATCTGGTCGTCGCCGAGCACCGAGCCCCGCCTGCCGGACTCGAGGTTGGTGGTGATCACCGCGGACTGCCGCTCGCAGGCGTCCGCGAACACCTGGAACAGCGGGCGCGCCCCGTCCGGGTCGAGCGGCAGGAAGCCCGGCTCGTCGATGACGAGGAGCCTGGCCCGCCCAACGGCCTCCGACTCCCTGTCCAGCCGCCCGGCTCGTCGATGACGAGGAGCCTGGCCCGCCCAACGGCCTCCGACTCCCTGTCCAGCCGACCCTCGTCCCTCGCACGGCGCCTGGCCCGCCCAACGGCCTCCGACTCCCTGTCCAGCCGACCCTCGTCCCTCGCACGGCGCAGGCGCATGCG
>JAQCYU010000056.1 GCA_027682925.1 Coriobacteriaceae bacterium AF45-21
CAAAGCCTTTCGTCTTTGCCGCATAGATAGGGAGTCAACCTATGGGGCTTATGCGGGCCTGATGCATGGCGAGGATTTACTCCAGCTCCTTCCTATTGTCGATGCTTCCAGCTCTCTTTTCTGTTTGGACGAGGCGCTTTATTTCTACCGGCCCAATGATGGAGCAAGCACTTCACGATTTAAGCCTAGCCAATTAACTGATGTGGCGCGTGTAAACAAACGTCTAATCGCATACGGGAGCAAATGGGGGGATGACTGTCTAGAAGCCGCTAAACGTGGTGAGGTTGATCAATACATATATCTCGAAAAAATCAATGAAGTGGCTAATCGGGACCCTCTGGATGGCTTTTCTGAAATAGCTTCCGCGATGCATCGTTTCGGTGTCTTCGAGCGTATTGTCGGCACACCCCTACGGTTCGATAACTGGTTTCTTGTTCACTGTCTCCAGTGTGGCAATCATCGAATGGCAAGGGCTGTAGTTCTGACTGTTGAATTATTGAAGGGATTTAGAAGTTGAGCAATTTAAGGGGACGTGCGCTTAGCGGCCTTGGAAAGATTTTGAGTTTAGCGAGTAGAACTCAGTTCAACAAAGTTGTCCTTATGTGCAACGTGGGTAGGGGTTACCTGGGTAATCCGAAATATATCGCCGAGGCGCTTCAACGACTATGCCCAAACGAATTTGATTTAGTTCTGCTCGTTAACGAAGAAGATCGCACCGCCCCTTCTTATATAAGGCAGGTTCGCAGGACAAGTTTTGCCGCGCAGCAAGAACTTGCTACTGCGCGGTTTTGGGTCGACAATGTGCGATCACCGCGTTACGTTCTTAAGCGCAGTGATCAAATTTATATTCATACATGGCATTGCTATATTTCTCCCAAGCGAGTTGAGCGCGATGTTAAAGACCACCTTGAGCCTGAGTATGTGGACTATGCAAAAGCTGATGGTGCGTTGACTGACTTGATGTTCGCCGATAACGATCTTTATGAAAATGTATATCGCACGGCGTTTTGGTACGACGGCCCTGTCGTCAGGTGCGGCGTCCCCAGAAACAGGCCATTGATTCTTGGGGATGAGGAGCAAGGCTGAAAGTGCGAAGGGCGCTGGGGGTAGATGATGATGCTTCTATTTGCCTATACGCGCCAACATTCAGAGCCGATTGGTCGGTTGATCAATACCGGTTCGATTTCGATGCTTTCATAAGAGCAATCTCGGAGAGATTTGGGAAAGATTACGTCTTTGCCTATCGGCTTCATCCAAACATTGCGAAGTTAACCAGGCCGGAGTTTTTAAACGGCTACCTCGATGCGACTGACTATCTGGATGCACAAGAGCTTTTGGCTGCGACCGACGTAATGGTTTCCGACTACTCTTCTATTCTTGAGGATTTTGCGCTTACCGGGCGGCCTGGCTTTGTATATGCCCCTGACTTTGATGCTTATTCGTGCGACAGAGGCTTCTATTATTCACTCGAAGATCGGCCTTTCTCTGTTGCTCGAACTAGCGATGAGCTTATCGCTAACGCTCGTGGGTTTGACGAAATGGACTATCGCAAGGCACTTGATCGGTTCTTCTCCTTAATTGGCTTTCAGGATGATGGCCATGGTGACGAACAGGTTGCTCAAATGATTATTTCCTTATCAAAAAACGGATCGACGGTTGGGGACATTCTTGGCTGATAAAAAACTTGCGGGCAATACGCTCGCTCTGTATATATTGTTGGCGACCTCCTATTTATTTAGCTTTATAGCCTTGCCCTACCTTACGCGCGTTCTAGGTCCGGAAGTGTATGGCCGTATCGGATTCGGGACGGCATTCTATTCTTATGCTTACCTAATTATTGACTTTGGGTTTATCCTCTCAGCAACTGCCGAGGTATCCCGTGCTGGACTTGACCGGGCGAAGATTTCCGTAGCATTGACTGCTGCGTCCTTGGCGAAAATCGTGCTTGCGCTTCTATGCGGTCTGGTGCTGGCGGTTTTATGCCTTACCGTTCCACAATTTGCTGAAGACCCTCTTCTCTATTTTTTTTATTTACTTTATGCCGCTGCAAGTGCGCTGTTGCCTGATTTTGCCTACCGCGGCTTAGAAGATATGAAAATGGTGACGGTTAGCACCGTTGTCGTAAAGAGCGTGTTCCTGGTAGGCGTTTTCGTGTTCGTCAAGGATTCGACGCAGTACATGCTCGTTCCTCTCCTTTATTTTTTAGGTTCTGCAATTGCGGACATCTTTCTACTATTCCATCTTCGCGGCAAATACGGAGTCTGTCTTTGTCACATCGGGGTCTCCGATGTGTGGAGAAGCATGAAGGATTCTGCGCAGTATTTTGTTTCACGAGTTGCCTCTACGTTCTATTCCTCCTTGAACACCATGGTTTTGGGAGTCGTCTCTCCTGGCTCCGCTGAGCTAGGGCGTTTTACGGCTTGCACCAATGCGGTAAATGCAGGAAAAGGGCTTTCATCGCCAATTGCGGATAGCATGTTTCCCTATATGATCAGAACTAAGAACTACCGTCTTCTGGTCAAAATCATCGTATTTGGCGAAGTCCTGCTCGTACCCGCATGCATTGTTGTAGCCGTCTTTGCGCCTGGGCTATGCGAGTGGTTCTTTGGTGAAGGGTACGCTGAATCCGGAGACTATCTGCGAATCCTTATCACGCTCATTCCGATTTCACTCGCCTCATATCTCCTAGGTTTCCCGGCCCTTACTCCTATGGGCAAGGCCGGAGTCTCAAACTCTTCTGTGGTCGCTGGAGCGGTAATTCAAGTTCTTTTCCTTGTCGTGCTCTGGATTTATGGACAACTGAACGCGCTGAACATTTGCTATGCGACTGCTGTTACGGAAACCGTTGTGCTGTTAATTCGCGCCTTCTCGTTTATCGAGGGCTTGAGAGACATACGGAGGAAAAATTCCAATGAGCAATAGGGTTAAAACCGCGATTATCCTTGCCGCCGGTAAATCGTCCCAGTTCTTCCCGCCGCTTTACGACAAGCCCAAAGGGCTTTTCGAATACAAGGGCGAGGTGCTCATCGAGCGGCAGATCCGCCAGCTTCGCGAGGCGGGCGTCGAGGACATCGCCGTGGTTGTGGGCTACGAGAAGGAGCGCTTCTTCTACCTCGAGGACAGGTTCGGCGTCGACCTGGTGTTGAGCACCCGCTGGGCAGACGAGTCGAACCTCTCGAGCCTGGACCTCGTTCGCGACCGCCTGGACGGCTCCTTCCTGTGCTGCGCCGACCACTGGTACGCTGAGAACCCGTTCGTCGGCTTCGGCGGCGGGGACCGCTCCGTGCGCATGGTGCGCGAGCAGGGGGACGCCACGCGCGAGCTGGTTGCTGACGTCTGCGCCGGCGGGCGGCTGGCGAACCTCCGCTGCGGAGCCCCCTCGGGCACTTGCATGGTGGGCGCGGCCTATATCGCGCCCGAGTGGGCGGAGCGGTTCTTCGGGCTCTACGACCGAGAGCGCGGCTACATCGGCGTCAAGGGCCTCCTGTGGGAGCAGTTCTGGGGCCGGCATGCCGACGAGCTGCCGCTCTTCTCCTCCGCCGCCCCCGAGGGCATGCTCGAGTTCGACAGCATGGAGGAGCTCGGCGAGGACGGCGTGCTCGCGAACGTGAGCCCCGCCGCAATCGCCAACATCTGCAGCCTGCTCTCGTGCGAACCCGAAGAGATAACCCACATCAAGCCGCTGAACGCGGGCCTGACGAACGTCTCGTTCTCGTTCCACCTCAGGCACGAGAAGTACGTCTACAGGCACCCGGGCGTGAGCTCTTCCGCCCTGGTCGACCGCGACGCCGAGGTGGTTGCCGAGCGCACGGCGATGGAGCTGGGCATCGATCCCTCCGTCATCGACATCAGCCCCGAGGGCTGGAAGCTCTCGCGCTTCGTGCCCTCGTCGCGTTCCTTCGACTACGAGAACCCCGCGGACCTCGCGGCAGGCGTGGGGCAGATCCGCGCGTTCCACGAGAGCGGCGCCTCCTGCGCGCTCGCGGTCGACCTCCTCTCCGAGGGCGACCGCCTGCTCGAGCTCGCCTCCCCGAGGAAAGGTGAGGCCGTGGGGCGCCTCGCCGGCCTGAGGCGCCGCCTGGGCCGGGTTTGGCACCACGTGGAGCTCGACGAGTGGCCGAAGGTGCTCTGCCACAACGATACATACGCTGTTAACTGGATTGTCGGCGACGAGGGGCTGTGCATGATCGACTGGGAATATGCGGGCATGAACGACCCGATGAACGATCTTGCGGCAATGGTGGTACGCGATGGGCTCTCGCACGATAAGGGCGACGAGATTTTGGAACTTTACTTTGGGCGCGGGCTGAGCCTTGAGGAAAAGCGTCATGCCTACGGCGTGTTCGCACTGAGCTCTTGGTATTGGATGTGCTGGTGTCTATTCAAGGACACGCTTGGCGAAGACGGTTTCTTCATGCTGCGGAGCTGGAGGACGCTCAACCACTTCCTGCCGCTGGCGCTCGAGATGTACGAGGGAAAGTAGACGATGAACATAGCGATGATACTAGCCGGCGGCCGCGGCACCCGGGTAGGCGCCGACGTGCCCAAGCAGTTCATAGAGGTCCTGGGGCGCCCCGTGCTGTCCTACACCATTGAGAGGTTCCAGAACCACCCCGAGGTCGACGCGATAGAGGTGGTCTGCCGCAAGGGCTACGAGGACGAGCTGCGCGCCATCTGCGACGCCGGCGGCTTCGACAAGGTACGCTGGGTGGCCGAGGGCGGCAGGGAGTTCCAGGACTCCGTCATCAGCGGCCTCAGGAACCTCGAGGGCGAGATCTCCGACGACGACCAGGTGCTCGTCCACTACGGCGCCAGCCCGTTCGTCTCCGACGAGGTGATCTCCGACGCGATACGCGTCTGCAGGCTGCACGGCAACGCCAGCCCCGCGCACAGCCAGGTGTACCTGGCCGCGACCCCGGGCGACGGCGAGGGAACGAGCGGGTTCGTGGACCGCGACGAGGTTATGTGCCTGAACTCCCCGCAGGCGCTGCGCTACGGATACGCCAAGTGGGTCTACGAGGAGGGCGCCCGCCGCGGCCTCTGGACAAGGTGGAGCCGCACACCACGAGCCTGATGTTCGCGATGGGGGAGCGTGTATGGTTCTCGAAGGGCTCGACCGCTAACATCAAGATCACGACGGCCGAAGATCTGAGGCTGTTCAAGGGATGGGTTCTGGCTGGGAAGTGAAGCTCTTAGGAGGAAGCTGTAAATTATTTAATTACCTTTAGTTTGACCACTTCGTAATAGGCTGGCTATTGAAAGGATGATAGGGGATATGAAAGGCATAATCCTCGCAGGCGGGTCGGGTACTCGTCTGCATCCTATAACCAAGGCGATGAGCAAGCAGCTGCTGCCGATCTACGATAAACCGTTGGTGTACTACCCGTTGTCCGTGTTGATGCTGGCGGGCATACGCGAAGTGCTTGTCATCTCGACACCGCGTGACCTACCGGCGTTCAGGGAGCTTCTCGGCGATGGCTCCGAGTTGGGAATGCGACTAGAATACGCCGAGCAGGCCGTGCCTCGCGGTCTGGCAGAGGCTTTTACTATCGGGCGCGACTTTCTTGCCGGCGAGCCGTGTGCGCTGGTTCTGGGTGACAACATGTTCCATGGCCAAGACCTCACTCGCTTGCTTACGCGCGCAAAAGAGAGAGTGGAAGGTCGCGGCGGGGCCGTTGTTTTCGGGTATCCCGTGCAAGACGCAAGCGCCTTTGGCGTGGTGGAGTTCGACCAGAATCATCGGGTTGTCGGCATTGAGGAAAAGCCCGAGGCCCCAAAGTCGAACTATGCAGTACCAGGGCTGTACTTCTATGATGGGCAAGTTTCCGACATCGCGGCAAACGTTAAACCGAGCGCACGCGGCGAGCTGGAGATTACGAGCATCAACAACGCCTATCTAGATAAAGGTCAACTGTCGGTCGAGCTGATGGGCCGAGGCATGGCGTGGCTGGATACGGGCACGCCCGAAGGTCTTTTGAAGGCTGCCGAGTACGTGGAGGCTGTCCAGAGCCGCCAGGGATATTACATCGCATGCTTGGAAGAAATCGCCTATCGTCGCGGATTTATCGACTATACACAGTTATATGAACTGGGCGAAGCGCTGAAGAAGACCGCATATGGCAAGTATCTTTTGAATGTGGCCAGCGAGGCAAAGAGGAGGTAAATATGACAGACATTTTTGAACCCAAGAACATCATCGTCACGGGCGGCTGCGGCTTCATCGGCAGCAACTTCGTGCACTACGTGGTCGACAACCACCCCGGCGTGCACGTCACCGTCCTGGACAAGCTCACCTACGCCGGCAACCCCGAGAATATCGCCGGGCTTCCCTCCGACCGCGTGGAGCTCGTCGTGGGCGACATCTGCGACGCCGCGCTGCTCGATGAAATCGTCCCCGGCCACGACGCCATCGTGCACTACGCCGCCGAGAGCCACAACGACAACTCCATCGCCGACCCCGAGCCGTTCCTGCGCACCAATGTCGAGGGAACCTTCCGCCTGCTGGAGGCCGTGAGGAAGTACGGCGTCCGCTACCACCACGTCTCCACCGACGAGGTCTACGGCGACCTCGCGCTCGACGACCCGGCGAAGTTCACCGAGGAGACGCCTTACCGCCCGTCCTCGCCGTACAGCTCGACCAAGGCCAGCTCCGACATGCTCGTGCGCGCCTGGACCCGCACCTACGGCCTGCGCGCCACGATCTCCAACTGCTCCAACAACTACGGCCCCTACCAGCACGTGGAGAAGTTCATCCCCAGGCAGATCACGAACATCATCGACGGCGTCCGCCCCAAGCTCTACGGCCGCGGCGAGAACGTCCGAGACTGGATCCACACCGAGGACCATTCCAGCGCCGTCTGGGACATCCTCACCAAGGGCCGCATGGGGGAGACCTACCTCATCGGCGCCGACGGCGAGAAGAACAACATCACCGTGCTGCGCATGATCCTCACGGCCATGGGGCGCGACCCCGAGGACTTCGACTGGGTCGCCGACCGCCCCGGCCACGACCGCCGCTACGCCATCGACAGCACGAAGCTCCAGCGCGAGCTGGGCTGGAGGC
>JAQCYU010000057.1 GCA_027682925.1 Coriobacteriaceae bacterium AF45-21
GCCTGCAGCACAATCGCCGCGGCGATACCCCACGTACTTGGGGCCGCCCAGGGCACCATGGCGCCGTTTTGCGCGCTCGCACGACGCGGGCGCTTCCAAAGTGGGCGACACTGCGGATTAAACGCTCGGAGCGAAAACTCAAAAATAATGCCGCGCACCAGCAGCTCTTCACAAAATGGGGCGCCGAGCACCGTAGTCAGGACGGCGAGATAGCTGGTGTCGCCCATACCTGTTTCCTCGATAAGCTCGCTGTAGTCGGCCGCGGCGTCGGGCAACAGCGACAGCACGGCGTCGGTCACGTAGCCAACGAGCACCTGCAGGGCAAGGCCAATCACGACAACGCAAGCGATGCGCTTCCATGCAGCACTTGCTCCCCCGCCGAGCGGACGTTCACCTTGCCGGCGCGCCATGAAGGAGCGGGGCCACAGATAACGCCACCACAGCAGCGCCATCAAAAACGACGCCGTCTGAGCGGCAGCCTGGAACCATTGGATATCGAGATTGTCGATCGGATAGCCCGTCAGCACCGATACGGCATCGAGAACCGAAAACAGAACCACGCTCAGGGCTATATCGGCAGCGACAACGCCAAAACATGCAAGCGCCCACGCCATCGCATTGAGCATGCCAACCTCCTCAAAACCGTTCCCTAGTTCTACCACAACTCGGCAGAGAGCTGATCCCATGGGGACGGAGGAAAACGGATCACTTATTGATGAGAATCGGGCACAGTGCCAAAGGCCCCGCTGGGCGAAATGTCGAACGGAAAGGTGCCGCAGTGATTGAAGGCGGCGATGAACATGCGGATGGCGTTGGACGGCGTGGTGCCTACGAGCTGGGTTGCCGCCGCGAAGGCCGCCTTTTCCTCAGGCAAGACCTTCGCTACAACCGGGGTCATGTGTTCTGCCATGGCGCTTCCTTTTTGAAACGACGGTGGTGCGGATAGATGCGGGCCACGCGGCTGGGCGACGGGCTGTGAAGGCAACCCGATTGGCCCGCATCTGGAGTTTGTTTCTACGGCGTTGGTATTACTTGGTATTCCTAAGTATTACCCCGCAGATAGAATAGCACACCTGATCCCTTGGGGACGGAGGAAAACGGATCATTTTGTTGCTGAGCTAGAACTTAGAACGTGATGGTATCCGAGATATCGAGGGCATGAGCGTCGGTGGCGTCGTGCGCGGCGAGAAGGAGCGTGCGGCCATCGAGCAAGTCGAGCACGACCTCGGCGCACGCATCGCGCGCAGCGGCATCCAAGCCGGTAAAGGGCTCGTCCAGAATCACCGCGCCGCCCGGGCACAGCAGGGCCCGAGCGATCTCGACGCGACGGCGCTGCCCACCCCCATATCAACCCTTCGCACCAAACGGCAATGCCCCGTCCGCGCAAATACGCGAACGGGGCATTGCTCAAGCTATGCAGCCAGCGGCCTTTTACGCCAGTGACTTTCTGTCTTTACTTAAGCTCAGGCCAGTAACCCTTGTTGGCCTCGATCATGTCGTCGAGAACCTCCTTGGCGACCTTCATCGAAGGCACGGTCTTGTTGAGCGTAAAGGCCTTGAGCGCCTTCTCGTACGAACCCTCGATCGTGGCCTCGACCACGAGCTTCTCGGAGTTCAGCTGCTGCATCATGAGGCCCTGCTGGAACAGCGGAATGTTGTCGCGGCTGATGACCTCGGGGCCGTTCTTGCCAATGTAGGCAGGCAGCTCGACCATGGCGTCATAGGGCATGTTGGGGATAGCGCCCTTGTTCTCGCAAATGACCAGGAAGCGCTGCTTGGTGTCGTTCTTCAGAGCGATGGCCAGGTCGGCAATCCAGTCGCCGTGGCTGCCCGCATAGAACGTGCTCTCGTCGATCTCACCCGTCTTCTCGTAGTGTCGATGCCCTCAAAGAGGTTCTTCTCGCGCGTCTCCTCGACCTCGTTTGCACGAGTGCGCTCGGGGTTGGAATGCTCGACGAACTCCTTCTGCTGCAGGTAGTAGTTCAGATACGTGTTGGGCAGGTACTCCGGGAAGCACTCCATGATCTCGTACTCGCCCTTCCAGACGTAGTACCAGCTGCCCTTGGTGTGGCGGTTCTGCTCGGGGTGCTCGTCGGTGGCCTCCTCGGGCTTCTTGGACATCAGCGAGCTCATGCCCTTGAGGTACGAATCGGGCAGCAGGATCTCATGCTCCTTGATGTACTCGCGCAGCTGCGGGAGCACCTCCTCGCCCTTGTGGCGGATCGAGGTGAACCAACCAAAGTGGTTGAGGCCAAAGTAATCGTACTCAACATCTTTCTTATCGATATCAAGCGCGGCGCACACCACGTCGATGATCGCGATCGGCATGTCGCAGATGTTGATGATGCGAGCGTTGGGACGCAGCGCGCGGCAGCCCTCGGAGACGATGGCGGCAGGGTTGGAGTAGTTGAGAATCCAGTAGTCCTTCTTGGCGTACTTCTCAACGTCATCGATCAACTCGACCATGGGGAAGATGGTGCGCATGCCATAGGCAAGGCCACCGCAACCGCAAGTCTCCTGACCCACGCAGCCGTGACGCAGCGGAATCTTTTCGTCCTGCTCGCGCATGGCATAGCCGCCCACGCGCATCTGGGCAAACACGAAGCTCGCGTCCGTAAAGGCAGTCTCCTTGTCGGTGGTCACCGTGAGCTTGATGTCCAGGCCAAGGTCCTCGTGCAAAATCCAGTCCACGAGCACGCCGATCTTGCGCTGGCGCTCCTCGTTGATGTCGTACAGACGAATCTCGTCAACGTCGAGCTCGTCCTTGCGAAGAGCGATGGACTTGACGATGCCGGGGGTAAAGGTGGATCCGCCACCACACAGAGTAATGATCATTGTTTACTGCTCCTTCTCAATTGCGTTTTCGACCTTGTCGCGCATCTCGGCGACCTTCATGCCAAAGATGATCTGGATATTATTGCCGTTGCGGTTGATGCCGCTGTTGGGCACGTGGTTGATAAGGTCCTCATTGATGAGGTCCGGGTTCTTAACGTTCACGCGGAGACGCGTAAAGCAGTTCTCGAGCTCCTCGATGTTGTCCTTGCCACCAAGACCTGCGACCAGGTCGGCAATACCTGCATCGACGCCCTCTGCGGGGGCCGCGGCAACAGCGCCCTGCTTCACCGCGACAGACGCGGCGGCCTCGCCCTCGGCAACGGACTCAGCAAGCTCGGACTCTTCCTCGCGACCAGGCGTGTGGAGGTTGAGCTTCTTGATAAGGAAGGTGAAGAGGAAGAAGTACAGAGCGGCGTTGACGACTCCAAGCACCAGCATAACCGGCCAGTTGGTCTTGTCGACACCGAGGACCAGGTTGGAAACCACGATGTTGATGATGCCGCCTGCAGTCGAAGCGGGCACGGAGAGAACCTTAAGAAGAACCAGGAAGACGCCGGAAAGAATCGAGTGGACGACAAAGAGCACGGGAGCGGCAAAGACAAAGAGGAAGTCCATGGGCTCGGTCACGCAGGAAAGCACGGCGGTGATGATCAGCGGAATGATGACAGCCTTGGTCTTGTCCTTGTTCTGCTTGTAGGCGGTGAAGATAAAGGCGAGACCGATACCGATGTAGGGCCACAGGTTGTTGAAGGTGTAGCTGTTGAAGTAGGTGCTATCGGAGAAGGGCTGGCCCGTCATCGCCATCTCGGCAACACGGATGGGATAGGCGCCGGCGATAACCTGATCACCCAGCGTAAGGGTGCCGCCCACATCGGAGAACTGGAACGGGGTGTAGATGAGGTGGTGCAGGCCGGTGGGAACGAGCAGCTTGTTGAGCATGCCGTAGATAAACAGACCGATGTTGCCCGACTCCTTAATGATGCCGGCAACGGAGGAGATGGCGCCCTGAACCGGAGGCCAAACGATGCAGAAGCCAGCGCCCATGATCCAGGAGATGATGATCATGATCAGGAACGGGAAGCGAACGCCCGAGAACATCGAAAGGGCAATGGGGAACTGCTTGTTCGAGTACTTGTTGAACACGGCACCGGTGATGCAACCAAGAATGATGCCGCCAAACACGCCGGTATCGAGCACCTGAATGCCCATAACGGTGCTCTGGCCGGTTCCGGTAAGGCCGAGCATGCCGCTCGCTTCGGCAAGAGAGCCGGTGGCGTTGAGCACGATGTTGTTAGCCTGCAGGAACAGGAAGAACGACATCAGGCAATCAGCGAAGCATGGCCCTTGTTCTTCTTTGCCATGGCGCCGGCGATGCCCACGCAGAACAAAATCGAGAGGTTGTTGATGATAAACATCAGCGACTGATAGACAACGGCGCCCACAAGCTGGAACGGACCGGAGCCCAGCACAGGGATCACGGCGCAGATGGTCTTGTTGGTCAGAATAATGCCCACGATGAGCAGAATGCCGGCAACCGAGAGATACATCATCGGCTGAACGATTGACTTCGCGAACACCTCCAACGGCGCTTTGAAATTGAACTTCTTTTTTGCGGTCATAGCGGTACTCCCCTTCCTTTTCCGCAAATTAAGACAGATGTGCCCTGGACAAGACCGTGAGCCTTGCCTTATATCAATCGATGTGTGGGCACGTTATGCCTAGAGACCAGGTTCTCCAAGCAGGTTAACAATGTGATATGCGAGATAACTCTTCTCGGCATCGGTAACGACAACGTTATAGGTAGACGCTAAGTGGTCGGCAATTGACTCCGCACACGAGAACGCCCTCGGATACGCCGTTTCATCGATACGGAACAGCGCGTCGCCATTGACCTGCCCCGCCGCGGGATCGAGCGCCCGCTGCGCAAAAAACTGCAGATGGCGAACGAAACGCTCGTACGGCAACGAGGTGACGTCAAGGGTCGTGGCATAGTGCTCGGAAACAATCGCGAGCACGTCGCGAACAAGCTGGACCGAAACAATCAGACGGTCAGAGCGCTGCGGCATGGTGGCGTTGACGATATGCAGCGTAATAAAACCCTGCTCTTCTTCGCTCATCTGGATACCCATATACTCCTTGACAATCTGCAGCGCACGGCCCGCAAGCGCATACTCCTTGCGATAGAACTGCTGGATCTCGAGCAGCAACGGATTCTCGCAGGAGACGCCCTTGCGCTCGCGCTCCAAAGCAAGGCCGATATGGTCTGCGAGAGCAATGAGGATCTTGTCGTTGATATCAACATTGAGCTCTCGACGGAGCATCTGAACAATGTCCTCGGCAATCACGAGGTTGACGGTGGGGATGGACTCCAAAAGATGTGCCAAGCGGTCAATCGTACGCGAATCCTGAGAAGTGCCCTCCTGCAGCGCATAGGTCTTTTCGACCGATGCTTCATCGATAGCGTCGCCGGCATGACGGCCAAAGCAGAGGCCTCGACCGATGACAATGAGCTCGGAGCCATCGTCCGAAGTGACCATTGCGACGTTATTGTTGAAAACTCGCTTGATAACCACGGTACCCACCACAAGAATTTACTCGGAAAGCCAGACGACAGGCTCTTTAACAGTAACAGGGCCGGAAGCGTGCTCACGAAGAGTCGAGTTCTCCGAACGCTCGCACACGATAACAAAGACCGTGGGGTCGAAGCCAGCGGCGCGAACCGCGTCGAAATCGACCTCGACGAGGGGCTGGCCCGCGTCGACATGGTCACCCTGAGCAACAAGCGCATGGAAGCCCTTGCCCTCAAGTTTAACAGTGTCGATTCCGATATGCAGCATCACCTGAGCAGAGCTGTCGTCGGACATGATGCCCAGCGCGTGCTCAGTCGGGAACAGCGCCGCGACGGTGCCGGAAACAGGAGCGCACACCGTTCCCTCTTGGGGAACCACGGCAACGCCATCGCCCACGGCACGGCTGCTAAAAGCGGGGTCATTGGTTTTTTCCAGATGAACAAGCTCGCCGGAAACGGGAGCGAGGATTTCGAACTCGGAAGCTGCAGTCTTCTGCTCATCCGAACCGCCCATCAGGCGAGAAAAGAAACCCATGGTGGCATGTCCCTTCATACATATAGCCCAACCAAAATCAAGCGAATGCGTCTAAAGAGACACACCCGTTCAAAGACTTTGGTTAGGCCCACGTCCGAGGGACTCGGTAACCTTCCGCATTTCTTTTTACGGGAGCTATTGTAGACAAGCCCAAAGCCAGAACAATCATTATGACCGGTGAACGGTATTTTTTCTCCGATAAACGGCATTTATGCGGCACTTAGGGACGATCCTTTTCTGCCGGCACCCAGGGACACTCCTTGCTCTGACCCCTTTGCACCAAAAAGGGCCCCAAGCGTAGTTGCTCGGGGCCCTTGGTTCGCCTCGCCCTAGCGGGCGACGCGTATGCTACTTGCGCTTGCCGCCGCCGTCGCCGGGACGACGGGAGCTGCCGTCGCCGGGACGACGGGAGCTGCCGCCGCGCTTGC
>JAQCYU010000058.1 GCA_027682925.1 Coriobacteriaceae bacterium AF45-21
CGCCGGCTGACCCCGTGCGCTCGCGCCTGCGGGCGTCGAGCGTGCTGATGGGCTGGGGCATGGAAGATTCGCTTGCGCCTGCGGGCGTCGAGCGTGCTGATGGGCTGGGGCATGGAAGATTCGCTTGAGCGCGCGGATGCCATGCGCTCGCGCGGGTGGGGTGCTGCGCCGCGCCGTACGACGTATGCGCGGTATCGGCTGAGGCGCGGCGATGTTGCCGCGCTGGTTGGACTTGCAGTGTTTGGTGCCGCCGCGGTGGCGGTGGCATGGACCGCGACAACGCAGTATTCGTTTTACCCGCAGCTTTCGGTGCCCGCGCCGTGGCTGGGCTATGTCGTGTACGCTGCCTGGATGGTGCTGCCCTGCGTGCTGCATGCGATCGATGAGAAGAGGTTCGGCTGATGGCTCGGTTGGATAGTGGCCCGGTGTCGGGCGCGGCGTGCGACCCGGATATGCCGGCGATTGAGGTGCGGAGCCTGAGCTTTACCTACCCGGGGCTGATGCTGCGGTGCTCGAGGGGCTCGACTGGTCTGTCCCCCAAGGCGCGTTTGCGCTGCTCGTTGGTGGTACCGGGTCGGGTAAGTCGACGCTGCTCTCGCTGCTTAAGCCCGAGATTGCGCCGACGGGTGAGTGTACCGGCGAGCTGCGCGTGCTGGGCGAGAACGTTGCCGACATGGACGTGCGCGCGTCTGCGGAGCGCGTGGGCTACGTGTTTCAGGATCCCGAGAACCAGATTGTGTGCGAGACCGTGTGGCACGAGATGGCGTTTGGCCTAGAGAATCTGGGGGTGTCGCGCGACGAGATGCGCCGCCGTGTTGCCGAAACCAGCTATTTCTTTGGTCTGGAGGACTGGCTTCATCGCGATACCGATACGCTTTCGGGTGGCCGCAAGCAGCTGCTGTCGCTTGCCGCCGTCCTGGCGCTGCGTCCGCGTGTGCTGCTACTCGACGAGCCCACGTCTCAGCTCGATCCCGTTGCCGAGAAGAATTTTCTGCACGCGCTGTTTCGTGTGAATCGCGAGCTGGGCTGCACGGTTGTTGTGGCTACGCATCAACCGCGCCCAATGCTCGAGTATGCGGCGTGCGCGTATCGGATTGAGGGCGGCCGCGTGCGCGAGGTGGCCGACATTGCCTCCTTGGGGCATCGCGAAGAGCTGTTTTCTGGCGAGGTGCCAGGGTGGGGTGGCTCGCGGCGTGCAAAAAACGGAATTTTCAGCATCGCTGGTGGCCGGCAGGGCTCTTTAGACCCGCACGCGGACGTTGCGGGTGCGAAAAAGGGACCAAAAACGGACAAATCGGCTAAATTTGAGGCGCAAATCTTGCCGCAGGACGACTCGGGGGCGTCATCGCGCGCCGGTGGATGCAGAATACTCCCAAAAATGTACGCTGGCTCGGCCACCACCTTGACAGGAAGCTGGTTTCGCTACGATCGGGCGTCCGGCTGGGTGCTGCGCGGACTCGATGTGGCGTTTTCGACTGGCGCGGTGCATGCGATTGTGGGCGGAAACGGCTGCGGCAAGTCGACGATGCTCTCGGTGCTGGCCAAAACGGTCAAGTTGCAGCGTGGTCGCATGGTGCGTGGGGCGGCATCGGCGGCGCTGCTGCCTCAGAATCCCAAGGCGTTGTTGGTTGCCGAGACGGTGCGCGACGAGCTGATGGAATGGGCCTCGACCTGCGGATATGACGAGAACTTGGCGCGGGAGCGTGCGGCGAGCTTGGGGCTGTCGGGTCTGGATGGGCGCCATCCGTACGATCTTTCGGGCGGGCAGCGTCAACTGCTTGCATTGGCAAAACTGCTGCTAATCGGCCCCGAACTGCTATTGCTCGATGAGCCCACCAAGGGTCTAGACCTGTTCAGCCGCCGCATCATCGCCCGCGCCTGCGTGACCATGCGAAGGTTGGTGGCACCGTCATCATGGCCACGCACGATCTGGATTTTGCCGAGCAGGTTGCCGATGACGTTGCCATGATGTTTGACGGTGAGATTGCCTGCATGGAGCCGCCGGTCGACTTCTTTGCCGACAACGTGTTTTATAGGGCGTGATGGGATGGCGGATTATCGCATCGTGCGCCTACTCGCAAAACTGGAGATACCGCTGCTGCTGGCGGTGCCAGCCGTGATGGCTGCGGCGTTGCTGGCGGGCGTTGAACAGGCGGCGCTTGCCATGCTTGTCGTGGTGGCGCTGGTGCTCGCGCTGTTCTTTGCGGGCTACGAGGCGTCGCGCCCGGGCTTACGCCAGATTATGCCAACGCTGGTTCTGGCGGCGTTGGCTGCGGCGGGGCGCATTCTGTTTGGCCCCATTCCCGACTTTAAACCGGTGAGCGCCATCGCCATTATCGCGGGGGCGACGCTTGGTTGCCGCAATGGTTTTATGGTTGGCGCGCTGGCGGCGCTGACCAGCAATTTCTTTTTTGGACAGGGCATGTGGACGCCGTGGCAGATGTATGCCTGGGGGCTCGTGGGATACGTTGGCGGTGCGTTGGCGCATGCCGGCGCTTTTGATCGCGCCGATGGCACCGTGCGTATGCCGGCGCTGTTGATCTACGGCTTTGCTTCGGGTTTGCTGTACGGCGTTGTGATCAACGCGTATGACATCATTGGGTTTGTACAGCCGCTCACGTGGGCGGGTGCCATGGCGCGTCTTGCCACCGCCGTACCGTTCGATATCACGCACGGCCTTGCGACCTGCGTGTTTTTGGTCGCCCTGTACAAGCCTTGGTGTTGCCGCATCAACCGAGTCGTCGTGAAATACGGGCTGTAGGGTTGGTTACGCCGGGGCGGGAATCAATACTGCCGAAGTGCCATTTCAAAACTATGCCGGTTTACGGGGCTAGATTAGCGCGGGCCGACCATACCAGCATTTTTCGAAATAGGGCACACCGTCTACCTGCGATTTTATTATCTCGGAATTGCGTATGGTTAGGGGTTCGCGATTCAGCCCCGTAAACCGGCAAAGTTTTGGAATGGCCGGCTGATATGACGGGCATCGTGGCCCTCAGAGAGCCAAATTGATCCATTTTCTTCCGTCCCCAGATGTCCCCAGGGAATCAGTTGACGGCGCTTGCCACGAAACTGGCCCATCTACTACGTTTAGCTTGATGCCCCCGACAATGTTCGCGTTTTATGAAAAACCGCAGGCTTTCTACCTGCGGTTTTCTTTTGGCGTTGTTCGCTGTGGTTGAGGGTGGTGGCTTAAACGTAGTAGATGGGCGTGTTTCGTGGCGGATGGGTCACACGGATACCCTCACGAGGCCCAAAATGATCCGTTTTCCTCCGTCCTCAGGGGATCAGTTGGGGCTAGAGCTCCAACGTAAGGGTGACGGGGCAGTGGTCGCTGCCAAAGATGTCGCCGCGGATGCCCGTGTCGCGCACGTTGCCGGCGATTGCGTCGCTTACCAGGAAGTAGTCGATGCGCCAACCGGCGTTGTTCTTGCGGGCATTAAAGCGGTAGCTCCACCAGCTGTAGACGCCCTCGACGTCCGGATTTGCCGCGCGCCAGGTATCGGTAAACCCGGCGTTGAGCAGCTCGGTGAACTTGCCGCGCTCCTCGTCCGAAAAGCCGGCGTTGCCGCGGTTGGACTTGGGGTTCTTAAGGTCGATCTCCTCATGCGCCACGTTAAAGTCGCCGCAAGTTACGACGGGCTTGCCGGTCTCGCGTTCAAGCGCGCTCAAAAAGCCGCGATAGGCATCGTCCCAAGCCATGCGCACGTCGATGCGGGCGAGTTCGTTTTGCGCGTTGGGAGTGTAGACATCCACAAACCAGAACTTGTCGAACTCCAGCGCGCAGACGCGGCCCTCGGTTACGGCTTGGGTGACGAGTGCGGCCGCCTCGCCCTCGCCGGCGTAGGGTAACAGCGCGTCGGCGTGCAGCACGCGCAGCGGTTTCTGGCGGCTAAAGACCGCAGTGCCCGAATAGCCTTTACGCTCGGCGTAGCTCCAGGTTTGGTGATAGCCGGGCAGGTCAATATCGACCTGGCCTTCTTGCAACTTGGTCTCTTGCAGCGCCAGGATATCGACGTCGAGTTCTTGCGCGATCTGGATAAAGCTCGGGTCCTTTTTGAGCACGGCGCGCAGGCCGTTGACGTTCCACGAGGCGAAAGTGTAAGTCTGAGGCATGGTGTCCTTTCGACGGGGTTGGCAGGCTTAAGATTAGCGCAACAGGGGCGGGGTGGGCTCCGCGCATGCTGACTTAAAGGTCGCATGCTGGGATATCGCCCGACGCCGCCCGATCAACAAGGACGGAGGACTCATATGACGCAGGCAATATCGGACCCCAGGCAGGCGTCCGCCGCGCTGGCGGATCTGTTTGACACCCACAAGCGCGTGGTCTTCTTTGGCGGCGCTGGTGTTTCCACGGCGAGCGGCATCCCCGATTTCCGCAGCGTGGACGGCCTGTATCACCAGCAGTTTGCCTATCCGCCCGAGACCATGCTGTCGCATAGCTTTTACGAGGCGCATCCGGCCGAGTTCTTCGACTTCTACCGCACCAAGATGATCGCGCTTAACGCTAAGCCCAACCGCTGTCACACCAAGCTGGCCGAGCTGGAGCGCGCCGGCAAGCTTGATGCCGTGGTGACGCAAAACATCGACGGCTTGCATCAGATGGCGGGCTCGCAGCGCGTGTTCGAGCTGCACGGATCGGTCCATCGCAACATTTGCCAGTCGTGCGGCGCGGTCTATAGCGCCGAGTGGATTTGCTCGCGCGAGCATGAGGACGCCGCGGGCGTGCCCGTGTGCCCTGCGTGCGGTGGTCGCATCAAGCCCGATGTGGTGCTCTACGAAGAGCCGCTCGACGAGCATGTGTTGACCGGTGCCGTTGCCGCCATCGCCGCGGCCGATGCCCTCATTGTGGGTGGGACCTCGCTCGTGGTGTATCCGGCGGCGGGCCTTACGCGTTACTTTACCGGCGATACGCTGGCCATTTGCAATTTGGCGCCTACCGATCAGGATGCAAATGCCGACCTGCTGATTTCTTGCGACATCGCGGCCGCGTTTGCGTTCTAGCCCGTGTACGCGGATACAATAGAAAGACTGAGTGCAAAGCGACCCCGCCGCCAGCTCCCCAAGCTCGGCGGCGTGGGCATTTTAGGAGGATGTTCATGGCGAACGACAGCAAGACATGGCGGTGCGGAAAGTACGAGCTCAGCTTTGACCGTCCGCGCATCATGGGCGTCCTCAACGTGACGCCCGATTCGTTTAGCGATGGCGGGGAGCATTTCGACCCGGACGCCGCGATCGAGTATGGCCTGACGATGCTCGACGCCGGCGCCGACATCATCGACGTAGGCGGCGAGTCCACGCGCCCCGGCTTTACCCCGGTCAATCCCGACGAGGAGGCTCGCCGCGTGCTGCCCGTGGTGCGCGCGCTGGCCAAGGAGGGCGCCATCGTCTCGATCGACACGCGTCACGTGGCGGTTGCCAAGGCGGCCGTGCGCTGCGGCGCCTCGATCGTCAACGACGTGACCGGCTTCACCGACCCCAAGATGGTCGAGTTTGTTAAGACGAGCACCTGCGGCGTCATCGTGATGCATGCCGGCGAGGTCGCCGCGCCCGCGCGCACGCACGCAACGGTGCAGCTCGATACCTCGGCAGCGGCGTTTGTTGCCGAGAAGGCACGCGAAGCGGCTGCCGAGGCGCGCGCGAGGCCGAGAAGCCGGCCCGTCGCCGTCGCGGCAAGTTGCTGGGCGAGCCTAAGCCGGAGGCCAAGCTTCCGGGCGGCGTGGTGCAGCCCTCGTTGCTGGGCGAGCCTAAGCCGGAGGCCAAGCTTCCGGGCGGCGTGGTGCAGCCCTCGTTGCCGTTTGGTGAACCAGAGCCCACGTCTGAGCCCGCAAGCGAGCAGGAGGCGCCCGCCGCCGAGCAGGCTACTGCCGCCGAGACCGTCGCGCCCGC
>JAQCYU010000059.1 GCA_027682925.1 Coriobacteriaceae bacterium AF45-21
CCCCTGCCGGAGCTTTTGCGCAGCAGCCCATGGCAACGCAACAGATCGCAGCCCCGCGTGGGACAGATGCAGCAGCCCGGAATGCTCCTACACAAGAGCCCCAGGCGGCGTCGATGTCGATGCCGCCAAACGTGCCACAGGCCATGCCGCTGGCGGATCAGGATACAGCAGCAATGCAGCAGGCGACGGGGGCACCGGGTAGCCAGCAAATGGGCTATCAGCCGTACCAACAGGGATATCCATATCAGCAGATGCAGCCACTGGGGTATGGCCAGCAGTTCCCGCAGCAGTACCAGCAGGGATATCAGCAGCCGTACCAGCAGATGCCGCAGCAGCAGTACAACCCCTGGGCCCAGCAGATGCCTCCGCAGCCTTACCAACAGTGGCCTCAAAGTTTTCAACAGCAAATGCCGCCGATGCAGAGTTCTCAACAACCAGCAGCTCAAATGATGTATCCTAATGCAGCAAATCAGTATGCGCAGCCACAACCGGACGTGTTCGTAAGCGATCGCGGCAACGCCGCGCTGGGCTATCTGGCGCAAAATCAAGCGTGCGGTGCTACCGATCTGGCGAGGGCGTTTGGAAACTCGGCCCCCACTTGGTCACGCACGCTCAATGACTTGGCGCAGGCCGGCTTGGTCATCAAGCATGGCCAGAAATACCATCTGACCGAACTCGGCGCCGCTCGCGTGCGAGCTCAGAGCTAAAGAACGGGAGAGATAGTGGACGAGGAAGCAAGCATCATCCTGGGGGATGCCATCGCCTTTTGCCAGCGCGACGGCCAAGATGCACGCCTCATCAACATGCTGGGGCAATCGCGCGCCATAAGCCTAACCGAAGATACGCTCACGATCGAGGCCCCCTCGCGCTTTGCCATCGCGCAGCTCAAAAAGCATCAGCCGACCATTGAGGCCTATCTGGAAGAAATCGCCTTTGCACCGATTGCGCTCGACATCGTGGCACCGCAAGGCGCCGCGACGGAATCCGCTGCCGCGACGGCGCCCGCCACGGCCCTCGCTGCTTCCCCGGCGGCGCCGGCCTCCGCAGGCGACGTGCCGACAATCGGGCACCAGCACAGCGATGTTTCCCGTGAAACCATGGCACCGTTGCCGACCGCGGCGGCGACGTCAACGAACGCACCCGTCACGCACATGCCCATCGCTCACGACGCAACGACGGGCGCGGATTCGGGCATTGCAATCAAGAACACGCTCTCGGCCGATGATTTTCGTCGCATGATGAACCAGATGAAGGGCGGAGCGCCAACTAAATCCACGCAAGCTGCGACCCCCGCTTCACCCATGCCAGCACCGACCGCGCCGGCCGAACAGAATACGGATGGAGCCCCGCTCGCCGCGAACTCAAAATTTACCTTTGAGAACTTTGTCTACGGCCCCGAGAACAGCCATGCCTATCGCTCGGCACTCAAGTTTGCCGCCCTCGCGGACGAGCGGGGCACGTGCACATCACTGTTCATCTACGGCAAATCGGGCCTGGGCAAGACGCACCTGCTGCTTGCCATCAAAAACGAGCTCGCCGAAAAGTCGCCCGAGATCAAGGTCAAGTATGCCAACTCCCAGGCATATCTGGACGACCTGATGACCGAGTTCGACCGCCAAAAGAAGAGCAACGCCCCCATCATGCAGGCGTACCACGGCGTGGACGTGCTCATCATCGACGACATCCAAAACATCATCGGCAAGCGCGCGAGCGTGGACTACTTTTTCCAGCTCATGGACGAGTTCATCCGCAACAACAAGAAGGTCGTCATCGCGGCAGACCGCGCCCCCAAGGACCTGAGCATGGACGAGCGTCTAACCAGCCGCTTCAACGCCGGCATGCTCTGCCTGGTCGCAGAGCCCAGCTACGAAATGAAATACAAGATCTTGCAGCGCTATTACGAGAACACCATCGTCGCCGCTCCCGAGGCAGGCGACGACTCGCTGCTGGCGGCCTATGGCGGCGACGGCGGGCACCTAACCGACGAGCACTTTAAACACATGGCCGAGGTCTCGGGCACCAACATCCGCGAACTCGAGAGCTTTTGCGAGCGCTGCGCCGGCGAGGCGGGCGACCGCGAGCGCGAGGGCGGGGAGCTCACCTTTGACGATATCGACGCCATCGCCAGCCAGTACTTTGACACATCGGCCAAAAAGATCAACGTCCAGACGGTTCAGTCCGTCATCGAAGAGCAGTACGGCGTGACGCACGAGGAGCTCATCGGCCCGCGTCGCAACGCCAATATCGCCAAAGCACGCCATATCGCTATCTACCTGGCCATCGAGATGTGCGAGATGACGACCACGGCGGTGGGCGCCGAATTTGGCAACCGCAACCACTCGACCGTCAGCACGAGTTACAAAAAGGTCCAGAAGATGATCCAGGAAGACCGCACCGTCACCGAAGACCTCAAGTCGCTGCGCGATAAAATTACACTGCGCTCGTAGGGAAATAGAGACACCTGTTGAAAACTTGTCGAAACCACGGGCATAAGGTGTCTAAAACCCAACCCGCGGTGATGAAAAGTTTTGCGCAGGTTTTGAACGTGGAAAACCACCCCTGTTGCACACAGGTTGCTGTCGATTCTCTTTCTTGGTCTGACCTGCGTCTTTGGGAGTAATCAACAGTTTCATCAGTGCTATTACTATTATTAAGATATTTATATCTATAGAAAGGTATTAAAAGATGAAGTTCACCGTCAGCCAGAGCTCGCTTACACAAGCCATCGGCGTCGTTATGAAGGGTGTCGCTTCGGCATCCACCCTTCCCATCCTGTCGGGCGTGCTCGTTAAGGCCCAAGACGGCATCTTGGAATTCCAGACCTCTAACTACACTATCTCGATCCGTCATCGCATCGCGGCGCATGTCGAAGAAGAGGGCGAGATGGTTATCCCCTGTAAGATGCTCTCCAATATCACCAAGACCCTCCCCGATGCCCCGGTCACCTTTGAGCTGTCCGAGCGCCAGGTGCTGATTGGTTGCGAGAAGAGCTCTTTTAGGCTGAACACGCTCGATGCCAATGACTTCCCCGAGTTTCCGGCCTATGCCATCGAGAGTGCCGTGGAGCTGCCGACCGATGTCTTGTCCGAAATGGTCGGCCGCGTGTGGCGCGTCACCTCGACCGACAAGGCTCGCCCCATCCTGGGCGGCGTGCACATGAAGGTCGAGAACAACACCGTACGCCTGGTGGCGACCGATTCCTTCCGCTTGGCCGTGTGCGATACGCAGGTCGAGACCTCGACCCTCGAGGGCTCCTTTGAGCTCAACGTTCCGGCTGACGCCTTTAACGACGCGCTGAACATCATGGCCAGCCAGGCGACCATCATGATCGGGGCTACCGACACCCAGGTCGTCTTCGAGGCCGGCAACACCACCTACGTGTCGCGTCGCATCGAGGGCGTGTACCCCAACTACAAGCAGCTCATCCCCGATTCGTGCGTGACGAGCGTCAAGATCGATGTCGCCGCCTTTAACGCCGCCCTCAAGCGCGTGGCCGTTATCGCGAGCGCCAACCCCGCCGTCAAGTTCGAGATCGATGTCGAGAACGGGCAGATGGGCCTGTCCTCCATTTCCAATGACCAGGACCTTGCGCAGGAGACGATCGATGTCGAGGCTGAGGGCGAGTCGGGTACCATCGCCTTCAACTACCACTACATCTTCGGCTGCCTCAATGCCCTGTCCAAGGAGAAGGAGATCACGCTGGAGCTCAAGAGCTACTCGCAGGCGGGCATCTTCAAGTCCTACGACAAGATCAACTACCTGTACCTGGTCATGCCGGTCCGCATCTAGCGCTGCGCCATGACCATGTTCGCCCGCGATCTTTCCGTCGCGCACTACCGCAGCTTCGATAGCTATCGCCTTGCCCTGGACGAGGGCGTGACGATACTTGCGGGACCCAACGCGGCGGGAAAGACCAATCTCATAGAGGCGCTGCAGCTGCTGACGAGCGGCGCCTCGTTTAGGCATCCGACCGCAGCCGAGCTCGTCCATGACGGCGTGGGCTCGTGCAAGATCGAGCTGAGGCTCGAGGGCGACGGCCGCGTGCTTGATATGGGATTGAGCGCGGAGGACGGTAAGCGCTCGTTTAGTCGCAACGGCAAGAGATGCTCTGCCGCCGGTGTGCGCGGGATTCTGCCGAGCGTGCTGTTTTGCCCCGACCATCTGGACATGGTTAAGCGAGGCGCCAGTGTGCGCCGCGCCGCCCTCGATGACTTTGGCATGCAGCTGAGCGCACGCTATGCCGATCTTGCGAGCACCTATGGGCGCTGCGTGACCCAGCGTAACGCCTTGCTCAAGGAGACCTGGTGCTGCCGTGAGATGCTCGGCGCGTGGAACGATTCGATTGCCCGCGCGGGCTCGGCCCTGCTCGTGCACCGGTTGGCCCTGCTCGACCGGCTGGCGGGCCATGTGCACACTGCCTACGGGCAAGTGGCGTCAGGTGAGGTCGCCAACGTGACCTATGCGTCCACGCTGGGGGATTTGCCCCAGGTCGAGGATCGCGAAGAGCTGAAGGGTTGGGCGTACGAGCGCATGCTGGCTGCCCTTGACGAGCATGCCGACGAGGAAATTCGCCGCGGCGTGACGTTGGTGGGACCGCATCGCGACGAGATTGAGTTTACCGTGGCGGGTCGCTCCGCCCGTTCATTTGCCAGCCAAGGACAGCAGCGTACGCTGGTGCTGTCCTGGAAGGTGGCCGAGGTTGCCGTGGCTCGCGATGTCCTGGGCACCGCCCCACTGCTGCTTCTGGACGACGTGATGAGCGAGCTCGACGGCGAGCGTCGCGGTGCTTTCCTGCGGCTGATCGGCGATGATATCCAGACGGTCATAACTACGACCAACCTGGGGTACTTTACCGATGACCTGCTTGATCGAGCCAAGGTGGTGAGCATGGGTGAGACGTGCTAATTACGAGCGAGAGAGCGAAACAGTCGCCTTCAGCGGATTTTTGAACGCAGAGCGCCAGCGCATCCTGGCGGCTGCAACGCCTAAGCGCCGTGCGCAGATGGAGGCCGCCGAGGAGTCGCGTACGGTCTATCGCGCATGGAACGCGGTGTGCTCGGGCACGCGCGAGGGACGGCATGTGACGGGACTGCGCTACCTGCCCGAGTCCAATGAGCTGCTGGTGTATCTCGACTCGCCCTCGTGGACGCAGGAAATGACGCTGTTGCGCGAGATCATCCGCGCGCGCATGGAGCGCGCCGGCGCGCATGTGGACGGCCTGGCGTTCAAAACCACCGCGCCCGGTCACACGCCGCCCGCCGCCAAGAAACGCC
>JAQCYU010000006.1 GCA_027682925.1 Coriobacteriaceae bacterium AF45-21
GACCCTTAAGGTCAACGCCCCTCCTCTTTGCAGGCATCTGCCGCACCTCGAAAACCCAGTCGATCAATCGGACAGGTGGCGTGTAGTCCCATCTCGGGGCATTGATGGGCTGCTGCTTGATGTCTTGATCGGTTGGGTTTCTTTGGGCACTCTGTTGCCTCCACATCGGAGTGCCCTTTTTCTTTGATTGAATACGCGTCTGGCCTGGGATTTTTTGCGGGTTAGGCCAATTGTTCGCTTGAATTTCCCAGGTCAGACGCGTCTTCAATTGCCGAAAGTTCCCGGTCGCGAACGCGGCCGTTTTGATCGGAGTATCTATGTACCAGCGTATCGTCATCTACACGCGTCTGTTCCGCGAGCGTTGGTCCAACAACTGCATCATCTCCTCTCTTTGGGATGGCACCTGTACCGGTGACGCGGCCCGCAACCCTACCTTGGGCTGCGCCTTCGGTACAGATGCCATCCTTTTTGCTGTAGGGGGCGCGCGCCATGGCAGGTAAGAAGTTCTCCCTGATCGAGGTCATCCTTTCGGTTATCTGCGTCGTGTTTACCATCGAGGCGGCGGCTCCGGCATCTGCCATGGGCAACGTGCAGTTCTTCTGGTGGATCTTCCTCATCATCACGTTTTTACTTCCCTATGGCCTGGTGGTGGCCGAGCTGGGTACGGCGTTTGATTCCGAGGGCGGCCTGTACGATTGGGTTCGCTTGGGCCTGGGCGACCGTTGGGGCGCCCGTTGCTCTTGGTGCTACTGGGTTAACTTTCCGCTGTGGGTGGCAAGTATCGCCTGCATGTTCCCCAGTGTCATTAATGCGGTGTGGGGTATCGAGTTTTCACTCGGGATCCGAATTGCCATCGAGATTGCCTTTGTGTGGGGCGTCACGGTCATGGCAATGCAGCCGGTGGCGGAGGCCGATTGGGTTATGGACGGCGGCGCCGTCATCAAGGTACTCATTACCGCTGCGGTGGGAATCGTCGGCATTTGGTTTGCCTGCAATAACGGCTTTGCCAACGACATGTCGTTTAAGACCTTCATTCCAGATCTGGGCGACACCAATTCGTTGACGTACCTATCGATTATCCTGTTCAACTTTATGGGCTTCGAAGTGGTCGCGACCTTTGCCAGCACGATGAAGAACCCGTCGCGTGATATCCCCAAGGCGGTTATTGCCGGTGGCGTGGCCATTGCGGCGATCTACATCATCTGTGGCATTGGCATTGGAGCCGCGGTTCCCACCGAGCAGCTTTCACTCGATTCGGGCATTGTGGACGCAGTCGCCGCTATGGTGGGGCGCACCCACCCGCTGACGATGGTCGTGGGCGTGGCCTTTTTGGTGACGCTGTTCGCCAATATGATCTGCTGGAGCTTTGGCGTCAACAACGTAGCGAGCTATGCCGCACGTCACGGCAACATGCCGCGCCCCTTTGCGCTGGTGTCCAAAAAGACCGGCATGCCCAACGGCTCGGCGCTCATTAACGGCTGTTTTGCCAGTCTGGTGCTGCTGCTCCAGATTCCGCTGGGTGAGGGTTCCGACGTCTTTTGGGTCTTCTTCTCGATGAACGTCGTCTTTCTGCTCATGAGCTATATTCCCATGTTCCCAGCGTTTTGGCGTCTGCGCAAGCACGATAATCGCTCGCGTGTGTTCCGTGCGCCTTTCGAGGGCAAGGTGCTCGCGGTGGCGCTTGCGATTCCCGTGGTGGAGCTCGTGCTTTCGATTGTTGCTACGATTGTGCCGCTCAACAGCTCACCTGCCGAGATGGCAAAGTTGCCGATTCTCGCGGGCGTAGTGATTGGCCTGTTATTGGGCGAGGTTTCGCGCCTCATATCGCGCCGCGGCCGAAGCGTCGACAATCCCGGCGTTGGTGCACGGGGGTCAGGTTACTTTGCACCAAAACAGTAAGCGCCGCGAGTTACGCAGCGCTTGGTGCATCTTGGATTACTGTTCGCGGTGCTCGGGATCGGAAACGAGCTTAGGCGCAAAGTAGGGGACGTGGCCCAGGTACGGGCGGCTGTCCGAACGCTCCTCGGCGATGCAGGGGACCTCATCGTAAGTAAGTGAGTCGCTCAGGTGGGCGATGGCCTTGGCGGCAGGAGCGACGAGCATCTTGAGCGGTGCGATAGGCGCCATGGCATCTCCTTTCATCGGTGAGACACAGCTTGTTTATCTAAACGATACAGTACGTTTAATCGGTGAGTCTAATCTTGCGGCAAAGAATCTGTCAACATCCTCACGGCATCTAGACAGGGGAGGCGGGCATGAGTTTCGCGTTCTATATCTACACCACGATTATCATGGGTGTGGCTCTGGTGACCAGTGCCGTGGCATTGGTGGTTTGGCTCATGACGCACCGTCGCGACAGCCTAGTGGCCGCGGCGGGCTTTTTGCTCTACATGCTCGATATGTCGGTCATCTTTTTTGACGAGTACACTCGCTCAAATATGACTACGCCGTTACCTTTAGCGAGCCGCTGCAGCACCCCTTGCTGCGCTGCGTGCTCGGTATTGCCATCTATGCTTGCATTGTGCTGTGGATGTTTGCACGCTTGCGCAAAAGGCCGACGTCGCGCATGCTCGGGCTCGCTATCGTGCCGTTTTCAATCTTGCAATTGCTGCTGGTGCCTCGCAGCGGCGCTGCCGGAGAGATGCAGCAGTATCTCTTTTGGCTCACGCGTGACCTGGGCAATGTAGGATGTCTTGCCTATGCCGCCTGGCATTACCGGTGCAGAGCCACTCGTGTTGAGAAGCTGGACCTCGACCGCTCAAAGCTCTTTTGGAAGGTGGCACTCGTTCTTGCGTTTTGCGTAATCGCCGAGGACACCTACATGATCTTGTTCTGCCACCCCGACTTTCAAAACCCCGTCATCAGCCTCTTTTTGTGGTATCTGTCCGAGCGCAATATCTCCGAAAACGTGCTGCTCGTGGTATGCGCGGCTCAGCTTTTTTGCCAGTTTAGCCATATCCTGCGTGTGTATGCCCGTCATCCGCGTGCCGATGAGGACGTGGCGGCCGAGAGCGCAAGCTCTGAGGACGACCTCGCATCGCGTGTGGTGATTTATGCCGACGCCCATAAGCTGTCACGGCGCGAGCAGGAAGTGCTCACACTGGTGCTGAAGGGCAACGACGCCCAAAACATCGCCAGCGAGTTGGTCATCAGCCCTGGCACGGTCAAGGCACACTTGCATCGCATCTACGTTAAAAGCGGTGTCTCCAACCGAGATGACCTCATAGATACCTTTTGGCGTTCCTAGCCCTATTCTTCCTTGCATGCGGGTCTTGCCGTGTGGGCGGGCACGCCGTTGGGCGTAATGACGCGGTAATAATCTCAGACAATAAACCTGCAGGTAAAGCGTGTAAACCTGCTTAAACTGACCGTTTGCGGTCCCTGGCCTTGGCATGGATTTGCCCCTGTGTATCAATGGGTGTAGCGCGAAGCCGCGGACGTGGGACAGACGTCCGAGCACGGCTTGTAGGCACGCGCCGATGCGGGAGCGCTACGCTCCCAACCGAGTGCCCACGCGGGCGGTGCGTCCGCGTTGCAACCAAAGATGCCTGAGGAGGCTCACATGGACAAGGCTGATGTAGTTATCAAGAGCAACGCCGTTTTTACCGGCGATGGGCTCGAGCCGTTTAAGGGCGGCGTTGCCGTGCGGGGCGATAAAATCGTTGCCTGCGGTGACGATGCCCACCTGGCACCGTTTATCGGTCCCGATACCGAGGTGCGCGACTTTGGCGACCAGCTCGTCATGCCCGGCCTGATTGACTCGCACACGCATTTTGCCCAGGGCGCGTTCATGACCGACCCCGATTTTGCCGTCAACCTCATCGACTGCACCAGTTTTGAGATGGCGATGGAACGTGTCGTGGCGTTTGCGGCCGACCATCCCGATAACGAGTGGATCCTGGGCTGCCAGATTATCCAGTTCCAGTGGGATGTCCCCGAGATGCCCACAGCCGCGATGATCGATGAGTACATCTCGGACCGCCCGGTCTTTCTGCAGCAGGTTGACCTGCATACCTTTAGTGCCAATACCTGCGCCATCAACAAGGTGGGAGTAACTTCGCAGACGCCCGATCCCGCAGGCGGCAAGATCCTTAAGGATGCCGAGGGCAATCTGACGGGCGTGTTTTCCAACAACGCCGGCGTCTTCTTTATAGACGAGGTCTACGACCCAGCGCCCGAGGTTGTTGACGCGTCGTTTGCAAAAACCGCCCGGCGCGCCAATGCCCTGGGAATCACTACGGTCGGCATGGTCAATCCTACGTTTGTGAGCATGGAAAACCCGTATGCGGTGTTGGCAGGTCTTAATGCCAAGGGCGACTTGCCACTGCGCGTGTTCCTGTACACCGATCTGTTCGAAAACGAGTCCTTAACGCTCGAGCAGATCAAGGAGAAATACGCCTTCTCGGGTACGCAGGTCGAGTGGCACGGCTTTAAGCAGTTTCTTGATGGCGTGTGCTCCGACCACACCGCTTGGATGCTTGAACCCTATTCCAACGCGCCCGATACCTGCGGTGAGCCCGCGGAGGATCCAGAGCGCATCCGTGCCGCCATTGTCAGGGCGCAGGAATGGGGCGTTGACACGCGCGTCCATACGATCGGCGATCGCTCGGTGCGTTTTGTGCTTGATTGCTTTGAGGAGGGCGAGCGCTTGCATGGTAAGCGGGGTTGCCGCCACTCCATGGAGCACAACGAGACGGTTGAGCCCGAGGATCTGCCGCGCTATGCCGAGCTGGGTATATGCCCTGGTATGCAGCCGTGGCACATGCTGCTCGATATGGCTGACCTTGCCAAGGACGATGCCGTGGGCCCCGAGCGTGCTGCGCTTTCGTGGCCCCTGCACAGCCTGCTTGCCAGCGGTGCCGTGGTGCACTTGGGCAGCGACTTCCCCGTTGTGGGCTTGGAGCCCATGGAGGAGGTGTACGGCGCAGCCTTCCGCATGCTCGAGGACGGTTCCAACCCAGAAGGGTGGTTCCCGCAGGAGCGCATCACCATGGCCGAGCCTTGCGCGCCTACACCTACGGCAGCGCCTACGCCATGCATGCCGAGGATCGCATCGGTACGCTCGCATGCGGCAAACAGGCTGATATCTGTGTGCTCGACCGCAACCTCTTTGACTGCGAACCGGCTGAGGTCCTCGAGGCCACGGCGTCTCTCACGATGATTGCCGGCAAGGTGGTCTACGAGGCCTAGCGGGGCTGCTGCATCGCCGGGCGGTGCCACAGCCCGTGCGTGCCGCCCATCCATTCATTCATCCATTCATCAATCTCTCATGGAAAGGGGAGAACAATGGCAGAAGAAGCAACCGCCGCTGTTGAGGAGGAGCGTGAGCTTGCCTCGCAGCCGATTCCCGGCCTGGTGCGCAAGTACACCATCATCACCGGCCAGGGTATGCTCGCCCAGATTATCATGGTGGTCCTTGAGGGCCTCGTGATGGGTTGGGGCCTGGGCGCACACGGCCTGGCCTGTGTCTCGATCATCATGTCGGTCGAGTACATTAACCTGGCCTTTGGCAACCTGTTTGGCACCGGCGTGCCCGCCGTGGTGGGCAACCTTTTGGGTGCCGGCGACATTAAGGGCGCCAGCAAGGCGTTTAGCCAGGGTTTTTGGCTTACCACGATTGTGAGTGTGCTGCTTGCTGTGGTGATGGCTGTGTTTACCGAGCCCATCTGCGCATTCTTCGGCGCCACGCCCGACATCATGGCCGATACCGTTGCCGGCGTGCGCACCTTCTCCGTGCTGCTACCGCTCACGGTCATTGGTCAGATGGTCACCGCCGTCATGCGTGTGGACGAGAAGGTTCAGATCCAGGCCAACCTCATGACCGTGTCTGCCATCGTCGCTATCTGCTGGCTTGCGCTTTCCACGTTTGTGCTCAAGCTTGGCGTTATGGGAGCTGGCGTGTACTACGGTCTTTCCATCGGTATCTGGGCCATCGGTATCTTCTGGTTCATCGGCGGTAAGAAGTCGCAGCTCCAGATCAGCGCCGCCGACCTCAAACTCGACATGGCCATCTGCGGCCAGATCATCAAGATTGGTTTCCCGTTCTTTTTGGTGCAAGCTGCCACGTTCATCTTCAACACCGTTGCCAACTCGTTGCTTGGCCAGCTCGGCGGCGACATGGGTTCGCTCTACATCGCGGCCTTTGGTGTGATCAACGGCTACATCCTCTACATTACCATGATGGTCGCCCAGTGCTTCTCGTACGGCCTGCAGCCCATTGCCGCCTTCAACGCCGGCGCCAAGGCGTGGGCGCGCCTCAAGGAAACACTCTCCTGCACGCTTAAGTACCAGGTCGTGACGCTTGCTGCGGTGTCTGCTGTGCTATGGGTGGCCGCAACGCCGGTCTGCGCCTTTTTTGCTGGTAGCGACCCGGCGCTCGTCGAGGTTGCCGCCAACGCCACGCGCATCGTTATCCTGGCCGTGGCTCTGGGCTATCTTGCCATGACCATGTCGATGTACTTCCAGGCGGTTGAGAAGGTGGGTATCGCCACGTTCACCGGTCTGCTCCGCTACGTGATCTGCTCCGTGCCGCTTATGTACCTGCTTGGCAACATGATGGGCGTTCAGGGTGTCTGGTTTGCCTTGGTGGCGGCTGACGCCATCACTGGTCTTATCTCCATCGCCCTCGCCGTCCGCGAATCCAAGCGACTTGCCACGCTCTAGACTCGGACACGGCCGGCCCGCGATAGTCGAATAAGTCAACTCGCCTGCAAGCCACCACAATGGGGACAGTT
Source organism: Coriobacteriaceae bacterium AF45-21 (assembly GCA_027682925.1). Classification (GTDB taxonomy): domain Bacteria; phylum Actinomycetota; class Coriobacteriia; order Coriobacteriales; family Coriobacteriaceae; genus Collinsella. The sequence continues at coordinate 6,735 of JAQCYU010000006.1, forward strand.
CCCATTGTGGTGGCTATTGTTATTTAGGGTCTGAGATTTCGGCTCTATAAATAACGTTTTTGAACTGGGCTACTATAAGATTGTGAAAAACACTACTACAAGATTATGGAAAACGCTACTGCAAGATTATGGCAAATGATACTATACGATTATGGTAACAGCGTTATAAGGGGCGTTGATATGGCCGAGTACATTAACAGGGATTTGCATGAGTTGCTCATTCGCATGGCGGGTTGGTTTCCTGTTGTGTCGTTGACGGGGCCTAGGCAGAGCGGTAAGTCTACGCTGGTTAGGCATGCCTTTCCCGACTATTCCTATGTCACGCTTGAGGACCCCCAAACGAGGCGCGCGGCCTTGGAGGATCCGGTGAGTTTTATCCGCAACCGAAAGGGCGGACTCATCATCGATGAGGCGCAATACGCCCCGGATTTGTTCTCGATGATCCAGGTTGTTTCGGATGAGCGGGGAGACGCCGGTCAATACATCCTTACGGGATCGCAAAACTTTTTGATGATGAAAAGCATCGGCCAGTCTCTTGCCGGGCGAGTCGGGATCTTAAAATTGCTGCCATTTTCGTTTCGAGAAGCGGAGAGGGGCCAGCAGGGGCAGTTGGAAGTGGATTTGTTTGCGCTCGAAGGGGGATACCCTCGCCTGCGTTCCGCCGGAATGCCGTCCTCGGTTTATTTCCCCAGCTATATTGATACCTATGTTGAGCGCGATGTTGTGGGCTTGCTTGACGTGCGCAATAAAGCAGAGTTTCATAAGTTTCTGTCCATAATTGCCCAGAGCGCCGGTGCTCTCATTAATATATCTTCGCTTTCTCGAGATACGGGTGTGAACGTATCGACCATTAAAAGCTGGTTGTCTATCCTGGAGCAGAGCTACCTGACGTTTTCACTGCAGCCCTATTATGCAAATGCCAGGAAACGTTTGACTAAAACGCCCAAGCTTTATTTTTACGACACGGGGCTGCTCTGCTACTTGCTCAAAATTGGATCACTGGAGCAACTTTTGGAGAGCCCTTATCTGGGGGCAGTTTTCGAAAACCTCATCGTTTCCGAAACGGCGAAGAGCCATCTCAACGTGGGCGAGAATCCCGAGTTGTATTTCTATAGGGACGACGGCAAGCGAGAAATCGATTTGCTCGACTGCACAAACTCAGGGAGTCCCAAGGCTATCGAAATAAAATCATCCAGAACGTATCACGATAAGTACGCCCGCCATTTACAGGCTGTATGCGATGAGATCGACATTGCAAAAGATGCGCGCTATGTTGTGGCCCGCGTGGATTCAACGTATGAGTCGAAAGACTGTAGCGTGGTCTCGGCGCGTGATTGGCTTTTGCGATAACAAGTTCGGCGTATTAACAACTGCCGCGAAGAGGATCGGACCCCTTTCGCGGCGGTTTTTTGCCGATCCGGTGCGCCTCAGATGCAAGTGAGTAGGCTTTTTTGGATCTGTCGAGCACACCGCGACAAACGCTAAATAAAACCGCAGGTCAGAGCTGTGGCGTTTTGGAGTGTGCTCGGCCTCCTGCAAAAGGTCTACTCACTTGGTTTTTCGGCGAGAAGGCCGCCGCAAGGGCAAGCAGCTCTCCTCACGGCGGTTGGCGTTTGCCCAGATAAAACCTGCCAAAATAAACCTGTCCCTTTTGGCGTGGCTGATTGGTTTGGGCTGTTTTGGAGAAAGCCCATGAGGCGGCACTCAGGCTAATCCTGCGTGTCGCCTCCGTACATGTAGACGATAAAGCCGTCGCCGGTGTCTTGGCTGTGATCCTCCAGGATGCGTTTCATGTTGAGGTGCTCGTAGAACTGCCAGTCAGAGTTGCAGTCGCTCATCAGGAAGAACTTGGTGCACCCGGCTTTGGCGAGTTCGGCGCGCGCAAGGTCGATGAGCTCGCGGCCGAGTCCCTTGCCCTGCCACTCGGGCACAATGATGATCAGGTTGAGCTGGCCCTGGGCATACTCGTCGCCCGTGGCGGCAAAGCGATCGGCCGTGGCCTTTTCGCGACTGTCGCCAAAGAGCGAGCCCTCGAGTTTGGCATCGGCGGTCTTTGCCATCTCGGTTGCCTGGGCGAACATCTCGTCGTAGCAGGGTACCACGTGGGGTTGGTACGCGGCTTGCCGTCCTCGAAGATACCGATGCAGCAGGCGGCGATAATGCGGCCCTCTGCCTCGGCGACGAGCGCGATGGGGGAGCGCTGCAGCTGCATGGCAATGTTGAAGCGCGCGCAGAAATCGGCAGCTTCGACGTCGCCGCGGTTGCGCAGCGTGTTGCACCACAGCTGGTTGTAGATGGCGGCGATGCCAGCCAGGTCGTCGAGCGTGGCGGCGCGCAGGGTTACGTTGTCAAGGCTCATGGAGGCTCCTTCCAAGGTGGGTCAGGCCACCTCTGAGTGTGACATGGGCGCACCGCTGCCGCATCAACCATTCGGTAGACGAGCTTCGATCTCTCGGGGACGGAGGAAAAGGGGCCACGAGCGAGGATTTTCGGACGCTTGCTCGACGAGAGTGGATAATCTCCCGCTTTTAGCGCGAACATAGGTCAAAAACGGGAGATTATCCACTCTCGTTGGAAGCGCCCGAAAATCCTCGCTCGTTATCCATTCCCTTTTTGGCTGGTTGTGCTTGCACTTTAGCGTGCGACAGCGGATAATGCCGAGCATTCGACAATGTTCTCGTTGCCATCAATTGATTGAGGAGGCCCCGCATGGCCATGGAATTTAAACGCAGGCTGCCGATCCCCATGGAGATCCGCGAGGAAATGCCGCTTTCCGCCGAGCTTACCGCTAAGAAGCAGGCATTCGACGCCGAGGTCGCCAAGGTCTTTACCGGCGAGGACGCGCGCAAGGTGCTCATCATCGGACCGTGCTCTGCCGACCGCGAGGACTCGGTCCTCGAGTACATGAACCGCCTGGCCAAAACCGCCGAGGAGGTCAAGGACAAGCTCATCATCATTCCGCGCGTCTACACCAACAAGCCGCGTACTAAGGGCACTGGCTACAAGGGCCTGCTGCACAACCCCGACCCCGAGGCGCCCGATGACCTGCTCGAGGGCGTTAAGGCCATCCGCCACATGCACCTGCGCGTCATCGAGGAGACTGGCTTCTTCACTGCCGACGAGATGCTCTACCCGTCCAACTACCAGTACCTCGTCGACCTGTTGAGCTACGTCGCCGTGGGTGCGCGCTCGGTCGAAAACCAGGAGCATCGCCTGGTGTCGAGTGGCATTTCGGTGCCGGTGGGTATGAAGAACCCCACTGCCGGTTCCACCACCGTCATGCTCAATTCCATCTACGCCGCCCAGGCGCATCAGAGCTTTATCTTCCGCAACTGGGAGGTCGAGTGCGACGGCAACCCGCTCGCGCATGCCGTCATGCGCGGCTACATCGGCCTCGACGGTCGTACCTACCCCAATTACCACTACGAGCACCTGGAGCGTCTGGCCGAGCGCTACACCGAGCACGCCGGCTATGCCAATCCGGCAGCGGTCATCGACTGCAACCACGACAACTCGGGCAAGCGTCCGCTGGAGCAGTATCGCATTTGCAAGGAGGTGCTCGACAGCTGCCGCCGCAACGAAGCCATTTCAAGGCTGGTCAAGGGCTTTATGATCGAGTCCTACCTTGAGGACGGCAACCAGCCGGTCGACGGCGGTGTCTTTGGCAAGTCGATCACCGATCCGTGCCTGGGCTGGGAAAAGACCGACTACCTCATTCACGAGATCGCGGAGCGGGTTTAGTTACGCGGGTTTTCGCTGACTCTGCCAAGACATCGGCGGTCCCGTTGCTGCCGGGCACTCATTGGGGACAGACTTAAATGAGTGCTCGCAGAATGAGAGTGGATAATCTCCCGTTTTTAAGTAGTCGTTGGGGACGTTCTTGTTTGACTGGTCGTTTAAGAACGTCCCCAATGACTACCCTGTTGGCCTTTTCCAGGCCCTGTGGGCAAAAAATGGCAAATATGAGTACTGTTGCTATCGTAGTGTCATATTGCGGCATAAGATAATAGACATAACAGAAAATATGTTCATTAACCTTAACACATATAAGCCCGCTATAGAACTATTTGAGTAATTTAGGGGCGCTTGCAAGCCGTGCGGGCAGCATATGGGGCTGTTTTGGCTGTTACTAAAAAGGTAACAGTACTCATATTTGCCATTTTTTGCCCACAGGGGCTGGAAAGGACCGTCAATTCGGCTCCAGGGGATGCGGTCCAAGGGCCGCAGAACGAAAAATGGGGGCGCTGGTTGTCCTGCGCCCCCATTCTTTGGGTATTGCGGTTGTTTGCCGCCGGTTGTTACGCCGCTTCGTCGAACTGCGAGTTGTACAGATCGGCGTAGAAGCCGCCCTGGGCGAGCAGCTCGTCGTGCGTGCCCTTCTCGACGATGTCGCCGTCGCGAATTACCAAGATCACGTCGGCGTTGCGGATCGTGGACAGGCGGTGCGCGATGACAAAGCTCGTGCGGCCCTGCATCAGCGCATCCATGGCGCGCTGAATGAGCTCCTCGGTGCGGGTATCCACGTTGGAGGTCGCCTCGTCCAGAATCAGCGCCGGGCGGTCGGCCAAAATGGCGCGGGCGATGGTCACGAGCTGGCGCTGGCCCTGCGACAGGTTGGTACCTTCCTCGTTGATCATAAAGTCGTAGCCGCCGGCGAGCGTGTGGATAAAGTGGTCGCAGCGTGCGGCGCGCGCAGCGGCCTCGACCTCGGCGTCGGTCGCATCGGGGCGTCCGTAGCGGATGTTCTCGCGGATGGTGCCGTTGAACAGCCAGGTATCCTGCAACACCATGGCAAACTCGCCGCGCAGCGCCGCGCGGTCCCAATCGCGTACATCGATACCCTCGACGCGCAGCGAACCGCCGTCCACGTCGTAGAAGCGCTGCAGCAACTTGATGAGCGTGGTCTTGCCAGCGCCGGTGGGACCGACGATGGCGATGGTCTGGCCGGGCTTAGCCTCGCAGCTAAAGTCGTGGATGATGGTCTTGTCGGGCGTGTAGCCAAACTTCACATGGTCAAACTCCACATGACCGGGGCGCTTTTCGGGAATCTGCGCGTCGGCCTTCTGCTCCTCCTCGGGCGCGGCCAGGAACTCAAAGACGCGCTCGGTGGCAGCGGCCATCGACTGCATCGTGTTGCTCACGTTGCCCAGCTGCTGCACGGGCTGCGTAAAGTTTCGCACGTACTGAATGAAGCTCTGGATGTCGCCGGGCGTGGCGTTACCAGTCAGCGCGAGCTGCGCGCCCACCACGACGACGCCCACGTAGCCCATGTTACCCACCAAGCTCATAAGCGGCATCATCAGGCCTGACAGGAACTGTGAGCGCCAGCCACTAATAAAGAGACGGTCGTTTTGACGGTCGAACTCCTCGATCGAGGCCTCGGCGCGGTCGAACACCTGAATAACGTTCTGGCCGGCAAAGTCCTCCTCGATAATGCCGTTGACGGTGCCCAGGACCTGCTGTTGCTCGCGGAAGTACGGCTGCGAGAAGTGAATCATTACGGTCAGGATAATCGCGGCTGCCGGTAGCGTGAGCACGGTGACGCCGGTAAGCGGCAGACTGATCGAAAGCATCATGATGAGCACGCCGATAATCTGCGTGACGGACGTAATAAGCTGCGTCACGCTCTGGTTGAGCGACTGGCCCAGCGTATCGACGTCGTTGGTGATGCGGCTGAGCACATCGCCCTTGCTGTGGCCGTTGAAGTAACTCATCGGAACGACGGCAATCTTGGCGGCGATCTCCTTGCGCATGCGGTAGCAGATCTTTTGCGTGACGCCGGTCATGAGCCAGCCTTGGATGAGGCTGCAAACAGAGCTTGCCAGATACAGGCAGAGCAAAAAGCCGAGCGTCTTGGCAATCCAGGCAAAGTCGACATCGCCGGTGCCGTTGACCTTGGCAACTAGGCCCTCGAACAGTTTGGTGGTAACCTGGCCGAGCACCTTGGGTCCCACAATATTAAAGATGACCGAGCACACGGCAAAGGCGACGGCGGCAAACACGGCAATCTTGTGCTGGCCGATATACCCGAGCAGCTGCTTCATGGTGCCCTTAAAGTCCTTGGCCTTTTCGCCGCGGCCCATGCCACCCATGCGGCCCATGGGACCGCGCTGGCGGGTGGGCTTGGGAATCTGAGTCTTGGTCTCGTCTGCCATTAGCGCTTGCCTCCTTCCATGACGGCTGCAATTTCTTCTTGGGTAAGCCCCAGCTCCTCGGCGGAAAGCTGCGACTGTGCGATCTCCAGGTACGCCGGGCAGCTGCGCAGCAGCTCCTCGTGCGTGCCGGTGCCCACTACGTGGCCGTCGTCGAGCACGATGATCTGGTCGGCGTGCATGATGGTCGCGATGCGCTGGGCCACGACCACGAGCGCGGCGTCGGTAACGTTTTTGGCGAGCTCCTCGCGCAGACGCGCGTCGGTCTTGTAGTCGAGGGCGCTAAACGAGTCATCGAACACCACGACCTCGGGCTTCTTGGCCAACGCGCGGGCGATGGCCAGACGCTGGCGCTGACCACCCGAAACATTGGAGCCGCCCTGGCTGATGGGGGAGTCGTAGCCGCCCTCGCGCTCGGCGATAAAGTCCTCCGCCTGGGCGACGCGTGCCGCCTGGCGCATATCCTCGTCACTTACCATGTCGCCGGCAAACTTGAGGTTGCTCTCGATGGTGCCCGAGAACAGGCGCCCCTGCTGCGGGATGTAACCGATGCGGCGGCGAAGCTCGGAGAGGGTCATATCGCGCACGTCGACGCCGTCGAGCGAAATGCTGCCGCCCGTGACGTCGTACAGGCGTGGAATTAACTGCACGAGCGTGGACTTGCCCGAGCCCGTGGAGCCGATGATGCCGAGCATCTGACCGGCATGTGTGGTGAAGTTCACGCCGCTGATGACATCGGCGCGGGCATCGGGATATTGGAAGCTCACGTCGCGGAAGGTGAGCTCGCCGCGCGGCGCGCTGGCAGCGGGCAGTTTGGGCGAGGCGGGGTCGTTGATGCTCGTGGGGCAGGTGATGACCTCTTCCACGCGCTCGGCTGCGACCTCGGCGCGGGGCAGGATGACCGAAACCATGGTGAGGATCATAAACGCCATGACGATCTGCATGGTGTAGGAGATAAACGCCATCATGTTGCCGACCTGCATCACGCCGTCCGAGACGCCCTGCGCGCCAAACCAGACGATAAGCACGGTGATGCAGTTCATGACGAGCATCATGAGCGGCATCATAAAGCTCATGGCGCGGTTGGTGTAGAGCTGCGTGGTCATCAGGTCGAGCGAAGCCTTGTCAAAACGCTCGAGCTCATGCTCCTCGCGGTTGAACGAGCGGATGGGCATAAGGCCATCGAGCAGCTCGCGGGCGGTAAGGTTCACACGGTCCACAAAGCTCTGCATCTTTTTGAACTTGGGCATGGTGAGGCCCATGAGCACGCCGACGACGGCCGAGACCGCGATGATGGCCACGGCGATGGTCCATTCCAGGCCGGTGTGGTTGGCCAGGACGCGCATGACGGCGACGATGCCCATGACGGGGGCCATCAGGCACATGCGGATAAACAGGGTTGCGGCCATCTGAATCTGCTGAATGTCGTTGGTGCAGCGGGTGATGAGCGAGGCCTGGCTAAACTTGCCCACCTCGGCCGGCGAAAAGTGCATGACCTTGTTGAAGGTCTCGCGGCGCAGGTCGCGGGCGATGGAGCAGGCGGTGCGCGAAGCCACGGCGCCGGTCAGGATGGTGGCGACGAGCGACACCAAGCACAGGCCAAACATTGTGGTCGCCATGCGGCCCAGGTAGGCGTTCTGCACGTCGGCGGGGTCGATACCCTGCGCCTTGTACTCGTCCTGCACGTAGGTCACGGCGCGCTGCGTGACGATGGAACCCGACATGGAGCCCATTTTGTCAGCCATCTCGTTGGCACCTTCGACGAGCTTGCCCTGATCGATCAGACCACCTTCAACGCCCAGACGTAGGCTCTTCATGGTGATCTTGCCGCCGTCGGCATCAATCTGCTTTTGCATGTTCCGCGCCGCTGCGGCCTTCTGCTGCATATCGGCGAGTTGCTCGGGCGTCATCGCCGCCATCTGCTCGGGGGTGGGCATGGCCTGGGCGGCGCTGTTGTCTTTCTCGTTGGACGTGCCCATCATGTCGCCCATGGAGCCAGCGTCGATGCCCTGGTTGAGCGAAAGGACGACGGTCTCGGGCAGGCTCATTATGTCAGCAATCTTGCCGCCATCGGCGCGCTCCTCCTCGGTGCCCTTGTACGTCCGAATGCCGTTATTGTCCGCCTTGCTAAACACGGCCTCTACCGCTTTGGCATCCTTGGAGCTCATAAAGAGCTTGAGGTCATCGAGCGATTCGGCGCGAATGGTGTCGGGTACGGGCGAGGCGATGCCGCCTTGCTGCACGCCCACATCGACGATGTCACTCATATACGTAGGTAGCGCTAGGTCGGCATTGCAGCTGATTACGATAAGTACGATAGCCGTGAGTAGCGCCAGGATATGCTTTTTAAAGAGCTTGAGAATCCTCACTCGGCATCTCTCCTTTCTTGATTGCGATCGATAATTTCGTTGGCACGCCTTAGGAGGCGCACCATCTCTTGGGTATCTGTTTCGCCGAGCTGCTCGAGGAAGGCCGCGGTGCGTTTCTCGAATTCCCGACGTTTGATTTCGAGATCTTGTCGGCCTTTGTCGGTCACCGTGACGTGTACGCGACGACGGTCGGTCTTTGAGTGCTCGCGCTCGACCCAGCCCTTGGCCTCGAGGGCGCGCAGGATATTGGCGATGCGGGCACTCGAGACCCAGGCGCGATCTGCGAGTTCGCTCGGCGTGAGCGAACCGCCAGCGAGCATAAGAGCGCGCATGACGGCCATCTCGCCGCCGAGAGCTTTGTCCGCAATGCGCGAAATGCGCTGATGCATGCTGCCAAACTCGGTAAGGAGCTGACGCCCAAGCTCATGGAAGTCGGTATCTTCCACCGAAAACCCCTAACACTAGAAACTATTTTCAGTGGAAGATGATACCCCCATATGCGGGCCTCATGCAGTGGGCAATATAAAGAGCGCATAAAGACTTAAAATCATTCAATTGCTGAAGCGTTTCAAAGAACTATTATGCACGCGGTTAGGCGAGGGGTTGTCACCACCATGACGACTAGGACTCATATAATCGCCACGTGCGATGCTCCAACTTCCCGCAAGGAGACACCTGAATCAAGGGGGTTGGAGTCATGGCATTTGACTTCACGGGTAAAACCGCGATCGTTACCGGTGGCACTCAGGGCATTGGCCTCGAGATCGCCAAGGGCATCGTCGCGGGCGGCGGACATGTCGCGCTCATCGCAAGGAACGCTGCTAAGGGCGAGGCCGCGGTGGCCGAGCTTGGCGAGGGTAACAAGTTCTATCAGCTCGATGTCGCCGATGCACCCAAGGCGCGCGAGACCGTCGAGCAGATTTTTACGGACCTGCCGCAAACCAATATCCTGATCAACTGCGCTGGCGTCATCAGCACCAAGAAGTTCGACGAGATCGATGACACCGAGTGGCGTCGCACCATCGACATCAACCTCAACGGTACCTTCACTATGATGAACGCCGTGTACCCGCACTTTAAGGCGGCCCATGCCGGCACTATCGTCAACGTGAGCTCTGTTGCTGGCAAGATCGGTGGTGGCCTGCTCGGCACCGCTGCCTACGCCAGCTCCAAGGCCGGTGTTAACGGTCTAACCAAGGCAGTCGCCAAGGAAGGCGGCAAGTTTGGTGTCCGCTGCAACGCTGTATGCCCGTCGCTCACCCTTACCGATATGACCTCGATTCTCTCTGACGAGAACTCTCAGCGCATCATCAACGGTATCCCCCTGGGCCGCGCCGCCCAGGCCAGCGAGCCTGCGCAGATGGTGCTGTTCTTCGCTTCCGACCTCGCCAGCTTCGTGAACGGCGAGATCGGTGACTGCGACGGCGGCATCGTCCTGGACGGGTAATACCCCGCGGTGATCGTTTGGCGGCGACCCTGGCGACTCGGGGTTGTCGCCTTCTTTCTGACATAGGCGCGTGCGGCTACGATTCGCATGCATCCAAAGGAGATATATATGAGTGAATCGACTGCGGTGGAGGCGCCGGCGGCAAAGGAGCCGTTCTTTAAGATGTCCTCCATCCCGGGTGCCAATATTTTGGTGCCGCTTCTGTTGGGCTGCCTGCTCAACACGCTATTCCCCGACCTGTTCAAAACGCTCGGCAGCTTTACGCTTGGCATGACCCAGCAGGGTGCAGGCCCGCTCGTGGGCGCTTTTTTGCTCATCGTCGGTACGACGATTTCGTTTAAGAGTGCTCCTGCCGCCGCTGCCCGCGGTGCCATCATCATCGCCGTCAAGCAAATCGTGGTCGTTGCCGTGTCGCTGCTCATCCTTTATGTGTTCAACGACAACCTGTTTGGCATCTCTGCCATGGTGATGCTGGCGGCTTGCACCGGCGCCAACAACGCTATGTACGCTGGTCTGATGGGCACCATGGGCAATGAGGCCGAGCGCGGCGCTGTCGCAATCACCACGCTCGTTGTCGGCCCTCCGGTCACGATGATTGTCCTTGGCGCCGCCGGCCAGGCTCCGATCGGCTGGTCGCTCGTGGGTGCCATCCTGCCGATCGTCGTCGGCATTATTCTGGGCAACCTCTTCCCCAGCTTTAAGAAGATGATGGCGCCGGCACTTTCCGCCGTCATCGTGCTCGTCTTCTTTGCCATGGGCTCGACCATGACCTTTGGCCAGCTCATTAATGGCGGTCTTCCCGGTATTCTGCTCGGCGTGATCTGCTCGGTGGTCTTTGCAATTCCCGTCATCGCGGTCGATAAGCTCACGGGCGGCACGGGTGTCGCAGGTGCGGCCATTTCGAGCTGCGCCGGAGCCAATGTGGCCACGCCTGCTGCCATGGCAAGCGTCAACGGGGCCATGTACGGTGGCGCTGTGCTCGCGACGGCTACGGCACAGGTTGCTGCCTGCGCAATCGTGACGGCTATTTTGACCCCGCTGGTCACCAGTTGGTGCTACAAGCATTTTGAGGGCCAGGGCAACGGCAAGGCAGCAACCGACAAGGCTGCCGCAGCCGCCTAATGCCAAACGGCAATCAAAGCTAAATAACTAGCCACGCCATAGGGCGGCCCCGGGGGAAATCCCGTGGCCGCCCTTCAGTTTCTGAAGGGCCTCTGGGGTACTTTACTCTGATAAAGCTGGCATAACAGCTAGAGTGAACGTCGTACAAAGGCAAGGAAAAATACCAAACAAATCGGTGAACGGTAGTTGTTCGCGCTCGCATTTCCTGCGGATTTGTTAAAAACGCCCTAATGGTATAAAAAAAGAAACATATAACAGCCCTGATGAAGGGGGTAGCTATGTTATCCTTCTCAAACGGGTGAAATCTTGGGTTTTGGGTTGCAGTTCCAAGGTGGACAAACGTTTTTCCCTGTACCAACGTGTGGTGAAGAACGGAAGAAGCCGGTAGTGCAAGCCGATAATTCAAGAATTCAATAAGCAGCGGTGTGAGAGAGCGCCGCATTACACGTAACTAGGAGCGTGGTTACACAATGCAGGAGGCATGGGAAGGCTTCAAGGAAGGCATCTGGACGGGAGAGGTTGACGTCCGAGACTTCATCCAGAAGAACTACACCCCCTACGAGGGCGACGAGTCGTTCCTCGCCGGCCCGACCGAGCGTACCAAGGAGCTGTGGGGCGAGGTTCTCGACCTGCTGCTTAAGGAGCGCGAGCAGGGCGGTGTCCTCGATATGGACACCAAGACCGTCACGGGTATCGTGAGCCACCCCGCTGGCTACATCGATAACGCCCACCGCGAGAAGGAGACCATCGTCGGCCTCCAGACCGACAAGCCGCTCAAGCGCGCGCTGCACGTCAACGGTGGTATCCGCATCGCTTGCCAGGCTGCCAGCCAGCACGGCTACAAGGTCGACGAGAACGTTGTCGAGCGCTACACCTTCGAGCGCAAGACCCACAACGCCGGCGTCTTCGATGTCTACACCCCCGAGATGCGTGCTTGCCGCTCGGCCCACATCATCACCGGCCTGCCCGATGGCTATGGCCGCGGCCGCATCATCGGCGACTACCGTCGTGTCGCCCTGTACGGTGTCGACTACCTGATCAAGGACAAGGAGGCCCAGAAGGCTTCCACCCCGACGGTCATGACCGCCGACAACATCCGCGATCGTGAGGAGCTGCAGGAGCAGATCCGCGCCCTCGGCGAGCTCAAGATGATGGCCGAGACCTATGGTTTCGATATTTCCAACCCTGCTACCAACACGCAGGAGGCCATCCAGTGGATGTACTTCGCCTACCTCGCTTCCGTCAAGGAGCAGAACGGCGCCGCTATGTCCATCGGCCGTACCTCTACGTTCATCGACATCTACGCTGAGCGCGACCTTGCCAACGGTACCTTCACCGAGGAGCAGATCCAGGAGTTCGTGGATCACTTCATCATGAAGCTCCGCATGGTTAAGTTTGCCCGTACCCCCGAGTACCAGGCCCTGTTTACCGGCGACCCGCAGTGGGTCACCGAGTCCATCGGCGGCATGGGTGTTGACGGCCGTACGCTCGTTACCAAGATGAGCTACCGCTACCTGCACACGCTCGAGAACATGGGCACCAGCCCCGAGCCCAACATGACCGTTCTGTGGTCGACCCGTCTGCCCGAGAACTTCAAGAAGTTCTGCGCCAAGACTTCTGTTGCCAGCTCCTCGATCCAGTACGAGAACGACGACCTCATGCGCGTCTACCACGGCGACGACTACGGCATTGCCTGCTGTGTGTCCTCCATGCGCATCGGCAAGGAGATGCAGTTCTTCGGCGCCCGTGCCAACCTGGCCAAGTGCCTGCTGTACGCACTCAACGGCGGTGTTGACGAGGTCTCCAAGAAGCAGGTCGGCCCCAAGTATCGCGCCGTCGAGGGCGATACGCTCGATTACGACGACGTTGTGGCCAAGTACAACGACATGATGAAGTGGCTCGCTGGCGTGTACGTCAACTCGCTGAACATCATCCACTACATGCACGACAAGTATTGCTACGAGCGCATCCAGATGGCTCTGCACGACAAGCACGTGCACCGCTGGTTCGCTACGGGCATTGCTGGCCTTTCCGTCGTGGCTGACTCCCTGTCCGCCATCAAGTACGCCAAGGTCCACCCCGTCCGCGACGAGAACGGCATCATTGTCGACTTCGAGACCGAGGGCGAGTTCCCCAAGTACGGTAACGACGACGACCGCGTCGACCAGATCGCTCACGACGTTGTGCACCAGTTCATGGAGTACATCCGCATGAACGACACCTACCGCAACTCCGTGCCCACGACCTCGGTTCTGACCATCACCTCCAACGTCGTGTACGGCAAGAAGACCGGTTCTACGCCTGATGGCCGCAAGGCTGGCCAGCCCTTCGCCCCGGGTGCTAACCCCATGCACAAGCGCGATAGCCACGGCGCCATCGCTTCGCTGTCTTCGGTTTCCAAGCTCCCGTTCCGCGATGCTCAGGACGGCATCTCCAACACCTTCTCCATCATCCCGGGTGCGCTCGGCAAGGAGGACCAGGTGTTCTTTGGCGATATCGACCTTGATCAGCTGGGCGAGTAACTATTGTTAGTGCTATACTAACAATAACGATTACTGATTAGTGCGCCGGTTTCGGCCGGCGCCTATCAATCGAAGGAGACACATTATGAAGGTTTCTGAAGTTTCCGAGACTCAGGCCGATAACCTGGTCCACATGCTCGACGCTTACGCCGAGAAGGGTGGCCACCACCTGAACATCAACGTCTTCAACCGTGAGACGCTGCTTGACGCTCAGGCTCACCCCGAGAAGTACCCGCAGCTGACCATCCGCGTTTCCGGCTATGCCGTGAACTTCCACACGCTCACCAAGGAGCAGCAGGACGAAGTCATTTCGCGTACCTTCCACAACAAGTTCTAAAGGGGTTTAACTCCCGCAGGATCGCCGGGCCGCTTTGGGTTACTCTCCAAAACGTCCTCGGACATGCAAAGGGCTCCGCTGTGCGCTTCGCGCGGCGGAGCCCTTTGCGTCCTGCGGAATGTTTTGGAAAGTAACCCAAAGCGGCCCGGCTGGGGTCCTGTGTAGTCACCCTTTAGGCGGAACTCTCCTGATGGGTTGAGAGTTCTGGATACTTGCTTGCTACCGTTTATCGCGTATAGCTACCGTTTGCGGAATAAGTAACACTCCTTAATAAACCGTGTAAAATCTCAGAGAAGCACGGAGTTTTTCAGGGAGACGCTGTCCTTTGTTGTGTGCAAGGGGCGGCGTCTCTTTGGCGCTTGGACGCCGTTGTGCAACAGTGCGGCGGCGCGTGCCATGTATTGAAAAGCCAACGTCAAGATAGGTCGTGATAAGAATGGGCAAGTACGTAATCGTGGTTGAGTCTGGGTCGGATGTAACGCCGGAGCTCTGCGAGCGCTACGGCATCGTGCGCGTGCCCATGCATGTCACGATTGGTGACGAGACCGTCGAGGACGGCTCGATCGATCCGCTCGAGATTTATTCGCGCTGCAACGAGTTTGGTGTGATGCCCAAGACCAGTGGCTGTTCGCCAGCGGATTTTGCGCATGTGTACGACCGCATCCATGCCGAGCAACCCGACGCGACTATTTTGCATCTTGCATATTCCGAGGCCACGACCTGTTCGCATCAGTCCTCTAAGATTGCGGCCCAGGGGCGCGACTACGTGTTCTCCATGGATACGCGTTTTGTCTCGGTGGGCCAGTCGCTCGTTGTCGTCGAGACCGCCAAGTATATTGAGGCTCATCCCAATGCCACCGTCGACGAAATTTTCGCCTTTACCAATTCGGTGATGGACCGCGTGCTGCTGGGCTTTGTTCCTACGGACCTTGCCTTCCTTAAGGCAGGTGGTCGCTTGTCCAACGTCGCGTTTCTTGGCGCCCATCTGCTCAAGATTAAGCCCTGCATTGAGGTAACGGGTGGCAAATTCGTGGCGACCAAGAAGCTCCGCGGCTCTATGCTCAAATGTGCCCGTGCCTTTATTGACCACATGGTTGCGAAGGGCGATATTGATTACTCGCACATTGGCCTGGCGTATTCGGTAGGTCTTTCCGAGGAGCTGCGCGACGACATGGAAGTCTATGCGCACGACCTGGGCTTTAAGGACATTACCTGGACTCAGGTCGGCGGCGTCATCTCGAGCCATTGCGGCCCGACCGCCTTCGGCGCGGTGCTCACGCTCAAGGCGTAAGGCCTGGTGTCTATCGATATCTATTGCCTCGGCGGCGGGTGGGTTGTGACAACCTTCCCGCCGCTTTTGTGTGGGGCCAAATAGAACAACCCAATTGACCACTAAACCGTTTCACCATCATGCGTATGGGCTAGAATGGCTCTGGCATTTATGTAACTAAAACCAATGAGAGGCAAGGTAGCGGGAATGGCTGAGATGACGCTTGAGGGTGTGGACGCTCGTCCTGAGGATTCCGCATTTGCCCTCGGCCGCGTGCATTCGATTGAGACGATGGGAACGGTCGATGGTCCCGGCATTCGCTTTGTGGTGTTTGTTCAGGGCTGTCCCATGCGCTGTGCGTATTGCCACAACCCCGATACCTGGTCGGTTAACGGCGGCACCATGGTGACCGTCGAGCACCTTATGGACGAGTTCCAGAGTAACCACGAGTTCTATCGCAGCGGTGGCATTACGGTGTCCGGCGGCGAGCCGCTCCTGCAGCCTGAGTTTTTGGCCGATCTGTTTCGTGCCATGCATAACAACCCCGATGGCCGTGTGCATACCTGCCTGGATAGCTGTGGCTACGCCTTCGACCCTCAGCATCCCGAGAAGTTCGATGCCGTGCTCAACGAGACCGACATGGTACTGCTCGATATTAAGCATGCCGACCCGGTCGAGCATAAAAAGCTGACCGGTTGTGATCCCGCACGCATCCTGGCGTTTGGCGATGAGCTTGC
This sequence comes from Coriobacteriaceae bacterium AF45-21, assembly GCA_027682925.1. Classification (GTDB taxonomy): domain Bacteria; phylum Actinomycetota; class Coriobacteriia; order Coriobacteriales; family Coriobacteriaceae; genus Collinsella. Next base: position 22,691 of record JAQCYU010000006.1, read on the forward strand.
ACGTCGCAAGATCAAGGTCGTTATCCGTCACGTGGTGGTGCCGGGCATTACCGACACGGTGGAGGAGTGCGAGAAGCTCGGTCGCCTCATCGCTCCATGGCACAACGTGGTGGGTCTGGAAATGCTGCCGTATCACACCATGGGTGTCGTCAAGTACGAGCAACTGGGCATTCCCTATAAGCTCGAGGGCGTGCCCCAGATGGATACCGCGCGCATGCCCGAGCTGCGCAACGCCGTCATGACGGGCATGAAAAAGCGCCGCGCCGAACTCAAAAACGCCATCGGCTAGCGAGCCATTTTCGCCCCCAAGGGCACTCATTGGGGACAGACTTAAATGAGTGCGCGATGGCATTGCTGACGAGCAGGTTTTGGTGCGCGACAAGGCAGGCTGGATTAGCGAGGATGGTTACTATTCGACATGCGATGCGGGCCTTATCGGCATCGATGGCTGTACCTATGTCATGAGCGTCATGACACCGATGCCGTGGAGCGACCGCTCGAGCGAGGTTACGGCCGTGATTGCAAAGGCTCTGTTTGATATGCGAGCTGCGCTGGCTTAGCGTGTTCGTTTGGCGAGGTCAAACAAAATGCTGGTACCATACCGTGGTTGAGAATTTCGTATAGGTTTGGGGAATGGTATGGCTACCATCGCGATTATCGGTGCGCTCGAAAAAGAGATCATGCAGATAAAGGAAGAGCTGAGCGACGTTTGCGAGGCACGGGAGGCAGGCTTGACCGTTGTGAGCGGCGAGCTCGACGGCCTGACAGTTGTCGCCACAACGGCGGGCATGGGCACGGTGAACGCCGCCGCCGCAACACAGCACCTCATTAGCAAGTATGCTCCGCAGGCTGTTGTGTTTTCGGGCATTGCGGGTGGTTTGAACCCCAAGCTCCATATCGACGACGTGGTCATTGGCAAACGCCTACGCTATCTGGATACCGATACCGCGCTTATCGCCGAGTCCGCACCGGGGCTCGAGGAGTTTGGCTCGACGCCTGCGCTGGTCGATATTGCCGCCGACGTGCTTGCTGAGCGTGGGTTTGTTGACGCTTCGAAAAATGCAGTCGCTTCGAACGAGGGCACCAAGCAGTTCCTGGTCGGCACGATTGCCACGGGTAACCGCTTTGTGACGGGCGCCGCCATGCGCAACGACGCTATCGAGGCGACGCATGCCGATTGTGTCGGCATGGAGGGCGCGGCAATTGCCCATGTCGCAACCAAAAATGGTGTCGATTGCCTGGTGTTGCGCGCTATCAGCGATAATTGTGACGAGGCGTACGATGCAATTTGCGAGCGAGAGTTCGATCTGTTCGAGTATGCCCGTACCGCGAGTGGCATTACACTCGATATCGTTCGCCGTATCGCTGCTATCTATTAGCGCGCTCTTTTGTAAAAACCTACGACCAAGGAGTGTCCATGGCCGATTCCATTAACTACCAGCTTGCCAAGTTTGTCGCCAGCTATGGCAAGGTTTCGCAGATTCCCGAGTCCACCTGCCCCGAGGTGAGCTTTGTCGGCCGCTCCAACGTGGGCAAGTCGTCGATTATGAACAAGCTCTTTGGCCGCAAGAACCTGGTCAAGGTTTCCAGCACGCCGGGCAAGACGAGCAACATCAACTTCTTTGAGGCCGACGACGTGCATTTCGTGGACCTGCCGGGTTACGGTTTCGCCCGTCGCTCCAAGGCCGAGCGCGACCGTTGGGCCGAGCTCATCGGCGACTTCTTCGACTCCGAGCGCAGCTTTAACTTGGTCGTCTCACTGGTGGATATTCGTCACGACCCCAGCAAGCTCGACCACGACATGATTGACTACCTACAGGGCAACGAGTTCAACTTTATCGTCTGCCTCACCAAGGCCGACAAGCTCAGCCGCACCCAGCAGGCCCGTCAGGCAGCGGCCATCAAGAAGCAGCTCAACGTCCCGGCCGAGAACGTGATCATCACAAGCTCCCAGACCGGCACCGGCATCGACGAACTCAAGCGCCGCATCGCCGAGGCCTGCCTCTAATCAGGCTTTAGCTCACCAAAAGCTCCTATCTATATCACCTCAGTGATAGTTATTGGTAAACTATCACTGAGGTGATGTCAATTGGTTCCGAGTATTATCCCAGGCGTTTTGAGCGAGAGCAGAACGCGCGGCGTAAGTACTTGGACACCATAAATGGGTTCGACCCTGAGGGTGTCTACATTAAGGATTTAATGGCGGGGAAGGTTGATTAAATGATCCCAGAGTTAATGGATTGTGGGCCGAGTAGGACATATCCCGTCTGTTATCTCGAGGACGCAATGAACAACCTTGGCGACTGCTTTGACTACGCCGTAAACGACTATGGAGCAGAAGGATCCGAAGTCGCTGAACTCTTTTGTTTGAGCGGCGTGGCTCGTGAGTTTGAACGTGGAAACGCATGGGTCGTATCGGGAAAATCGGGCGTTGAGCTATTCGCGCTTATTGCCGAAAGGTCTGGCTACCAGGCGGGGTCGATGCCAGATCGGACCTATCGATTTGAGAAGACACCGGAATACTGGACGGGCTGGATATTGGCGTATCTGCAGTGGCGTCTAGGGGTTTCTTTTGAAGACCTGTTGCATGTCGTTCCGTTTGATGTGCTGCGCAGCCTGTACTACCCCTGGCACGAAGCCTCGGAAGAACGCGTAGCGCGTCTTGTTTGCGATATGGCGAAGAAAACACCTCGTCAAACCAAACTGGCGCTAGCAAGAAAGAGGCTCAAGAAAACCCAGCAAGACTTGGCATACGAATCGGGCGTATCGCTCCGCTCGATCCAAATGTGCGAACAACGCCAGAGAAGCATCAACGAAGCATCGGTAACAACCGTAAGGGATATGGCGAAAGCCCTACACTGCAACATCGAAGACCTCCTAGAGCCAGTCTTCGAATACAAAGAAACCAGCGCAGCCTAACCCAATATATTGCCAAGGTTTGTATCTAGTAAGCGCTCCTTACCAGCAAGAGTCCCTACCAATAGAAAGCGGTTTAAAGGGCCGAAATCGTATGAATGGCATTGCGACTTCCAAATGGGCTGACTGCTGCTTGAAAAGCTATAGAAATAGGGGCCGACTTAACGGCCCCAAGCATCGCATAAATGATGTATGCGTTTTATCAACTATTTCTTGTTTTTAATCCATTTGCAGATACGCCAAATAACCACTCCGATGAGAATCAAAACGAGAGCGATTGTAATGTCTGAGTGTGCAGGAATAGGGGTCATCGAACTTCCTCAATTGATGTGAGTCTAGTTTGCATAGGTGTGGAGCGTGCTGCCTTCCATGGTTGCTTGCAACACGGCGATACCGGACGCCATCCCCATCGATTCATAGTTGAGTCGATATGTCGCCTGTTTCGAGTTCCATATAAAGGACTCGTTTGTTACCGTACAGCCGATAGTCGTATAGTTTTGTCCCCAAGCGCTGGTAATGAGCGAGTTCGCAATCTTGATCTTGAATTCGCGATAAATAAAAGGACTGTTGTAATAGATAGTCCAAGTTCCAGAAGCATTGTTGTAGTAACTGTCCCATATCAGGCTGGGCTCATTGGTTTTTTTAATTCCTATTACTGCAACGGTCCCATCCTTAAGCTTGATTTGATGAGACTGCTCGGGACCTTTCGTTAAATCAAAATCTTGGGTTGCGCCAGAAATTGCGACAGCATCGCTTTCTGCAGCATAAGCAGTCGAAGGGCTAAACGAGAAACATATCGGTAATATCAAAAGTATCGAGAGGAAAAACGAAGCTTTGAGTGTGCGTAACACTTTGACCACCTCCATACTGCGATGCCTAGTTAAATAGTAGCATAGATAAACAGTTTATTATGTAACCTAAAAAGCCCCTATCTGCCCAGCGCCCCTTCAAAGCGTGGGTTCCTGTAGACATTCTCAGCAAGGTAAACGCAGGGATGGTCGGGGTGTTCCCCTCAAAATCATTCCGCAGCGCGAAGGTCCCTCGTCCGTAGCTCCGTAGGAGCACAAGATTAAATCAGCGAATGCGATTATCCTGACGAGGCCGCGCAGGTCCCCTTGGGGCTTCCCCTGAAAACAATCCGCAGATCGAATTGCCCCGTCGCGCGAAGCGCACGACGGGGCAATTCATGATCGAGGACGTTTTCAGGGGAAGCCCCAAGGGGACCGGTGAGAGCAATGAAGCAGGGCGCTACAGGTATTCGATCTGGGCGCCCTCGGTGTCGCACGTCAGAATATGCGTATCACACTTAGGGAACTGCTCACGCAGCTTGACCTGCAGGAACTTTGCCACGATGGTGTCGTCGGTTACAGCCATGAGGGTCGAGCCCGAGCCGCTGATCCAGATGGTCTTGGCGCCGCCGTTAAGGCAGGTGTCGCGCACGGCGTTGTAGTCGGGAATCAGACGGCGACGATAGGGTTCTTGAATGCGGTCGTCATTGGCGGCGGCAATCAGGTCGAGGTTGCCGGACTCAAGACCGCGCGTCATACCGGCGATACGGCCCATCTGCCATACGGCGGTGGAGAGCGGAACCTCCTGCGGCACGACCTTGCGCGCCTCGCTCGTATGTACCTCGTAGGGCGGAATCACGGTAATAAAACGCAAGCGATCGCTTACCTCGTAGCGCAGGCACTGGGGGAGCGAATCGGTCGGCGTAAAGGAGCAGACGGCACCTCCCAGGATAGCGGGGGCGACGTTATCGGGATGACCCTCGACCTCGGTGGCAATGCGGACGAGCTCGGCACGGTCGACGGTGTGGCCCGTCAGCGCGGCGGCAGCATGATGCCGGCGACGACGCAGGTGGAGCTGGAACCCAGGCCGCGGGCGACGGGCACATCGGTCTGAATGTCGATAGCGACGGGGAAGGCCGGCTCGCCCCAGGCGGCCAGAGCATCGACAAAGCTCACATAGACCAGGTTTTTCTCGTTTTGGAACTCCTCGGGGCAGCCCGTGATGGTGAGCTTGTCGGCGCGCTCGAAGGTGAAGTGCGAGTAGAGGCTGACGGCCATGCCGAGGGTATCGTAGCCGATGCCTAGGTTGGCGCTGGTTGCTGGGACGGTGATTTTGATCATGTGGGTCCTCCTGGGCGGGTCTGGCCGTTTAGTTCGCTGCTCGGGCAGTCCTGGCTCGCTCGGAAAGCACATTAAGTGCTTTCCGGCTCGTGCGGAACTCGCGACGAACTAAACGGCCAGACCCGCTCGCATGCTCGTCATTATCCCGAAAGCTAAATAAAAAGAAGGTGCGCCGGCTTATCGCCGGCGCTTAATAAGGGGTTTTAGTTGATAGTCATCTTTTTTGCTGCGGACTCGACGTAGCTTGCCATCTCATCGACGTCGCAGACGTCTTCGAAGCGGACGGGCTTGGACTCGAGCTCGGAGAGCTGTGCTGGGGCGACCGTGTTGGTGGCCTGCTCGAGCACGCGCATGGCTTCAAAATCATCCTCGGGAACGTTAAGCCCCAGAGCGTCGCAGCAGGCGCGCGGGAACTTGTAGGGGCTGGCGGTCGAAAGCAGCACGCGGGCCTTGGCGCCCTCGGCGGGGGCGACCTGCTCAAAGACGTGATAGCCGCAAGCGGTGTGCGGGTCGATCACGTAGCCGTTGGCGTCCCAGCAGCTCTTGATGGCAGCGCGGACCTCGTCCTCGCTGGCCCAGCCGCAGCCAAACACGCTCTGGATCTTGGCCAGCAGCTCGGCGGGCACCTCGTAGCGGCCGGTCTGGGCAAGCTGCTCCATAAGGCCGGCAACGAGCTCGCAGTCGCCATCGGACAGGAAGTAGAGCATGCGCTCCAGGTTGGAGCTAATAAGGATGTCCATCGACGGCGAGATGGTCGTGAAGAACGGACGGTTGCGGTCGTAGACGCCGGTGGTCAGGAAGTCAGCGAGCACGTTGTTCTTGTCGCTCGCGACGATGAGCTTGGCGACGGGCAGACCCATGCGCTTGGCGTAGTAGCCGGCCAGGATATCGCCAAAGTTGCCGGTCGGCACGCAGAACTCAACGGCGTCACCGGCCTCGATAGCGCCGGCGCGCAGTAGCTGCGCATAGGCGGCAAAGTAGTAGACGACCTGCGGCACCAGGCGGCCGACGTTGATGGAGTTGGCGCTCGAAAGCACCGTGCCGGCGGCCTCCAGGCGCTTGGCAAGCTCTTTATCGGCAAAGATGCGCTTGACGGCGCTCTGGGCGTCGTCAAAGTTGCCGTGGATACCGCAGACGGCGACGTTGTCGCCCTCCTGTGTGGACATCTGCAGGTTCTGGACGCGGCTGACCTTGCCCTCGGGATAAAAGACGGTAATGCCCGTGCCCGGGGCGTCGGCAAAGCCGGCGAGTGCTGCCTTGCCCGTGTCGCCCGACGTGGCGGTGACGATCATGATGCGCTCGGCGCCGCCGTCCTTGGCGGAAGTGCGGGCCATGAGGCGGGGGAGCATCTGCAGGGCGACGTCCTTAAAGGCGCTCGTGGGGCCGCCAAAGAGCTCCATCACATAGGTCTGAGGGGCGTCGGCGCCCGGTGTGGCATCGAGTTTGACGAGCGGCGTGACTTCTTCGCTCGCGAACGTGCCGCGGTATGCTTCGTCGACACACGCCGAAATTTCTTCGGCCGTGTAATCATTCAGTAACATTCCCAACACATCTTGAGCGATTTCAAAGTACGATTTATCTGCAAGCGAGCTGATATCGACCTGCTGGGTGCCGAGCTCGTCCGAGACAAACAAACCCCCGTCGGGAGCGATGCCAGTACGGATTGCTACCTTACTTGAGCACGATAAAGTGCGTCCTCGTGTACTATGATAAGTTCCCATATAACACTGCTCCTCGGATGCCTTGGTCCCAATCGGTGAAACCATGGTATCAGAGCGCGCAAAATAGGTTCGCAGAGGCTTTTTAGAAAGGTAACCTCCAGCCCATGATTAAGATTGCCAAGTTTGGCGGCTCGTCGGTCGCCGACGCCGAACACTTTAAGAAGATCAAGGCCATCGTCGATGCCGACCCTGCCCGCCGTTTTGTGGTGGTTTCTGCCTGCGGTCGCCGCTTTAAGGGCGACACCAAGGTGACCGACCTGCTCTACCTGGTTAATGCGCACGTTAAGTATCACGTGTCGTGCGAGGAGCTGCTCGAGGACATTGGCCAGCGCTACTTTGATATTGCTGACGAGCTAGGGCTCACCTATCCCATCCGCGAAGAGTTTGCGGCCTTTGCCGAGCGTGCTCGCTCCGGTGGCTACTCCACTGAGGAGCTCGTAAGCCGCGGCGAGTACTTCACCGCTCGTCTGATGGCCGAGTACCTGGGCCTACCGTTCCTGGATGCCGCGACGGTCGTGGCGTTCCATCACGATGGTACGCTCAGCATGAACCGCACCTCCGAGCTGGTGCAGGAGTACGGTCAGCAGGGCGGCTTTGTTATGCCCGGTTTCTATGGCGCGACGCGTGAGGGTCAGATCAAGCTGCTCGATCGTGGCGGCGGCGATATTTCCGGCTCGATTCTGGCCAAGTGCCTGGGCGCCGACCTGTACGAGAACTGGACCGATGTCTCGGGTTTCTATTCTGCCGATCCGCGCATTGTGCCCGAGGCTCAGCCCATCGCCCGCGTTACCTACGAGGAGCTGCGCGAGCTTTCGTACATGGGCGCAAGCGTCCTGCACGAGGAGGCCGTGTTCCCCGTGCGCGAGGCGGGTATTCCGCTGGTCATCAAGAACACCAATGCGCCGCAGGACCCCGGCACCATCATTAGCGAGACGGCTGACGAGGGCGAGGCAGAGCCCATCATTACCGGTGTGACCGGCAAGCGCGGTTTTGTCGCTATCAACGTGGCCCGCGACCGCACCAAGCCCCGCGTTGGCTTTATGCGCCGTGCGCTTTCGGTCTTCGAGCGCTATGACGTTTCCGTCGAGCACATGCCCACCGGTGTCGACCGCTTTGGCGCCGTGGTGCAGGAGCAGGATGTGCACGACTCGCTGTACTCACTCGTGGGCGACATTCAGCAGGAGGTCGAGCCGCTCGAGATCGAGGTTGTCGAGGGCCTGGCGCTTATCGCTACCGTTGGCCGTAACCTGCGCGGCCGTGCCGGCATCTCTGGCCACCTGTTTGGCATGCTTGGCCAGGCGGGCGTGAGCGTGCGTATGATTTCGCAGAGCTGCGACGAGATCAACATCATCATCGGCGTGGAGGAGAAGGACTTCGATCTGGCGATTCAGACCATCTACCGCGCCTTCTCCGACGAAAACGGCATTGTGAAGGTTTCCGACCTGGAGGCTTCCGCGCCGGTCGATCCTGCTCTGGCTGCGCTCCACAAGTAGCTGCTATCTCGCTAGATTTTTGGGACTCGCCTCAAAAATCTACGGCGGGGCGTTTCGTTTCGGTTTCGTTTCGACGGGGCGGGTTTCGTGCCCGCCCCGTTCTTGTATACACTGGCAACAATAATCGGCCTGCTTGGCGTGCGGGCGATAGCCACAACCTTTAAAGGGGGAAGCATGAAACAGTACACGGTTGCTATTTTGGGCGCGACGGGAGCCGTGGGCACCCAGATGCTCGAGTGCCTCAACGAGCAGGAGTTTCCGGTCGGTAAGCTCAAACTGCTGGCAAGTGCACGCTCCGCGGGCAAGACCGTTGAGTTCCGCGGCGAGCAGGTTGTGATTGAGGAGGCTTGCCCCGAGGCCTTTGAGGGCTGCGACATCGTGCTCGGCGCTGCCGGCGACGATATCGCCAAGGAACTGCTGCCCGAGGCCGTCAAGCGCGGCGCCGTCGTGGTCGACAACAGCCATGCCTTCCGTCTGGATCCCGAGGTGCCGCTGGTCGTGCCCGAGATTAACGCCGATGACATTAAGTGGCACCACGGTCTGATCGCCAACCCCAACTGCGCGACCATCATCGGTCTGGTTCCTACGTGGCCGCTACATCAGCTCGCCGGCGTGAAGCGCATGATCGTCTCGACGTACCAAGCGGCTTCGGGCGCTGGTGCCCCCGGCATGGCCGAGCTTGAGGCCCAGCTGGCCGCCTTGGGCCGTGGCGAAGAGATTCCCGAGCCGCGCGCGTTTGCCGCCCAGCTGGCGAGCAACCTGATTCCGCAGATTGGCGGTGTTAAGGAGGAGGGCTTTACCTCCGAGGAGATGAAGCTGCAAAACGAGGGCCGCAAGATCATGCACCTGCCCGAGCTGCGCGTGAACTGTACCTGCGTGCGTGTGCCTGTACTGCGCTCGCACTCCGAGAGCATTACGCTCGAGTTTGAGCGCGACATCACGGTGGAAGAGGCCCGTGCTGCGCTGGCTGCCGCTCCGGGCGTCAAGCTGGTTGACGACATGAGCGCCGAGGATGCGCACGATCGCTTCCCCATGCCGATGGATACGTCCGACCAGGACCTGATCTGGGTCGGTCGCGTGCGTCGCGACATCTCGAACCCCGAGGCTGCGCGTGGCATCACCTTCTGGTGCTGCGGCGATCAAATCCGTAAGGGCGCGGCAACCAACGCCGTCCAGATCGCTAAGCTGCTCTGCGAGTAGTGTGACCTGTCCGGCGGGGGCCGGGTTTAGTTTTCAGAACGTCCTCGACCATGTGTGGCGCCTTGTCCTGCTCCTTCGGAGCCGCGGACAAGGCGCCACACTGGTCTGCGGAGTGTTCTGAAACTAAGCCCGGCCCCCGCTTGCGGTGACGTTGCTGCGAGCGGCTTGCGATGGGGCCGTTGTTGGTTGGGGCCGCTGGGCTGATATGGGAGCACGTGGTTGTTGCGGGGCCTAGTCCCGGCGGCGGCCTCGGCGCTTCGCGCCTGCTGCCTGGGGTGACTTTGGGCTTGGTGCGAATTGAGGTCTAATACTTTCCCGAGAAGTGAAGGACCTTATTTGGACCCCCGAAGCATTGGCATATTTTGACCGCTATTTCCTGCGGTTTTGCAGCGCGAATCCTGCGGTTTTGCGGTCTAAAGGTGTGGATGCTCCGGGACTTCGTTTTTACTCGTTCACTTCTCGGGAAAAGTATTAGAGCTCAGCTGGCGGGGGTACCGCCCTGGCGTCGAAGCCCCGCGTCTTCTTCGCTTGATTGGGAAAAACAGCCTCGCTGAAGTAATTGCGAGCTCGCCCGGACGTATCTGCGGGGGTTGTCTGCACAATTCGCGGTATTATGTTGCGGAGTTTTGAAAGGAGCCGCTGGTGGTCACGACGACGTTTGCTTCGCCTTTGGGCGAAATCCTGCTTGCCGCTGATGGCCGCGGTCTGACGGGGCTTTGGTTTGAGGGGCAGGAGCACTTTGGCTCCACGCTTCTCCGTGAAGACTCCGAACATGTTGAAGGCGTCGATGCGGTTTCCGGTACTGGTGGCATGTCGTCGGTGAGTCCGGCAAATGGTGCGGCCTCTTCGGTGCTTGAGCGTTCCTGGGCTTGGCTGAATGCTTATTTTGCAGGGCAGGAACCTCGGTTTACGCCGCCGTTGCATATGATCGGCACGGCGTTTCAGCGTGAGGTTTGGTTTGAGCTGCTTTCGATCCCGCGTGGCGAGGTCGCTACGTATGGCGAGATCGCCCAGCGTGTTGCGGCTCGACATCGTGTGCCGGGAAATGAAGCGCCCGTTGTATCTCCTCGCGCGGTGGGGGCTGCGGTCGCTCGCAACCCTATTTCGATTATCGTGCCGTGCCATCGCGTGGTCGCGGCCGACGGATCGCTCAACGGATACGCCGGTGGACTGGATCGCAAGGAGTGGCTGCTGCGCCTCGAGGGTGCCTATCTATAAGCTGCAGGCGGCCGCAACGCCCATGCGGCAAGCGCGCTCGCTGTACGGGCGTTGTTTGCAGGGCGAGATGTGAAGCCGCCCGTTCCTTAAGTCCGACTAAGCTATAACCTTGCTTTTTTAAATATGCTCATCGACCTGCTAAGGCAGCACTAAGGCGAGTGCGGGTGCGCTATTATCGGCGCTCACGGAGCGCTTGGTGTTCTTGGCACGCATGGACGAGGGCTCGGCGGGCTTTACCATGGCGTCGATCGATCTTTCGGAGGCGGTGAACAAGGCGGCGGCGCCGTTTAAGTCGGTGGCGGTCTCAGGCGGTAAACGCCTGTCGACGTCGATTGCGACCGGCGTGCGGACCCATGCCGATGCCGCGGCGGTGGCACAGGTGGTTGAGTTGCTACTGGACAACGCCACGCGCTATGCGAGCGAGGGCAGCGTGATTGAGCTGAGCCTGTGCGCCGTTTCGCACGGCAAAGGCAAGGGCGCCGCCGAGCTTGTCGTATCGAACGCCGTGGACGAGCTGCCCGAGGGCGACCTGGACCGATTGTTCGATCGCTTCTATCGTGCGGATGCGTCGCGCAGCTCCAAGACGGGTGGCTCGGGCGTGGGCCTGTCCGTGGTGCGTGCCATCGCCGAGGCCCATGGAGGCGCCGCCACCGTATCCGGTCACGGCAACCAGATCACCTTCACCGTTTGCCTTTAAAACCTGCCAAAAAGGAACAGGTTTATTTTGGCAGGTTTTATCTGGGGAAACGTCCGCAGGAGAGGGCATGGGCGGTGTGAACATATGCATCTCTACCTGCTAAAATATAGGCATCGTTATTCGGCTCCTGAGTGGAAAGGAGACGGTCATGCAGTACGAGATCGGCGGAGGGGCTTTCCCGGTTGTTACGTGCAACCTTAGCGATGGCGAATCCATGATCACCGAAAGCGGCGCCATGGCTTGGATGACCCCCAACATGGAAATGTCTACCTCGGGCGGTGGCATCGGCAAGATGTTCTCCAAGGCTTTTTCGGGTGAGGCATTGTTCCAAAACATTTGGACCGCGCGTGGCGATGGCATGATCGCGTTTGGCTCCTGCTTCCCCGGCCGCATCGTGCCAATCGAGATCGGTCCGGGCAAGAGCTGGATTTTGCAGAAGCGTTCGTTCCTTGCCGCGGAAAGTGGCGTCGAGTTGAGCATTCACTTTAACAAGAAGGCAAAGGCCGGCGTCTTTGGCGGCGAGGGCTTTATCATGCAGAAGCTCACGGGCTCGGGTGTTGCTTTTGCCGAGATCGACGGCGACCTGGTTGAGTACGAGCTCGCTGCTGGCCAGCAGATGATTGTGGATACCGGCAACGTGGCCGGCTTTGAGGAGACCGTGAGCATCGATGCTCAAATGGTCAAGGGCGTCAAAAACATCATGTTTGGTGGCGAGGGCGTGTTCAACACCGTGCTCACCGGTCCCGGTCGCATCTGGTTGCAGACGATGCCCATTTCCAATCTTGCGGCAGCAGTGGCCTCGATGACCAACAACAATAACTAGTCCGCATAGGATAGCGCGCGGCGGGCTTACCCTGTCGCGCGCTTTTTTGCTGGCAAACGCCTCGCTTATAGAGTGTGGCTGCGCTGCTACAGCGAGCGTCGTCATCTCGTCACCCTGATAGCTTGCGGCAAGCGTGGCAATGAGGAGTGAGAATTTGAGTGCTCAGTCCCAAGGCATAATGGCGGCCATGCCAACAAGCAAAAACGAGTTGCCGGTGTCACGGAAAGGCAGGCGTCGGTCGATTCCACGTGAGACGGCTGTGCCGATCTGCACGGCCGCCCCTGCGCGTCCCGCGCTGCCCCCAAAGAGGTACGTTTCCCCTTATAAAACCTGCCAAAATAAACCTGTCCCTTTTTGGTCGGTGCGAAATGGGTAATACTAAAGAATTATCCGACCAGATGGGAACCGATCGATGGCCTATATCGAATTCAAAGACGTCATCAAGCATACGGCGAGGGCGACGCCCGCATCCACGCGCTCGACGGCGCGAGCTTTACCGTTGAGCGTGGCGAGCTTGCCATTATCCTGGGCGCTTCAGGCGCCGGTAAAACCACGGCGCTCAACATCTTGGGCGGCATGGATACGGCGACCTCCGGCACCGTGACGGTGGACGGACGCGACGTGAGCTCCGCCAACGAGGCGCAGCTCGTGGAATATCGCCGCGCCGACGTCGGCTTTGTTTTTCAGTTCTACAATCTGGTCCCCAACCTGACGGCGCTTGAAAACGTTGAGCTCGCGGCACAGATTTGCCCCGATTCGCTCGATGCCGAGCAAACGCTTCGTCAGGTTGGCCTGGGCGACCGCCTTGCTAACTTTCCGGCGCAGCTTTCGGGCGGCGAGCAGCAGCGCGTGTCCATTGCCCGCGCGCTGGCCAAAAACCCCAAGCTGCTTCTATGCGACGAGCCCACGGGCGCCCTCGACTACAAAACCGGTAAGCAGATCTTGCAGCTGCTGCAGGACACCTGTCGCAAGCAGGGCATTACGGTCATCATCATCACGCACAACTCCGCGCTCGCGCCCATGGCCGATCGCCTGATTCGCTTTAAGAGCGGCCGCGTGGAGAGCGAGACGGTCCAGCAAAATCCCGTGCCTATCGAGACGATCGAGTGGTAGTGCCCATGGACCAGGAGCGCCAAAACAGCCAAAACCACGATACGGAGCACGCGGGTCGCGACCGGGAGTTCGCGACCTACCGCACCGCTCAAAGCTCAAATGATATGGTGCCGACGGTTTTTCGCCGTGGCATCTACCGCACAATCCGCGGCAGTCTTAAGCGCTTCTTGTCCATCGTGGTCATCACCGCGCTCGGCGTGAGCGTGATGTGCGGCCTCAAGGCGGGCTGCGAGGATTTGTGCGATTCGGTTGACGCCTACTTTGACCAGCAGAATGTCTACGACATCAACGTGCAGTCGACCTATGGTCTGACCGATGACGATCTTGCTGCAATCCAAGAGGTCGATGGCGTCGAGACGGCCGAGGGCGTCTATACCGAGACCGCCTATACCGCCGTGGGTACGACGCGCGAGCGCGTGGTCGTGCAAAGTCTCTCCAAGGAGAACATCGATCAGCCGGTGCTCGTGAACGGCGATTTGCCCGAGAGCGCCGATGAGGTCGCGGTGACTTCGAAGTTCCTGAAGGCTTCGGGCAAAAAGCTCGGCGATACGGTGAGTTTTGCCGCCAATGACGCGAGCTCGTCGAACCAAAGCGCCAAGGATCAGTTTGCCGCGGGCGAATACACCATTACGGCCGAGGTCCTCGACCCCACTGATGTGAGCTCTGACTCGACAGTCAACGCCTTTCGCGCTGCGTCGGCGGCGGACTATAAGTTCTATGTGAGCGAGGACGCCGCGACATCTTCTTCCTACTCCGCGGTCCATGTGATCGTCGAGGGAGCCAAGAGCCTCAACTCCTATTCGGATGCCTACGCGGCAAAGATCAACAAGGTTAAGGGCAATATAGAGAAGATCCGCGAGGAGCGTGAGAAGGCGCGCGCTCAGGAGCTGACAGTCGACACGCCGGCAAGCTTGGATGCGGCCGAGCGCCAGGCGAATATGCTCTTTGGGATCGAGCAGGACAACATCAATCGCATGGCCGAGGGCAGCGACGAGCGTGCGCAGGCGCAAGCCGACCTGGACCAGCGCCGTGCCGCCGCCGACCAGCAGTTTGCCGATGCCCGCGCCGAGCTCTCTGACCTTGGTGAATGCACCTGGTACATCCAGGACCGCGGCAATATCGCAAGCTACTCGAGCGTGGAGAGCGATAGCTCGTCAATTGAGGCCATCGCCACGGTGTTCCCGTTCATCTTCTTTATCGTCGCCGTGCTCATCAGCCTTACCACCGCCACGCGTATGGTCGAGGAGGAGCGCACGCTCATCGGCCTGTATAAGGCGCTCGGTTATTCGCGCGGGCGCATCCTGTCCAAATACGTGGACTACGCGCTGTGGGCGTGTCTGATCGGTGGCGTGCTCGGCAATATCATCGGCTTTGTGGGCCTGCCGCTGTTCTTGTTTACGGTGTTCGACGACATGTATTCGCTGCCCCAGATGCTGCTTTCGTACGACATCGTGTCGTCGCTCGTGTCGGTGGCGCTATTTGCCGTGGGCGTGGTGGGCGCTACGATTATTGCCTGCCGCCACGAGATGGCCGAGACCCCTGCCTCGCTCATGCGTCCCAAGGCCCCGCGTGCCGGCTCGCGCATCTTGCTTGAGCGCATCGGCTTTATTTGGCGACGTATGAGCTTTTTGAACAAGGTGGCAGCACGTAACCTGTTCCGCTACAAAAAGCGTGCCTTTATGACCATCTTTGGCATCGCGGGTTGCACCGCGCTTGTGATCTGCGGTATGGGTATTCGCGACACGTCGGTCGCGCTTTCGCCCAAGCAGTACGGCCACATCACACGCTACGATCTGCTGGCGGTCGCCAATCCCGACGATTTTTCGCAGACGTGCGCGGCGCTCGACGAGCGAAGCGCGGTCAAGGATTCCGGTGTGACCGTAACTTCGACGCTGCCGATCATGACTGACAACGTTACCTTTACGTTTGGCGGCAAGAGCGAGACCGTGCAGCTCATCGTGATTCCCGACGACCGCACGGGTGACTTGGGCGATTACGTGCGCCTTGAGGATGAGTCCAAAGAGCCGCTGTCTTTGCGTGACGGAGACGTGTATCTGAGTAAGAGTTCACAGTTGGTGCTGGGGATTCAGCCGGGCGATATGGCACACGTCCAGGATTCGTCGCTCAATGTTGCCAAGGTCAAGGTCAGCGACATTTCGCTTAACTATCTGGGCAACACGCTTTACATGACGCAGAGCACCTATGAGCGCGCGTTCGGTCGAAGCGCGCGCCTCAACGGCATCCTTGCGCTGCTTAAGGGTTCGTCGGCCGATCAGATTGCGTTTACCAACTGTCTTAAGAGCGATGGTTGGATTACGCTGTCGAGTACCGCCGAGCATTGGGAAAACTATGAGGCAAACTTTACGATTATCAATTCGGTCGTGGTGCTTGTGACCTTTATGGCGGCGTGCCTGTCGTTTGTGGTGGTGTTTACGCTGTCCAACACGAATATCTCCGAGCGCGAGCGCGAGCTGGCAACCATTAAGGTACTGGGCTTCCGCCGTGGCGAGGTACACCATTACGTTAATAAGGAGACGTTGATTCTCACGGCAATCGGCGCCGCGCTGGGCGTGCCGCTGGGTGGCCTGCTTGCCGAGAGCTTTACGTACATCCTGCAGATGCCGTCGCTGTACTTTGACGTCGAAGTCGAGCCGCTGAGTTACGTGCTGTCCGTTCTGCTGGCCTTTGCCTTTACGTTTATCGTCAACCTCGCCACCAACCGTACCCTCAACAAGATCGACATGGTCGGCGCCCTCAAGAGCGCCGAGTAACCTGCCAAAAAGGGACAGGTTTATTTTGGCAGGTTTTATCTGGGCGAACGCCAGGCAACCATTAGGTGGCCCGGCGTTTGCCCCGTTTTGCTGGGAGAGGTCTGTCGTTCAGTGCTCTTACTGGCCAATCCAGTGTTGCGCATAGCTCTTAATGTCCTCGGTAAAACCGTCAAGGTCGTCAAGGGTGATCACGCTGTCGATAAGCAAATTGGCTATCTCGCGGTGCATTGTGCTGCGGCGAATGTCGTTTGCAATTACGCCTGAGGACAGCTTGTCTCTATTGAGGCGCTCTTCTAGTGCCCAAAATCTACTGGACGCTTCGCTGTCGCCGTTCAGTATCTCAACGTACTGGCCGATGAGCTTTTCCATATAACGTTCTTGCCATTGAGGAAGCATTTTCTTAAACAGCTTCCAGTCGCTTTCGGCTACGTCGCGCATATGTCCTCCGCTCGTTAAACGGGCTTTTCCATTTGCCTTTCATTCTATTTGGTTTTCGCTCACAGGCGTGGATGAGAGGCTCTCTTTAGCCTTCGAGATTGGGCTTGAATGGGTCGTATGCCGCAAAATGGGCCTATCTACTACGTTTGCTACCACACTCTCGACCATGACAAAGATTATGAAATTAAAACCGCAGGTAGAGGCTCGCCAATTTTCGGAAAAGGCGGGTATGGTCGGCCCTCTCGAGTTAAACGTAGTAAATAGGCCCTTTTCTTGGTGTGCGGTCAGCTCAATGCTAATCTCCGTGCCGGAACTGACCCAGTTGTTTGTAAGTTGCGGTGACATACGGACTGTTTGGCGCTTTGGAGCTTCAAAACAGTCCCTATCTCACCGCAACTTAGGAGAAGGGCGGGGGTGGTTGGGTGCTGGTGGGTCGGAGCGTGTTAGGCCTGTTGGCGGTGCTTCCATTGTTTGCGGCACCAGCGCATGAGTGCTTTTACGACTGGGATGGTGATGAGTATTACCCAGGCGGGATGGGGTTGCTCCAGGCAGAGCCACATGTAGAGGAACCATGCCTCGGCACTGACCGAATAGACGACATCGATCAGCTTAGATAAGTGGCGTTGGTCGATAAAGTCGCCAAGCGCGTAATAGACGGGAATCAAAAAGACGAGGAAGAGTCCCGTAGCCCATGTGCCGTAGACAATGCCGAGCACCAGATAGGCGAGAATGACAAGTGCGGGGAAGGGGAATTTGTTCCATGCACGTCCGACCTTAGTGTGGAAATGCTTGCCATGATGGTCGAGCTTGTCGTGTGCTTCCTTCCAGCTGGAAAACGTCTCGCCGTCGATGGTGACGGTGCCGTCGTCATTGGTACGCACGCTATGTCCATCGTCCTCAAGCGTATCGATATGCACGCCGCCCGGCCCCACATGCACCTCTTCGCCCTTGCGCTCGTTGGTCACATGGATGCCGTTCCAGCCAACATGGACTTCCTCGCCTTTATTGGGATCAATGACGTGGATGCCGCGCGCGAGGGAAATATCGACAAGTGGTTTGTCGCCGCAATCGGCGTGCTCGGCAGAATCTTCGGCCTCTTTAGCCTCATCCACCGTTTCGGTGCTGCCGTCCTCTGAGCCATCGGCATCACTAGCCGCTTCCCCATACAACAACTCATCCAGCGACACACCATACAGCGCGGCGAGCGCAATAAGGTTATCGGTATCGGGCGAGGATTCGCTGCGCTCCCATTTACTGACAGCCTGACGACTCACGCCCAACTGGGCGGCAAGTGCCTCCTGAGAAAGCCCGGCAGCCTTGCGGCGATCAACGAGCCGCTGTGCTATCGCAAGATCCATGGCAGTTCCTTTCATGTGGTGACCGTAATCGAATGAGCCGAGTATGCCGAGAACAAGCGGTAGCGACCACCATTTCTAGTTAGAATCTGCCCCAACCCTACCGCAACTACCGGTAGCAATCCCTAACGACCAGCCATTTCAGGACAAATGTCAGTGCAAGTAGCAGCCAAGAGTCCCCACTCAGTAAGTTGCGGTGGAATAGTTTCTGGATTCAGCCATTTGCGGACTAAGCAGGAAATATTTCACCGCAACTCAATTCCAGCCCAGGCACCCGCAGCAAGAAGACGAATAGCCCCGGCGAGTATGTAAACGCAGGGCCCTCCGACCCCGCCCGACGATTTCGATTGGCGACCTTTGACGGAGTCAAGGGAGGAGCCAAATCGAAATACGTCGGGCGGGGTCGGAGGGCCCGATGGGATGGATTTCGGCCGAGGCTATTCGTCGCCGAAGCTGATGCCTAACGCCTTGGCCTCGCGCACCAGATCGCTCTGGGGGTCGACAAACTTGAGCTTGCCGGCGACCTCCTCGAGTGGCATATGGCACATCTTGCCGTCGCGCAGGGCGATCATGTAACCAAACTCGCCGCGCAGGCAGCCAAGCGCGGCCTCGACGCCGCACTGGGTCGCAAAGATGCGGTCCTGAGCGTCGGGCTGACCGCCGCGCTGCGTGTGGCCGGGGATGGCGACGCGGGTCTCGCGACCGGTCTTGGCCTCGATCTCCTTGGCGATGTCGTAGACGATCGACGGGCTCGTACGCTCAGCGAGCTTCTTCTTGTACTCCTTCTTGGACAGCGCCGCGTCCTCCTTGGAGATAGCGCCCTCGGCGACGGCTACGATCGTAAAGCGGCTGCCGGTCTCCATGCGATGCTCGATGGTCTTGATGACGTTATCCATGTCGTAGGGGATCTCGGGAATCAAGATGACATCCGCGCCGCCCGCGACGCCGGCGTACAGTGGAATCCAGCCAACCTTGTGGCCCATGATCTCGATAACGAACACGCGGCCGTGACTCGAGGCGGTAGTGTGGATGTCGTCGATGCACTTGGTGGCGACGTCGATGGCGCTCGTAAAACCAAACGTCAGCTCGGTGCCCCAAGTGTCGTTATCGATGGTCTTGGGCAGGGCGATAACGTTGAGGCCCTCTTCGCGCAGGCGGTTGGCGGTCTTGGTGGAGCCGTTACCGCCTAGCATAAACAGGCAGTCGAGCTGCAGCTTATGATAGGTGTGGACCATCGCGGGCACCTTCTCGACACCATCGGCCTCGGGGGTATCCAGACGCTTGAACGGCGTGCGGCTCGTGCCCAGGATGGTGCCGCCGCGGGTGAGGATACCGCTAAAATCGGCGGGCGTCATGACGCGGAACCTGCTGTAGATAAGGCCCTGGTAGCCGTCCTCAAAACCGTAGATCTCGATAGGTTCTTCGCTATTGGTCATAAGCGTTTTGACGATGCCGCGCATGGTGGCGTTGAGCGCTTGGCAGTCGCCGCCACTGGTAAGAAGACCGATCCTAAGCATGATGAATCCTTCCGGGCAAGTTATAACATGCGCATAAGTTTACCCCCGCACACTGTTGATACGGGGGTAAAACGTGTTAGCTCAAGCGTATGGAAATGTAAGCAACGCCAGGGAACGTAAGGTCGACGGGCCTGGCTCCTTACAGTGTGAAGGCATCGACGTTGCCCCAGTGGCGGCGCAGCGTGATGGCGGCAGCGGGCTCGGTATTGTCAAAGACGACCGACCATTGCGTATTGCTGGTGATGTCTTCCGGATTGGGCTCTTGCGCCGCAGCGCGAAGGGCCTTCCAAGCGACTGCCTCGTCTTGGGCGCCGGCATGGGCGTCGAGGACATCGGCGATTGCGACGGCGCGCTCTTTACCATGGCCCAGCTCGCCATTCTTTTGGTTGGGCAGCACTTCGTCGCCATAGCAGGCGTAGAAGTTTGTAACCTGGCGTACAGGAGTCGCTTTGAAAGCGCGGTCCGGATCGCGCGGATCCCACTCTACTACGCGCGCGTCACCGGCGGCGTCGTTGATAAAGAAGTGGTAATCGCGTCCTGCCATGGCGTGCATGTCGTAGGCGGAAAGCAGGTCGACAGCTTCTTGCGTGGTGGTGGCACGGTCGAGCACCAGACGGATGGCGAGCGAGGTATTGATGACGGGGCGTTGCGTGTCCTGGTCACAGGGCTTGGAATCCAGGGTGAGTACGGCAATGGACACGCCGCACTCGTTAACACCGTCGAGCTGGGCAAACGGGCCCATGAGTGCGGCGGCGCGTCCGGCGACGGAGTCGAGCGGAGTGTTATCGCCCAGGTTGTTAAGGGCGGCAAACCCGATGGAGGCATAACCGCCGCGTGGGTGATTGCGCACCAGCAGCGCCGAGGTGTCGTCCTTAAAGTCGTAATTGCGACCGGTGCGCACGCGGCCTTCGGCATCTACGGCGACAAAAGCGCTGCAGGCAAACTGGGGCGCCTGGACATGTGCCGGCACACCGGGCAGCACCTGCGCCACCACGGCATCGATGTAGGCCTGGTCGTCGCGCACGCCAGCGGCAATGATGCGATCAAGATCGTAGTCGTAGGCAATGTCGATTGCGTACAGGTCATAGCCATCCGTGTAGCCGGTCAAGCGTTTGAGTGACGCGGCGGACTTGATTTGTTTGTGATAAACGATGCCGGTGGCAGCGGCAAGGCCGACGGCGACTCCCGCGACACCGCAGGCGATGGCAATGTTACGTGGCTTCATGACGGCTCCTTTCGTCCTGTTAGCGTAATTGTCGCAAAAGGAGTGCGGGCATGATGGCTCAACTTGGCGAGCGGCGCGGGATTAAACATGGAATGAAAGGCACGGCACTGGCGCGGCGGGGTATGCTGGAGGGGACCATCAACCAGCGAAAGGGGAGAGCATGACGGATCAGGAAACGCCCGAGCGCGCGCATGTGACGGCCGATGATATCGAGGCCGCCAACGACCTTATCGACTTTATCGAGGCATGCCCCAGCATGTTCCATACGGCGGCGACCATTATGGCCGAGCTCGACGAGGCGGGCTTTACCTATCTGCCCGAGAATGCGGCGTGGGACATCGAGCCGGGCGGGCGTTATTACACGCAGCGCAACACCTCGAGCGTTGTTGCCTTTAAGGTGGGCGAGGACCTGGCCGCGACGTGGGGCGAGGACGGCGTTGCCGGCGACTACCATTTTCAGCTGACGGCGTCGCACAGCGACTCGCCGACGTTTAAGGTCAAGGCCGTGCCCGAGCTCGACGGCGCGGGCGAGACGCTGCGCCTGAACACCGAGCCTACGGCGGCATGATCGACTACACCTGGTTCGACCGTCCGCTGGCACTCGCGGGCCGCGTGCTGGTACGCGAGGGCGACCGTATTGAGAGCCGCCTGCTTTCCACCGAGCGCGAGGTCGCTATTATCCCGAGCCTTGCCATCCATATGAATCGTGGCGTTAATGAGGCTTTGCGCCCAACCGCGCCGTCGACCTGTGCCCGCTCATCAGCGCCGGCGAGCTTAAGCAGGGCGACTTTGATGCCCTGATCGCCGAAGAGCTGGATGTTGAGCCCGAGCAGATCCTGGGTCGCGACCTGTTCCTGGTCAACCGCCAGGATGCGCGCATTTGGGGCTGGGCCGACGAGTTTATCTCGACGCCCAAGCTCGACGACCTGGCTTGCGCCTACACCTCGCTGCAGGCATTTTTGGGTGCTGAGAACGCGCACGACGTTTCGGTCTTCTGCTGCTTCGATAACGAGGAAGTTGGCTCCGAGACCAAGCAGGGAGCCATGTCGACGTTCTTGGCCGATGCGCTGCGCCGCATCAACGGATCGCTGGGCTTTGACGACGAGTCGTACCATCGCGCACTTGCCGCCTCGATGCTCGTGAGCTGCGACAACGCGCATGCCGTGCACCCCAACCACGCCGAGAAGTGCGATGCCCGCAATCAGGTGGTGCTCAACGGCGGCATCGTCATCAAGGAAGCCGCCAACCAGCACTACTGCACCGATGCCTTTAGTCGCGCGGTGTTCCAGGCCATCTGCGATGACGCTGACGTACCCACGCAGGCCTTCGCCAACAAGAGCGATATGGCGGGTGGCTCCACGCTCGGCAACCTGTCGAACATGCAGGCGAGCATGCATGCCGTGGATGTGGGCCTGCCGCAGCTGGCCATGCACTCAAGCTACGAGAC
Organism: Coriobacteriaceae bacterium AF45-21; assembly: GCA_027682925.1. GTDB lineage: Bacteria > Actinomycetota > Coriobacteriia > Coriobacteriales > Coriobacteriaceae > Collinsella. The sequence goes on from JAQCYU010000006.1 coordinate 44,754, forward strand.
CGGCGGCGTGCGCGACGTGATGTACGCCATCCGCGCCCTCACGGCTTTCTACGAGCGCAACCTAACCATCAACGGCGCCGAAAGCGTGGAGCTCTAAAACCTACCAAAAGGGGATGTTAATTTTGGTAGGTTTTATCTGGGCGAATGCAAAGGGTGAAACCGAACTAGATCGGTGATACGTGGCCGCCGAGGTGCAGTGCGCCTCGGCGGCTTTTTGTGTGCAGAGTACGGCTAATGCTTATAAATGCTATACATGCTTTACGTATCTACCATAGAGTTTTATGATAGTTTTGAAGTATTAAGGAGGGGTCATGACCACAACAGCCGCTCAGATCAACGTGCGTCTCGATGCCGATCTTAAAAGGAGTGGGGACGCCGCTCTTTCCAGGGCCGGTATGACGCCGAGTCAAGCGGTGCGAGCGCTCTGGCAGCTTGCAGCGTCGCTGGCCGATCGCCCCGGTGCGCTCGAGGATATCCTTCTGCCAGTCGTGCCCGGACGGAACAGCGCGAGCGCGAAAAGGCCGCCAAACGCAAACTCGAACTCATCGATCAAGGATCGAAGCTGTTCGCTGCCGCTTGCCATGAGTCGGGAATCGATATGATCAGGGCTCAGCCATCGGACGACGAAGAGCTCAAACGGAATGCCTATGCGGATCGCTATGGCGAGGAGATGAGCTGGCTCTATGAGTGAGGCTCCAAAGCGCATCTTGGTTGACACCAATGTGTGGCTCGATTACTTCATTCCCTCACGACGTGGTCGTTCGGTGGCGATTGAGTTTTTACGCGATGCATGCACGGCGCAGGTGGATTTGCTGTATGCGGTGACATCGTCCAAAGACCTGTTCTATTTGATTTCAAGCGAACATAAGGCATGGTATCGGCGCGAGCATGGCTCACTGTCCCAAGATGCCGCCATGGCGGCGACATCACTTGCATGGGATTGCCTTGACGTGTTGTCGCAACTTGCCACGCCGGTACCCTGCAACCTGAGTGACATATGGATGGCGAGCAAGCAGCGTAATCTCCATAGCGATTACGAAGACGATTTAATCATCGCTGCGGCAATGCGCGCAAAGGCAGATCTCCTGGTCACCAACGATGCCAAACTCTGTTCACACGCACCCGTTGCAGCAATGAGCGTAGAAGACGCAAAGAATTACTTAGCAACGCTCTAGCAATTTGAAGAACTCGCAGGTCGAACAAAAGTCAGCGAATGCCCCCAGGCAGGGCCGCGCCAGCCAGTCCCTACAGGTCGAACAAAAGTCAGCGAGAGCCCGTCTGGGCGAGTAAGGTGCCTTGAAACAAGGCGGCATTGACCTTCTGGTCATGCCGCCGAAGTTGAAAGGCAGATTGCCGCTCTGGCGGGCTCGCAGCGTCGAGGGGTTCCGGCGTTTGGCAAAACGCCGGAACAATTAGTGCTCGATCCAGCAGCGCAGGGTTTCACCGGCCTGCAGGTGACGCAGATTCTCCGCGGCGATGTCGACGACGTTGTTGAGCGTGGCTGCCAGGTGGAACCAGCCGGAGACGTGCGGCGTGATGAGCATGTTGGGCGCATCCCACAGGGGGCTTGTCGCGGGCAGCGGTTCGGGGTCGGTGACGTCGACCGCGGCGCCGGCGAGATGTCCCGACTCCAGAGCGGCGACCAAGTCATCGGTGACCACAAGGTCGCCGCGGCCGCCGTTGGCAAAGAAGGCACCTGGTTTCATCGCGGCAAAGAACTCGGCGTTCGCCAGACCGCGGGTCTCGGGCGTGCTCGGCATAAAGGATGCGACGATGTCGGCCTCTGCCAGGCGCTCAGGTAGGGCGTCCATGCCGTCCATGTCCTCAAACACAATGGGGTAGACGAGTGGATGGCGCTTGATGCCGCGGACGTGCGCGCCCATGCCGCGGCAGAGCGTGGCAAAGTGACCGCCGATATCGCCCGCGCCCAGCACCAGCACGTTGGCGTTTTTGAGCGAGGTAACTGGCCCCAAATCCTCCCAGCGATGTTCGCGCTGCAAGTCGTGATAGCCGGGCAGGCGCTTCATCATGGAAAGGACCATGGCAAACATGTGCTCGCTCACGGCCTGGCCGTAGGCGCCCACCGAGCAAGACAGTTTGGCGTCGGCTGGCACGGTGCCGGCAGCCAAGTAATCGTCATAGCCCGCGGTCTGTAGTTGCAGCAGCTGGAGGTGCTCGCATGCGGTAAGTAGGGCAGGGTCTATGTTGCCCAAGATCACGTCGGCGTTGGCGACTTGTTCGCGCGTGATAGCGTCGGCGCTCGTGTAGATAAAGTCCTCGCCCGGAGCGCTCGACTCAAGAATTGCGCGATGGCGGTCGTTGACGGGCAGCAAAACCAAGATGTTCACAAGCAGTCCTTTCCGCTTGACCCGCCAAAAAGGGACAGGTTTATTTTGGCGGGTTTTATCAGGCAAAACGTTCAAACAAAAACGCCGGATGCTAGACGAGCGTGCCCGTCAGCATCCGGCGCATCCACGGCTACCAGCTCAGCAGCTCGTAGCCGTCCTCGGTCACCACGAGCTGTACCTCGCACTGGGCCGAATCGCTGCCGTCCTTGGTGCGCACGCACCAACCGTCACCCTTGCTAATCTTGATGTCGGGCGCTCCGGCGTTGACCATGGGCTCGATGGTAAAGACCATGCCCGGAGCCATGATGGTGTCTACATCGGGCGCCTCGGTGGTAAAGCCCACAAACGGGTCCTCGTGGAACTCCTTACCGATGCCGTGTCCGCCGTACTCGCGCACCACGCTAAAGCCGGCGTCCTCGACCGTCTTTTGCACGGCCTCGGCCATCACGGATAGCGGCAGCCACGGCTTGACGGCCGCCAGACCCGCCTCCACGCTGGCGCGGGTGACGTCGACCAGGCGCTGGCGCTCGGCCGAGACTTCGCCGATGCAGAACATACGGCTCGAGTCGCTAAAGTAGCCGTCCAAGATCGTGGAGCAGTCCACGTTGATGATGTCGCCCTCGTGCAGCACGTCCGTATCGCAGGGGATACCGTGGCAGACCACGTCGTTGATCGAGGTGCACACGCTCTTGGGATAGCCCTCGTAGTTGAGGTCGGCCGGCGTGCCACCGTGCTCGACGGTGTAGTCGTAGATCATCTGGTCGATCTGGTTGGTGGTCATGCCCGCGGCGATGTGCTCGCCCACGTAGTCGAGCACGCCTACGTTGATGGCGGCCGAACGCTTGATGCCCTCGATATCGGCGGGCGTCTTGTAGAGCGTGCGGGGCAGAACCTCCCAGCCCTCTTCCCACAGGCGCTCGAGGCGCTCGTCGAAGGCGCTGTGGCATTTCTTATATTTTTTGCCGCTGCCGCACCAGCAAGCGTCGTTGCGGCCGGGCACGGGTCCATTGTCAAACATGGCTAACTTCCTTTCATTCGCAGCTAGTATAGCCCACCCCATCAGCCAAGTACCGGGTAGTCTGTGCGGTTCTGCTAGTAGCTCACCTGGCAGGGGATGCCGAGCGCGCGCACGCGTGCGGCGATTGTGTCGAGCACCACGGGCGCTGCTTTGGCAAGGCCGGCGACCGGTGTCTCGCGCGCCACCGTGTAGATGGTCGCCTCCTGCGGGCGAATGCGCTCGAGTGCCGCGAGCCAAGGGCCGACGTACGCTTCACCAGTGTTATCGAGGGACTTGCCCTGGTACTCGCCGTTCAAAAAGATCGTCTGGATAATAACGTGGCCGTTAAAGCTCGCGAACGTCTCGATCTGGTGCTCGACGTCGTAGGGGCCAACGGGCTGGTCGAGCAGCTGGATAAACGCCGGGTCGACGGTATCGAACTTAAGAATGTTGTCGTCGACCATCATGAGCGCGTCGTGCACTTCGGGACGGTCGGCGCGCGTGCCGTTGGAGAGCACGGCGATCTTGGAGTTTGGGGCAAGCTCGTCGCGCAGCGCGACGGCGCCGGCGATGGCCTGCGGAAACTCCGGTGCGGCGGTGGGCTCGCCGTTGCCTGCGAAGGTGATCACATCGGGGAGCTCGCCCTCGGCTGCCATCTCGCGCAGCTTTGCCTCGAGCGCGTCGAGTACCACGGTAGCCGTGTTGTACGGCTCATGGCAGGGGCGTTCGGCGTTGAGGCCGTTTTCGCAGTAAATGCAGTCGAACGTGCAGATTTTGCCGCTGGCCGGCATCATGTTGACGCCGAGCGAGAGACCAAGGCGACGGCTGCGAACGGGCCCAAAGATGGGGCTTGCATTCAAAAACGTAGACATAGGCATATGCTCCTCAAGACAATTGTGCCTAAGCATAGCATCGGCTCCAAAGCAAGGTGCGGGCTCTTGCTTTACAAGTTTCGTTTTTTCACGTCGCTCATTATGCCGTGCCATGAAAAGCCTCGGGTCGGGTAAAGTTAATCTGTTAACAAGGCGTAAGGCAATACGGGTCCATCCAACCGCACTGACGTGCAACCGGATGAGCGTTGATGATGGGGGCACAACATGGATTTTACGGTCGAGAATGCGGGCACCACGATTGCCTGTCGCGAATATGCCGGCCCGGATGTGTCGCCTGATACTCCTGCCTTGGTGTGCGTGCACGGCGCTTGTGTCGACGGCACATTTTTCGACGGTATCGCTTGTGAGCTCAGCCGCAACTACCGCGTAATTGCCTACGACCGCCGCGGCTGCGGTGGCAGCAGCGATGCGGCAGACGGCAGCTATGATCTTGCCGCTCAGGCCGCCGACCTGCAAGCCGTGATCGAACACGTTGGCGCTCCGGCAAATGTGCTTGCGCACAGCGCCGGTACGTTGGTGGCGCTGGAGCTTCTCCGCACCGAACCCCATCTCGTCGCCCGTACGATTCTGCATGAGCCGGCTGTGTCGGCCGAAGGCGTCGGTATGGGCGCAGCTCCGGTTTTGCTCGATATGATTGCGACTGGAAAGGTTTCAAGGGCGCTCCGGCTTTTCTTGGGAGCCCTCGGCGACTTGGACCCCGAGGCTCCTGGGACGACCGAAGCGGAAGTCAAACATGCCCTGCGCAATGGTCGTTGCTTTATGGCGAACGAATACGGGATTACTATGACCTGCGTTCCCGATTGGAATAGCGTTCGCGCGTCAAAAACGGTGGCCGCCGTGCTCCTGGGCGAGCTCTCGATTGGCACGCCCCGCGAGGCTGGTACGCGAGCGGCTGCCGAATATCTCGATTGCCCTCTCGTGACGATCCCGGGCGCGCATAACGGTCTGCGCGATCGCCCGGCAGCGGCTGCCCGGGCTGTCCGTGGCATCCTGGGGCTCTAACACCCGCAATGGCCAAAGCAGGCTTCACCCGAAAACGTTTCGGCCGTGTTAACAAATGTGCTCAAAACCTCACGTCTGCGACTTCAATCGCGCCGCCTGCCAACTCATAAAAATGTAACAGCATTCACGTACTTACCTGCATCGACAAGGTGTTACCCTTGTAGCATTTGGAACCCACCGCTACCATGCGAAACTATCGAAAGGGCCCCATATGCTCAATAATCACGAGGTCAATCTAACCGACGAGGAGGCTACCGCTGAGGTCGCCCGTGTCGCGAAGACCTACCCCGTGGTGCGTTTGCTGTCTTTCGATCAGATTAAGGGCGATCCTAACTGCTTGCTCGCCGGCGAACGGTGTCCCTGTCTGCGTCAGTCAAGTCTTGAAGCCTTGGCGGCGGGTTCCGATGAGGTGTCGGAACGGCTGCTCAACGATGGCGTTGAGTACCGCGCTCGCCTGCGCTCTTTGATGGTTGAGGGCGAGCCTCACGTTCTGCTGATGGTGCGTCCGATTGATGAGCGGGAGGCCGCAGAAGAGGACCTTGTCTACACCGACGTGCTGACGAGCGTGCGCAATCGCCGATATTACGAGGAAAAGCTTCGTAGCGCCCGTATGCAGGCCGGCGTGGCCATGATCGACCTTGATGATTTTAGGGCCTTCAACGATACGTATGGCCGCCATGCCGGCGACCTTGCGCTCGGTGCTGTAGCGACGGCCATACGCAGCGGTGTTCGTTCGACTGACGAGCTTGTGCGTTTTGGCTGCGATAAGTTTGTGGCCGTCATGCCCAATATTCCCTCTGATGACTTTGCCCGTCGCCTGCGTCAAGTATCCGATGCCGTTCATTCCACGATTATTCCGGGGCATGAGCGCGTTAGCTTGACGGCATGCGTTGGTGGCGTTCGCATTAATGGCGAAACGGTCGATGAGGGTGTTAGCCAGGCTGTCCAGTTATTGAGCCGCGCTAAGGCAAAAGCCGGTACGGTCGTGACCGACGCCGATTCCATCGAGGCTTTCCAAAGCGAAAAGCCTTTGGTGCTTATTGTCGATGACTCCGAGATGAACCGAGTCATTCTCAACGAGATGCTCAAGGACGAGTATTGCATCCTCGAGGCCGACAACGGTCGTACGGCACTCGACATGGTCGACCGCTATGGCGATGAGTTGTCGCTCGTGCTGCTGGATATTGTCATGCCGGGCATAAGCGGCTTTGAGGTACTGGCCGATCTGTCGCGCCGATCGGGCATCGACAATCTGCCTGTCATCATGATTTCGAGTGAAGATTCCGATGATATGGTCCTGCGCGCGTACGAGCTGGGCGCCTCAGACTATATCAACCGCCCGTTTGACTCCCGTATCGTGCGCCGCCGCGTAAACAACACCATCCGCCTGTACGCCAAACAGCGCCGCCTGACGAGCCTGCTGTCCCAGCAGTACAACGAGCGCGTCAAGAACAGTCGCATGCTCATCGACATCATGGCTGGCGTCATGGAGCTTCGCAACGGCGAGAGCGGCAGGCACGTTACGAACATCGAGAAGCTGACCGAGCTGCTGCTTGGCTGTCTGGTCCAGCGTAGCGGCACGATCTTCCTCGACAATGAGGAACGCTCCACGATCGCCCTGGCTTCGGCGCTGCACGATATCGGCAAGATGTCGATTGACGATGCGATTCTCAACAAGCCCGGACGCCTTACGCCCGAGGAGTTCGAGATCATGAAGACGCATACCACGATCGGCGCCGATATGCTGCTTGAGCTGGGTAGCCATCACGCCGGCAATGCGCTTATGGAATATGCGTACCAGATTGCGCGTTGGCATCACGAGCGCTGGGACGGCAAGGGTTATCCCGATGGCCTCAAGGGCGACGATATCCCCATCGCCGCGCAGGTGGTTTCGGTGGCCGACGTGTACGATGCACTGACGAGTGTGCGCGTGTACAAGGACGCTATCCCGCACGAGGAGGCAATCCAGATGATCCTGGACGGTAAGTGCGGCACCTTTAACCCGCTGCTGCTCGATTGCCTGCTCGAGGTGCAAGACCAAATTGCCGAGACGTTGGCACGCCCCGCCGACGTCGTCGCGTTTCCCACGATTTAGTTTGACCAAAGGAGTTTTTAATCCATGATTTCCATGCGTGAGGCGTATGAGAAGATCGGCGCTAATTATGACGATGCGTGCGCTCGGCTGATGGGCGAGGAAATGCTTGCCCGCTTTGCCCTCAAGTTTTTGGATGACGAGAGCATGGACAAGCTGGAGGCTGCCATGGCGGCAGGAGACGCCAAGAGTGCGTTTATGGCAGCGCACACGCTCAAGGGTGTGAGCCAGAACCTGGGATTCAACAATCTGTACGAGCCGGCGGTCGTGGTGACGGAAGCGCTGCGCGGCGCCGATGCCGTTGACGGCGCTCGCGAGGGAATGCATGCGCTGCAGCAGCAATATGCGGCTACGATGTCGGCCTTACGCGAGGCGGCAGAATAAGGGCTTACGAGCTTTGATGACTATGAGAGTGGATAATCTCCCGTTTTTGGCCCCGTGGTGGCCTCAAAGTGGGAGATTATCCACTCTCGTTCGGTAAGTGTCCTAAAATCCACGCTCACCCCTTCGGATTAGTAAATGGCCTATGCGTACCGGCTGGGCTTTCCACATGCAATCCATATCGTTGTTCGATAAACTATTCCGATAACGATAGAGTCAACGAGGGTGAGTGTATGTCCAATAGCGTTCAGCGTATGGCCAAGGCGCGCGAAAATATCAGGAAGCTCGGTTTTTGCATGACGGTCGTTTCTGCGGGAATGCTCATCGCTTTTGCCGCGTTGGTTGTTTACGTGATCTGGTATGCGGTTGCAAACGTTGCTTCTGTCGATTCTTTCGGTGTTGTGACGCTTCTCAATGGCGGGTGCATCGTTATCCCAAGCGGACTGTGCATGGCGCTTGTCATGGGTATTTCGCTTGTCGTTCTGCGCGGGATCAGCCGTGACATTTCGCGGGGCGTATCGCCCTTTACCAGGGCGCATGTGCGGCTTATCCGTGTTCTCGCGCTTGCCTTTGCTGTTAACGCCGCGGTTTCGTTTGTTGGTGCCTATGGATCGGTCAATCTCACCATTGGCGGACTGGAGCTTTACATCGTGCCTCATTCCTTCGTTATTGAGATTTGCCAAGGCATTGCCTTTGATGCGGGGTCGCTTATCGGCGCGGTTGTCTGTCTGTTTATCTCGGCGATCTGGAGTTATGCCTCGCTGCTCCAAGAGCAGTCTGACGAGCTTGTGTAGGAGGAAACATGAGCTATCTCATCATCGAGCTTGAGACGCAGCTGCTTAAGACCGGAAAGACCAGCGCTGATCTGATTCGCGCCACGGGGCATACCCCGGCCAATATTTCAAAGCTAAGAAACGGAAAAATTAAAGCTATTCGTCTTAAGACGCTTCTCGATATCTGCGATGAACTTGATTGTCAACCGGGAGATATTATTCAGCGCGTGAGCGAGAGGGAGCTTGAGGAACTTATTGTCGAGCGCGCAAAAAATGTCGTGAGGCAGATGCGGGGCGGTGGAGGCAGTGAGGCGTCGCTTCCGACATCAGTCTTTGCTGTCGATTTGAGCGATGAGTAGCTTAAGGCGAACAACTAAAACGAAATATCAGCGTGAAGGGACCCGTGTCTAACACGGGTTCTTTCTTTTAGATTATCTTGACAAATATGAGTTATCGAAAAACAATAATAACAATGGAAGTCGATAAAGATAAGAAGGAACGATATGAGCGGTTTTGCTATCAAGCAGGACGGGAGTTCGATGAGCGTATCAACGATAAAGTTATCAAAGGTGTCAAAGCGCTACGGGAAACGGCGTGTGTTGCATGACGTTTCCTTTGAGGTGCATCAGTCTGAGCTCTGTGCCCTTGTCGGCGCAAACGGTGCGGGCAAAAGCACGCTAATTAAAATCGTCTTGGGCATCTGTGAGCCATCGTCGGGAAGCGTGGAGCTCTTTGGAGGCAAATCGAAAAGAGAGCTTGGCCTGATGCGGACGCGTGTCGGCTATGTACCAGATTCCAGTGGAGCATACCAATCTCTCAGTGCGGTTGAGAATCTTCAAATCCGATGTGCGGAATGGGGGCTCGATGAGAAGCGTGAGATTCCTCGCGTTTTGAGCCTAGTCGGGCTGGATGCCGATGAGAAAAAGAGCGTGAGCAGTTTTTCTCTGGGAATGAAACGGCGACTGGATATAGCTACGGCTTTATTGGGCGACACCGACGTACTAATTTTCGATGAGCCGGCAAATGGATTGGATCCGTTGGGCATCGAGAGTATATGGGCCCTTATCGGTCGATTGAATCGAGAGCAGGGTAAGACCATGCTCATCTCTAGTCATGATTTGGATGAGTTGGCATCGGTTGCAACAAGCTGCCTGTTTCTTCATGACGGCGAACTGCTAAAAAAGGAATCGATGGACGTTATAAGGGATGAGGCGTCGTCCCTAAAAGAGTATTACAGGCGCTTGATGAAGGCGGTCTCGCTATGAAGCGGGCGATCCATCCCATAAAGGCGGACATGATGCGTTTACACAGGATGTTTCCGGCGCAGTTTTGTCTTGCGCTTATGCTGGCGTTCGGCCTTCTCTTCGGTGTCTTTCTAAAAAGCGGAACAACGTTGCTAGCCTTTGGCAATAGCGTTTGCGGGGAGGATATTGGATTCTTTTGGAATGTAATCGACTCTTCTGCGCCTGATGAGTCCCTTGTGCGCAGTGCTTTTGCCGGCACCTCTCTGTTCGTTCCGCTCATCGTTTGCCTGGCGATTTTACAGGAGCGCGGCTATGAAGAGGGATGCCGAATTTCTTCAGCAAGAGGTCTTGCCCGCTTTAACGGGGTTCTGGCACATGTACTTTCGTCTGCTTTAATAATCGGCGCAGCATATAGTGCGCTTTGCCTTCTTCTGTTTGTAATAGCGATAACACGTGGAGGGCAAAACTATGCGCATAGCATGCTGACTGCATTTTTGCCCGCAATGATGATTAACGCCGTATTGGTGATATCGATTGCGCTGGAGACGGTGACCATCTATCGGATAACGGGCAGCGCTGTATTGAGCGGGGCCGTGGTGATAGTTGGATTTGTCATGAGCTTGACGCTCTACGGAGCCTTCCTTCAGGCACCCATACCATCCTTGCGATGGATTTTCCTTCTTCCGGGGCCGTATCTTGGAGTCGGATGTGCCCTTGGGTATAGCGATATGGGCCAGCTGACGCTTCTGGGATATGGCGTGGCAGCCAGCTGTCTATCGGTATTGATTTACGCTCTCGTGAGCTTTCGTGCCGGGGGTGTGTTCAATGGCTCGTCAGATTAAAAGATCCCTCCATTCAGAATGGAAGCATGTGAGCAAATGGGCGTACGCCTTAATCCTGGTAATTTATGCGTGCATGGTGGTATTGCAGCTTAATTCTTTCCCGATGTGGCTCTGTGGCCTCCGTGAGAACAGTTTCTTGGGCTTTTTCCCAGACCCGACGCTTCGGCTATCGGCGGAGGATGCCCTTCTATTTGGTAATGCAGAGGTTTTTCGCGGTCTGCTGTTCAACGTAGCCCCGTTGGCTCATGCATTGTTCTTTCCGTTCATTGCTGCTTGTATTGTGCCGCGCTTTGTCAGTTCGGGCTTTGTCGAGGAACCGTGGGGGCTGTCGGAGGCCCGGGGAGGGAAGCGTGTGTGCGCTATCGTTGCGCGAGCGATGCTGTCTTCTTTCGCCCTTTTGGGCGCGTTTATCCTGACGAGTGTCGTTTTGTACTGTCTTAACTGCGCGATCGTTTTGGATGCTCAGCAGTATTTCAACCTGCATGTATTTTGCTATCGACTTGTTCTTGCTGCCGCCGCCTGCCTTGCATACGTGGTTTCTTGCGTAATCGTTGTTTCCTATTTTGGGTCCGGCTTCGGTCCGATTGGCATGCTGTTGCTTGTCAACGTTGTAGCGATCTACATACAGATCGGGGCCAATTCCATGCTTCCGCTTCCAGCCTCGATGCTCATGTGGATTTGCGGCGTGACCCCGTTGGGGGACGGTCAATGCGTTTCGATTTTAATTGACTGCCTCATAAACGTAGCAAGCGTTTTTGCCATCTGCTTTACGGTCGACCGATTGTGGTCGAGATTTCTTTGATTGTTTGTGAGGGATAAACATACCGAGCGTATCAAATACAGGGGGGCGGGCACCGTGGCTGGTGTCCGCCCCCCCCTGGCATGGAAGGTTTAAGCCTGTGTGATTCGCGAGCTAGCGAGCCCGCTTAACCTTGGCCGCTGCCTCGACAAACGACTTCCACAGGTCAAAGTCGGTCTCGAGCGTCTTCCACGTGTACTCAGGGTGCCATTGCACGCCCAGGCAGAACGGCTGGCCTTCGACTTCGATGCACTCGGGCACGCCGTCGGTTGCCTTGGCGACCAAGCGCGTGCTTTTACCCAGACGATCGACGCAGCAGTGGTGTGCGGAGTTGGTCTGGATCAGCCTGTGCCCGCCAACCGCGCGCTCCAGCAGCGAGCCCGGCACGACCTCGACAGGATGCACAGGGTCGTTGAGCACGTGGGTATGGCGCCACTGTGTGCGGCCCTCGCGCGCGCCCAGGCTCGGCACGTCCATGCACAGGGTGCCGCCGGTGGCGACGTTGAGCAGCTGCGTGCCGCGGCAGGTGGTAAAGAGCGGCTTTTTGGCGCGGAGTACCTCGTCGACCAGCTTAAACTCAAAACTATCGCGGATTTCGCAGCAGAGGGTGGGGTCGTAGGGTCGATCATCGCCCAACGTTTGGGATTGACATCGGGGCCGCCGGGAATGGCGATGCCGTCGGCGATGTCGACGTAATGACGGATGACCTCAATGTCCTCGGTGATGGACATCTGCAGCGGCAGGCCGCCGGCAGCAAGAATGGCATCGACAAAGACACTTGCGATTTCCTCGTTGGGGGAGAGTGTCTCGCTTAAAAACGGCTTTGCCTCTTCCCAGCGCGGCGCCACCAGGATGAGCGGACGGTCGGCGGGGTCGACGTTGACGTGCGGGGTGTATGACGATGAAGTGCGAGTTCCGATCATAGGTGTTGCTTTCGAGTTTGGATGGTCATGGCGAGCGGATATGGCAATTGGGCTAGTGGCCCTTGATGGAGTTGAGGAAGTCTTGGGCGCGCTTGGTCTGGGGATGGTCGAAGAACTCGTCGGGCGTGCCGGTTTCCACGATCTGGCCGTCGGCCATGAACACGACGCGGTCGGCAACGCGGCGGGCGAAGTTCATCTCGTGCGTAATGACGATCATCGTCATGCCCTGCTGGGCCAGGCGGACCATGACCTCGAGCACCTCGTTGATCAGTCTCGGGGTCAAGGGCACTCGTGGGCTCGTCGAAGAGCATGGCCTTGGGCTGCATGGCGAGCGAGCGGGCAATGGCCACGCGCTGCTGCTGGCCGCCCGAGAGCTGAGCGGGCACCTTGTCGGCCTGTTCGGCAACGCCCACGCGGCTCAGCAGGTCCATGGCGCGCTCACGAGCTTCCTCCTTGGACACGCCCAGCACGTCGACCGGCCCCAGCATGACGTTCTGCAGCACCGTCATATGCGCGAACAGGTTGAACTGCTGAAACACCATGCCCAGCTCGGCGCGCATGCGGGCAAGATCCTTGCCTTCCTGCGGCAGAGGCTCGCCCTCGATGAGGATCTCGCCCGAGTCGATGGTTTCCAGGCGGTTGATGGTTCGGCACATGGTCGACTTGCCCGAGCCCGAGGGGCCGATCACCACGACGACTTCGCCGCGGTCGACCGAGAGATTGATGTCGTTGAGAACGTGCAGGTCGCCGTAGTGCTTATCGACGTGCCTGAGCTCGATCAGCGGCTGATTGCCGGTGGAAGAGGTGCTCTGTGCCATGGTGCTCGGCTCCTTATGACTCGAAATGGTAAAAGCGTTAGCGGATGATCGTCGCGCCGGTCTTGTGCGAAACGTAGACAGCGGCCTTGTTGATCGCGACGTTGATGAGGATGTAGATGACCGCGATAACCAGGTAGACCGACACGAGGGCGTCGTAGTTGGTAATGAGCACGCGGGCATTTTGCATGAGGTCGGGGTAGCTCACCACATAGGCGACGGTGGTGTCTTTGACTACGACCACAAGCTGCGAAATCAACGACGGAATGATAAACCGAATAGCCTGCGGCAGGACGATTTTAAAGGTGATTTTAGCTTTGGAGAGACCGAGTGCCTGGGCCGCCTCGACCTGGCCGCGCGGTACGGCGTTGACGCCGGCACGGAAGATTTCGGCCAGTACACCGGCTGCGGCGAGCGCGACGGGAAGCGTGAGCATCCAAAACGACGGCAGCGCAATCTTGTACTGGGGCAGCACCAAAAAGAAGAAGTAGATGAACAGAAGGCTCGGCACGCCGCGGAAGAAATCGGTGAGCACGCGGCAGACCAGCTGCAGCGGCTTAATGTCGCTGGTGCGACCGAGCATAAGGCAAGGCCGAGCACCAGCGCGATGGCGCCGGCGGTGAGTGCGACTTTAACGGTGCCCTCAAAGCCGGCAAGCAGGAACTTCCAGGTGGTGAGGTGCGTAAAGAAATACCAATAGTGGACCGAAAGCTGACCGGTCACATAAAAGCGCTGCAGCACGAGGGCAGCGAGCGCGGCGACGGCAACAAGCGAGATGGCGGTGCCGATGCGAATCTTGGCGCGCATCTTGGGGCCGGGAGCCTCGTAGAGCGCATCGCGCATGGTGAGCGCGGGGGAGGAGTGCTTGCTCATCGGAGGATCCTCACCTTCTTATCGATGTAGTTGCCAATGTGGCTCACCACAAAGGCTGTGCCCAGGTAGCCGAGCGCCGAGATAAAGAACGCGGCGACGCCGCCGAGCGAGCGCGTGTTGATATAGCTCACCACGCCGGTGAGCTCCTGGGGCTTAAGCGGCACCTGACTGCCGAGCGCGGTGGTGAGCATGACGGCGATAAAGAGGTTGGTCATGGGCAGCACGCTCGAGCGCAGTGCCTGCGGAATCACGATCTTGGCGAGGATGCGGTTGAAGCTCATGCCCAGCGAGCGGGCGGCTTCCACCTGGCCGACGCCGACGGTGTTGATGCCGCTCATAAAGTTCTCGGAGCCAAAGGCAGAACCCAAGAGCACTGTGGCGACGATAACGCAGGTGCGATAGGGCAGGACGACCTTGAGCGGCGGCAATGCGTAGACGACGATGATGAGCAACGCAATGCCGGGGATGTTACGGAAGACCTGGACATACAGGTCGCCAAAGACGCGCAGCGGCTTGAGCGGCGACACGCGCATCACGGTGACGGCGACGGCCAGCACCATGGCGATGGCAAACGACTCAAGCGTCATGCCCCAGGTTGCGAGCAGCGCGTCAATGTAGTTCTGGCCATAGAGCGACCAGAGCTCGGAGAGACTCATGCGGACCTCCCGCCGATAAGGAAAGGGGCTCCCGTGTGTACGGAAGCCCCGACAACTCAGTGAAGAAACAGTTTAGCGCAATAAAGCGCGCCGTGCGTTTCCGTATGGTTTCGTTGCGGCCGTTACTAGGCGCGTTGCCTAGGCGCCGATTTCGGGCAGCTCGGGAACATTGGTGTCGCCCGTGCGGTCGCCGATGCAGATCTGCCACAGCTCGGTCCAGGTGCCGTCGTCCTCAATCTTCTTAAGGAAGTCGTTGACGAAGGCGACGCCGTCGGAATCGAGCGGCAGGCCGATGCCATAGGGCTCCTTGCTGCCGAAGGGCTTGCCGGCAATCTTGTACTTACCGGGCTCGCGGACCAGGGCGCTCTGCTGCATGTTGTTGTCGATGACGTAGGCGTCAACGCGGCCCTGCTGAAGTGCCTGGCGGGCCTCCTCGTCGGTCTTGAACTCCTGCTGGCTGGCCTTGGGAGCGAGCTCCTCCAGGATGGCAGGGCCGTTGGAGCCGGACTGGACGGCGACGTTCTTGTCGGCCAGGTCGTCGACGCTCTTGATGTCGTCGTTGTCGGCGAGCACCAGGATGGCCTGCTGGGTGTAGTAGTAGGGACCGGCAAAGGAGACGAGCTTCTTGCGATCGTCAGTGATGGTGTAGGTGGCAAAGACGGCGTCGACCTGGCCGTTCTGCAGGACGGACTCGCGCGTGTCCGAGGTCACCTGGGTGATCTCGACCTTGTTCTCGCCCAGAATGTAGTTGGACAGAAGCTGTGCGATACCGGCGTCGAAGCCGCGGGTCTGACCGTCTTTCTCGTTGAGGAGGGAGAAGAGCGTGGAGGTCTGAACGCCACCGATCTTAAAGACACCGGCGTCCTTGACGGCCGTGGCCCAGGTGCTGGCGGCGATGGCATCGTCATCGGCCTTGGGGCCGTTGTCGACGAGCTTGTCGAATGCCTTAGCGTCGAGCGTGGTGGAAGCCTCGGCATCTTCGGAGCTCTTGGAGGAGCCGGCGGCGGAACCCTTGTCGGCTTCGGCGCTGGTGTCGGAGCAGCCGGCAAGACCAAGGCCGGCGACGGTTGCGAAGGTGGCGGCGACGAAGCCGCGGCGGTCGAGAACGACCTGCTGGGAGAGGTTTTTGCTCATGGTAGAACACCTTTCTCAATAAAATCCCTAGCGGTTGAGTAGAGTTATACCCTATCGCGCTCAAATGGGTCAACACGAAATAACTCAGAAACATACTTACCTTATGGGTTATTCTACCTACCAAAAGGGACAGGCACCTTTGTGGCGGTTCTGGCCGATGCAGCGGCATGCCTTGCTGTTTTGTCTCGATCTGTAACATCTGCAGCCATTTTTGCCGAGCAACTGTTACAGATTGAGATTTTCTCTTCAGGGGAATTCGAATGTCTCAATCTGTAACATCTGGACGGCCAAAAGGTCCCTATCTGTTACAGATTGAGACAAAGGTCTGGGACTAAGATGTCTTATCTCGATCTGTAACAGTTAGACGGGAATTCGGGCCATAGATGTTACAGATTGAGATAATCGCGCCGCGAAAATAAAAACCTCCGCAGGGATGCTTCCCTTTGCGGAGGTTTTTTACTCGTTAAGTAGTCTCACGCTTCGACGGCCATGTTTTCGGCCGTCATGCCGTTCTGAGCGAGCAGCTCGCTGGGGTCGTAGCGGTCGGGGAAGCCCTTGGCGATGCCGAAGGTGCGCGTGCGCAACGGCGTGCATGCCAGATAACATGCCACGCGCTCGCCCCAGCCGCCGTCCAAGATACCGTCCTCGAGGGTGACGACAACGCGATGCTCGGCGGCAAGGCTGTCGAGGAACTCGCGGTCGAGCTCGGTTGCAAAGCGCGGGTTGACGAGTGTGGCCTCGATACCGTACTCGGCGGCCAAGCGGTTTGTCACGCGCTCGCCCAGCTCAAAGAAATCGCCAAGCGCGAGCACGGCCACGTCGCGGCCCTGGCGCACCACGTTGTAGCGCGCGACACCGTAATCGGCGTCCTCGGCAGGCGCCAAGTCGGGGCGGCTTACCAGGCCAATGCCGGGCACGCGAATCGCCACAGGATGCTCGCGGTGATCGAGCGACCAGCTCAGCATGGACAGATATTCCTCCATGCAGGCCGGCGCCAAGTAGTGCATGTTGGGAAGACCGCCCAGCATGGAAATATCAAAGAACGAAAGGTGCGTCTCGGACGTGGTGCCAAAGATCGACGCGCCAAATACCAGGATGGTTGCGGGGGCGTCGTTGAGGCACAGGTCGTGCCACAGTTCGTCGTAGGCGCGCTGCAAAAACGTGCCGTACACACCAAAGACTGGCTTGGCGCCCGAGCGCGCAAGCGCGGTGGCAAAGGTCACGGCGTGTTCCTCGGCAATGCCCACGTCGACAAACTGCTTGCCTGCCGCGGCGCGAAGCTCGGGTGTAAAGCCCATGATGTAGGGCGTGGCAGCCGTGATGCCCACAACCTGCGGATCGTGCTCGATGGCGGCGCTGAGCGCCTCGCCCGTAATGTCGGCATAGGTGCGCGGCGCAGGCTCGCTCGGATGGCCCGGGCAGAGCTTGCGCCCAGTCGCCATGTCAAACGGACCCACATGATGCCAGCGCTCGGGGTCGCTCTGGGCTGGCTCAAAGCCCTTGCCCTTTGCGGTGGAGACGTGCAGCACGATGGGATGATCGATATCGCGCAGCTCCTGCAGCGTGTCGACCAGGGCCAACACATCGTTGCCGGTGTCCAGATAGCGGTAGTCGAGCCCCATCGCGCGGAAAACGTTGCGCTCACAGGTGCCGTTGCTGGCGCGTAGCTCGGCCAGATTGCGATACAGGCCACCGTGGTTTTCGGCGATGGACTGGTCGTTATCGTTGACGATGATGATCAAGTTGCTGTCGAGTTCGGCGGCATTGTCGAGGCCCTCAAACGCCAAGCCGCCCGAAAGCGAGCCGTCGCCAATGATGGTAATGACGTTGTACGTATCGCCCGCCAGGTCACGAGCGTGTGCCAGGCCGCAGCCCAGGCTCACCGACGTGGAGGTATGGCCCATGGCGAACAGGTCGTGCTCGGACTCGTCGGGATTGGCAAAGCCAGAAGCCTCACCATAACGCTCCGGATCGATATAAGTGTACGCGCGCCCAGTCAGCGCCTTGTGGGCGTAGGTCTGGTGTGACACGTCAAAGACAATTTTGTCGGTGGGGGAGTTAAACACGCGATGGAGCGCGACCGTAAGCTCAACGACGCCCAAGTTGGGGGCAACGTGCCCGCCGACGGCGGCGGAGCTTTCGAGGATGGCGTGGCGGATCTCGCCGCAGAGCAGCGGAAGCTCGGCGCGATCGAGAGCCTTGACGTCCTCGGGCGTTGTCGTTTGCGTAAGCAGCATCGTTGTGGGTTACTCCATGCGAATCGTGCGCCGGCACTCCCTCGGCCGGCACAATTGCACAAGACAGTCTCGCACATTTTGGCGTTTGATATGTGACGGCGGCGCGGTAATTCGCCAACTGGCGGGGCAAAACGTTTTGTCCGATGCCATACTGATAAGTTCCATGATGATTTTATTCATTGCGTGCAGGCTGTGGCTTGCCGCCGAGCGCCGCTGGAAGGAGGCCGCATGTCCGATACCGTTCGTGCCGAGAAAATCGCGTGCGAAGTAGACCATGCTGCCCGTCAACTGGCACAGGCGGGCCGTCTGGACCTGACGCGCGAGTTTATCCAGCATGGCGATGTGACGGTGTATACGCATGTGACCTCGGTGGCGCGGGCAAGTCTGTCCTTTGCCGAGCGCCTGGGCCGCGTCGGTGTTTCGGTCGACCGTGCCTCGCTGTTGCGCGGGGCCCTGCTGCACGATTACTTTCTCTATGATTGGCACGACCCCGACCCAAGCCATCGACTGCACGGATTCCGGCATCCATTTTTTGCTCTGGCGCGTGCCGAGGAAGATTTTGAGCTGACGCCGCGCGAGCGGAATATTATCGTGCGGCATATGTTTCCGCTGGTGCCGGTGCCGCCGACGTGTCGTGAGGCATGGATTGTGTGCCTGGCGGATAAATGGTGCGCGCTGCGCGAGACGATTGCCGGCCGTCTGCCGCGCAAAGGCGGCGCGAACGATTTGAACGAGGGCTCGAGTGACGGCTCGAGCAAAGAATCGAACGAAAAGAGGAGTGGGTAGACGGTGGGAACCGCGATCGACATGGCATTTGACGGCGCGACGCTTGCCGCCTGTCCGCTCTCGGCGCTGGTACTCTCGTTTGCCTTCTACGGTTTTTGCGGCTGGGTATGGGAGTCGACAGTCTGCGCCATGCTCAACCACGGACGCTTTGCCAACAGCGGCTTTTTGCTAGGGCCGTGTTGTCCCATCTACGGTGCGGGCGGCATCGCGTGCTGGTTGCTGCTGCGTGGAATCCCAGACGCCTCGAACCAGTTTGTCGCTGCCGCGCTCGTATGCAGCGTGATTGAGTACAGCGTAGGCGTGTTGTTGGAAAAAACAACAGGCGCGCGCTTTTGGGATTACTCGCATCTGCCGTTTAACCTGCACGGACGCATCTGCCTGTACTGGGCCTGCGCGTTTGGCCTGGGTGCACTGTGCATTTGCCGTTTAGTGGAGCCGGCATTGCTGGGGCTGCTTGGCCATCTGCCGGTGCTGATTGTGCGGCTGTCCGCCTTTATCGTCGCGGTCGCGATGATGGTCGACGCGGTGTGCTCGTTGGCGAGCTGGCGGCGTCTGTCTGATCAGCTGGAGCGCGTCCGGGCCGACCTTGCCGACCGCATCAATGAGTCGCTTGCCGATGCCTCGGACTCAATGCTCGAACGTATTCCCGATTCTACGATTGACTCGGTGGCACAGACGCACATCCGTAGCCGTGCCGTTAACGCGTGGCTGGCCGAGCTGGGTGACGCCGCGCTCGATGCCCTGCGCGAGAAGGCTTCGATGCCGACGTTTATTTCGGATGGTGCTCGCGGCCTGGCGCTCGCTGCCCGTCGCGTGGCCGATGCCGCGCCGAGCATGCCGCGTCCGTCGCTCGGTCGTCGCCTTGCCGGCAAGCGCATGAGCCGCCCGGTGCCGAGCGTGTCACTCAGCCGCCGCGACCTACGCTTCTTTAACGCCTTCCCGCGTCTGCGCATCAATCGTTACGAGGGCGTCATCCGAGCTACCGACCTCCGCGACCGAGCCCGCGAGCTGTTCCGGCGCTAGCCAAAGCGGAGCCAAGCGCGCCCTTCTCGTTCGCACGTTTCCCGTTCGTTTCGCGCCCGTTGCCGTGCCGTTTCCAAGATTGCGGCACCGTTTCCATTCGACAACGCAGCGTTTAACAACGCCGTATCTGGTCTACACCAGTTGGCCCTCGGCCGCATCATGAGCGCCGACAACGTTCATGCGACCAAGGGGGAGCGAATGTACGATACGGGATCGACAACGTTTATGCTCATCTGCACCATGCTCGTGTTTTTAATGACACCGGGTCTGGCGTTTTTCTATGGCGGCCTGTCCAGGCGCAAAAATGTCATCAACACCATGCTTATGTGCTTTGGCGCCATTGGCCTGGTTGGTGTGCTGTGGATTGTTGCCGGCTGGTCGCTGGCCTACGGTGGCGACGGTTCTAGCCCGTTTATTGGCGGCTTTGACCAGTTGCTGTGCCTGCCGGTGCTCAACCAGGTGCTGCAGGCGGCCGAGGGCAATGCTGCGGATGGTGCCGTCTACCCTCAGATCATCAACATCGCCTTCCAGATGGCGTTTGCCATGATCACCGCCGCTATCGTTACGGGCAGTCTGGCAGGCCGCGTTAAGTTTGGTGCCATGACGGCCTTCCTGGGCATTTGGCTGCTCGTGGTCTATGCGCCGCTCGCCCACATGGTTTGGGGCGGCGATGGTTCCTTTATCGGCGACATCATCGGCGCGCTCGACTTTGCCGGCGGCGACGTGGTACACATTTCGTCCGGTCTCACGGGCCTGATTCTCTGCTTAATGCTCGGCCGTCGTCGCGGCTTTGGCATGGTGAGCTACCGTCCGCATAACGTGCCGTTTGTGGCGCTGGGCGCCGGTCTACTTTGGTTTGGTTGGTTTGGCTTTAACGGCGGCAGCGAGTTTAAGGCCGACGCCGTGGCGGCACTCGCCATCCTCAACACCGTGACGGCCAGCGCGGCGGGCATGGTCTCGTGGCTTGTCGTCGAGCGCGTGCACACCGGTCGTCCCACGCTGGTGGGTGCTAGCACCGGTTTGGTTGCGGGCCTTGTGGTGGTTACGCCGGGTGCGGGCTTTGTCGAGCCGTGGGCGGCGCTGGTCATGGGCCTGATCGTATCGCCCGTCTGCTATCTGGCCATCAGCCATCTTAAGACCAAGTTCGGCTACGACGATGCGCTCGACGCGTTCGGTTGCCACGGTATCGGCGGCATCTTGGGCGGTGTGCTCACGGGCCTGTTCTGCGTGCCGGAGCTCTCGTGGACCGGTAAGGGCGGCCTGTTCTACACGGGCGACGTGTCGCTGCTTGTCTCGCAGGTTCTGGGCATTGTGGTGACGGTCGTTATTGTGCTGATGCTCGACTTGGTGATCGCCGCGGTGGTCAAGGCGCTGTTCCACGGTAGCCTGCGCGTGGACGAGGCCGACGAGGCACTGGGCCTGGATGCGAGTCAGCACGGCGAGAGCGCGTACCCCTCGTTCTCCGGACTCGATTAGCAGCGCGGCTTTCCCAAGCACCCGACCTTGCCCCTCAAACCGTCGCTTGCGTACCGAAGTACGCGGCGCTCCTCTTTCGGGGCAATCTCGGGCACTTGGAAAACCCGCGTTATTGAATGGCAATTCATTTCTTTACTAAAGAGAGGAATTCACTATGAAGAAGATCACGGCGATCGTCCGTCAGGAAAAACTTGAGGTTCTCAAAGACGCGCTGTTTGCTGCCGATGTTCGCGGCATGACCATCAACCAGGTGCAGGGCTGCGGCGCGCAGCATGGCTGGAAGGAATACGTGCGCGGCAACGAGTTGCTTGTCAACACGATCCCTAAGGTGCAGTTCACCCTCATCTGCGCCGATGAACATGTCGACGGAATTGTCGACATCATCTGCAATGCCGCCCGCACCGGCGCCGTCGGCGACGGCAAGATCTGGGTCGAGCCGGTCGAGGAAGTCATCCGCATTCGCACCGGCGAACATGGCCCCGCCGCGGTGTAGAATCGACCGTCTGCCATCCGCAACGTTAAAATGCTGCAATGAGGCACAAGGCTTGCGTTGCGGATGGGCGGATTATGGGTCGCAATAAATATCCCGAGGAGACGGTCGCGAAGATTCTCGACGCGGCACTGGAGCTATTCTGCGCACAGGGTTATGAGGGGACGAGTATTCAAGATATCGTTGACCGTCTCGACGGCATGACCAAGGGCGCTGTCTATCATCACTTCAAGAGCAAAGAAGAGATTTTCAACGCCGCGTTTGATCGGGCGATGACTCCGATTGTTGAGCACCGCCGCTCGATGCTTGGCGTCGGTAATATGACCGGAGCCCAAAAGCTCAAGCGACTGTACGCTCCCGAGTCCGTTGTTCCACAAATTGAGCTATGGGCACGTATGCGTCCTGCAGCAGATCCGGTAAAAAGCTCGCGCCTACTGGCGATGCAGTACCAGGGCTCATTTGACGAGTCGGCCGATGGCTGTCTCTTGCCAGTGATCGAGGAGGGCATCGCCGACGGCTCCATTGCGTGCGAATGCCCGCGCGAAGCGGCGGAGGCCGTATCGTTGTTGGCGAATCTTTGGCTGCTGCCATTGTTCCGTCCGCTCGAGCCCAAGGAGCGAATGCTCGCTCGCGCACAATGTTTGGCGCAGATGGCTGCCGCGGTGGGGCTCGATTTGGGTAATGAAGTGCTTCAGACAACGGCGCAGATTTGGGGCGTATGGGACCGCGCCGGGTGGTAATATAGATACCAACGGTATGTAATTGATTTGTGAGGGTAGCCACGGCTGCCCTTTTCAAGTCATTAAATACATACTAGTGGTATGTATAGGGGGTGGGCTTATGGCTGGGCTGAGAGACGTCGGTGTCTCGTTGAAATCAAAAACAGTGCGGTCAATCAGGCTCGCGGAACTTCTGGTCGCGCAGCTGTGCACGTATTCGATGCTGTCGGCGCTGTGCTTTGCGTATCCACTTTACTTGTTCGATCGCAGTGGATCGTCAACGTTATATGGCGTCGTCGCGGCGATAGCGTTCATACCCGGCGTACTTGCAACTCCGGTTGGCGGAATCTTGGCGGATAGGGGAAGACATCGCGAGGTCCTCGTGTCCCTCGGCATTGCTCTGATGACTGCATCACTGCTGTCTATCCCCATGAAGCACTCATTGCCTCTTGCGGTCGTCGTAGTAGCGATACTTTGTGTTCAATATGGTTCTCAATCGCTGCTGAAGCCAATGCTCCAAATTGAGACGGTGCGCATGGCGGGTGAAGAGAAGGTTGAGCGGGCCACTGCATTGGTTTCGCAGATGACCATGGTGAGCAATATCTTGGGTCCTGTGGTCGGGACGGCAGTCTATGGGTGCTTTGGCATCGATGCTCTCTGCACAACCGCGTCGGTGGCGTTTGCGATTTCAGCTCTCTTGTTTGGGGGCGCGCTCAAGCAAAATGCCTCATTTGAAACGATGGGAGACGGCGCGACTCGTACGACATGCCGAAACGATTTTCGGGAGTCGATTCGGTATCTGTTGCAAAATGCATTATTGGTCGCTGTGATTTTGCTTGCGGCAGTTTTGAACCTTGCGTTGGTTGGGCTAATGATTGGCGCTCCCATTATTGTTACAAAGCATCTCGGCATGCATCGTCCTGCGTTGGGATAGTTGAGGTGGCTATGGGCTTGGGTGGTCTTGCCGGCAGTGGCTTGGTCGGCATTTGGCCGCATCGTTTTTCTTTCAATGGCATATGTCGATATGTTGCGATGATCTGTTTTGGAGTCGCACCATCATTGTCACGCTACTGTTCGGCGCAGATGCATGCATGCTCACCGTGTTTGTGGTTGGTTCGGCATGGGTCATGGTGTGGGCGAGCATTGCGTCGGTTGAAATCATCGCGTTTGTTCAGCGGGCAGCGCCGACTGAGCTCTGCGGAAAAGTGCTTTCGGTCGTTTACATGGTCCTTTCCTGCGCAATACCTATCGGCCAATTGACGTACGGGGTTGCATATGATCGATGGACACCGGCGATTGTATTCGCAGCCATGTTGGCGGTGCCGACGTTGACGACGGCTCTGTTTTATCGGCTGAAAAATCGATTGCGGCGATTGTCTTAACGCGCTGGGGCACCGTGAATTTGTGAAGGCGGTGGTACGCCGCGCCGGGACGGCATTGTTTGGACATGCCTCTCCTTCGTCTACAATATCGGGCAGACGAAGGAGAGGCATGTCCATGATCAAGATGTTCGCGAGTGACTTAGACGGAACGCTGCTGAACGCCCTGCACGAGGCGGATGGGACCATCCGCCGCGCCATTCGCGAGCTGACTGAGGCTGGCCTGCACGTGGTTCCCGCGACTGGACGCTCGACGTTGCCGATCGGCGAGCATGGCTTTACGGGCTTGGCGCTTGACGCCTGCTGCTCCAATGGATCCATCGTGCGCGACAGCCATGGCGAGGTGCTCAAGACTTGGACCATCGATCCGCAGGTCACTGAGGAACTGCTCAAGGCGTTCCCGGACATTTGCTTTGATTGTTCCACGCCCGATGGCATGTACTCGAGCGGTTCGTTCGAGATGCATCAGGCGGGCTTTAAAAAGGACAGCCCCATCAAGCGTATTGTGATGCGCGGCATGCGTGCACGCGGCGGGTATCACGAGGAACAGTATTTCGACCAGTCGATCGGCGATATCTTGCGTCACGATGTATGCAAGATCAATTGTCGCGTGACCTCGCCCGAGCTGGAGCGTGACCTTAAGTCGTATCTTGCCGAGCGATCGGACCGCGTGGTCAACGCGCCGTTCGATCCGGTGATGTTCGAGATCACGGACGTGGCGTGTAACAAGGGCGAGAGTGTGGTCTGGCTGGCGGGCTACTACGGCATTGCCGAGGACGAGGTTGCGGTCTACGGCGACGGCGGCAACGACATCGCCATGCTCAAGCGTTTCCGCCACAGCTATGCGACCAAAAACGCTAGCGATACAGCTAAGGCTGCCGCGAGCGCGACCATCGGCAACTGCATGGTCCACGCCGTCCCCAAACACATGCTCGCCACCATGCATAAGCAGAGCTCCCGCACCATCATCGAATAAGGGACAAAGGGACAGTCCCTTTGCCACAATCTAAATATTGCCTTTACGTGTTGATGCACACGGTGTGCAATAATACTCGCACTGTGCAATAGCGCACGGACTGAGTAACAAGGAGGACGCTTGTCCCAGCTCGAGAAATGCGATCGCCGGTCCCTTCGCTCGCAGCGTGCCCTTCGCCAGGCACTTGCCAGCGAGCTTGCCGAAAGCGGCGACCTTTCGCGCATTAATGTCGCGTCGCTCACCGAGCGCGCTGGCCTTACGCGCCGCACGTTCTATTCGCACTACCGCGATATCCCCGACTTTATCAATCAAATCGAGGACGGCTTGCTGGCCGAGATCCGTGAGCGCATTGAGCTCATTACCGCAGCTCAGCTGCCCGATCTCTATCACAATATCGATGAGCTCGAGCCGGCGCCCGGTTCGGTTGAGCTGCTGCGTTATCTTGCGGCTAACCGCGACTTAATCGGTGCGCTACTGGGTCCGGGCGGCGACCAGGCCTTCATTAAAAGGATCATCGACACCGCGCGTGAGGCTGTAGTGCCGCGTGCGCAGACGGGCATTTTGGGCCTGGCGCTGGGCACGTTCTTTGACTACTACGTCACCTACGTCGTGAGCGCCGAGGTCGGCATGATTCAGCGCTGGTTTGAGCGTGGGCTCACCGAATCGCCCGAGGCCATGGCGCGCATTATGACGGTGCTCGCTTTTGTTCGTCCTGGTGACCTGTATGGCCAACCCATCGATATCAACGTGCCGGAATACGGCATGAAGCTATTGAACTTGCAGCTCGAGGACGCGGCCGACACCGCCGCAGCCGTCGAGTCCAACTACTAAGAGGAGAAACAGATGAGTAAACTCGTCGAGGGCATTAAGGACCGTGTGGTCGCTGCCGCACGCGAGGCCGCGCCCGCCGTGATGGACGCTGCGCAGAAGGCTGCGACCGCTGCTGCCGAGAAAGTTGCCGAGGCTGTTGCTGATGCCAAGAACGTGGCAGGGGAGGCGTCCGTCACTAGCGAGCCCGCTACCGCTACTGAGCCCGTAGCCGCCGCCCACGCCCCCGAAGGCGCGATCTTCAACCCCGAGAACGCTCGTGGCAACCTGCACCTGGGCATCGACGTGGGCTCCACCACCGTCAAGCTCGCCGTGCTCAACGACGACAACCAGATCGTTTACGCCAAGTACCAGCGCCACCACACCGACGTCCGCGCCTGCGCCCGCGACCTGTTCGAGGGCGCTGCGACCGTGCTGCCGACGGCCCAGATGACCTGCGCCATTACCGGCTCGGGCGGCCTGCTGCTGTCCCAGTGGCTCGACTTGGAGTTTGTCCAGGAGGTCATCGCCAGCAAACGCGCCGTCGAGACCCTCATCCCGGCCACCGATGTCGCCATCGAGCTGGGCGGCGAGGACGCCAAGATCATCTACTTCGATAACGGCATCGAGCAGCGCATGAACGGTACCTGCGCCGGCGGTACGGGCGCGTTCATCGACCAGATGGCAACCCTGCTGCACACCGACGCGAGCGGCCTCAACGAGCTCGCGGCCAACGCCACCACCATCTATCCCATCGCCAGCCGCTGCGGCGTCTTTGCCAAGACCGACGTCCAGCCGCTGCTCAACGAGGGCGCCCGTCCCGAGGACGTGGCCGCTCCATCTTCCAGGCCGTCGTGACCCAGACCATCTCGGGTCTGGCGTGCGGCCGTCCCATCCGCGGCAACGTCGCCTTCCTGGGCGGCCCGCTGCAGTACCTCTCCGAGCTGCGCCACCGCTTCTACCTCACGCTCAACCTGGACGAGGAACACCGTATCGTGCCCCAAAACGCTCACCTGTTTGTGGCGAGCGGCGCCGCCATGGCGCACGAGTCCAACAAGCTCAGCACGTTCCCGCAGCTTATCGAGGCCATCGACAGCTTGGGCGACACGCAAGGTGCTGAGGTCGAGCGCCTGGATCCGCTCTTTGCCACCGACGAGGACTTTGCTGAGTTCAAGAACCGCCACGACCAGGAAGTCGTCCCCAAGGGCAAGCTCGACGGCTACACCGGCCGCGTGTTCATCGGCATCGACGCCGGCTCCACCACCATGAAGGCCGCGCTCGTGGGCGAGGACGGCCAGCTGCTGCACACCTGGTACGGCAACAACAACGGCGACATCCTGGGCACGGCCAAGGTCATCATGCCGATTTCTACAACCACATTCCCGCGGGCTGCACCATCGGCCACGTGACCACCACGGGCTACGGCGAGGCGCTGCTCATCGAGGCCCTCAAGGCCGACTCCGGCGAGATCGAGACCGTTGCGCACCTGCGCGGCGCCAAGGCATTCCTGCCCGGCGTCGAGTTTATCCTGGACATCGGCGGCCAGGACATGAAGTGCTTGCGCGTCAAGGACGGCGTCATCGAGCACATCATGCTCAACGAGGCCTGCTCGTCGGGTTGCGGTAGCTTTATCGAGAGCTTCGCCGTCTCTATGAACATGGACGTGCGCGCGTTCGCCGATGCCGCCATCCATGCCAAGGCCCCGGTCGACCTGGGCAGTCGCTGCACGGTCTTTATGAACTCGCGCGTCAAGCAGGCGCAAAAGGAAGGCGCCACGGTGGGCGACATCGCGGCCGGCCTGTCCTATTCCGTCATCAAGAATGCCCTGTTCAAGGTCATTAAGCTGCGCGACCCCAAGGAGATCGGCAGTCAGGTGATCGTCCAAGGCGGCACCTTTATGTCCGATGCCACGCTGCGCGCATTTGAGCAGCTCACCGGCGTGCACGCCGTGCGTCCCGACATCGCCGGCTGCATGGGTGCTTACGGTGCGGCCCTGCTCGCCCGCGACCGCGCCGGCGCCGACGGCACCTCGACCATCCTTCTGCCGAGGACATCGCGCACCTCACCGTGACGCAAAAGCATGTCCGCTGCGGTCGCTGCTCCAACAACTGCCAGCTTACCGTCAACGACTTTGGCGGCGGTAGGCGCTTCATTACCGGCAACCGCTGCGAGAAGGGCGCCGGCCACAAAAAGCAAAAGACCGAGGCCCCCAACCTCTTCAAAAAGAAAAACGAGCTGCTCTTTGACCGCGAGGTACTGAGCCCCGATGAGGCCCCGCGCGGCACCGTCGGCATCCCGCGCGCGCTCAACATGTACGAGAACTACCCCTTCTGGCATGCGTTCTTTACGCGCTTGGGCTTTAGCGTGCAGCTGTCCGACCAGTCGAGCAAAAAGACCTACCAGGCGGGCATCGAGTCCATGCCGTCCGAGAGCGTGTGCTACCCGGCAAAGATGAGCCACGGCCATGTGATGAACCTCATCGACCGTGACGTCGACTTCATCTGGATGCCGTGCGTGCGCTGGGAGCGCAAGGAGGATCCGACGGCTGGCAACTGCTATAACTGCCCCATCGTTATGAGTTACCCCACGGCGCTGGCGCTCAACATCGATGAGATCCGCGAGCAGAACATCGAGTTCCTGTATCCGTTTGTGCCGTATCACGACAAGACCGAGCTCAAGCGCCGTCTGTATCAGGTGCTTGCCGTCGACCGTGTGGCCGATGCGCAAGCTGGTCGCGGTCGCGTGCGTGGACCCAAGATCACGCGCTCCGAGGTCGATGCCGCCGTCAACGCTGCCTTTGAGGCCGATGCGCGTTTCCACGAGGACATCCAGACCATGGGCGAGGAGGCTCTTAAGTGGGTCGAGGACCACGGCGGTCACGGCATCGTGCTCGCCGGTCGTCCCTACCATAACGACCCCGAGATCAACCATGCCCTGCCCGAACTTATCTCGAGCTTTGGCTTTGCGGTCTTTACCGAGGATTCGCTTGCGCACCTGGTGAAGCCCGAGCGCCCCATCCGCGTCGTCGACCAGTGGATGTACCACAGCCGCCTCTACGCCGTCGCCCGTTTTGTGACCATGCGCAACGATCTGGACCTGATCCAGCTCAACTCCTTCGGCTGCGGCCTGGACGCTCTGACCACCGATCAGGTGCAGGAGATCCTGGAGGCTAGCGGCAAGATCTACACCGTGCTCAAGATCGACGAGGTGTCCAACCTGGGTGCCGCGCGCATTCGCATCCGCTCGCTCATGGCCGCGCTCAAGGACCAGGAGGCCGAGCGTCTGGCCGAGGCCACGGCCGCGGGCGAGGCTTACGAGCAGGGCGATGCCGCGCCGGTGACGCCCTCCACGGATGCCCCCGCGTTCGCGAGCCGCAAGTACACGTTTGAGGCTCAGCGCGAGAGCGCTTCGACCGCATGGCCCAAGGTGCCCTTTACCGAGCAGATGCGCGACGAGGGCTACACCATCCTGTGCCCGCAGATGGCGCCGATCCACTTTGACCTGGTCAAAGAGGTATTCCGCGGTGCCGGCTACAACTTGGAGCTGCTGCCCTCGACCGATCACGACGCCGTCGAGGCCGGCCTGCGCTATGTGAACAATGACATTTGCTATCCGTCGATCCTGGTAACGGGTCAGATCATGGAGGCCATCGAGAGCGGTCGGTACGACCTGTCCAAGACGGCCGTGGTCATCAGCCAGACCGGCGGCGGCTGTCGTGCCACCAACTACATCGCGCTCATCCGTAAGGCCCTGCGCGAGAGCGGCCACCCCGAGATCCCGGTGATCTCGCTTTCGGCCGTGGCGCTGGGCGAGGACAACCCCGGCTTTAAGCTGACGCCGGCGCTGCTTAAGCAGGCAGTCTACGCGGTGCTCTTTGGTGACGTGATGATGCAGATGCTCTACCGCTGCCGCCCGTACGAGGCCACGCCCGGTGCCGCCAACGCGCTCTACGAGGAGTACATGGCGCGTGCCCGCAAGCTGGCGCCCAAGTTCAACCGCCACAACTACACCAAGCTGTGCCGCGAGGCCATCCGCGCGTTCGACACCATGCCGCTCGTAGGCGAGGGCACCAAGCCGCGCGTGGGCGTGGTCGGTGAGATCTTGGTCAAGTTCCATCCAACGGCTAACAACCACGTGGTCGATGTCATTGAGCGCGAGGGCTGCGAGGCCGTGGTGCCGGGCCTGCTCGACTTCTTCCTCTACTCCATGAGCAACGCCGAGCTGCAGAAAGACGAGCTGGGAAGCTCTGCTACTACGCGCGCGGGCATGCAAGCGCTCATCAAGCTCGTGGACTGGATGCGCACGCCGGTGGAGGAGATGCTCGAGAAGTCTCGCCGCTTTGAGGCGCCCGAGCGCATCGGCACCATGGCCGACAAGGCCCGCACGGTGCTTTCGGTGTGCAACAACATGGGCGAAGGCTGGCTGCTCACGGCCGAGATGCTCGACCTCATCGACCACGGCGCGCCCAACATCATCTGCACGCAGCCCTTTGCGTGCCTGCCCAACCACGTGGTGGGTAAGGCCGTGATCAAGGAGCTGCGCCGCCAGCACCCCGAGAGCAACATTGTCGCGGTGGACTACGACCCCGGTGCGTCCGAGGTCAACCAGCTCAACCGCATTAAGCTCATGATCAGCGTGGCCAAGGAAAACATGCGCGCCGGCAAGGGCTTTAAGCTCGAGAAGGTGGCGCCGCTCGCGATGGACGAGGTCACCGGCCAGATGCGCGCCCACGACGGCTGCGTGAGCTGCGAGCCGGCCAGCGAGGAAGCCGTTGCGTCGGTCGCCGAGCGTCTGGGACGCGGCATTAAGAAGTAGCTTGCCCGCTATGGGCTAGATATGAGACAAACGGGTGGCAGCCGTGCCGGCTACCACCCGTTTTTGCTGGACATATGTTGCGTAAACGCCCCAACTATCACCCTTTGCGAACTTAGATTTCGGAAGTATGCGGCAAAATCTGAATAGGCCGAGCACACCGGATATGTCAAAGCTCTGTACCTGCGGTTTTATTGGCGAAAAATCAGGACGTGCTCAAGAGTTTCGGAATTTGCCGCATACTTCCGAAAACGACGTCTCGGTGGCACCAAAAACTGCCCTCGGAACCCTGAGATAATGAACATATGTAGCCGTTTGCCGCGAAATACCGCCCGTTTATAGAACCCACCCCCAGCGCGCGTCATCCTTACGTTTGAATTAATACACATCTATGGAATTACGTAAGAGAGGATCGTCCCATGAGCTACAAGACCGTTTGTGTTGCCGGCGGCGGCGTGTTGGGAAGCCAGATTGCCTTTCAGGCTGCCTACTGCGGCTTTGATGTAACGATTTGGCTGCGCAGCGAGGGCAGCATCGGCCGCACCCAGCCCAAGATCGATCACGTGCGCAAGGAGTACATCGCGGCAATCGAGGGCATGGCGGACGGTACGGGCGAGTGGTGCGCCGGTATTGCCGATAGCGGCCAGCCCTTCGACAAGGAAGCGGCGCTCGCCGCCGTCGAGCGTGCCTACTCCACACTCAAGCTGGAGCTCGATCTTGCCAAGGCCGTGGCCGACGCCGACCTGGTCATCGAGTCTATGGCCGAGGACACCCAGGCAAAGATCGGCTTCTACAAGAAGCTCGCCCCGGTTCTGCCGCAAAAGACCGTCATCGTGACCAACTCATCCACGCTGCTGCCGAGCACCTTTGCCAAGTACACCGGCCGTCCCGAGAAGTACCTGTCGCTGCACTTTGCCAACTCTATCTGGAAGAACAACATGACCGAGGTCATGGCACAGGACCAAACCGACAAGCGCTACTTCGACGAGCTCGTCGACTTTGCCAACGACATCCGCATGCTTGCCCTGCCCGTCAACAAGGAAAAGAACGGCTACCTGCTCAATTCCATGTTGGTGCCGTGGCTGCTTTCGGGCCTTGACCTGTATGTCTCGGGTGTGAGTGACCCCAAGAGCATCGACCTCGCGTGGACGCGCGGCACCGGCGCTCCCAAGGGCCCGTTCCGTGTATTCGACACGGTGGGTATCCAGACGGCCTACAACATCGTCATGCAGTATCAGAAGGTTCCGGGCCTGGTGAGCCCGCTGCTCAAGAAGATGATGATGCCCTACAACTTTAAGGCTATGGCGTCCGTCCTCAAGAAGATGCTCGACGAAGGCAAGCTGGGCGAAAGCTCGGGCGAGGGCTTCTTCAAGTACTAAAAATGATCTCTTGGGGGCGGAAGCGTTGAGGATCTACGGTAGTATGCGACAAGATCTGAATAGGTCGAGCAAGAGCTGTAGCGCGCGTTGACGTTTGCCCAATAGAACGCAAAAATGCACCGTTCGCCGATACTCCTCTCGCGAGTGGTTGCCATATGGTTTGATGTTGGAAACATATGATTGCCGACAGGCCGTAGGTGACATTCGCCATGATATCGGAGGTACCAAGTATGTTTCGTGCTCCGTTAAACAAGTATCGGGCTGGTTAATATGGGCCGCCGTACTATCTCGATAACCCTTGCAGTGGTTTGCCTAGCTGTGCTCCTGGGCGCTATAGGGCAGTTCGCTATAAGTCGAGAAACATCCTATATGCAGGAATGTGCTTCCGAAGGCTTTGCCATTGACGGTTACTATCGGGATGACGAAACAAGTCGGGAAACCCTGGCTTTTCTTGAGGAGGACAACTGTCGGTGGCAGCTGGTCGACCAAGACGGAATCTGCACAGACGGGCAGTTTAAGCGTACGGATGACCCCAACATCCTGATATTAAAGAAGGAAAACGGCGAAGAATTCGGTACGGTCCACGTGGCGTATATTTCGCGCCGACGCGATCAGGGCTTGCTCTACCTATTTAGAGATACCAGGGTGACCCGTTTTTATCTGGTGAGTACCGGTCCGGCGTTTACAGTGGAGTCTGGCGATGTCGATGCGGACAGCTGATTCACGGCAATAAATCAGCGAGCGGGGCGCAGTCGTGATCTGCGCCCTACATCACGTTACTTCACATCGAACTCCACGCGATCGAGTTCGGGCACATTGAGGTCGATGAGCTTGCGGGCTACACGGCGGTCGTGTGCCCCAAGCGCCTCGCTTGTCGTCACATGGGCGACAACCTCGCGCTCGACAAGGCCCTCCTCCTCGTCTTCGGTGGCCGAGGTCTCGACGGCAACGGTGTAATCCTTAAAGCCCGGCAGCACCGCGGCAAGCTCGCGCGTGGTTTCGGTGACGCCGTAACCGTCCTGCACGCCGGCCTGCGCCGAGCCAATAGACCCCGCCGTCATAACGATGCAGGGGATGGCAAAGATCACCGTGCCCACGATGATGCGGCGGCGCACCTTGTGTGACAGCTCATCGACCTCGGCGTTTTCCTCGGCGGTCACAATGCCGTCGCCGTTGAGGTCGCGCTTGAGCGGCACGCGCAAAAGAAGCAGCACGGCTTCGGCAGCCAGTGCGATAAAGACCACGTTGATGCCAAACTCGTAGAGGGCTGAAAGAAACAGCGACCCGCTTGCGATGGCGATGCCATAGCCCGCCGCGCACAGGGGCGGCATGAGCGCGGTCGCCACGGCCACGCCGGCGATGAGCGTGGCGGGTTCCTGGTCGCGCGAGTTGCCCAGGCCACCCGCAAAGCCGCCCGCGAGCGCGACGGCAAGGTCCCATACGGTGGGTGTCGAGTTATCGATGATGGCGGCCGTGGTGGTGCCAAGGGGCGAGAGCTTAAAGTACAGCGTGGACGTGATTAGACAAAAGACCATCTGCAGCGCGAGGCCGGCAATTGCCTCGACGGCAATCTCGCGGTCGAGCGTGGCAATGCCGTATGCCATGGCAAGGACCGAGCCCATGAGCGGGCAGATGAGCATGGCACCTACAATGGCGATATCCGAGTTGATATCGAGGCCGATGCTCGCGATCAACATGGCAATGATCAGGATGCATAAGTGCGAGCCAGTCAGGCGCGCCCCGTTTACAAAGCGCTTGCGAATCACGTGATAGGGCGCGCGTCCCTCGCGTATGTTGAACGCCTGCTTAAGGAAACGGGTGGCATTCTCCATGGCCTCGCTGTGTGCAGGGCGTATACCGTGACGACGATGATGACGCTCGCGCAGCCGCTTGATCTGTTGTTTGTCGAGTTCCATGCTTACCTCGTTTAGCTTCTGAGCCGCTTCTTGCGTCTGTCGTCTTTACTCTACACCGCGTTAGGCGAGGTGTCAGACAAGGTTTGTTGACCTGGAAGTCAGGCCAATCGACATGGCTAAAACGCCGCGAGGATCATAAGAGTCAAATAGACAAAAAAGCGCGGGGCCGGTTTGATTCCGACTCCGCGCTCTGCGCTGGTGCGTTGTTGTTCGGCCTACCCCAGCAGGCTCAGACCAACAGAGACAAACGCCAGGATAACGCCGACGATGGACTCGCCGCCGAGCAGGCCGCTGGCGACAACCAGACCCTGTTCCTGGAAGGCGGCATCCTTGGCGGCCTTCTCCTCGTCCGAAAGACCGGCGGCGGCGTCGCGGCGTGCGGCCCACTTGTCGTAGGCGAGCTTGACGCAGGAGCCCAAGAAGGCCGTGAGCGACATGTAGAACGGCAGGTACACGCCCAGACCGATCATCATGGCCGGAATGCCGAGCCAGTACATGACGATGCCGGCGATAAAGCCGCCCGCGAACCACGGCACGCTCGGGATGCCCGAGACCATGGTGGCGACCACGCTTGCCTGCGCGGCAACGAAGCTCTTGTCGGGACCAAAGGCGTCCGGACCATAGGCAGTGACGAGCGCGACCATGACGGCGGCAGCGACCAGGCACCCACGATGCCGCCGATGGCCTGGCCGACCCACTGTGCGCGCGGGTTGGTGCCCAGCACGGCGCCGGCCTTAAAGTCGTTCATGACGTCGCCTGCAAGGCCGCATGCCACGGCCACGATGCCGGCGATAAAGAACAGCTTGACCTGTGCGAGCTGCGCGAAGGCTGCCACGATGAGCATGACGATGAGGCCGAAGATCTCCATGGGGTCGATGCCCGTCTGGCCGCAGCTCTGCGCGCTCATGATGGTGGTGACAAAGGTGAACAGCGTGACGATGACGGCCGGAACGGGGCCGAGGTCGAGCGCGATAGCGACGATCACGGCGATGGCGGCGGTGCCCAGGCCGATGATGCCGGCATCGAGCTTAAGGGAGCCCGAGATGAGCGACTGCTCGTCGGTGTCGGTGGAGCTGTCGGCGGCGAGGCCACGGACGATGCCGGCGACCTGCGGCAGGATGTCCTTGAGGACGACGGCGACGCCAAAGCCCATCATAAGGCCCATGCCGAGGGACTTGACGATACCCTGCGCGGTCACAATATCGAACAGGCCGACAGCGGTGCCGCCAACGATGATGCCAAAGTTGCCCAGCAGCGCGCCGGCAAACCAGAAGGCGACGGGGGCGAAGCCCACCAAAAAGCCGATGGACAGCAACATGGGCGAGTTATAGATGGCAAAGGTCACGCCGGGGATATTGAGCGTGCACAGCATGCTGGGCACCACGCCCAGAGCGTCGCGAAGCACGCTGTAGATGCCTGCGATGGCCATGGAGCCAAAGAGCTGCTTGCCGGTCTTGCCGCCGGCCTCGGTGGCGCGCAGGGTCTGAGCTGCGGCGTTGCCGGTGGGGAACTCCAGCGCGGCGTCCACGATAAAGTGACGGTGGATGAGCGCCGTGGCCAGCAGGCCCAGGATGGTGCCGGCGAGCGCCACGATAAACATGTCGAGCCAGCTGATCTGGTCGGCATAGCCCAGCATCCAGGCGCCCGGGATGGTAAACGCCAGGCCGCCGGCGACCATAGCGCCCGCGGACATGATGGTGTGGGTGACGTTGGCCTCGTTGAGGCTGGCGTTGCCCATGAGCTTCAGGAAGAACAGCGAAATGACGGCGGCGAAGATGATCGGCCAGGGGAGCGCGCCCATCTTGAGGGCCGTGTAGGCCGAGCTTGCCGTGATGATCACGCAGCCAAGGACGCCGATGACGACGCCGCGCAGCGTGAGTTGACCGCGCATCGAGGTGCGGTTCGAGGGATTGCTCATATAGAACTCCTTTGCGTATATCCGCTTCCCCCGGGAGCGCCGCTACGGATACGGCGCGGGAAGTCGGGTTACCAAGGGCCGACGCGTGAGCTCGCGTACGACCGCGCATCAGTATAGCCGCAAGCTAGCCATTTTGGGATGACTGGTTTAGGTAGGCGATATACTGCTGGGCAGACGAAAGGAGCGCCGACGATGCTTAATGGCTGCGCATACATATTGACGGTCGACGTGGGCAACACGTTCATTCGCTTTGGCCTGTTTGCCGAGGATTCGGCCGCGGCACAGGAATGCCCGCTTGCGACGTGCGAGATCACGACGCCGTCGAGCATTACGGCCGACGAAGCGCGTATGCGACTCGCTCAAGTCATGGCCGCGCTGGCGGCCGATGCGGGCATGCCCGGCGCGCTCGTTCCCGCAGCTGCAGTCCTGAGTTGCGTGGTGCCGGCGCTCGAGCGTCCGTGGAAGGCGGCACTTTTTCGCACCTGCACGGGACGCGTGCTCACGGTGGGGCCGGGCCTCAAGACCGGCATGCCCGTCCGCTACGACGACCCGGCCGAGATCGGCCCCGACCGCATCGCCGACGCCGTGGCGGCCCGTGCCGTCTACGGCTCTCCGTGCATCGTGATCGACTTGGGTACCACGACCAATATCGAGGTCATCGACGCGCGCGGCACCTTTGTGGGCGGCGTCATCGCGCCGGGTCTGGCGCTTGGCGCCCGCTCGCTTTCGGCTGCTGCGGCGCGTCTGCCGCAGGTCGAGCCCTCGGCACCCACGCACGTCATCGGCCGCAACACGCGCGAGGCCATGCGTTCGGGCGTGGTTCTGGGCGAGGTAGCCCGCATCGACGGCATGCTCGACATGGTGCTTGCCGAGATGCGCGCGACCAAGGCCGCGGGGGAGGGCGACGTGCCCATCGTCATTACCGGCGACGACGCCGAGGCGCTCGCGTCGCTGGTCGGTCACAGTCTGACGGTCGACGACACGCTGACGTTGCGAGGACTCGCCGAGCTCTACCGCATCAACCAAAAGCCCCGCCGCGTGTAAAAGTGAGGGCGCCGGTGGGACAAACGCCTCCACCTTTCACCTGCTACAATGGGTCAAATTATTGCGATTACGGAGGTGTCTGCCATGTCGGACGATCTTCATCAAACTTCGTCAGGCAAGCGCCTGGACGTCATTAGCTGGGACGAGTTCTTTATGAGCGTGGCCATCGCCGCGCAGCGCCGCAGTAAGGACCCCAACACGCAGGTGGGCGCGTGCATCGCCAGCACCAACCACCGCATCCTTTCGGTGGGCTACAACGGTACGCCCTCGGCGCTCAACGACGACTTTTTCCCGTGGGGCACGAGCGACGACCCGTTGCAGGACAAGCACAACTATGTGGTGCATGCCGAGGCAAACGCCGTGCTCAACTACCGTGGCTCGCTCAAAGATCTTGAGGGTT
Organism: Coriobacteriaceae bacterium AF45-21; assembly: GCA_027682925.1. GTDB lineage: Bacteria > Actinomycetota > Coriobacteriia > Coriobacteriales > Coriobacteriaceae > Collinsella. The sequence continues at coordinate 81,888 of JAQCYU010000006.1, forward strand.
CCACGGTCTACGTCACGCTGTTCCCGTGCCACGACTGCGCCAAGATTTTGGCGCAGGTGGGCGTGGGCGAGGTTGTCTACCTGGACAACAAGTACGCCGACACCGATGACGGACGCATCAGCCGCCGCATCCTCGACTCCTGCGGCATTAGCTACCGCCAGGTTATCGTCGATGTTCACATCGGCACCGAGGGGCAGGCTCAGCAGTAGCGCGTGGCAACGCCAGCTGGCAACAAAAGGCAGCCAAAAGAGCCCCGTCCCAAATTGACTACTCGTGAAAGTCGCGTCTGCGCGCATGGACGGCTCGTGAGCGGGTACACGGCTGTAGTAACATAGCTTCTGTCCGCGGGCGCGCCCGCGTAATTGTGAGAAAGGAGCCCCTGTGGCTGTTAACGAAGAGCTGCTTAAGAAGGTTCTTGAAGAGATTCGCCCCAACCTGCAGGCCGACGGCGGCGATATGGAGTATGTGGGCGTTGACGACGAGGGCGTCGTCAAACTGGAGCTGCAGGGCGCTTGCGCCGGCTGCCCCATGAGCTCGCTGACCCTGTCCATGGGTATTGAGCGCATCCTGAAGGAGCATGTGCCCGGCGTTACACGAGTTGAGCAGGTCAATGCCTCCGGCGAGGCCGAGGACCTGTACGACGAGTACGCGCCGTTCTAAGCTGCGAAAGCTGCGGACGGCATACTCCGCATAGACGTTACGCCCAAATATGCGGCTGCGAGCGCAAGGCCCGCGGCCGCATTTGGTATGTAGGGAGTAGGAGGGTCGACATGCTCAACGACTTCTACCATATGCTTGATCCCGTCGCGATTTCGGCGGGGCCCATCACGATTTACTGGTATGGTCTGGCCTATGTGGTCGGCGCCCTGCTCACGGCGGTCGTCATGTACCGCACGCAGCGTCGCTGGGGCTTTAACATCACGATTGACGACCTGACGAGTGTCGTGGTCGGCGTGGTCTTTGGCCTCATTATCGGTGCGCGCCTGTTCTACGTCGTCTTTTACGGTGATGGCTACTACTGGGCGCACCCGCTCGAGATCTTTGCCACCAACGAGGGCGGCATGAGCTTCCATGGCGGTTTGGTGGGCGGTATTATCGGCGGCATCATCGTGTGCCGCATGTATAAGCTCGACGCATGGACTTTGGCAGACCTTGCCGTCATCGGCGCGCCGCTGGCCTTGTGCCTGGGCCGTTGTGCCAACTTTGTCAACGGTGAGCTGTGGGGCAAGCCGACCGATCTGCCTGGGGTGTGGTCTTTGGCGGGACTGCGGGCGATATGCCGCGTCACCCCTCCCAGCTCTACGAGGCATTTCTTGAGGGCATCGTGCTCTTTTGCATTCTGCAGGTGCTCAGCCGCAAAAAGCCGCTGCTGCCTCAGGGTACGTTTATGGGCGTGTTCGTGATGGGATACGGCATCGTCCGCTTCCTCGTCGAGTTCGTGCGCGTGCCCGACGCCCAGCTTGGCTATCTGCTGGGCGGCGTCATCACGATGGGGCAGCTGCTGAGTCTTCCGCTCGTTATTGCGGGCCTGGCGCTCATCATCTTCGCCCGACACCGCAATCGCCCCCAGCGCATCTACCTCGACGCTTAACCACCACATACGACCACAAAGGGGGCAGGCACCTTTGTGGTGGTTTGCTGGGCAATGATGACAGAACCGTAACGTTTCCCCAGATAAAACCTGCCAAAATAAACCTGTCCCTTTTTGGCAGGTTTCTAGAAAGGCTTTCGGACTGTGAAGGATTCCGATCTCTCCACAACGGCTGCGCGCGACGCGGCCCGCATCGTCTGGTTTAAGCGCTACCCCGCCAAGCAGACGCTCATCGCATTTCTGCTCGCGCTGTTGGCGACCACGGCGTTTTCCATCGATCCCGCCCCGGTGTCGAGCAACGCAGTCTTGGCGATTGACCCCAAAGCCTCGGGCATGCTGTACGTGTGCTACGAGGTGCTCCTCTCGTTTGCCGGCCATACCGACGCGGTCATGCTGCTTGCGCTTGCCTGCCTGCTCACGCTGCCGTTTCGCTACGTGTTCTTTGGCCGTGGCGACACCTGGCGTCCATCGATCATTCTGCCGTCGCTGTTTTTCGCCATCTGCATGGTGTTCGGCCGCAGCTACGACCTCACCGACTCGGCCGAGATTGTTCTTGGCGACAAGGCCCGCATCATCTGCGCCTGGATTGGCGGCGCGGGCTGGATGCTCCTAGCGATCGTGGCCTTCTATCTGGCTTTTGAGTGTCTGGATTGGCTGAGCTCCCGACGCATCCCGTTTTCCGAGGCGCACTTTGGCCGCATATGGCGTGTGGCTCACGCCGTGCTCTCGGTCCATCCCTTTGCCGGGCCCTTCCTGGTGCTTATGATCGCCTGGGCGCCCACGCTCATCGCTTCGCTGCCCGGCCTTTTTATGGGAGATACGGGTGCGCAGATTCGCCAGTGGTTCAACTATCCCAACGGCACGAGCGACTACCTGCGCCTACTCAACCCCAACGTGCTGCTCAACGGGCATCATCCCGTAGTGCACACGGCCATTATCGGCTCGTGCGTTCAACTGGGGCTTTCGCTGTTCAACAGCGCTAACGCGGGCCTCATCATCTATACCTGCGCTCAATTTGTCATCACGGCTGCCTGCATGGCCTATTCCATTTCGTCGCTGCGCAAACTGGGCGTGAGCCTGCCGGTTCGCGGTGCGATCCTGCTGTTCTTTGCGTTTATGCCGATGTTCTCTAACTACGCGGCGTTGCTCACCAAAGACGTGCTCTTTGCCGACGCGTTTTTGGTGCTGCTGGTACAGACCGTCAAGCTCGTGGCATGTGGCTTGCCCCGTCGTGATGCCAATGCCGAGCGTGCGGGCGAACAGAGGCCCGTGCTCTTTGCGCGCCACGACTGGCTGCTGCTCGCTCTGGGCGCCATCGGTTCCACGTTTCTGCGCAACGGCGGCCTGGTGTTTCCCCTGGCGGCATGCGTAATCGCGGCGGCGTTTTGCGCATGGGACGCGCATGCGGCTCGTCGCGCAGCCAAGCAGGCTGGTACTGCGCCTTCGGGCGGCATCCCGCGCTTCCGCTGGGTGGGAGTTCTTGCGGTGCTTGCACTCTGCCTTGCCTCTAATATGTACTTCACCAAGGTTTTTATGCCGGCGCACGACATCACGCCTGGTTCCAAGCGCGAAATCCTCTCGATTCCGTTCCAACAGACGGCTCGTTTCGTCCAAAAGCACGACGGCCTCAACTCGGGCGTCAACCCCACGGTTAAGGAGGACGGCACCATCGTGGAGGCTCCTTGCGACGGCTTGGTGACCGACGAAGAGCGTGCCGTGATCGACCGTGTGCTCAAGTACGAGAATCTGGGCCGCCGTTACAACCCGGATAAGTCGGATGCCGTCAAGAACTGCTTTAACGAGTACGCCTCGCAGGAGGACATCGATGCCTATTTTGAGGTCTGGGCGCAGATGTTCAAAAAGGATCCCGAGTGCTACATCTCGGCGCTCATCAATAACTACTACGGCTACTTTTATCCGAGTGCCCGCGATGCGTGGGTCTACAGCACGGCGCGCAGTGCCGAGATTATGGCGAAGCCCGATAACCTCAAGTACTTTGACTTCCATCCGGTCGATAGCAAGGTTGTGCGCTGGTGCGACCACCTGATCAACCTGTATCGCGTAGCAGTACAGCGCATCCCGTTTATCTCGCTCACCATGAGCTCGGCCACCTATGTGTGGATCATGATCGCCGTGGTGGTCTACCTGCTGCGTCGTCATTCATGGCGTGCGCTGGCGATCTGGGTGCCGCTGTTGGGCGTGCTCGCCGTGTGCCTGATCGGTCCCTGCAACGGCTCGACCTATATGCGCTACCTGTATCCGGTCATCGCCTGCATGCCCTTTGCCATCGGCGCCACCATCACCCGCAGCGACCTTCTCTGGTCCTAATTTGGTGCAAAGGGGACAGGTTACTTTGCACCGGCCCTTTGCACCAAAGGGTGGCATCATCACGACGCCTTCATTTTGGGGTTTATCTCGCAGGCCAGTAGGTATATCATAACGACGTTTGTTTATATTGCCCGAGCATCTGCGCTGGGCTTTAGGTCGAAACCGATAGGAGACACGTATGTCCGGACACTCTAAGTGGGCCACAACCAAGCATCGTAAGGGCGCGCAGGACGCCAAGCGTTCCGCCCTCTTCTCCAAGCTGAGCCGCAACATCACCGTTGCTGCCCGTCTCGGCGGTGACCCGCTGCCCGAGAACAACGCCAGCCTCGCCGCTGCCGTTGCTAAGGCCAAGGCTCAGTCCATGCCCAAGGACAAGATCAAGTCCGCTATCGACAAGGCCTTTGGTTCGGGTGCCGATGCCGCCGTCTACGAGAACATCGTGTACGAGGGCTATGGTCCCGCCGGTGTCGCCGTCTATGTTGACTGCCTGACCGACAACCGCAACCGTACTGCCGCCGATGTCCGTTCCGCCTTCTCCCACGCTGGTGGCAACCTGGGCACCTCCGGCTCCGTCGCCTTCCAGTTTGAGCGCAAGGGACAGATCGTCGTCGCCAAGGAGATCCTGGACGAGAACGCCAAGAAGGAGACCATGATCGCCAACGGTGCTGCCGGTGACGAGGATGAGTTCATGATGGCAATCGCCGAGGCCGGTGGCGAGGACTACGAGGACGCCGGCGAGGAGTGGATCGTCTGGACCGCTGCCAACGACGTCATGGCTGTCTCCAAGGCACTCGAGGAGCAGGGCGTCCAGGTCAAGGGTTCCGAGACCACCATGGTTCCGACCACCCCGACCGAGTCTCCGGTACCGACGCCAAGAAGGTTCAGCGCCTCATCGACCGTCTCGAGGAGCTCGACGACGTCCAGGACGTCTACAGCACCATGGACATGACCGACGAGGTCATCGCTGCCCTCGAGGAGGAGTAGCGCCTGCACGGGTTAAGCCGTGCATATCTGGGCATAATGAAGCGAGCATGCAAGCCTCGTGGAATAGATGAGCCGGATCCGCGTGCGTATGGCACCGGACCCGGCTCTTTTATAATGATGCGAATTGTTTTGCATTCTGTGGATCGAGATTTGAAGGGAGCGCCGCATGCGCGTGCTCAAACGAGCCCTAGCGATCGTATATCTTGCCGCCGCCGTCGTGGCGCTGGGCACGTTGGTCTGCCAGTTTTGGGGGCCATATACCTACCGCTTTATGCTGCTGATGCGTGACCCCATGCCGCGCATTGTCGTTACAGTGTGCGGCGGTGTCGTGGCGCTTGGCGTGCTGGCGGTCTTCTTCCGCCTGATGTTTGCTCGCCGCGAGCCGTCCTGCGTGCATCCGGCGGGGGAGCGCAATATCGAGGTCACCCTTGCGGCTCTCTCCTCGTGCGCCCGTGCTGCGGCTGAGCGCGACGACCGCGTGATGGTCGAGTATATCGAGGCGCGCGTCCAGGGCTCCGACGAGTCGCACGTCCGTTTTAAGGTCGACGCCATCGCACTCGTCGATCACGATGTGGCTTCCCTTGCCACCTCGATGCAGCAGCGCATCGAGAAGGCCTGTGACACCATGCTCGGCACGCCGGGCACGACCGCGCGCGTCCGTTTTTTGCCGTCCAAGACTACCGTCCAGACCGTGGAGGTTTCCGGTGAGTGATACCAACCAAGACAAGACCGCCCGCACGCCGCGCCTGACGATCGATCAGAACGCCACGTCGGCGAGCGAACCTGTTGATTCCAAAGCAGAGGCAACCGAGTTACAAGACGCGGCAGCCGCGGATTTTGACGAGGCTATGGGTCTCATCAAGGGTACGGGCGCTGCCGTCTGGAGCTATGCTGTGCGTCATCCCAACACCACGCTCGGCGCCGTCGCCGGCTTTATCCTCGCCGTGTTGGTGCTCACGTTGGGCCTGTGGGACACGCTCGTCATTGCATTCTTCGTGCTGATCGGCGCTGTGATCGGCCAAATTCGCGACGGCGAGAACGGGATCGTCAACTTCTTCGGCCGTCTGTTTAGCGGCCGCTAATATGTATTCGACTGTCGCATCCGCGGCAGGCATAAGGAGGAACCATGGCTTTTAATACGAAGGTCGATGTAGCCGATACCGAGCTCGAGGAGAACGAGGCGGTCGTCGCCGAAGCTGAGGATGTGACGCTCGAGGATGAGGCTCTCGTCGAGGCCGAGTCCGATACGGATGAGGACGACGAGGAAGCGGATGAGTCCGAGGACTCGCTGACCTATTCCAACGGCGTGATCGAGAAGATCGTTGCCATGGCCACCCGCGAGGTTCCGCACGTTCTGGGCATGAAGGGTAACCTCATGCACTTTGTGCAGGAGCAGTTTGGTGCCGAGAATCTGACCAAGGGCGTGACGGTCGAGGTCACCGACGATAATCGCGTGGTCGTCAACATCTCCGTCATCATCGAGTACGGCGCCTATGCGCCCGCGATCTTCGACGATGTTAAGGCACGTGTCACCGAGCGCCTTGCCGCGATGACTGGCCTTGAGGTGGCGGGCGTCAACCTGCGCATCGAGGATGTCATCACCCCCGAGGAGTACGAGCACCGCACCAGCCAGCACGAATAACCTTCCAAAAAGGGACAGGTTTGTTTTGGCAGGTTTTATCTGCGAAACATTAAACGCCGACCGCGCAAGCAAAAGCGTGGCCGGCCGTTTTTGTACGCTCCCGATATAGTCATACCGCTCGTCTAACTAAGGGTTGCAATCCCCACGTTCCGCGTTACTCTAATGGGCGCATTGTTTCCAAATTGTTAACGAGGGGTTGCCGTAATGGCCGACGAGCACGAAACAGAAAGCAAGGCATGGGCGATTGAGGCCGCTGCGGCAGAGGCGGCGTCGCGTGCTGCCGAGGAGGTGCATCGTCCTCCCGTAGTGCCGATGGAGCGCGTGGTCGATCGCGATGTTATCGAGCGGGGCGAGCGCGCTGGTCGCAAGCGCAGTCAGGAGCCGGGCTTTCCGCGCTTTTTTGCCGAGCTCAATTTGGGTCTGATCCTCACGGCCTTTGCCATCGTTGCGTTTAAAACCCCTAATCACTTTGCTTTTGGCGGCACCTCGGGCGTGTCGGTCATTCTGTCCACGCTGTTCCCGACCCTGCCCGTCGGCGTTTTTATGTGGATTATCAATGCGGTCCTGGTCGTTCTGGGCTTTATCTTTTTGGAGCGCAAGGCAATCCTGTGGAGCGTCTTCGCCTCGTTTGCGCTGTCCGCCTATGTTTCGCTGTTTGAGCTCTTTATTCCGACCGATGTCTCGATGACGGGCGATATGTGGCTCGACCTGTGCTTTGCCGTGATTCTGCCGGCGCTCGGCAGCGCCATCGTCTTTGATATTGGCGCCTCGACGGGCGGCACGGACATCCTCGCCATGATTCTCAAACGCCGCACCACGCTTGAGATCGGCCGTGCGCTGCTGTTGGTCGATATCGGCATCGTGACCATCGCGGCCTTCTTGTACGGTCCGCGCGTCGGTCTGTACTGCGTGCTCGGCCTGTTTGCCAAGACGCTTGTGGTCGACAAGGCCATCGAGAGCATTCACCTGCGCAAAGTCTGCACGGTCATTTGTTCCGAGCCCCTTAAGGTCGAGGAGTTTATCGTCAAGCATCTCAACCGTACGGCGACTATCAGCCGCGGCTACGGTGCTTTCTCGGGCAAGTGCGTGACGGTGATCATGAGCGTGCTAAGCCGTCGCGAGGCCGTGCAACTGCGCCGCTATGCGCGCGAAGTCGATCCGGGTGCCTTTATCACGATTGTCGACAGCTCCGAGATCGTCGGCAAGGGTTTCCGCGGAACGAACTAACGCGGTCGAGCTCATCAAACAATCGAATAGCGCCCTGCGCATTGCAAATGCGTCATGTTGGAGTATTTGTCCCCACATTGGGTGATAATGATGCTAAAGACATCGTTTGCGATCCAGATGATTCGCTCAAGATACGAAGGGATGATCTCGATGTTCTGTTCGCAGTGTGGTGCCCCCATGGGCGACAACGATAAGTTCTGTGGTGCGTGTGGTGCCCCCAATGCCGGTGCCGCAGCCTCTGCCCCTCAGGGTCAGCCCCAGCAGTTTGTTCCGCAACCGCCCGTGGCGAATGCGTCCAAGGGCTGTGTGGCTCAGGCGTTTGAGGATATGACCAAGACTCCGGGCGTGCTGCAGCGCGTGTGCCAGATTGCCTTTTTACCGGCGCTGATTTGTGTTGTGTCGGTACTCGTGCTGTTTATTCCCGTTATTGGCGGCATTGCAGCTGCCATCGGCTTTTTGGCAGCTTGCATTGCGAGCGTGTGTGGTTCCGGCTTTGGTATTGAGTGGGGTCGCGATCTGTCGCTCAAGGTTGATGGCGGTATGGATCGTCCACTCATGCGTTCCACGTCGTTTGGCCTCGGAGTCTTTTCGAGCGTTATCTCGGTCGTGCTCGAGGTTATCGCTGCTATTCCCGTTATCGGTGTAGTGCTTTCGCTGGTGGAGAGCGTGGTAATTGGCGCCGCGGGCTCGTATTCGTATTACGGCTCCTATGCACTCGAGGCAGCGCTGTTTGGCTCGCTTGGCCTGCTTGTCCTGGCTATGATTGCCACGGCGGTCTTGGGGGTCTTCTTTAAGATGTTCGCCGACATTGCCGTGATGCACTTTGCGGTGACCGGTCGTGTCGAGAGCGCGTTTTCGCTCGACAAGGTCTGGGCGGCGTTTAAGCACAACAAGACCAAGCTGTTCTGCGCTTCGTTCCTTCCCGAGTTTTTGACGGGTCTGGTCGCCAACGTTGTCACATGGATCCTGACGCTCGTCTTCGGCGCCATTGCCTCTGTCGGTATGTATAACTACTACTACCGTCCTTCGGCTATTGAGGCGCTTGTTACCGGCGGTGGCATCACGCTCGTATTGTTCTTGGTGCTGACGGCGTTTGTCACGGTATTCCTTACGGTCTTTGGCAAGATGCTCAAGCATCGTGCCGTTGGCTATTGGGTAGCGCGTTATGCAGCTGAATGGGCTGATGAGGATAAGGATGACGTCCTGACCTTTGTGCTGCCGTTTGAGAAGAAGTCTGCTCCGGCTGGTTTTAGCACCGACGCAGCGCCCGTATCCGATTCCGCTGCGGCGCCTGCGCCCGAGCCCGAGCCCGAGCCCGCGCCCGAGCC
>JAQCYU010000060.1:0-3486 GCA_027682925.1 Coriobacteriaceae bacterium AF45-21
ACGGCTCGGTGCCGTCCACCGGTCAGCGGCGCCCTGGCCTCCCACGGGCTGGCCCCGCAGTACTCTCGGCGCGATGGGGCTTAGCTTCCGGGTTCGGAACGGGACCGGGCGTGCCCCCCATGCTCTGGCCGCTGACCGGTGGGCGGCGCCCACCGTTACGGTGTCCGGTATCGCATACACGTGCCCTGGGGGCCGCATGGCGCATAGGGGAGGTGACTCGGGGGCATCCTCGTGCCCGGACCGCGCCTAAGAGCGCATGTCCCGCGGGCCGCGAGGTGCGGTTCCGGAAGAGCTCGGGCGATTAGTGCGGCTCGGCTGAGGACGTCGCCGTCCTTGCACCTGCCGTCTATCGACCAGGTAGTCTACCTGGGCCCTTACCGGAAGGAGAACTAATCCCTGGAACGGCTTCCCGCTTAGATGCCTTCAGCGGTTATCCGCGCCGCACGCGGCTACCCGGCCGTGCCGTTGGTCGACAACCGGTTCACCGGAGGTGCGTCCACCCCGGTCCTCTCGTACTGGGGGCAGCCTCCATCGATTCTCCTGCGCCCACGGAGGATAGGGACCGAACTGTCTCACGACGTTCTGAACCCAGCTCGCGTACCGCTTTAAACGGCGAACAGCCGTACCCTTGGGACCTGCTCCAGCCCCAGGATGCGATGAGCCGACATCGAGGTGCCAAACCTTGCCGTCGATGTGGACTCTTGGGCAAGATCAGCCTGTTATCCCCGGAGTACCTTTTATCCGTTGAGCGACGGCCCACCCACTCGGGGCCGCCGGATCACTAGAGCCTGCTTTCGCACCTGCTCGGCTTGTGGGCCTCGCAGTCAAGCCCGCTTGTACTCTTGCATTCAAAAGGACGGTTGCCGACCGTCCCGAGCGGACCTTCGCGCGCCTCCGTTACCCTTTAGGAGGCGACCGCCCCAGTCAAACTGCCCGCCTGGCACGGTCCCCGAGCCGGTCGACGGCCTCGGGTTAGGACGCCGGTCGCGCGAGGGCAGTATTCCAAGGGCGGCTCCCCGGGGGCTGGCGCCTCCGGATCTGTGCCTCCTGCCTATCCTCTACACGCGGGACCAGCGGCCAATGCCAAGCTGCAGTGAAGGTTCACGGGGTCTTTCCGTCCTTCCGCGGGTAAGTCGCATCTTCACGACCAGTGCAATTTCACCGGGTCCATGGTCGAGACAGCGCCCAAGTCGTTGCGCCTTTCGTGCAGGTCGGAACTTACCCGACAAGGAATTTCGCTACCTTAGGACCGTTATAGTTACGGCCGCCGTTTACCGGGGCTTGGCTTCGGGGCTTCGCCGAATCGGCTAACTCCTCCGCGTGACCTTCCGGCACCGGGCAGGCGTCAGACCCTATACGTCGCCTTGCGGCTTCTGCAGAGTCCTGTGTTTTTGGTAAACAGTCGCTTGGGCCTCTCCACTGCGGCCCGCCTCCGCTCCCGGAGCAAGTCCGTTCACGTACGCGCGGGCACCCCTTCTCCCGAAGTTACGGGGCCATTGTGCCGAGTTCCTTGACCATGGTTGACCCGATCGCCTCGGTATGTTCTACCCACCCACCTGTGTCGGTTTGCGGTACGGGCGCGCACGCGCCTGCCTAGGGGTTTTTCTAGGGACCTCGGGCTCACTCGCTTCGCTCAATCGCTTCGTCCGGAGCCTCGCCCTTCTGCGGACCGGATTTCCCTGGTCCGCGGGCCGCGCTCCATCACGGGGACGTCCAGAACCCCGCCGAGCCACCCCCATCCGTCGCCCCGTCGGTCGTAGCGCCGCGTGCGCGGTGCAGGAATGTCTGCCTGCTGCGCGTCGGCTACGCCTCCCGGCCTCGCCTTAGCCCCCGACTGACCCTGGGAGGATTAGCCTTGCCCAGGAAACCTCGGGTTCACGGCGGACGAGTTACTCTCTCGTCTCTCGCTACTCATGCCAGCATTCTCACTCCCATGCGCTCCACCGTCGGTCGCCCTCCGGCTTCTCCGCCCATGGGAAGCTCCCCTACCGATTCTAATGAATTAAAATCCCGCCGCTTCGGTGTCCAGCTTAGCCCCGTGTATTGTCGGCGCATGTCCACTCGACCAGTGAGCTGTTACGCACTCTTTGAATGGATGGCTGCTTCTAAGCCAACATCCTGGTTGTCTGGGCGGACGCACATCCTTTGCCACTCGGCTGGAACTTGGGGACCTTAGCGGGCGGTCCGGGCTGTTTCCCTCTCGAGCACACAGCTTAGCCCACATGCTCTGACTGCCGCGCTCTGGGCCGCCGGCATTCGGAGTTCGGTTGGATTCGGTAGGCGGCGAAGCCCCCTCGTCCATCCGGTGCTCTACCTCCGGCGGTGAACGCGCGACGCTAGCCCTAAAGCTATTTCGGGGAGAACGAGATATCTCCGGGTTTGATTGGCCTTTCACCCCTATCCGCAGGTCATCGCCGCCGTTTTCAACCGACGTGCGTTCGGCCCTCCACGGGGTCTTACCCCCGCTTCAGCCTGCCCACGGATAGCTCACCCGGCTTCGCGTCCGCGGCGCGGGACTCAAGTCGCCCTGTTAAGGCTCGCTTTCGCTCCGGCTCCCTTTCGGTTAACCTCGCCCCGCGCCAGCGACTCGCTGGCTCATTCTACAAAAGGCACGCCGTCACAACGTAAAGTTGCTCCGACTGCTCGTGGGCGCACGGTTTCAGGTACTGTTTCACTCCCCTCCCGGGGTGCTTTTCACCTTTCCCTCACGGTACTGGTGCGCTATCGGTCACAGGGTAGTACTCAGGCTTGGATGGTGGTCCACCCAGGTTCGGACCGGGTTTCACGTGCCCGGCCCTACTCAGGGACCGCGTCGCGCCGTCCGGTCTGGGTTCGCGTACGGGGCTGTCACCCGCTGCGGCCGGCCTCCCATGCCGTTCCGCTCCCCAGCCGGACCTGCGCCCGGGGGCGGCAGCCCCCGGATGCGCGGCCCTGCAACCCCGTCGGCGGAACCCCTGCCGGGTATGCCCGCTCGACGGTTTGGCCATCGGTCCCCTTTCGCTCGCCGCTACTCGGGGAGTCTCGAGATTGATTTCCTCTCCTCCGGGTACTTAGATGTTTCAGTTCCCCGGGTTGTCCTCCCCACCTTATGTGTTCGGGGTGGGGATATGCACACTGCTGTGCATGGGTTCGCCCATTCGGAGACCCCCGGGTCGAAGGATGTGTGCTCCTCGCCGGGGATTATCGCAGCTTGCCGCGTCCTTCATCGGCTCCCTGTGCCAAGCATCCGCCGTGCGCCCGTGGTATCTTGCGGGACCGCATCGGGCCCGCGGGATATCCACGTGTCGCTAATGAAAATTAATCGATATCATGAATAGCGCTCGTATGTCGCAATTCGGGTATCTCATACCGCGGCACAGTGTCTTCACTGTGCTCGCGATCAGATGCTCCTCACTCATATATAAGTGAATTCTTCTTGTTTGGATCGGATGAATGATTGCTATCATTCTGTCTGATAAATCGCAGAAAAGAATCGAGTCTGGAAGA
>JAQCYU010000060.1:3852-5271 GCA_027682925.1 Coriobacteriaceae bacterium AF45-21
CGGTTGGGCCGGCGACTTCGGGTGCAGACGACTCGGGTGGTGTGACGGGCGGTGTGTACAAGGCCCGGGAACGCATTCACCGCGGCATGCTGATCCGCGATTACTAGCAACTCCGACTTCATGGGGGCGGGTTGCAGCCCCCAATCCGAACTGGGGCCGGCTTTCCGGGATCCGCTCCCCCTCGCGGGGTGGCATCCCTCTGTACCGGCCATTGTAGCACGTGTGCAGCCCAGGGCATAAGGGGCATGATGACTTGACGTCGTCCCCGCCCTCCTCCGCCTTGACGGCGGCGGTCCCGCGTGGGTTCCCGGCATCACCCGATGGCAACACGCGGCGGGGGTTGCGCTCGTTGCGGGACTTAACCCAACATCTCACGACACGAGCTGACGACAGCCATGCACCACCTGTATGGGCTCCTCTCGGCCACGGGGTCTCCCCCGCTTCACCCATATGTCAAGCCCTGGTAAGGTTCTTCGCGTTGCTTCGAATTAAGCCACATGCTCCGCTGCTTGTGCGGGCCCCCGTCAATTCCTTTGAGTTTTAGCCTTGCGGCCGTACTCCCCAGGCGGGACGCTTAATGCGTTGGCTGCGGCACGGGGGGATCGTCCCCCCACACCTAGCGTCCATCGTTTACGGCTGGGACTACCAGGGTATCTAATCCTGTTCGCTCCCCCAGCTTTCGCGCCTCAGCGTCGGTCTCGGCCCAGAGGGCCGCCTTCGCCACCGGTGTTCCACCCGATATCTGCGCATTCCACCGCTACACCGGGTGTTCCACCCTCCCCTACCGGACCCAAGCCGCGGAGGTTCCGGGGGCTTCGGGGGGTTGAGCCCCCCGCTTCGACCCCCGGCCTGCCGGGCCGCCTACGCGCGCTTTACGCCCAATGAATCCGGATAACGCTCGCCCCCTACGTATTACCGCGGCTGCTGGCACGTAGTTAGCCGGGGCTTCTTCTGCAGGTACAGTCTTGACTCTTCCCTGCTGAAAGCGGTTTACGACCCGAAGGCCTCCGTCCCGCACGCGGCGTCGCTGCGTCAGGGTTCCCCCCATTGCGCAAGATTCCCCACTGCTGCCTCCCGTAGGAGTCTGGGCCGTGTCTCAGTCCCAATCTGGCCGGTCGGTCTCTCAACCCGGCTACCCGTTGTCGGCACGGTGGGCCGTCACCCCGCCGTCTACCTGATGGGCCGCGGAGCCATCCCCTCCCGTCGGGGCTTTAGCCGGGGTGCCATGCGGCACCCCGGGGTATCCGGTATTACCCGTCCTTTCGGGCGGCTATCCCGGGGGAGGGGGCAGGTTCTCCACGTGTTACTCAGCCGTTCGCCACTCGCTTCTATCCGAAGATAGGTGCCGTTCGACTTGCATGTGTTAGGCGCGCCGCCAGCGTTCATCCTGAGCCAGGATCGAACTCTCCGTCCAAAATA
>JAQCYU010000061.1 GCA_027682925.1 Coriobacteriaceae bacterium AF45-21
TCGCCCGATGCCGCGCCGAGGCCCTCGGCGGCTCCATCTCCTGCGAGAGCGACCCCGGCCGCCTCACGACCTTCACCTTCGAGCTCCCGGCGGGGTAGGGGCAGCGTCTTCCGACCTCGGGAGAGTTCGCGTCCCAATCAGCTAATGACGTTCATCTTTCTCATATACCTGTTGACACAACACACCACATAACGCATAGTATAAGACAGCGACGGGTATTACAGCGAATGAGATGAGGTGACGCGATGGACCCGCAGATGAAGCGCGGCTTCGTGGAGGCGTGCGTGCTTGCCTCGGTATGCGGGGGAGAGTCGTACGGCTACGAGATCATCCGTAACGTGCCCCAGGCGCTGGGGCTCACGGAGTCGACGCTCTACCCGGTGCTCAAGCGCCTTGAGAGGGTCGGTCAGGTATCCGTTCGCTCGTCTGAGCACAACGGGAGGCTCCGCAAGTACTACCTGGCCACGGAGGCTGGGCGCGAGGCGATCGAGCGGTTCCGGGCGGAGCGCGCAGAGGTCCGGGCGTCTACGACTACATCGAGACGGCAATCACGACTGATGGAACGGGGAGGCAATCATGACGAAGGACGAGTATCTCTCCGAGCTGAGGGTGGGGCTTGCCGCGTTCTCAAAGGACGAGGTTGATCGTGCTGTCTCCTTCTACGAGGAGATGGTTGACGATCGCATCGAGGCGGGTGTCTCCGAGGAGGAGGCCGTTGGGTCGCTCGAGCCCCCGGCGGAGGCCGCGGCGCGCATCATCTCCGAGATGCCCGCCGTCCCGCGGGCGGCGGCGCGGCTCAGGTCGCCCAAGACCCCGAGGTCGTGGTTTGTGGCGTTCGTCGTGGCCGCCGTGATCGGTTCGCCCGTGTGGATACCCCTGACCCTCGGCGTGATCATAGCGGTCATCGGATGCTTCATTGGCCTCTTCGGTCTGCTTGTGGCTGTATGGGCTATTGCCGCGTCGATGCTACTCGGGGCTCCCATCGGCCTCCTGTACCTTGTGGCGGGCGTCAAGGCGGGGAGCGTCGCCGGCGCGCTGATGGGGCTTGGCTGTGGCGTCGCCGTTGCCGGCGTGGGGGTGTTCGGCATCCATCTGGCCGTTGCCGCTTCGAAGTCGCTGGTCAGGGCAATCGTCTGGTGCGCTCGCGCCGTCGCGTCCCCCTTCGTTCGCTCCGAGGTGCCCCGGTGGGAGTGGGGTTCCATGCATCCCACTTGGAATCTCGTGCACCTCGTGGCGGCTGTCATGATCGGTGCGGGGCTCGTGCTGGGCCTTGCCGGTTGGGGCTGCACGGGGTTCGACTCGGCGTTGGCCTCGTTTGAGATGGCGCGGACGACGGCGTCGGCCAACGAGTTCACGAATCCTCTTGGCTTGCAGTTGTTCTACGCTGGTGCCGAGCCGGACAATTTGCGGAGCTAGTCCACGATGACAAGGAATGTCGTGTAGAGACCCAGATGGAGCCTGTCGCTGTTTTCGATTTCCACCGGGGGATAGACTTTGCCGGGCTCTCGTTGGTCGCGGGGCGGCTCAATCACAATATCGCCGTCGCCCGCGCCCGATTCGAGCACTGTGCCGTTGGTCGACCCAAGGCCCTGGGCGTACCAGTGCCCACCCTCGAGCCAAATGCGGAGATGCTCACGCGATGCATCAGCGCCTACATCGGTGATGCTGGGCGAGGTTTTGGGCAAAGAACCAATCACGGTGCCGCGCGGATCGCGTGTGAGGGGATGGATTTGCATGTCGACGCAGTTGTCGGCATGTGTCCTGAGCAGACCGAGGTTGGGGGCGACGGCGCGCGGCTGCTCCAGGCTGCCCATAAAGCCACGTCCGACGGTGGTCTCGGTGGTGCCAAAATGCCCGCCAGTTTTGCTATCGCAAAAGCGCTCAACGGTCGCCACGCCCTGGATGGGGTCAGCGAGCGCCCCCGTTGCCACAAAGAGCATAAGGTAAAGCGTGCTCTTCTCGCGCACGGTATTGCCGTCAAAGTTGTCGATGCGATTGAGGGCATTTGCATATAGGCGGCTGTCCAGCTTGTAGCTGGCGAGAGGCGACATCATTTCGTTGGCGGCCGGACCGCGATAGTGCTCGGCGATTGTCTGATAGGCGGACTCGCCGCCGCCGAGCTTGCTGCAGATTGCTGCGGAAAGGTTGAGCGTGGTGACGGTAAAGTCGCTGTAGATGGCGGGCGCGCACTGGTCAGGCTCGCGATGGACGATGTAGCGGGTGAGATACGAGCGGTTGGAAGAGCATTTCTCGAGCAGGGTACTGCCGAGATAAGAGTTTCCATTGATGAGCATTCGGGCGATCTCGAGATGTTTAAGACCGCCGAACGAGCGAATATCGTTATAGAGGACCGAGCACGGCGTCTCTGCTGCCACGGATACCTCCTCTGATTGCTTCCTAGCCAATATGGCGATAGGAATTAATGGCCCCCGGTGGGCGACGTATTAAATGGCTGCGCAATATATAGCGTAACCAAAGCAACATTATAGGCCACATGTTCGAAATTGCAGGAAGACTGGGAGATTTGGTTTGGACTGGACGGAAATCCCCCCTCTGTCTTGATCTATAACAATTAGGACCGAGTTTACTCGGTAACTGTCCGAGTTTACTCGGTAACTGTTACAGATTGAGATGTTTGTGAACCGTGTCGACCGTTTGTCTCGATCTGTAACACGTAGAGGAAGATTTGCCCTGTGGATGTTACAGATCGAGACGTTAGCCAAGGGGCTGACTGAATGTCTCGATCTGTAACGTGTAGACCCGGTTTTGCCTCGTAACTGTTACAGATTGAGACAATCGGCCCAGACCCGCTCCATCCGCCTCGTCATCTGTGGTTTACGTGGGGGCATGCGAAGCGCGGGTATACTAACCGACGGCGAATCTGCTCCATCGCTTAGGGCCGCTGCGTCTGGACGGCGCGTGAAAGGCTGCCAAAGCGATCGCCAGCGTGCTGAGCAACGTCCTCTCCGTGCGCACCTGTTTTTGTATGTATTAGCGCACTACCAAGCACGCCCGCGCGGCCGCATGCCGCGCCCATTGCGCGTGCAGATAAGGAACAACAACATATGCGTAATTCTGTATCCGACGTCACGGACGCCGAGATTCTGGACGAGGCCCGCGAGGCCATGACCCAGGCTGCCTTCGATGCCGCCGATGAGGCCAATGCTGCCCAGGCCGTCGAGTCCGCTACCGAGAGCCTGCCCGCCTTTGACGAGCTGGGCCTTTCCGACGAGATGCTTCGTGCCATCGAGAACCTGGGCTACACGGCGCCGACGCCCGTGCAGGCCGGCTCAATCCCCGTGGTGCTCGAGGGCCGCGACCTGCTTGCTGCCGCTCAGACTGGCACCGGCAAGACGGCCGCTTTTTTGCTGCCGACCATGAACAATCTGGAGCACATCGCTCCTCCCAAACCCGTGCGCGAGCGCGGCGGCCGCAACCGCCGTCGCGGTGCTAAAAAGCCCGAGGGCAACGGCCGTGGCCCCGTGATGCTCGTCATCACCCCCACGCGCGAGCTCGCCCAGCAGATCGACGAGGTCGCGAGCAAGATCGCCGACGTCACGGGCCACGTTGCCGTGACCGTCGTGGGCGGCGTGAGCTACAAGCCGCAGACCGCGGCACTCAAGTACGGCTGCGATATCCTGGTCGCCACGCCGGGCCGTCTGGTCGATCTGATCGAGCAGGGCGCCTGCCACCTGGACGAGGTCAAGGTGCTGGTGCTCGACGAGGCCGACCGCATGCTCGACATGGGCTTTTTGCCCGCCGTCCGCCGCATTGTGCGCGAGACGCCGTCCGAGCGCCAGACGCTTCTGTTCTCGGCGACGCTTGACGAGGAAGCCGTGGGCGAGATCACCGACCTGGTGAGCGATCCGGCCCGCGTGGAGATCGCGCCCGCCACGTCGACCGCCGACACCGTCGACCAGTTTGTGTTCCCGGTGTCCATCGAGGCCAAGAACAACTTGCTGCCCGAGTTCCTCAAGAAGGAGGGCCCGGAGCGCACCATCGTCTTTATGCGCACCAAGCACCGCGCCGACAGCTGCTGCCGTCGTCTGGAGCGTAAGGGCATCAAGGCCGCCGCGATTCACGGCAACCGCAGCCAGGCCCAGCGCGAGCGTGCCCTTTCGGCCTTCCGCGACGGTACCGTCGACGTGTTGGTGGCAACCGACGTACTCGCCCGCGGCATCGACATTAGCGACGTGCGCTACGTCGTGAACTTTGACGTGCCGGCCGAGCCGACCGACTACATCCACCGTATTGGTCGTACGGGACGCGCCGGCGAGCTGGGCTGGGCCATCACGTTTGTGACTGAGCAGGACGTCGATGAGTTCTACGAGATCGAGAAGCTCATGGACAAGACGGCCGACATCTACGAGGCCGGCGACCTGCATGTGGGTCCCAATCCGCCCGCCGTTGACCCCGAGCGCGACCCTGCGGCCTTTAAGGTGAAGAAGAAGACCAAGCGCGGCAAGTCCAAGAGCAAGAAGAAGCTCGAGCAGGCACGTCGCGACGGCAAGCGCAACGGCGATGACTACGGCGATGTGGCCGGTCGTTCCAACCGTGGTCGCGGCGACGGCGAGCGTCCGAGCCGTCCCAAGCGCGGCGGCAAGACCCGCGTGCGCGAGGGCGTTCAGGCCCACGTGGACGAGGCTGTGGAGAGCGTGGCCCGCG
>JAQCYU010000062.1 GCA_027682925.1 Coriobacteriaceae bacterium AF45-21
GGGGCGGTAGGCGTTTGAACAGCGGGGTCGCCCCGAAAGGTCCAGGCTGATGCTCGCGCGGCGCTGACGCAGCGAAAGCAGCAGGTGAACATCGGGATCGGCGGCGTCGACATCGGCGCGACGGCCCGTGGTTTCGGCCAAGCGGTCGCACAATGCGTCCTTGGCGCGCAGGGCCGAGAAGCGCGTGTTGCGCAGCTGCTCGGTCACGCCGCGGGCGGTAATGGCGATGGTGGCGCCGGGGCGGACGATGCTCTCCCAGGCGATGTCGTAAACGCTATCGTACAGTTCATCGGCATCCTGCGCCTCAAAGCGCCCGAGTACCACGAACACGCGGCTCGCCAGGCGCGACCACAGACAGGCGCGGTAGCCTTCTTCGAGCTCGCCCTCAAACGTAGCGCGGCCTTTCAGGCGGCGGACATGCGAAAGCCCGAGGCGTTTAAGCTCATCGGCGAGTGCGGACTCAAAGCCCTCGGGGCAGCTTGCGTAAAATTCCATGGGTGACCTCTCTGGTTGCGTCGCTCCATTATATGATGGATGCTTCGTTTGCCCTTATCCTCGAAAGGAACCCATATGATTGATGCGTGCCCCGATTCCGCCGTGCTCTTTTTTGACGTGGACGGCACGCTGACGTCGTTCGATCCCGACGATATGACCGATAAGACTTCAATGCAATCCATCCGTCGAAGGCCGTTGTCGATGCATTTGGTCGCCTGCGCAATGCGGGTCACCAGGCATTTATCTGCACGGGTCGCCCCTTGTGGCTGATTGCCGATGGCCTGCGCGCGCTGAACCCGGCGGGTATCGTTGCCATGGCGGGGGCCACGCTCGAGGTCGAGGGCCGCGTGGCACACGAGGACTGCATTGACGAAGACATTGTTGAGGAGCTCGCGCGTCGCATTGCTGTGGCGGGCGGCGAGGCGTTGTTCGAGACGAACGGTGCCACCTATTCACTTGAGCCAGTTGGTGTCGAACAGTCATTTCTGCTAGGCGCCGGCGTGGTGCATGACGTTGATCAGATGCGCGTCGACGGCCGTCTGCGCGTAGGCAAGGTGTGCATTAACGCGTGCGACCTGGCTTGTGTGGCCAACGACGATGGCTTTATCGATCGCAACTTTGAGCTGTGCAACACCGGTGGTCAGAATCGCGAGCTGAGCCCCAAGGGCATCGACAAGGGCGTGGGCGTGGCGCGAGCGCTGGCGTATCTGGGCCGCGAGGGAAATGTGCGCACCTTTGGCTTTGGCGATTCTGGCAACGACCTGGGCATGCTCGCTGCTGTCGAGACGGCCGTGGCCATGGGCAACGCCATGCCCGAGGTCAAGGCGGTCGCCGACTACGTGACCGACGATGTCGCACACGACGGCACCGTCACCGCGATGCAGCATTTTGGCCTCATCTAATGAATCTCGCCTTCTGACGTTTGCTCAAACTGCGACTCTTTGCTTTTGCATGCTCAATCGATTTATCAATCCAAACACTGAGGTGTTTATACCGTTCGCCGAGAAGATAAAAAACCGCAGCTCACGCCTTGATAAACGTAGGTAAAGTGTTTAGCAGTTTATCGGCCGTATGCTAACGAAAGGAATCAGGCAGATGGCAATCAAGGTGTTCGCTGACGGTGCAAACCTCGAGGGCATGCTCGACATGCACGAGAACGGCAACGTTCAGGGTTTCACGACCAACCCGTCCCTTATGAAAAAGGGCGGCGTGACGAATTACCGCGCGTTTGCCAAGGAGGTCCTGGCCCACATCACCGATGTGTCCGTGTCGTTTGAAGTCTTTGCCGACGACGTCGAGACCATGGAGGTCGAGGCCCGCGAGATCGCTACCTGGGCCGAGAACGTCTACGTCAAAATTCCGTGCGTGACCACCAAGGGCGAGTCCACCGCCGAGCTGGTCCGCAAGCTTTCCGCCGACGGCATCAAGGTCAACGTCACCACCATCTTTACGCCTACGCAGGTCGATGAGATGGTCGAGGCCGTTGACGCCGAGACGCCGTCTATCATCTCGCTCTTTGCCGGCCGCATTGCCGACACCGGCGTCGATCCCATTCCGTTTATGACGGAGTCGGTCAAGAAGCCGCCGCCAAGCCCAACTGTGAGGTCCTGTGGGCGTCCACGCGCGAGCTCATCAACATTTACCAGGCCGAGGCCTGCGGTTGCCAGATCATTACGGTGCCCAACAGCATCCTGGCCAAGCGCAAGAACATCGGTCGCGACCCGTACGAGGTCTCGCTCGACACCGTGCGCGGTTTTGCTAAAGATATCGCCGCTCTGGGCTTCCATATTCTGCCGTAACGCGAACGCTGGCTATATCGTGGGTTGTTCGCCCCGGCCTTTCCTTTCCCTATCGCTCACGCGCTTCGCAAGGGTCGCGCTAGGCAAAGGAAAGGCCGGGGCTGCCGACACGAACCCGTCGGTAGGTCCTGAGCTGAATCGCTACCTTTATTCCGATGGGGGTCGACAGTGCTACCCCGCCAACTGTCTCGGGCAGTAATGGGGCTGGGCTCGGATGGCAACGCCGCGTGCCACTGGCGGCTTCGTTCGCCGGATGACGATTCGTGTTACGCGGCCGGCGTCACCTCGGACGGCGGCGTGGGCTCCGACGGCATCGCGTGGACAACGCGGTTCCGCATTATGGATCAACCTGTAATCTAATGATCTTCTAATCCATATCTATCAAGTATCGAAAACGATCCGGCCCCGAGTTGGCAGTCATCGCCAAGGCAAAGGACCCTGCCGGCTATGTGTTCGGGGCGACGCGCAAGTCGCCCAAGACCCTTCGATTATCCTTTGTTCCGCGCATGCAAGATCTCATGCTTGACGTGGTTGAACAGCTCTACCGGGCAAACGAGGTCTTTGCGGCTCGTGCCCATAAGTGTCCCACCAACAGAAATCGAGATATTCGGCCTCAGAGTGCCGTCAAGATTGCCAGTATGGCTGAAAAACGTCCCGTACCGCACCTCTGCGGGTGCAGATATGGGACGTTTGTGGAATATCTGATGCCTATTTGTTGAGCTTGCACTTTGAAGAAGTGTTATCGCGGCCCAGCGAGGCCGAATATCTCAAAAATTGCAGGTGATGATTAGCGGAAACGGCGTCTCGCACTTCGGGATATCGCCAAATCGTTTTAGAAGGAGAGGCGCTCGGCGGAATGGGGCCCGCCGAGCGCCTGCAGCGGCTTATTTGCCCCGCACCATGGTGAGGGAGATCTTTTTGCGGTCGCGATCGACCTTTTCTACCCATACCTTCACCGTGTCGCCGACGCGCACCACGTCGCTGGGGTGCTTGACGAAGCGGTTGGCGAGCTTGGAGATGTGTACGAGGCCGTCCTGGTGCACGCCCACGTCGACGAACGCGCCAAAATCCACAACGTTGCGCACCGTGCCCTTGAGTTCCATGCCGGGCTCCAGATCGTCGATGGAAAGCGCCGAGCGGCTAAAGACCACCTCGGGCGCGTCGTCGCGCGGGTCGCGACCGGGCTTCTTGAGCTCGTTGACAATGTCGATGAGCGTCAGGGTGCCGCAGTCCAGGTCGCTTGCCAGTGCCGAAATACTGCCCAGGCGGTGCTCAATGTCGGGCACGCCGCCGCGGCTGAGCTCACTGGTCGCCACGCCGGCGCGTTCCAAGACGGACGTGGCCACCTCGTAGCTCTCGGGGTGGACGCTTGTCGCGTCAAGCGGGTTCTTGCCGCCGCTGATGCGTAGGAAACCTGCGGCGTTGAGGTACGCCTTGGGTCCCAGCTTGGGGACCTTCTTGAGCTGGCGGCGATCGGTAAAGGCGCCGTTTTCCTCGCGGTAGGCCACGATGTTTTTGGCTACGCTCGGCGTAATGCCCGACACGTAGCCCAGCAGGCTTGCGCTCGCGGTGTTGACGTCGACGCCCACACGGTTGACGACGTCTTCCACCACGTGGCCCAGGGTGCGCGAAAGCTCGGCCTGGTCAAGGTCGTACTGGTACTGGCCAACGCCGATGGACTGGGGCGGAATCTTGACGAGCTCTGCCAGCGGGTCTTGCAGACGGCGGCCCAGGCTCATGGCGCCACGTACGGTGACATCCAGATCGGGATACTCCTGGCTCGCGAGCTCGGAGGCGGAGTACACCGACGCGCCCGCCTCGTTGACGATGGTGTAGCGAAGGCTGGGCGCCTGCTCGGTAATGAACTCCGAGACGACTTCCTCGGTCTCGCGGCTGGCGGTGCCGTTGCCGATGACGATGGTGTTGACGCCGTCCTTCTTGACGAGGCGGGCGAGCTCGCGCTTGGTGCCGGCGACGTCGTGGCGCGGCTTGGTGGGATAGACCACGCCGTGGTCGAGTAGCTTGCCGGTCTCGTCCATGACGGCGACCTTGCAGCCGGTGCGGTAGCCGGATCGAGCGCGAGCACGCGGCGCCGCGCACGGG
>JAQCYU010000063.1 GCA_027682925.1 Coriobacteriaceae bacterium AF45-21
TGGCGTAGGAGCACAGCAGGAAGCCCAGGAAGTAGAAGGGCACGAGCTGCTTGGTGAGCACCAGGCGGCCGAGCATGGCGAAGCCCATGGCCGGCAGGATGTTGGCGGCCACGCCAAAGCCAGCAAGGACAAAGGGCGGGATGAAGTCGAGCATGCCCTGGATAGCGTCAGCGCCCAGATAGAACGACAGCGAGCACAGCAGGAACGCCATGATGCAACCGGTGGAACCGATCAGGAAGTGCATCGCATAGACACCCTTAAGGTTGCCCTGGCCGGAGAAGACGTCGGCGCGGTCAACCAGGATCGGCAGGGCGGCGTTCAGGATGTTCTTCATGGCGAGACACAGCGTGGCGATGGGCATGGCAAGCGCAATGGCAGCCTCGGTGCTCTGGCCCAGCTGGATAGCGAAGGCACAGGCGAGCACGCCGCCGATCGTCTCATCAGGCGGCACGTAGGCGCCGATGGAGATCGAGCCCATGAACAGCAGCTCCAGGCTCGCACCGATCGCGAGACCAGACTGCAGGTCCCCCAGGACCAGGCCCACGAGCGGGCACAGGACGATGGGGCGGAACGCATAGAGCGTACCGAGCTGGTAGTCGAACTTACCAAATGCGGCGATAAGTCCGATGAGGATTGCTTGGGTAAGCATACATCCCCCTTTCCATATAGGACACTACGAAGAGCTCAGACTCTTCGAATTCAAACGCCTAGAGCACGCTGGCGCAGTCAACCTTGGGATCATCGGCCAGGGGTCGAATCTCGACCTCAACGCCACGATCCAGCATCTCGCGCACATCGGCTTCCTCGGCCGCGGTCAGGAAGATCTGACGAGAGACCTGACGAGCGTCGGGACGCTTCTCGTCCTTGGGCTTGGTGTTGCCCAGGTTGACCGACTTGATCTGCGGGCAGCCCTCAACAAGCTGCTTTGCCTCAGCGATAGTGGCGACGCAGATGATCATCTTGTACTTGTCGGTCACGCCCGAGTTGATAGCTTCGATTGCATGCTCCATATCTTTGATGACGAGCTTGCAGCCGGCAGGCTTGCCCATCTTGAGCGTCGTCTTCCACACCGGGTCGTTGGCGACCTTATCGCCCACGCAGAAAATGCAGTTGGAGCCGAGGCCCTGAACCCAGGAAACTGCGACCTGGCCATGAAGCAGGCGATGGTCAACGCGAAGTAGCTGAATCATAATGTGACCCCCCAAAGGTCTTGCGCCGTCTTACGGCATGTCAATAGGTGCTGCGGATTAGAACTCTTCTTCCTCGTCGTCATCGACCAACAGGTCGTTGACAAACTTCACGCGCGTATCGTCCGCAGCGACGATGGCGCGAATCGCCTCCTCAACCGGCGCCGACTCGTCAGAGAACAGCAGCTGGATGAGCAGAGGAAGGTTCATGTTGGTAACGAGGTACGTGCGGGGACGCGTCTGGACGATCTTGGTGAACTCGTTGTTGACGCTGCCGCCAAAGAGATCGGTGCAGACAACGACATCATCGTCGGCAGACATGCCCGCCAGCAGTTTTTGGGCCTCCTCGGCCACGTCCATGCGGTCATCGACGAACATCGAAAGATCGTGGACGTTGTCGCGCGCGCCCGAGAGCAGCTCGACGCTCTCCTTGATGCCGGTAGCGAAGTGCGCATGGCTGGCGATGATGTACTGTCTCATTCTGTGTTCCTCTCAATAGCCCGGCACGTTCCCGCACCCGTTTTCTTTAGTAGTCGAACTGGTGATAGTAGCGACGATACTTGAGGTTGTGCTTGGTGACCGTCTCGTAGTAGCGAGCCAGGCGGTCGGTCACGAGCACCGTCAGAATCCACGGGGAGACGATGACGCGGAACTCGTCGTCAAGGCCGGGGATCGCGAACTCGGCGGTGTCGATGATGTTGATGTCGGTGTCGCCGGTCACGCCGCGGGTCAGGAAGGCGCGGACGCGCTCGTCGAGCTTGCGGTTCTCGTCCTCGCCCATGAACAGGAAGACGGGGACGCCCGGCTCCACGAGCTCGAGGGTGCCGTGGAAGAAGTCGGCCGAGGTGATGTAGCGGGTGCGCTTCCACTGCATCTCCTCCAGGATGCACATCGAGAACAGGATCGTCTCGCCCCACAGGGCGCCGGAGCCGATGAACATGGTGTAGGGGGCCAGGGCGTACTTCTTGGCGAGCTCCTCGGCGCGCGGCTCGAAGCGCTTGCGGATATCGAGCATGTCCTTCCAGATGTCCTTGGTCTGCTCGATAAACAGGTCGAACTTGGGGAAGCAGCCACGGCGGTTGAGCAGGCGCAGGCCGAAGCAGTCGGCGAGGTAGTAGCCCTTCTCGCAGCCGCCCGAACATGGTCAGAAGCCATGGCGACGCAGTTCTCGGCACCCACAGCCTGGCCGATGGGGCCCTCGGGCTTGGTCATGGCGTAGACGCGCACGCCCATGTCCTTCATCTTCTTGACGGCCTCGAGGACCTCGGGGGTGGTGCCGGACTCGGAGGCGGTGAGCACGACGGACTTCTCGGTCATGCGCTTGTGGCCGGAGACGTTCCACTCGGCGGCGTGGATCAGGTAGACCTCGAGGTCGCGGTCGCCGAACTTGTTCATGAGGTACTCGAGCTGCATGAGCTCGTCCCAGGTGCCGCCGACGCCCATCAGGAACACGGCGTCGTAGCCCTCGTCGGCGACCTTGTCGGCGAGCGCGGTCATCTTCTTGCCGGTCTCGTAGACGTTCTTGCCGTCCTCGACGTAGCCCTCCTGGCTAAAGTGCATGATCTCGATCTTCTCGGTTTCCTTCATGGCTTTTCCTTTCTGTCCTGCACGCGAATCTATACATCGCGTTTCTTTTCGATACCAATTATAGACATACACCTAACGTGTTTTTAATACCACTTTTCAATCTGCTCCAATCCTCGGTGAACGGTCGAAATTCTCTGGTGAGTGGTATTAAATTAGAATTTGATGTATAGCTAACGCCCCTGGCGTCTCCCTTGTGTGACAAAGAACAGCGTTCCTACCAGCGCAATAATGGTCGATGCCCCAAACAGCACCGCCTGGACGCCCAAAGCCTCCGCCAAAAACGGAGCCGCCAGCAGCGGCACCACGCCGGCGCTCATCAGGCCAAAACGCACAAAGCCGGTAATGCGCCCCAGGTATTTGATGTCTGCGCGCTCCTGAATCAAGATCATCTGCAGCGGCTCCAGGAACCCCCAGGCCAGACCGTTAATCGCCTGACCGACAATCGCGACCCCCAGCATATCGGTGCCCACGTACACCATGGACCCAATGCCCACGGCCATGAGCGCGCCGAGCAGCAATCGCAGGTTGACATGGCGAGCAGAAAGCTTGGTCAGGATGAACGCACCCACCGAGGAAGTGAGGCCCACGACCGAGGACAGCCAGCCCAGCCAGACGATATCCACGTTGAGCACATCGCGGTAGAACAACGACTCCAGCGAATCGAACGCGCCGAACGCAAAGAAACCCAAAAAGCCCGAGATAAAGATGAGGCGCAAGTCGTGGTCGCGAAACGTAAGTCGCGCACCCTCGGCCATACCGCCCAGAATACCGCCCTTCGGCTTCTCCCCTTTTGCGGGAGCAACACACTCATGACAGCCCAAGGAGAGTACGGCCGCCACACCCATCATGCCCGCCATGAGCAGATAGACCGATTGCGTGGCAAAACAGCTCACGATGGCACCGCCGAGCAGCGGGCCAGCGGTATAGGCGATATTGCTGTAGAACACCATGAGACCGTTCACGCGGGTACGGCCCTCGGTGGTCGACTCTAGGTATCCCGGAAACGCATGCGTGCAGGTGTTGATAAAACCGCCCGCAAGTCCCAAGACACACGCGGCAAACACAAGCCCGGGGACAGACAACGGCGCCAACCCCACGCCAAGCGAAAGCACCGCCGTAATCACGCACGTCACAAACGACGTCCGACGCGGTCCAAAGCGATCGATGACCGAGCCCGACACCATATTGCCCACCGACGTCATAAGATTGCGCACGAGCGTAATGGCAGCAACCAAAAAGGCCGTGCCAGCCAGATCATACGTGGCCGCACCGATAAGCCCCAAAAAGTAGACCGCGTTGTTGGCGCACCACTGCAGGGACTCAATAAGAATCAGCCTGACCTCTGCCGGCGTCAGGCGCATTGCTTCGCGATCCTTCGCGAACATACGAACTCCTTCTATACAAAAAGGGGATGGAGGGCATAGGCCCGCTCCATCCCCTTTCCAGGTTGCAACGAAAATCTATGCAGCCGGGCCCTTACGCCAGCACGCCGAAGAACGCGCCGACGATGCCCACGACCATGGTGGCCACGATCAGCACCATGGGGTTGATCTTCTTGGACAGCAGCCAGTAGTAC
>JAQCYU010000064.1 GCA_027682925.1 Coriobacteriaceae bacterium AF45-21
ATGCCCGTTGCACGGGGACGCGACCGGCGCCCCCCGTGCGCGGCGAGTTTACAGCTTGGCGATGGCGTCGTCCACGTGCGAGACGTAGATGTCGTCGACCGCGACGTTCTGTCCCAGACCCTGGAGCAGGCACGTCACTTCGAAGCCGGCGGCCACGAACTTCGCAGCCCAGCTGTCAGGGTCGGTCTCGTCTGCCATGTCGTTGTTCGCGTGGTCGCCCGCGACCACCATGAACGGCGCGAGCACGGCCTTCTTGTACCCTGCGGCGCTCGCGGCGGCGATAACATCCTCGCAGGTCGGTTCAGCCTCGACGGTGCCGACGAAGAACTGCGTCAAGCCCTCGTTCTTGAACACTTCCTGCATCTTGGCATAGTCGGCGTTGGAATCGGCTTCGGTGCCGTGGCCCATGAGGCACAGCGCCGTCTTGCCGTCGTCGAAGGACGCCATGTTCTCCTTAATGGCTGCGGCCACCTTCTTGTAGTCGTCGTCGGAGGTGAGCAACGGGTCGCCGAGCGAGATCTTGTCGAACTTGTCGGCGTACTTGTCGAGCTCGTCTTTCACGTCGGTGTATTCCAGGCCACCCATGAGATGCGTCGGCTGCACGACGATTTCCTTCACGCCGTCTTTCACGCAGCGGTCGAGCGCCTCGGTCATGTTGTCGATCGTGATGCCGTCGCGCTTCTTCAGCTTGTCGATGATGATCTGCGCGGTGAAGGCGCGGCGGATGTCGTAGTCCTGCCAGTACTTCTCGCGGATAGCGTCTTCGATGGCGCCGATGGTGATGTGGCGCGAGTCGTTGTAGCTCGTGCCGAAGCTCGTGACGAGGATGACCGGCTTCACGGCCTTCTCCTTTTCGCTCGATTTCTCGGAACTTGCGGAGGTGCTGGAACAGCCCGCGAGCGTGATTCCGGCGAGCGCGACGGCTCCGGTTGCTGCGGCGCCCATGAAGCTGCGGCGTGACATCTGGTCGGACATGGTTTTTCCTTTCCTCGGTTTGCCGGTCCCCCGGCGACAGTTGCTTGTCGGCACAAGCGAAAGAAAAGCGCACCCCTCGGGGTTCACAAGGAGCTAACGCCACGGCGATGCCGTGAGGAAAAGGCGAAGCAGTCTGGCTTGGGGCGCGAGGCGGTTCGCCCGCGCGTCCTATACAGTAATGTCCCTTGCCCAGGATTCCCACCTGGTTCCCTCCGCAAGCCAGCGCGGGCTGTGCGGACGCCGCGCCGGTCATTTCCTTTTATCCGATTGTCATATGCTCGTTGCCGAATCTTTTACTATGATAGTGGGCACTTGTGAACGTGTCAAAGCCAGGGCGGGCGGCATTGCGCCTCCTGCCTGCGTATTTGCGCCGATTGCCGCCGCAGGCGCCGTGTTTTGCCCGCTGCGCGAATGGCGGCGTAAACGGTTGCGATGAGAAACGGGAAGGGAAGGCTCGGATGATTCATATCGTTGGCGCAGGCTCGGGCGCCGCCGACCTTATCACGCTGCGCGGGGCGCGCCTTCTGCGCGCGGCCGATGTGGTCGTTTGGGCGGGAAGCCTTGTGAACCCCGAGTTGCTTGCTGAGTGCAAGGAATCCTGCATCGTCTACGACAGCGCGCACATGACCTTGGAGGAAGTGCTCGACGTGATGTGCGCGGCGGATGCGCGGGGCGAGGAAGTGGTGCGCCTGCACACGGGCGACCCGTGCCTGTACGGCGCCATCCAGGAGCAGATGGACGCGCTCGACGCGCGCGGCGTGGACTACGAGGTGGTGCCCGGCGTGTCGAGCTTTTGCGGTGCCGCGGCGGCGCTTCGCCAGGAATACACGCTGCCGGGAATCAGCCAGTCGGTCGTGATCACGCGGCTTTCCGGACGTACCCCCCATGCCCGCGGGCGAGGGCATGCGCACCATGGCGGAAAGCGGCTCGACTATGGTCATCTTCCTGAGCTCGGGTATGCTCGCCGAGCTTTCCGCCGAGCTTTTGGCCGCGGGCCGCAGCTCCGACGAGCCGGCGGCGCTCGTGTATAAGGCGACCTGGCCTGAGGAGCGCGTGGTGCGATGCACAGTGGGCACGCTCGCCGATGCGGGCGCGCGAGAGGGCATCGACCGCACGGCGCTCGTGGTGGTGGGCCGCGTGCTCGGAGCTCGCGGCGGGCTTGCGCACAACGGCGCGCAAGCGGAGTCGTATGAGCGTAGCAAGCTTTACGACCCTTCGTTTGCGACGGGGTATCGGAAGGCGAGCAGCTAGCGTGGCCTCGAGCACTACATATATACCGGGACGACGCGCCTGCGCTGCGGCTACACCACGGGGAGCTGCGCCGCGCTCGCGGCGAAGGCGGCCTGCGAGATGCTCTTGTCACGAAAGCCCGTCGGCCGCGTGTCGATCGTCACCCCCGGCGGGCTGCCCGTCGAGGCGAACGTGGTCGACGCATGCATCGGCGAGGGGTGCGCCCAGTGCGCCGTGCGAAAGGACGCAGGCGACGATGCCGATGTGACCGACGGCGTGCTCGTGTACGCGCGCGTGGAACATGGCGGGGTCGGGCACGGGTGCTGCGGGCAGCAAGGGCGTGCCCGCGCGCGAATCGGAAGTTTCCGTCGATGGCGGCGTGGGCGTGGGGCGCGTGACGTTGCCTGGGCTCGAGCAGCCGGTGGGGGCGGCTGCTATCAACGCGACGCCGCGTGCGATGATCACTTCGGCGGTGCGCGAGGTGTGCGCCGCGCACGGCTTTTCTGGAAATATTGCTGTGACGATTTCGGTACCCGAGGGTGTTGCCCTTGCCGAAAAGACCTTCAACCCGCACCTGGGGATAGAGGACGGCATCTCCATCCTGGGCACGACGGGCATTGTCGAGCCGCGCAGCCTCGCTGCCTTGCGCGACAGCATCGAGCTCGAGATCCGGCAGCATGCGGCTATGGGGCGGCGCGGAGTCGTGCTCACGCCCGGCAACTACGGCGCGCAGTTCATCTCGGGGCATTTCCACCTAAACGGTGCGCCGGTGGTCTTCATCTCCAACTTTGTGGGCGATGCGATTGATTGCTGCGTTCGCGAGGGATTTACCAATGTCCTTCTTGTGGGACACATCGGCAAGCTGGTGAAGGTCGCGGGCGGCATCATGGACACCCATTCGCGTACCGCCGACTGCCGTGCGGAGATTCTGGCCGCCCACGCGGCCTTGGCCGGCGCGGGCGCGAAGACCGTGTGCGAGATCATGTCGTCGGTCACGACCACGGCGGCGCTCGAGGTAATCGAGGCCGCCGGCGTGGGGGATGCTGCGCGCGCCTCGCTCGCTGCGGCAATCGAGGACAGGTTGCGCCGCCGCGCGGCGGGCGCATGCGACATCGCCGCGGTCGTGTTCGACGCCGAGCGCTGCGAGCTTTTCCGCACGTCGGGTGCGATGCAGTTATCGGGGAATTGGGGGCGACGTATGAGTAAAGGCGTGCTGTACGGGGTGGGCACGGGGCCTGGCGACCCCGAGCTGCTCACGATCAAGGCCGTCCGCACAATCGAATCGTGTCCGGTCATCGCCGCACCGCAGACGGCGGACGGGGTCATGGTCGCGCTTGACATCGTGCGCGGCGCCGTCGACCTTACAGGCAAGACGGTGATCCCCGTGCGATTCTCGATGACGCGCGACGCCGAGCGCCGCGCTGCCGAGCATGCCTCGCTTGTTCGTGAGCTTGTCGCGCACCTGGATGCGGTCCGCGACGTCGCGCTGCTGAACCTGGGGGACCCGAGCATCTACGCAACATTCCAGCGCATAGCGCCCGACGTGC
>JAQCYU010000065.1 GCA_027682925.1 Coriobacteriaceae bacterium AF45-21
CGCTCTCGGGCAGGCCGCGCATGCGCGCGAGCGAGCGCGCGCGCTCTCGGGCAGGCCGCGCATGCGCGCGAGCGAGCGCGCGAGGGCGAGCGCCACCCCCGGTTCGTCGAACAGGCCGTGGAGATAGGTTCCAAACACGTTTCCGCAGGCCGCGCCTTCTGGTTTGCCGCCAATCGTGCCTGCAGGGGCGCAGGAGACGGTCGTTTCGCCGTCGTGAATCTCGTACCCGCGCGCCGTCATACCGTTCCACACCGAGAACGCGCCTTGGGCGCCCGTGATGCGCAGCTCCGACTGGGCGAGGCGCTTTTCCTCCTTGAACACCGTACTTGCAGGGATGAGCCCGAGCCCGCGCGCGGTGCCAGCGCCTTCCCTGCCGTGCGGGTCGGAAAGCTCGTCTCCCAAAAAGCCCGAGCCCGCGCGCGGTGCCAGCGCCTTCCCTGCCGTGCGGGTCGGAAAGCTCGTCTCCCAAAAGCTGGTAGCCTCCGCATATGCCGAGCACCGGCGTGCCCGCGCCCGAAAGCGCGCGTACACAGGCTCCGATGCCGCTAGCCGCAAGCCAGCGCGCGTCGTCGAGCGTGGTCTTCGAGCCGGGAAGCACCACCAGGTCGGGTCGGCCCAGGTCGGTCGTCGAGGAAACGTAGCGCACGCTCATGCCGGACACGCGCGAAAGCGGGTCGAAGTCGGTGAAGTTCGACAGATGCGGAAGGCGCACGACGGCGACGTCGATGACGCCGCGCGCCTCGCGGGCAGATAGCGCGGCG
Organism: Coriobacteriaceae bacterium AF45-21; assembly: GCA_027682925.1. Lineage (GTDB taxonomy): Bacteria > Actinomycetota > Coriobacteriia > Coriobacteriales > Coriobacteriaceae > Collinsella. The sequence goes on from JAQCYU010000065.1 coordinate 762, forward strand.
CGAGCGAGTCCTCGTCGTCCAGGTCGAGCGTAAGATACGGCACGACCCCCACGACGGGAACCCCGCACATCTTCTCGAGCGGGGCCAAACCCGGGCGCAGGATTTCCACATCGCCGCGGAACTTGTTCACCACAAGCCCCCGCAAAAGCGCGCGATCCTCGGGCGCAAAGAGCGCGACCGTACCGTAGAGCTGGGCAAACACCCCGCCTGGGTCGATGTCGCCCACGAGCAGCACGGGGGAGGACACGGCGCGCGCGAGCCCCATGTTGACGATGTCGTTTTCGGAAAGGTTGATTTCGGCGGGGCTGCCGGCGCCCTCGATGACGATGACGTCGTTTTCCTCCGCGAGCGAATCGAACGCCTCCAAAATCTGCGGCATGAGCGCCTTCTTTCGCGCGAAGTAGTCCCTCGCAGCGAAGGCTCCCTGCGCCTTGCCGGCCACGATGAGCTGGCTTCGGTGGTCGCTTTCGGGCTTGAGAAGGATGGGGTTCATGCGCACGTCGGGCGCGATGCCGCACGCCTCGGCCTGCATGATCTGGGCGCGCCCCATCTCGAGCCCGTCGGCCGTGACACCGCTGTTGAGCGCCATGTTCTGGCTCTTGAAGGGAGTCACGCGCAGGCCGTCCTGCGAAAGCACACGGCACAGCCCCGCCGCAAGCAGGCTCTTCCCCGCGTTCGACATGGTGCCCTGGATCATGATGGGCTTCGCCCTACCCACGGGTATCGACCTCCTTCGCCGAGCCTCGACCATCCGCGCCCGCCATAGCGCCGCTGCAAGAAGCGCCGCCCCGTTCGTCGGGTTCGCCTTCGCCCGATGCACCTTCCGTCCGAAGTGCGCGGCTGAACGCCATCGCAAGCCGGGCATTCTCCTTGCGCGTGCGCACCGCGACGCGGCACCAGAAACGGGACAGTACCGAAAACGAGTCGCACGTGCGGACCAAAACCCCCTGTTTATACAGGCGCTCGGGGATGTCTTTCGCCGACGTGCGGACTAAAAGGAAGTTCGCATCCGATGGCACGACGGAAAGCCCGAGCGAGGAGAGCTCGTGGGAAAGCCACGCTCGCTCGCCCGCCAATACATCGCGCGTGCGCGAGACGTATTCAACGTCTTCCAGGGCGGCGATGCCCGCAGCCTCGGCGACCGAGGAGACAGGCCACGCCTGCCCCGCCCGGCGAATCCCCTCGATGAGTTGGGCGTTTCCGCTGATCAGATATCCCAACCGCAAGCCCGCCATTCCGTAGAGCTTGGTGAACGCGGAGAGCACGGCCACATGGCGCGAACACGCGGCGCGTGCGGCCACGCTCCTTTCGCGGGCGTCGGGCGCAAATCCGAGGAAGCACTCGTCCACGACGAGCAGCGCGCCCACCTGCTCGCAGCGGCAAGCCGCGGCATCGATCACGCTGGGGTCGACGAGGCGCCCCGTCGGGTTGTTCGGATTGCAGAGGTACGCCACGTCTCCCGGCCCCTCGATCGCGCGGGCGAAGGAGGCGGGCACGTCGAAGTCGTCAGCTTCGGAGAGCGGGAACTCCTGCACGCATGCGCCGTAGTACGATGCCGCCTCCGCATATTCAGAGAACGTCGGCGCGCACACGACGATGCGTTTCGGGCGCACCGCCGCGGCGAGCCGCCAGATGATGTCGGACGCGCCCGCGCCGCAGACGATAGTATCTTCGGGAATGCCCTGGGCACGCGCTAGGGCGCGAACGAGGGCGAGGCTTTCCCTATCGGGGTAGGCGTCGATTCGAGAAAGCGCCTTGCAAGCTGCGGCGACGGCGCGCGGCGAGGGGCCTGCCGGATTCACGTTCACCGAGAAGTCAATGAGGTCGGAGGCGCCCCCTTCACAAGCGATGCCGAGCGATTGCATGCTACCCCCATGCGCACGGCGCGCAGGATTCCCCCGGCAGCCCGGGCGCGGCGTGGTCTTCCCTCATGCCATCGCCCCCACGGCGAGCACGACCGCCGCGTGCGCGGCACCGAAGACGACGAGCGCGCATACGGACGCGGCGAGCATGAGCCTTGTCGCCCGGGCGATGTCGCCCCACTCGATTTCACGGGACGCGTCGCCCCACTCGATTTCACGGGACGCGTCGCCTATCGTCGGTTTCTCAACGAGCTTGCCGAAATACACCGCGGGTCCTGCCAGGCGCAGCCCGAGCGCGCCCGCGCACGCTGACTCGGTCTGTGCCGCGTTCGGGCTCGCATGGCGACGCCTGTCGCGGCGCCAGATGCGAGCCGCCCCGCGCGCGTCGAGCCCGACGACCGGGCATACGGCGATCATGAGCAGGGCCGATAAGCGCGAGGGAATCCAGTTCACCGCATCGTCGAGGCGCGCCGAGGCGCAGCCGAAGTCGATGTAGCGCTCGTTTTTGTAGCCCACCATGCTGTCGAGCGTGTTCACTGCCTTGTACGCCATGCCCAAGGGCGCACCCCCGATCATAAGGTAGAAAAGCGGCGCGATGACACCGTCGCTCGCGTTCTCCGCCACCGTTTCCACGGCGGCGCGCGCGACGCCCTGCTCGTCGAGAACAGACGTGTCGCGTCCCACGATGAGCCCGACAGCTTCACGCGCCGCGACAAGGCCGCCCCTCGAGAACGCACGGGCCACGGCCAGGCTCTGGCGGCGCAGCTCGCATGCCGCGAGAATCTGATAGCTCGCCCATGCCTCGGCCACGAAGCGCAGGCCGGAGTGAACCATGCCGCAAAGATGCAGGATTCCCCAGGTCAAAAGCCCACACGCAAGCGGAAGCGCCACGGCGAGCACAAGTCCTGCGGCGCGCGTGCCCGCGGACGTTTGCGGGAATGCGCGCCGCAGGCGGCCTTCGGCCACGTGATCGC
>JAQCYU010000066.1 GCA_027682925.1 Coriobacteriaceae bacterium AF45-21
TGATGCGCCGCAGCGCCCGCCGCGAGGAAGCCTACGTGCCACCTCGCAGCTCCGCCGCTTCACCCTGCCTGATTCGGCGCCCATCATGCGCCGCGTCATGGGCTTTCTGTCCGACCAGGCCCGCGCGCTCATCCATGCCGGCGTGTCGCGCGACCGCATCTGCATCGATCCCGGTCCGGGCTTTGGCAAGACGGCCAACGAGGACATCGTCATCCAGCGCGAGACTGCCAAGATGGCGTCACTGGGCTATCCGCTCATGTGCGCCGTATCGCGCAAGCGCTTTGTGGGCGCCGTCTCGGGCGTGACCGAGGCCGCCGAGCGCGATGCCGCTACGTTTGGCGTGTGCCTGGGCGCCATCCAGGCCGGTGCCAACATCGTGCGCGTGCACGACGCCGCGGGCTTTGCGCAGTTCCTGAACGGCTACTGGGCGGTTGCCAAGCCGCAGCCGCGCCGCGCGTTTGTGGCCGTGGGCTCCAACCTGGGGCATCGCTGTGACAACATCCGCGCCGCACGCGACATGATCGCCGAGATTCCACTCACCTGCGTGTCCAACTCCTCCAAGATCTACGAGAGCGAGCCGGCCTACGAGACGCGCCAGGACGCGTTTGCCAACGCCGTCATCGAGATTAAGACCGAGCTGGCGCCGTTGGTGCTGCTCGACGAGCTCATGAAGATCGAGGCCGAGCTGGGTCGCGACCGCTCCAAAAAGGCCAAGGCCAACGGTCCGCGCACCATCGACTTGGACCTGCTGTGGATGGACGGCGAGACCCACGGCGGCAAAAAGCTGCGCCTGCCGCATCCGCTGATCGGCGAGCGTGACTTTGTGCTGGTGCCGCTCGAGGATCTGATGCACGACCCGGCGCGGTTCTTCCGCTACAACGGCGTCGAGGTCAAGGAGCCCGAGGATCGCGTGGGCCATATCGTGGGCGAATTGGGGCGTATGTAGATGATCGAGATGAATGCTGTTGCCGCTGGCACCGAGCTCGACGCGGCGCGTGACGCGGGCCGCGAGGGCGTGTCCGCGGGCTGGTGCGCGTGGAGCGTGGGCGATGCTTCGCTGACGTTTTCGCTGGTTGTGCGCCCCGATGTGAACATGCATGCCTTCCACGGCCTGCCGTTTGTGGCCGCGATGGGCATGATGGACGCGCTCGTGGGCACGGCTTCGACGCCGGGGTTGGGCCTTGCCGGTAAAGTGGGTATCCAGTGGCCGAGCGATATCGTGTGCGGTGCGCCTGCGTTTGAGGCGTCGCTCGCGCGTGTTGCCGTGAACGGCGGTGCCGGTGCTGCGGGCATGTTTGCCGCGGTGACGGTTGATATTGAGCGTGCGGCGTTGGGTGAGCTTGGCGTGGATATGGCAGATGAGGCGCTGATCGAGGCATTGGCCGCCGCTGTGCTGGCCCGCGTTGACGCCTGGGCGGTTGCCGCCAACACGCCGCAGGGCGCTGCCGGCCCGCTGGCTCCGGTGCTGGGTGAGTACTTCGATATGGTGCCGCTGCTGGGTCGTCAGGTTGCGGCGGTGTCGCCCAACGGTTTGCCGCTTGCGGTCGGTGTGTTTGCGGGTCTAGACATCTGGGGCCGCGCGACCATCAAGACCGATGCCGGCGAGCAGGAGTTTCCGCCCGAGGCCGTACGGATTCGCGGACTGTAACGCGAGGCGCCCGCGCTCAAAGATAACGATGACAACAGAAGCTCTCCTCGGCACTGAACTGCACCCCAAAACTTGGACGGCTTAAATAAGAACTACGCCGCAAGGGACTGGCTCCGGAACTCCTCCGGGGTCAGTCCCTTCAGTTTAACCTGGCGCCTCCTCGTGTTCCAATGGACCACGAAGTCGTCGAGGTCCGCCTTGAAGGACTCGAAGTCCGGCCACGTCCTTCCACGGAAGAACTCGTCCTTCATGTGGCCGAAGACCTGCTCGGTGGCGCCGTTGTCGATGCAGTTGCCCTTTCTGGACATGCTCTGGACGATCCCGGCGTCCCTCAGCCTCCCGCACCGTGCGGCGTGCTGGTACTGCCAGCCCATGTCGCTGTGGAGCACCGGTTTCGCGCCCTCGGGCATCTTCGCCAGCAGCCGGTCGAGCAGCTCGGCCTGCTGCGCCATGCCCGGGCTGTCGACGTCGACCACGCGACTATCTCCTTGCTGCCGAAGTCGTACACCGGCGCGAAGTAGGCCTTGCCCCAGGGCTGCTTGAACTCGGTGACGTCGGTGCCCATCTTCTGCCACGGCCCGTCGGCGGCGAAGTCGCGCCCGATGACGTTCTCGAACGTCTCGCCCACGACGCCCCTGTACGAGTTGTACCTATGGTAGTCGGTCTCGCGGCGGATGCCGCAGCGGACCCCCATCTCCCGCATCATCTTGAGCACGGTCTTGTAGGCTATGCGCGCGCCCAGCTCGGCGCGCAGGCACATGGCGACCTGGCGGTGGCCGCACCCGTTGGCCGTGCGCGAGAAGATCTCCGCCACCGCGCCCCGCAGCTCCGGCGCGTCGCCTGCCCGGTGCGACAGCGCGTAGAGTAGCGTGGACCGGGCCAGGCCGGCGCACTCCAGCAGGCGCCTCAGCTCGTACCCCTCTTCGCGCAGGGCGCTCACGGCCTCGACCTTCGCCCTGGTCAGAGCCCGTCCCTCTCGACCAGGGCACGCAATTTTTTAGGTAGGCCACCTCGGTCTCGAGCCTTCGGCAGCGCTCCTCGAGCTCCTGCTCGCGGGTGCGCTCCTCGAGCTCCTGCTCGCGGGTGCGCGGCCTCGCCTTGGAACCGCTCGGCCGGCCCTTGGGCCTCGGGCGCAGGGCCTCCGCGCCGCCCCGGCGGTATAGCGCGCACCACTTCTTGAGCGGCGACATCGACATTATGCCGAACGCCGCCATCGCCTCGGTCTTCGTCATGCCGCCGTCGACGACGGCGGAGGCGGCGGCGACCTCTGCTCGTATGTGTACCTGCCCTGCTTTCCGTCCATGGATAGCAGCACCTCGCTTCCGAACGACCGGTATACGTAGAGCCATTGTCTCACGGTGTCGCGCGGGACCGACAGCGCCTTCGCCGCCGATTTGTAGCCGTGGCCTCGCTCGAAGAGCTCGATCGCCGCCTTCCTGGCCTCGATGCCGTGCTTCACCCTCAAGTCGACACGCATAAAAAGCCTCCCATTTCTCATGTCCAAGAAATGGGAGGCAGTTCACACGCGCCGGGGAGGGTTTTCGCCTGTTTGGGGGATGAACCGCCAGCAGCCTATTCCTCAAAACCGAAAAATTTTCG
>JAQCYU010000067.1 GCA_027682925.1 Coriobacteriaceae bacterium AF45-21
CGGAGAGCTCGCGCCTCCTCCTCACCCAGTCGCCCAGGGTGCTCCCCGCCATGCCGAGCTCTCGGGCGACCTCCCTGACGGGCCGCCCCGCCGCGATGACGTAGTCGGCCGTCTCGTCCCGGTAGTCCTTGGGGAACTACTCGTACTTGGTCCCAGGCTCGGCTCCCATGGCCACACCCTCCTACGGGGCAGGTTCCTCTGCCGTCCAAATTATCAGGTGTCCACGGTTTCGACAGGGCTCAAATGCAAACAGGCGCTGGTCGCGGGCGGCGTCGCCGCGGGCTGGCTCATCACGAGCCGGGGCGGCTGCGGAATCGGACGGCGGGCAGGTGACCGACTCCCAGTCCGTCGGCGGCGGCCCCGACTCCGGGCAGATGCCGCCCGACGCCAAGCAGGTGCCCGAGGACCAGCTCCAGGGCGGCGGGGAGGTGACGTTCTCGAGCTAGGGCGTCCAGTTGAAAAAACGGGCCCCATGGCAACCGTGTTGCATGGGGCCTTTCTAAAAAGGACCCAAGCATTCAATCTGAAGCGTCAGTATCTTGAGTAACCATTATGAAACTGAGTGTGGGCAACTCAGAATCTCTATCCCATTCAAATTGAGCCATGAGTTTTCTTCAGTAGCTTTCGCTCTAAAAGCACCAAGCCAATCGCTTCGCCAATTTCAGAATACTCAAGGGATGTCGCCACAGTATCGGTTAACGCTGATTCCGGGAAGAGACCCGATTCCATTATTAAAGATAAGCATAGTAACGTTAATAGCATTAATGCGTGCGCGTAGTTGTACTGAGCCTTTGGCATCGAATCCGAGAGACGATTCTCTATAATGAATTTATCTCCATAGCTAACTAAATATCCGCTGCCCACTACCGCTGGAAAAGCAAATGACCATACTGGGATTCCAGTGTGACTAGTATTTATGATTATCAGAAGATACATTATTGTTATAAAGCAGTAGCCAGATTGCCAGATTGCCCATGCGATTGGATGGACTCCTATCTTAGTCTCTCGCTGTTCGCGAATTTGAAACTTCGATGGCAACCATACGGGAACAAAATAAAGAGATGCTGAAACAAATAGGCCGAAAAATGGTCTCAGAATCGAAAGGGGACATGAAAATGAAGCCATTAACGCAAAGACTACTGCCGACAGGAACAATGCCCGAAATAACCTATCGTTCATCTTCTCTTTAATAAACTATTTTAATAACATACATGGATGAAGAACTCCTTCTACACTAACAGCGGTCTTCCATGTAAAAAGAAGTCAGCAACCCCTAAGATACGAATCCCGTCAATCTCCCTTGGATAACTCCCCCGGGCAGCAATAACGAATTTCGGATATGCATCCCGTATGGCGCGCAGCGGCTTGAGCTCACGCTCCATGGTCGCCGAGTCAGTCATATCCTCGGTTACCTGAATGTACGCACGCCCGTCTGACCTCGACGCTACAAAGTCCACCTCACCTGAGCGCAGCTTCCAACGCTCACCTCAAAGCCCTCGTAGCGAAGTTGCAAATAGACCATGTTCTCAAAAACACGCCCCTGATCGGAATCACGGTAGCCCTGCAGATAGTTGCGGATTCCCGTGTCCACGATGTAACGCTTTCCACCCGTCTTCAGGAGATCCTTGCCCTTGATGTCATAGCGCCGAACAGGATAGAAGAGATACGCCTCATCAAGCGCCCCCATGTATGCGTCAACAGTACCGTTCGCAGCCTCGACGCCGTCAGCCCGCAACGCTCCGGCAATACTGTTGACAGAATTCTCGTTACCGATATTGTCTGCAAGGAAGCGGCATGTCCGCTCCAGCAAATCAGGGCTTGTGAGCTGCCTGCGGCCACGCCTGCGATCGCGCTCGAGAATATCCCGGATGACGACCGTCTCGTACAGTGACCTGCAATAGGCCTTATGAACCGCCCCGTCTAGCGTACCCAAGGATAGGTACGGCAGCCCGCCGTAGCGACGATAATGATCAAACAGGCCAACCGCCGTGCTAAGCGAGCCATCCGGCAACTCGAAGACATCCATCCCAGCCGCAGCGCGAGAGGACAGTGACGCTCCCTGGAAATCGAGAAACTCCGAGAAGACGAGCGGCAGCATCTCGACCTCCACATAACGCCCCGAGAGCAGCGTGGCAAGCTCGCTCGACAGCAGATAGGCGTTGGACCCCGTGATATACATATCGCAATCAAGGTCAACGTGCAGGGAATTAATCGCGCGCTCCCAACCCTCGATCTCTTGGAGCTCGTCAAAAAAGAGATAGGGATGGACGATTCCCTCTGTCCGTTTGCGAACAAGCTGGTAAAGCCCGCGATAATCCAAGCCATCAAACTCCATGGACTCCATCTTGAACGTGAGAAGTCGCTCCCGGGAAACGCCCTCCCTTGCCAGATGCTCGCGCATCATGTCCAGAAGGGTCGACTTCCCGCAACGACGAACCCCCGTAACGACCTTGACGAGGTCTCGATCCCGAAAGGCGAGAAGCTGGTCAAGGTACTTTTGACGGATAATCATCACGCCTCCATGTGAAAGATCTTCATCTTATGCAAATTTTTAACATTGTAATCTAGAAGCTCTCAGAATCGAGGGAGATGCGGCGCGATTCATTTTCCGGCTCCTTCCTCGACGCAGCTTATGACCTCCACTTGCAACTGTATCCCCCACCCACGCTGGTGTGGTGGCACCAGAACCGAGACCGAGACTGCATCTGGAGATGGCAACCGACTGGCGCGCGGCGTCGGGGCGCACGGGCGGTGGTTCCATGGGTGGCGTCGGGGCGCACGGGCGGTGGTTCCATGGGTGGCGTCGAACGGA
>JAQCYU010000068.1 GCA_027682925.1 Coriobacteriaceae bacterium AF45-21
TCGCCCGAGGCGGCCGGCGCCGGCGCCCCCTCGACCGTCCCCGCCGGACGTTCCAGTACCTGAGAAGTCATATCGTGTCCCCTTCTTGTGAATGCGTTCGTACGCGCCGTCTCTGTCGGCGCGGTTACATTCTTTCGCGGAAGGGGCACGGAGCCGGCGCCGCTGGGCCGGTTGACACCTTAGGGTGACAGCGGGTTTCAGAGGCGGAGATGATGTCGATGAGGGTCGCGTACAGCGTCCAGCCGTTATCGCACCCCGTCATAATGCGTCCACATGCGAACGACCTTGACCGTTCCCTCATAGAGAGTGCCGCCCCTCTCAATCTCCTCTTTGATTACTTCGTAAACGAAGCGGTGCTGCAGGCTGATGCGGCGAGAGTAGAGGCCAGATAGATTGCCAACGAGGGCCTCATAGCGCGGGGGGACCTTGAAGGGATCCTCCCGCACTGCCGCGACGAGCGCCTTCGCCTTGCCGGCAAGCCCCGCCGCCTTGAGCTGCTTTGCATCCTTCTGGGCCTGCTCGGTAAACACGACAAGCCACATGGCTACCAGTCCAGCGCGTCTTCGGTGGCGCAATTCTCGACCGGCTCCGCCTTCCCTGCAACAATCGACTCGGCAACGCCGGGAACACCCATGAGATAGAGCGTCTCCTCGATAGAGGCCCACTCATCCTCTCCGACGAGCACGGCACCCTTGCCGCGACTGTTCGTGATGGCCACCGGAGCGCAGTCCTCGTTGACGCGCGCGATAACGTTGTACAGGTCCTTGCGTGCCGCCGTTGCCGAAATAGAAGTCATGCGGCCTCCCTTCCCAAAAGCGTACGCTTTTACGTACGTCTATGGTAAGACGGAGAGACAAGGGTGTAAAGTCCCCTCGCTGCGCACGCCCACATCCGATATGGATGAAGAGTCGGCTGGGGCAGTCAGGCATCCCCGTCAATCGGTTCTATTTCACTGTTGCGCACTTCGGAGCTTAGCCTCGCGAATCCGCATCGGGTTCCGACCGCCCCTCGCCGTCCCGCTCGTCCTCCCGCCAGGCGGCGATGATGTCGATGAGGGCCGCGTCCAGGCGGTGGGTGGCATCGAGGATGGCGCGGGCCTCGTCGGCCTGCTCGCCCCGGAGCCGCCCCTCCTCGAGGTCGGCGGCGAGGAGCTCCAGGCGGTGGGTGGCATCGAGGATGGCGCGGGCCTCGTCGGCCTGCTCGCCCCGGAGCCGCCCCTCCTCGAGGTCGGCGGCGAGGAGCTCGGCGTTGCCCTGGACGATCCTCGAGGTCGGCGGCGAGGAGCTCGGCGTTGCCCTGGACGAGGGTGAGCGGGGTCTTGAGCTCGTGGGCGAGCGTCTCCATGCGCTCGCGCCGGGCCTCCTCGGAGGCCATCTGCTCCTCGAGCGAGCGTTTAAGCGAGACCCGCATGCGCTCCATCGCGGCGAGCACGTCGTCATGCGCTCCATCGCGGCGAGCACGTCGTCGACCTCGGCAACGTCGCTCGTTCCGACGGGCCTGTCGAGGTCGTCGGCGGCAACGGCGTTCGCCGCCGCCACGAGCGGCTCCATCTTGCGCGTGAGAGCACGTCGTCGACCTCGGCAACGTCGCTCGTTCCGACGGGCCTGTCGAGGTCGTCGGCGGCAACGGCGTTCGCCGCCGCCACGAGCGGCTCCATCTTGCGCGTGAGCACGCGCGCGGCGCGCAGGGCGACGAGGACGACCATGAGAACCGCGCCGATGATGGTCGAGACGAGCCAGAGGTCCTGGGGGTTCGGCCAGGACGCGTCCCGTGCGCGGTCGGCCCAGTGGGGCATCATGTCCCAGGAGATTGCCGCCCACGTGCCATCGGCGAGCTTCACGGCCGCCACCCGTGGGGCATCATGTCCCAGGAGATTGCCGCCCACGTGCCATCGGCGAGCTTCACGGCCGCCACCCGCTCGTACGAGCCGGACGAGACGTCGGGGCCGGGGCGGACGGACGTCTCACCGGCGGCAACTGCGGAAGAGACGGACGTCTGGGCGCTGGCGAGCGCCTCCTCCCCCATGTCCGAGAAGAGGACGCTGCCCGAGGCCGAAAGCCGCGCCCCGCGGTATGCGGTGGAGAGCGAGTCGGGATCAAGATGACCCGCCGAAGCGATGTCGCCGACAGTCTCGTCCGCATGCGTCGCGCCCCAGTCCGCCGGGAGCACCTCGCCGCGCGCCATCGCGCCCAAGAGCAGCGCCCAGGGCCCGCCCACGGTCAGGGTTGCCCCAAGTAGGACGAGGGCGAAGTAGCGCCCGACCACGAGGGCGAGCGGGATGCGCAGGCGGCCGTCCGAGTTGCGGAATCGCATCACTTGGCCGCCTCCCACTTGTACCCGACGCCCCACACCGTTGTGATGGGGTCGACGCCCGCGACTCGGAGCTTGGCGCGCGCCTTGCCCACATGCACCGAGACCGCCGCGTCATCCGTCTCGCTCTCCCAGCCCCGTACTGCCTCGCGGATCTGCGCCCGGCTATTGGCACGGCCGGGGTGCTTGGCGAGGAACTCGCAGATGCCATATTCGGTAGGCGTGAGGGGAACGGGCGCGCCGGTCGAGCCGTCGGGAGCTGTCACACTGAGTTCGCGCGCGCCGAGGTCGAAGCGCGCCGAGGTCGAAGCGCACGCGCCCGAGATCGAGCACGCTCCGGCG
>JAQCYU010000069.1 GCA_027682925.1 Coriobacteriaceae bacterium AF45-21
GCCAGCTGCGCCGCGCAGGTCTCACGCGCCTCGACAGCGTCGGCCTCGGCAGCTTTCTTGCCCGCCTCGACATCCTCCAGCGAGCCGCGCAGTTCCTCGGCATCCGCCTCGGCCATCTGAGCGCGCTGCGTCAACGCCAGCTCGCGCGTCTTGGCCTCGTCCAGTTCGTCGGCCAGGTCGTCGCGCTCGTCGGTCAACGCGTGCGCCTGCACCTTCCAGGATTTCACCTGGCCCTGCAGCTCCTCGATCTGCTCGCGCGCCTCGGCCAGCGCCTGCTCGGCATCGAGCTGGGCCTGCGTGACCTCCTCCACAAACACGCGACGGACCTCAACGTCGGGCAGGTCGGGGCTATCAACCTGCACCTCCTTAATCTCCTTAATAAACTTGGGCGCCACCGGTGCGTGTTGCACGTTCTCGAGCTCCTGCAGGTTGCGCTCATCGTCGGTCAGGCTCTTAAAGACGGCGTAGTTGTTAATGAGGTTGGTGTACATCTGCACCATGTACTCGTCATCGAACGCCAGCGCCTGCTGCTGCACATCGATGTTGTAGCCCACCTTGTCGTAGCGCTCCATAAACTGCCACAGCTGGTAGCACTTGCGGTAGTTGGGGTCCTTCATGATGAGGTTGGTGCGCTGGATGGGGCTGCGAACCGCACTGCAGCCGTTCATGATCTGGCAGAACGACGCGCCGCGCAGCGCCATGACCAGGCGACGCACGCGGTCGATGCGCATAAAGACGTCCATGTTGTCGGCGTCGTTCTCGGCAAAGCTCTGGCGGTTTTTGACCGTCATCTCGACGTTGTACTCGATCTCTTCGTACGCGTCGTCGATCTTGCTGTGCATCTTAAAGCGGTTGCGGATCTCGTTGCCCGTCGACCAAAAGATCACGTCGGTGCGCTTGTCCACAAACGTCAGCAGGCGCTGAATCAAGTGGTAGATAAAGCGGTTCTCGTACAGGTCGTAGGTCTCAACGGTATTGACATTGAGGATGCGCGTGGGGTGAACTCCGCCGTCGTCGCTCGGCGCCAAAAACTGCGTGTTTTGGCTCAGATGGCGAACGCTGTCGGCGCTGATCTTTTTGGCGAGCGAGACCGGCACCACCTCTTCCTCGGTGGTGATAAAGCGGCGCGGCTTTTCGATGATGGTGTTGATGGCGTCGAGCGAGTCCTCGATCATGCTGATCCATTCCTCGTCCACCACCTTGACGAGCTCCTCGCGCTGCTGTTCGATCGTGGTGCCCGAGGCCTGCGCCATCTCAAACAGATAGCGGAAGTAGCGGCTGTCCTCCTGGATGGGCTCCATCTGCTCGGAGAAGCTGGTATAGAGGTCCTGAATGGTCTCGGACATGGGTTACTCCATAGATTGGATCGATCGGAAAGGGGCGAGGCGACATCACGCCGCCCCGCACTTACAGCATTAGTAGAAGTTCTGGATCCGCTGCAAGTACATGACGGAATCGGGCAGGCCGCCCTCGCCAAAGGTCTTCTCGATGTACTCGATCAGGCCCTTCATCTCGTCGCGCACAAAGCTCACGTTCATGGACTCAAACTTCTTGAGCACCTTGCGGGCGATGATGTAGTCCATGCCGCCCAGCTCGGTGCCGCCGCACGCCACGTACACGGGGATGAAGTCGTACATCTGCTTGATGATACGGTTACCAAAGGCCAGCTTAAAGCGGGTCTGCAGGTACTGGTCCAGCTTGTGCATCTTCTGGAGCAGCTCCTCGTCGATCACATACTCGACCTTGGCCTTTTGGAATAGATACTGCAGGTGATCGGCCGTCACGTGCACGCGCTCGTGCGGCTCGCACTCAAACGCGTCGGCGCGCTCGTTGAGCTCGATGGGGATTGCGCGGTCGTACACCTTGTCCGTGATGGTAAAGGTGGAGTCGTCGTTGTTGGCCGTGCCGATAAACCACAGGCTGTCGGGAATGGTGAGCTTGCCGTCGTGCAGGGCCTTGGGGTCGGCGGCCCACTGGGTGGGCACCAGGTCGAGCACCCATTCGTCGTGGCTGGGCATCTCGAGCACCGACAGGATCTCGGCAAAGTAGTACTCCACGCGGGCGAGGTTCATCTCGTCGAGCACGATCATGGACGGGTCCTGGCGAAGGCCCGCCTCATACACGGCGCGGAGGAACTCGGTCTCGTTAAAGCGCTTGGAAAACTCGTTGAAGTAGCCCAGCACCTCGGTGCGGTCGCGGAAGCTCGGCTGCACCGAAACGATGGTCGCGGGGTTGTCCAAGTAGCGGCTAAAGCTGTAGGGCAGCGACGTCTTACCGGTACCCGAGATGCCCTCCAGGATCAGCAGCTTGGAGGCGGCCATGCCGGCCACAAAGCGGCGGATGATCTCGGGCGTGTAGTAGAGCTTCATCTGGCTGCACGCAAACGCGCGGAAGCTGTCGACAAAGTCCTCCAGCGAGATGGCATCGTCGTAGACCGGCGATTCCCAGTCGCGGTACTTAAGGTCCACCAGGGACAGCTTGGGGAAGCGGTTGGCCTGGGCGATTTCTTTTTCCTCGGCAAGGGTCTTGGCCTCGACGGTCGCCTTGGCCATGGCGGCCGCGGCATCCTTGACGCCCGCACCGTCGAGCGCGAGCGACGCGTTGCCCGACATGACGGCCGTCGCCGCG
>JAQCYU010000007.1 GCA_027682925.1 Coriobacteriaceae bacterium AF45-21
CCGCCGCCAAGAAACGCCTGCGCCCGGTGCCGACCGAGCGCCCGCCGGCCCCGCACGCCGACCTAAGTGAGGCCGAGCGCACCGAGATCGAGCGCCAGGTGGCGCCCATCGAAGACCAAAAACTGCGCGAGGCCCTCGAGAATGCCATGAGAGCCAGCGCCGAGTGGGCCAAGGGCGTGCAAAGCAAAAAAGAGCCTTAAATCGCATCTGGTGGCCTTGTAGAGCCAAATACCCTCGTTCCCGAGGGTATTTTTTACGATAAACTAGTAAGGCTGTACACATTTTCTTGACTGAAGGAGGACGTGTGGCAAACGAAAACGATTACGATGGCGGCGAGATTAAGATTCTCGAAGGTCTCGAGGCCGTTCGTAAGCGCCCGGGCATGTATATCGGCTCGACGAGCGCCAGCGGTCTGCATCACCTGGTGTGGGAGATCGTTGACAACTCCGTCGACGAGGCCATGGCCGGTTTCTGCACCGAGATCCAGGTGACGGTCCACGCCGACAACTCCATCACGGTCGTCGACAACGGGCGAGGCATCCCCGTCGACGAGCATCCCATCAAAAAGATCCCGACGCTCGAGGTCGTTATGACGATTCTGCACGCCGGCGGTAAGTTCGATAACTCGGCCTACAAGGTCTCGGGCGGCCTGCACGGCGTGGGCATCTCCGTCGTCAACGCGCTGTCCAAGCGCGTGGTCGTGCAGGTGCGCCGTGATGGCAGCGTCTACGAGATGGAGTTCTCGCGCGGCAAGACCGTCAAGAAGATGGAGGTCGTGGGCACCTCGGATTCGACGGGTACCACCGTCAGCTTCTGGCCCGACGACGAGATCTTCGAGACCTGTGTCTACGATTTCGATACGCTGCACAACCGTCTGCAAGAGACGGCGTTCCTCAATAAGAATCTAAAGATCGTGCTGACCGACGAGCGCGAGGCGACTCCCCACGTGGAGGAGTTCTGCTACGAGGGCGGCATCATCGACTTCGTCAAGTTCCTCAACGACGGCAAGGACGTCCCCGAGGCCTTTAAGGAGCCCATCTATATCGAGGGCAAATCGGATCCGGATGCGCCCGTGACCAAGATGGGCGAGGTCGAGGTATCCCTGCAGTGGAATGCCGGCTACGGCGAGAACGTCATGTCGTTTGCCAACGACATCTACACCCCCGAGGGCGGCATGCATCTCGAGGGTTTCCGCACCGCTCTCACCCGTGTGATCAACGATTACGCCCGCAAGCAGAACCTACTCAAGGAGAAGGAAGCCAACCTGAGCGGCGACGACGTGCGCGAGGGGCTTTCGGCCGTCATCTCGGTCAAGCTACCCGACCCGCAGTTTGAGGGACAGACCAAGGCCAAGCTCGGCAGTTCCTACATGCGCGCGCTCACGCTCAAGATCGTGACCGATGGACTGACCGATTATCTGGAGGAGCACCCCAAGCCCGCCCGCGAGATCGTCAAGAAGGCCCAACAGGCATGTAAGGCCCGCAACGCTGCCCGCAAGGCGCGCGAGGCGACCCGTCGCAAGAGTCTGCTCGAGACGGCGTCGCTGCCCGGCAAGCTCGCCGACTGCTCGGTGCGCGATGCCGAGCTGACCGAGCTCTTTATCGTAGAGGGTGACTCGGCAGGCGGTTCGGCCAAGGACGGCCGCCGCCGAGACATCCAGGCGATTCTGCCCCTGCGCGGCAAGATTCTGAACGTCGAGCGCGTAGGCGACCACCGCGCGTTCTCGAGTGACACCATTCAATCGCTGATCACCGCGATCGGCTGCGGCGTCACGACGAGCGCCGGCGACGGCGGCGACTTCGATATCAGCAAGGCGCGCTACCACAAGATCATCATCATGACCGATGCAGACGTCGACGGCGCGCATATCCGCATCCTGCTGCTGACGTTCTTCTACAAGTACATGCGCCCGCTGATTGACGCCGGCTACGTGTACGTCGCGTGCCCGCCCATCTTTGGCATTAAGGTGCGCAACAAGATCCACTACGTGTACCCCAACGGTCGCCAGCCCGAAGACGAGATCCTGCGCGACACCATCCAGAGTCTGGGCCTGAATCCCGACGACAACGACGAGGACGGCAAGGCCAAGGATGGCAAGATCACCAAGAAGCGCAAGGGCTATACCGTCCAGCGCTACAAGGGCCTGGGCGAGATGGACCCCAAGCAGCTTGCCTCGACGACGATGGACCCCAAGACCCGCATTCTGCAGCGCGTGTCGATCGAAGACGCCGTGGTGGCGGACCGCGCCGTGCGCGAGCTGATGGGTTCCGAGGTCGGCTATCGCCGCGAGTACATCGAGAAGCACGCCCATGATGCGCGCTTCCTTGACGCCTAGCTTTCCCAGGCACCCCATCTTGCCCTTCAGGATTTCGGGCGCCGCACGCAAGGCGTGCGCCCTCATCCTTCGGGGCAACCTGGGGCACCTGGAAAACCTAGGAGGGTTATCCGGCATTCCCGGTAATCCGTCTCCGTGGTAGGGAACTAATGGACCACGCAAACCATGAGGAGGTAACGTGGCAGACGATATCAACAATAACGAGGGTGTGGGCGAGGCCGGCGATGCCGGTATGCCCGACGATCTGAAGCGCCTGCTTGCCCGCGCTGAGCAGGGTGAGGACGGCGATCCGGATGCCTATAACCCCGATGCCGATGATGATGAGGAAGAGGACGACGACGCCGAGCTCGAGGAGAGCTTTGGCGAAGTCGACCGTGGCGCCTCGGCCGGCGAGGATATCAACGGCGGCCAGCTCCAGATTTCGGAGTTCGGCCGTGAGATGAAACAGTCGTTCATCGAGTACTCGATGTCGGTCATCACGGCGCGCGCCCTGCCGGACGTGCGCGATGGCTTAAAGCCGGTACACCGTCGCATCCTGTACGCAATGAACGAGAGCGGCATCTACCCCAACCGTCCGCACAAGAAGTCGGCCTGGACGGTCGGCGAAGTTATCGGTAAGTACCATCCGCACGGCGACTTCGCGGTCTATGAGGCCATGGTCCGCCTGGCACAGTGGTTCTCCATGCGCACGCCGCTCATCGACGGTCACGGCAACTTCGGCAACATCGATGGCGACGGCGCGGCGGCCATGCGTTATACCGAGAGCCGCCTGGCAAAGCCCGCCATGGAGCTGCTGCGCGACCTGCAAAAGGATACCGTCGACTGGCAGCCCAACTACGACGAGTCGCTCGCCGAGCCCGTGGCGCTGCCCGCGCGCTTTCCCAACCTGCTGGTCAACGGCAGCCAGGGCATCGCCGTCGGCATGGCCACCAATATCGCCCCGCACAACCTCACCGAGGCGATCGAGGCCACCTGCTACCTGATCGACAATCCCGATGCCACCGTCGACGAGCTTATGCAGATCATGCCCGGTCCGGACTTCCCCACCGGTGCCATCATCATGGGCAGCGCCGGCATTAGGCAGAGCTACGAGACCGGCCGCGGCTCCATCACCGTGCGCGCCAAGGCCCATGTGGAGTCCACCAAGACCGGCCGCAGCCGCCTGGTCTTTACCGAGATTCCCTACATGGTCAACAAGGGCACCCTTCAGGAGAAGATCGCCCAGCTCGTCAACGACAAGCGCATCGAGGGTATCTCGGATATGCGCGATGAGTCCAACCAGAAGGGTATCCGTCTGGTCATCGAACTCAAGAAGGGCGTCATCCCGCAGGTCGTGCTCAACAACCTGTACAAGTACACCTCGTTGCAGACGACCTTTGGTGCCAACAACCTGGCGCTTGTCAACGGCGTTCCCAAATGCCTGAGCCTGCGCGAGATGCTGCAGCACTACATCGACCACCAGGTCGACGTCGTCACCCGCCGCACCCGCTTTGACCTCAAGAAGGCCCAGGCGCGTGCCCATATCCTCGAGGGCTACCTGATGGCTCTCGACCATATCGACGAGGTCATCAGCATCATCCGCTCCTCACAGACCGACTCTGAGGCCAGCAGTCGCCTGATCGAGCGCTTTGGCTTTACGCCCGAGCAGACTACGGCCATCCTCGAGATGAAGCTGCGCCGCCTGACCGGCCTGGAGCGCGACAAGATTCAGGAAGAGCTGGACGGCTTGCGCCGCGCCATCGCCTACTACGAGGACCTGTTGGCGCACGAGGAGAAAATCCTGGGCGTCATCAAGGAAGAGATGCGCGAGATTTCCAAGAAGTTCGGCGACAAGCGCCGCACCGAGATCAGCCATGTCGAGAAGGACCTGGACGTCGAGGACCTCATCGCCGACGAGGACATGGTCGTGACCATCACCCACACCGGCTACGTCAAGCGTATCCCGGTGGCTGCCTACCGTGCCCAGAAGCGCGGCGGTAAGGGCGTGTCGGGCGTCAATCTCAAAGAGGACGACGTTATCGACGAGATGTTTATCGCATCCACGCACGAGTATGTGCTGTTCTTCTCGAGCAAGGGTAAAGTCTATCGCCTGAAGGTGCACGAGCTGCCGGTTGGCACGCGCCAGGCGCGCGGCACCGCGATCGTCAACCTGCTGCCTTTCGAGGAGGGCGAGAAGATCGCGAGCGTCATCAGCTGCCGCGAGTTCCCCGCCGACGAGTACCTGATGTTTGCCACCAAGAGCGGCATGGTCAAGAAGACCGTGATGAACGCCTACGACCGTAGCCGCCGCGATGGCCTGATCGCCATCAACCTGAGGGACGACGACGCACTGCTCGCTGTACGCCGCGTGCGCGAGGGTGACAAGATCATCATGGCAACCACCGCGGGCAAGGCGATTATGTTCCCCGAGGACCAGGTGCGCGCCACCGGTCGCGATACCAGCGGCGTCCGCGGCATTGGCATGAAGGAAGGCGTGAGCGTTTTGGGTATGGAGGTTACCAACGGCAATGGTGACCTGTTCGTCATTACCGAGCGCGGTTACGGCAAACGTACGCCGGTTGCGGACTATCCGGAGCAGAACCGCGGCGGTCAGGGTGTCTACACCATCCAGATGACCGAGCGCAAGGGTAACCTCGCAGCCATGAAGACGGTGGGTCCGCAGCATGAGCTGTTTATCGTGACGGAGGGTGCGACGGTCATTCGCGTCAAGACCGACGAGATCAGCCAAACCGGTCGCGCCACCCAGGGCGTCAAGATGATGACCGTCGACGACAACGACCGCGTATGCGCCGTAGCCCGCATGACAGCCGCCAAGGAGAAGCCCGAAGGCGAAGCCGCAGAAGACAGCTCTGCCCCCGAAGAAACCCCAGTCGACCTAGGCGACGGCAACGACATGCCAGAGGATCTCCTAGACGAGTAAGAGGCCCTAGCTGGTAGAAAATATCAGACCCCATATATCGGCGGTCGGCGCACCTGCGCGCCGACCGCTTTTTTGAAAACCTTGGGACCCCATGGTCGCCGGGCTGACGAGATGGTTTTGGTTTGTCGCGAGTTCCGCACGCAAAGAAGGCCACTTAATGTGGCCTTCGTCTTGCGCAGGACTGTCCGAGCAGCAAACCAAAACCATCTCGTCAGCCCGGCGACCACCCCTCCCAAAGATTTTCAAAAAAGTTGTTGACGCGCGCGTAACGACTCGTCTAATATATCCCTTGCGCGATGGACCTGTAGCTCAGTTGGTTAGAGCGTCCGGCTGATAACCGGGAGGTCACAAGTTCGAATCTTGTCAGGTCCACCACTTTCTTTCGCAATAAACACCCCAGCGAGAGCCGAGTCGCCGCTGGGGTGTTTATTACTTTTTCCGTGGGGGTTTAGCTCAGCTGGGAGAGCGCGGGCTTTGCAAGCCTGAGGTCAGGGGTTCGATCCCCCTAACCTCCACCATGATGGACCTGTAGCTCAGTTGGTTAGAGCGTCCGGCTGATAACCGGGAGGTCACAAGTTCGAATCTTGTCAGGTCCACCATCAAAACGTTAAGAGCCCTGGGGCATTGCCTCGGGGCTTTTTTCTTATCCAACTAAGTAGTCAAAATAGCCCCGTCCCAAATTAACTACTTTGATTTTGTGTGCTGGGCGAAAGATTGGGTAGTATAGCTATTCAATGCGGCGACCCTGCCGCGTGTTAACCGCTACGTACCGGAGGTGTTCCATGGTTCGCGTCGACATAGAGACCATCGTCATGGCCGCCGGTCCCGTGCCATCGCTTATCGTGCTTCGCGAGCGCTGCGGCAAGTCGGATTCGACGGCGCCCCTGCGTTCGCTTTCCATTCAGACCGGCTCGTTTGAGGCCGCGGCAATTAGCCGTGGCATCGATAGCGGTCGCGCCGAGCGCCCGATAACGCATGACCTGCTGCTTGACACCGTCGATGCCCTGGGCGCCAAGCTCGAGCGCATCGAGATCGTTCGTGCCGAGCCGCCGGTGTTCTATGCGACGATTGTCGTGCTGGCCGATGGTGACGAACGAAAGATTGACGCCCGCCCCAGCGACGCCATTGCCCTTGCCGTGCGCAGCAATGCCCCCATGTTTGTGGAGGACGACATCATGAATCGCCTGGGTACCGTTTCTGCCCATGCCGAGGAAGTTGACGACGAGCGGGAGTTCGAGAAGTTCGACGAGTTCGTCCATACGCTCTCCCCCGATGATTTCTAAATGTCTGGCACGCGAGCGGAGAGGTCGCTGATGGGCACCCGCGTATCGGCTGAAGCGGCCGCCATCGCGCGTGAAGCCCAGATGCGCTCGGAGGCATCCGAGGCGGCTCGCATCGCCTATGTGACGCAGGCCCGCACGCTTCGCGAGCGCTGCGGCTCCTATATCAAGATGGTTATCATCTCCGCCCTTGTCGCGGTAATCTGTTCTCGTCTTCGTGGTACAGTTGGTGCGCTTGGGTTTTCGATTTCAACAGGCTTGGTAATCTGGGGTGTGGTCGATGCAGTCATGCTGACCAACCAGATCAAGGTGCTCGACAAGCGCGCGATGGATATGGTGCGCGCCCGCGACGCTGCCGCCAAGATCGCTGCCGAGGCACAAGAACTGTAACGACGCCGGATTCGATGGGAAGGTCTAGAGATGGCACAGGATATGCAGGACGCCGGTAACGTCTCCGCCGAGCTCGACGCCATGGTGTGTGACCTGATTGGTGCGTTCTTGGACGACCTTGCCGCCGGCGAGAATCCGGGCGTAGTTGTGGCGATCGAGGACGCTGCTTCCAACCGCTATCTGGCCGCGCTCGACGAGGATGGCGAGGAGGCATGCCTGGAGGCTGCCACCAACTTTATCTCCGAGCACAAGATGGGTCTTAAGGACGAGGGCCTGGGCCGTATCGCCCGCTATGCCATCGGCTATACCGGCTGCGTCGAGATTGACGGCGGCTATCACGATGCTCTGCTCGTGAGCTTCTTTGAGACCACGCTCGAGAGCGGCTTTTCGGCATATGTGCTGTATGAGGGCATGGGCGCCGGCGATGGTTTTATGTGGAGCGACCCTGAACCTGCAGGTGAGGAAACCCCTCTCATCTAAAATCGCTAAAATAAACGAGTTTTCGGTAAAAGGCTCAATATTCCCGCTGAGCGTTGTATCGCTGGGCGGGCCGCATACGCGTGCCGTTTGTATATGGATAGAAGATAGGGGAACTACATGCGCGTAGACAATCTGAGGAACATCGCCATCATCGCCCACGTCGACCACGGCAAGACGACGATGGTCGACAAGCTCCTGCGTGCCACGGACGCCTTCCGTGCCAACCAGCAGGTCGAGGACCGCGTCCTGGACTCTAACGACCAGGAGCGCGAGCGCGGCATCACGATTCTCGCCAAGAACATCTCTATCGAGTACAAGGACGTCAAGATCAACGTCATCGACACCCCGGGCCATGCCGACTTTGGCGGCGAGGTCGAGCGCGTGCTGCGTATGGCCGACGGCGCCCTGCTGCTGGTCGACGCCTTTGAGGGCCCCATGCCCCAGACCCGCTTTGTGCTGCGTCACGCTATCGACACCGGCCTCAAGATCATGATCGTCATCAACAAGATCGACCGTCCGGGCGCCAACCCCGAGAAGGCCTACAACGACTGCCTCGACCTTATGGCCGACCTGGGCGCCACCGACGACCAGCTCGAGTTTGCCATGGAGCACGTCATCTACGCCAGCGGCGTCAACGGCTTTGCCCGCCTCGATCCCAACGACGGCAACATGGATATGTATCCGCTGCTCGATATGATTATCGACGATATGCCCGCGCCCGAGGTTGATGAGAACGCCCCGCTGGCCATGCAGTGCGTGACCATCGACCACTCCAACTTCGTTGGCCGTATCGGCATCGGTCGCGTGTACTCCGGCACCATCCACCAGGCGATCAGATCCTGGTCGTCAAGAACGACGGCTCCAGCGCCACCGCTACCGTCAAGCAGCTCTTTACCTTCGACTACCTGGGCCGCACCGAGTGCCAGGAAGTCGGTGCCGGCGATATCGCTGCTGTCGTGGGTATTGACCGCACCGATATCGGCGATGTTTACACCGACCCCGAGAACCCCGTCGAGCTCGAGCCCATCGAGATCGACCCGCCGACCCTGTCCATCGTCTTTGAGGCTTCGACCTCCCCGCTCGTCGGCCGTGACGGCGACATCGTGGGCGCCCGTCAGCTCAAGGAGCGCCTGTTCAACGAGGCCGAGAACAACGTGACCATGAAGATCGAGGAGCTCGAGGACAAGAGCGGCGTCGAGGTCTCGGGCCGCGGCATTCTACACCTGTCCGTCCTGATGGAGTCCATGCGCCGCGAGGGCTTTGAGTTCCAGGTCGGCCGTCCCCGCGTTCTGTTTAAGAAGGACGAGAGCGGCAACAAGCTGGAGCCTGTCGAGCAGGCCGTCGTCGAGTGCCCGGACGAGTACTCGGGCAAGGTCGTCGAGGTCTTCGGCACCTCCGGTGGCATCATGACGAGCATGGACACCTCGGGCATCGTGACCCATCTTGAGTTCAAGATCCCGACACGCGGCATCATGGGTCTTAAGAACCGCATTATGAACGTCACCCACGGCGAGGGCGTGTTCTACCACACCTTCCTGGAGTATGGCCCCTACGCCGGCGAGATCGGCAATCGCCAGAACGGCGCCATGATCTCCATGACCACCGAGAAGGCCGTTGCCTACGCTCTGGGCACGCTGCAGGAGCGCGGCCAGCTGTTCGTTGAGCCGGGTACCGAGTGCTACGAGGGCATGATCGTGGGCGAGCGCAGCAAGGCCGGCGACATGGTCGTCAACATCGCCCGTACCAAGAACCTGGGCAACCAGCGTTCCTCGACCTCCGACATCTCCGTCCAGCTGGTGCCGCCTCGCACCTTCTCTCTGGAAGAGGCGCTGGAGTACATCGCCGACGACGAGCTAGTGGAGATCACTCCCAAGAACATCCGCCTGCGCAAGCGTCTGCTCAACGCCACCGACCGTAAGAAGGCAGCCGTCCGCGCCGGCCAGGTCAACAAATAAGCGCTGGGGTTTATAGCCGCCAATAAGAAAGGGCGTCGACCGCAATGGTCGGCGCCCTTTTTGGTGCAAGGGGATCAGGTTGCTTTGCGCTACCACAAAGGTGCCTGGCCCTTTTGTGGTGGTTGGCGGCTAGGCGGTGGGGAGTCCTGGCGTGTTGGAGGCTTGTTGGGGCTTGAGGTGGGCGTTGCGCCAGATGATCTGGATAACGTAGCCGAGCATAAAGACAAATGCCACGCCGCTGATGAAGTCGCCGATGAGGGGAAGTCCTGTGAGGGCGCCTGCGGCCACACCGCCGACGGCTGCCATGGCGTAGCGGTTCTGGTTGTGTCCGACCATGCGGGCGATCGCGCACCCCGCAAAGGCGCTCGACACCAACGCGATGCCGATAACGCCGCACAAGAGGGCTCCGGCAAGCGACAGGCCGGCAATCGAGATAATCAGCAGCAGGACGGCGGGGACGACAGCAATCGTACCCAGAAGACCGCTCACCCACAGGGGCGTGGGACGTTGGTGGAGCATTCCGGCGGCGCTGGCGGTCGCACGCGGAAAGACGAGCTCGAGCAACAGGGCGATAAAGCAAGTCGACAGGGCTGCGGCCACGATGCCGCCGACGATATCGTTAAGGGTGGAAGTATCTTCGTTCTCGGTGTGGTCGATCTTGAGCGCGCCGACCTCGGCTCCTGCGGCGCGCTCGGGGTCCTCGGAAACATGCGCGCTCACGGTGCCGGTGATGTGCGCGTTTTTACCCAAGATGAGCTTGTCGGCCCAAACCTCAACATCGCCGTCGACGGTGCCATCGATGGTCACGGTGTCGCCCGCGAGCACTGCCGACTTGGTAGAACCGCGCAGGGCAACCGTCTCGCCTATCGCATAGAAACAGCTGGCGGTGCTGTCGGCGTTGAGTACAACGTGCTGACCGGCCACTGTAACACTGCCATCGATCGTGGTTTTGGCGATGTCGATGGTGCGTGCCGCAAGACGAACGGCGCCACCCACGGTGCAGTCGCGAATCGAGAGGGTCTCGCCCGCCGCGATGATATCGCGGCCGATGGAGGTGTCGTCCAGGTTGAGGCTCTGACCGGCCCAGTACAGGTCGCCTTCGACCCCGGACGGGGTGGAGCCTTCGTCGGTCGTGAGTACGTTGCCGGCGGTGTCTGTGCCGGCGAACGAAGCCGTGGGAAGTACGGTCAGCGCAAGCACAATCAGTGCGAATAGGAGGGCGATGCGGCCACGCGCTTTACGGCGCCGGGACGACGGTGCTAGGTTGCAAGGCATAGTGAATCCTTCGTTAGATACTCGACATGTATCTAACAGGGTACCCAACGCGCGGGCGCTCTAAAAGAACCTCTCGGTTGCATTTCGGAGGGCTGTGCCGTGCTGTCTACTTTTTGCGATGCAAAAACGTGCGATGTCGTCCTCGGTGGGGCTTTTGATGTCAAAGCGCAGCGAGAGCCAGCGCAGACCCATGGTCACGACAACGCATACGACTAGCGCGGCGACATTGCTGACCAAGCCACTCATGACGAGGCTTACATAGCTTGCCGATCCGGCGATAGCCGCGATGGCATAAAAGTTAGTGCGTTGGAAAATGCCCGGAACCACACCCATAAAGCCGTCGCGCAACATGCCGCCACCCACCGCGGTGAAGAAGCCCATCATGATGCACACCGCCGGCGCAAAGCCGTAGACCAGCGCCTTGTCTGCGCCGGTTGCCGCATAGATGCCGACCGAGATGATGTCGAGCAGGGGAATGAGTTTCTCGGGTTTATCGACGATTGCCGGGAAGATGTAGATGATGGCCGCCGTGGCGATGGAGAGCGGCAGCGCCATCGGCTGGTTGAGGATGTAGACGTTGCCGACCTGGAGTGTCATATCGCGCAAAAGACCGCCGCCCAGGCCGCAGACCACGGCGAGTGCGACCGCGCCCACCAGGTCAAGCTTATGCTCGCGTGCGACCAACACGCCCGAGATCGATGCCGCGACAACAGCGAACATCTCGAGCCAAAAGGGGATAGCGACCATGGCATCCGAGGCATGTGAGGTAACGGTTATAGCAGCGACGACGGGCAAGATGGGGTCCTTTGAGTTGCGGGTTTGGATAATGCCCGTACATAGTACATGGTTGGCGGCGATTGCGACCCTATTGCTCGGCAAACGGTAGGGGTTGGGTGCGGTCATAGGTTCCAAACATGTATACCAGCCTCCAAAGATGTCGAAAAATGTCGTTTTTGGCGGATGATGTACATGTTTTGGCGCGCGCCGAGCGGGCGACGTTACTCGGAGGGCGTCTCTATGTCCTTCGTGCCCTTCCAGTTGCGGATAAGTGCCTTTCGCAGTTCGTTTTGCTTTCGCTGATACTCGGCATCCGTGCAGCGGGGCATACCGAGTGCTTCGCGGATATTGTTCATGGCACGGTGAAAAGCGAGTTGACTGGCAAATTGCGCTGAGGTGAGTGTGACAATGCGATAACCCATTTGGGCGAGCACAGCTTCGCGTTCCGCATCTGCTCCCTTACGGCCAGTCTCGTCGTGAAAGCCACCCTTATATTCGATGCCGAGCTCTCTGCGCTTATAGGTAATGAGGGCATCGATTTTGAGTGTTCGGGCTTTGGTGCAATGCCAAAGACGTTGAGGGATCTCGAGCGGTCGGTTGAGCTCGATGCCTCGAATGCCAACGCCGCCTTCGCTTGTTGGAAGTGAAAGTGCGATTGCCGATGCAGCCTCCATAGGCGAGACCGAGTGGTCGTAGACATGTCTGAGCGCGAGTCGCGCGCGTGTGGCACCGGGTTTGCCAGGGTGTTGATCGAGCAGTTCGACAATTTCGTCCTTGGAGGTGGTTGCTGGTTGCTCGGTATAAGGGTCAGAGGGATTAAGGCCCATGCGATAGTCGCCGCAAACTTCGTAGCCATACTCGAGGTATTCGATTCTATCCATCCACTCGGCGGCGAGCACGAAGGTGAAGGCTTCGTCGGTGATAAAGATGCCGGGCGTAAGCTCGTCAATATGGCCATAGGGTAGGCTTTGGCCGAGAACATGGCAAGTGACGCCGTTGGTGCGAATTCGCTCGAAAGCAAACACTACGGAGATATCGATAGTCTTGAACATATCGAGCGGAATGCCGCAGTCGGTGAGGGCCTGTCGTATGCGCGCGATGCGTTGCTGGGTGGAGAGACCTCTTGCGCCTATCTGGTAGTCGTGTTGCGCGACCGCTTGAACCCGGCCTTGCGGCGCGTGATGGACGAGCCATGCAGTTTTATGCGAAATGAGAACAGGGGTATCCATTGGGGACCTCTCGCTCTGAGTCGATACCCAACTCTTATGTCCGTTGAGGTGGGGAAATATACCGAATGCGAGTAAGCCGACTCATGCACGGCGTGTGTCATATACAAACGTGTACACCACCCTCCAAAAACGACATTTTTTGACATCTTTGGAGGGTGATGTACATGTTTGGGATGTTGGGTTGGGATTGAACGTGATGGGGGTGTGGGTTGAAGAGGAGGGATGTCTAAATTTGAGCGGAGCTCAAAATTTATTCGGTCGCTTGCGCCGACCGCGCTGCGCTAAAAACGCGCCACTGGCGCGTTTTCTTTACGCTTTGCGCCCTGGCGGGTTCGAATCCCTCCTCCTCCGCCGTATTTGCTTGTAAGGGACTCTAAACAAAAAAGCCCCCGTTTTCGGGAGCTTTCTCAACCAAAATGGCGGAGGAGGAGGGATTCGAACCCTCGTGACCTTATACAGGCCAAACGGTTTTCGAGACCGCCGCATTCAACCACTCTGCCACCCCTCCGCGTGGGGTAAAACAAAGCAGGCTCGAAGGCCTGCTTTGGAATTAACTGGCGGAGAGTCAGGGATTTGAACCCTGGAGACGCTTTTGACGCCTACACGATTTCCAATCGTGCTCCTTCGGCCACTCGGACAACTCTCCGTTAAATGCGAAAGTCAGTATACACGAGGAACCGCAAAGTGCAAACAGAAAAGTTGGCATTTTTTAAAACGCTTGGCCGCGCTTGTCGTTGCAGTGGGGTTTGAGGTGCCAAAAAACGGCTTCCGACCAGCGTGGTTGATTAACTCAATTGTTCAAAAGGGGTATTCATAAGCGACTTGGCAATGAATTTAAAAATCTTTGGGTGGCGCTGTGGACCACTGGTATGCATTTTGCGACCACAGCCTTGTGCCCGTTGACCTGTGGCTTGGCTCAGCTTGTCCCCGCGGCGTCGTATCTTGTCCACAAATCCGTCAAGCACTTGGTCAGCATTTGGTTGGAAGACGCATGAAACGTCGTGCGAGTATGGGTATATGTGGAGGTCATGAGGTTGTAGCTGCATATTCTTGCGGCCTAGGAGGTTGAAAGATATTATTACCAAGTCTTTTCCTGCTTCAGGCGCACCTTCACGACCTGAAGCCACATTTGCCCAGAGGAGGTGACAATATGAAGGCTTATGAACTGCTGTTCTTTGTTGACCCGTCGCTCGACCCCGAGACTCGTCTCGCTGTTATGAAGCGTATCGATACCACGATCGCTGAGGGCGCTGGCAAGGTCGACTCCGTTGACGACTGGGGCAAGCGCAAGCTCGCCTACGAGATCAACGACCTCACCGATGGTGACTACACCCTCATCAACTTCCACGCAGATCCTACCCAGATCGCCGAGCTTGATCGCATCCTGCGCATCACCGACGCTGTGGTCCGCCACATGATCGTCCGTCGCGACGACCAGGAGTAAGACTGTCGTTTTGGACTGGGCTTGTGCCCCAAGAGGAAGTAGTGAGTTATGAGCATCAATCGAGTGAACATCACCGGTAACCTCACCCGCGATCCCGAGCTGCGCGCCACCGCCGGCGGAACCCAGGTTCTGTCCTTTGGCGTCGCCGTCAACGATCGTCGCCGTAACGCGCAGACTGGCGAGTGGGAGGACTATCCCAACTTTGTCGACTGCACTATGTTCGGCACCCGCGCCGAGGCCGTGAGCCGTTTCCTGGCAAAGGGAAACAAGGTCGCGATCGAGGGCAAGCTGCGCTACAGCTCTTGGGAGCGCGACGGCCAGCGCCGGAGCAAGCTTGAGGTCATCGTCGATGAGATCGAGTTTATGAGCTCCCGTGGTGGCCAGGGTGGCTACGATCAGGGTGGTTACGCCCCCGCAGCTCCCGCGCCCGCAGCACGTCCTGCCGCACCGGTGGCTACGCCGCCCGCGGTCGACGTCTACGATGAGGACATCCCGTTCTAAGGGTTGTTCACCTATTTTTGAGTGAGAGGCGGCTTCGGTTCGCCGAAGTTGCCAAATGAAAGGTATTTTGACATGGCTAATGATTTTTCTGCACGTCAGCCGCGTCGTAAGTACTGCCAGTTCTGCAAGGAGAACACTGAGTTCATCGACTATAAGGACACTCAGCTTCTCCGTAAGTACATGACCGACCGTGGCAAGATCAAGCCCCGTCGCGTCACTGGCGCTTGCACGCAGCATCAGCATGACATCGCCAATGCCATCAAGCGCGCCCGCGAGATGGCACTCCTGCCGTACACCGTCCCCGTGGTTTCCTCTCGTGGCAACCGCGACCGCGGCTAAGAAGGGAGACGCATCATGAAGGTTATTCTTCTCGATGAGATCAAGGGCAAGGGCGGCGAGGGTGACGTCGTAGAGGTCGCTCAGGGTTACGCTGAGAACTTCCTGTTCCCCAAGAAGCTCGCTGTTGCCGCCACCAAGGGCAACCTCAAGCAGCTTGACGAGCGTCGCAACAACATCGCCAAGCGCGAGGCCGTCCGTCTGGCTACCGCCAACGAGACCAAGGCTGCCTTCGAGGGCAAGACGGTCACCGTTGACGTCAAGGTCGGCGACGAGGGCATCCTCTTTGGCTCCGTTACCGCCGCTATGATCGCTGACGCCATCAAGGCTCAGCTCGGTATGGACATCGACCGCAAGCGCGTCGAGCTCGGTAAGCCCATCAAGGTTGCCGGTGCCCACACCGTTGCCATCTCGCTGTACCGCGAGATCAAGGCCGAGGTTGTCGTTCTCGTCGGCGTTACCGCCGAGGAGCTCGCTGCCGAGGCTGAGGTCGAGGAGGCCGCTGAGGTCGCCGAGGCCGAGACCGCCGAGGTCGAGACTGAGGCTGCTGCCGAGTAGCATTTGCTGCAACGCAACAATCTTGTTCTAAGAAGGGCGCTCTGGGAAACCAGGGCGCCCTTTTGTTTTTTGCGCTGAGTGAGTTTCATGGTGAACGTTGCGTCGAAGTCCTATATACAGGACCGTTCATCCGTTTGGTTCGGTGATGATTGGCGGCGCGCGGCGCGTTTTGGGACCGTGGCTGATACTATGGATGCTCGCAAGCGATATGAATGAGGATGCTCATGGCATATGACGATAGGGAGACCGGGCTGACGGTTGAGGACCGCGGCTCCAAGTTGGGTCTTCCCCAAAACCAAGATGCAGAGGCCAATGTACTGGCCGCTATGCTGCTATCGCCCGAGGTGGTCGAAGAGGCCCAGGTCGAGCTGCAGCCCGATGACTTCTACCGGCCCATTCATAAGACCATCTATACCGCGATGGTCGATATGTACAACAGCCGCATTCCCATCGACTCCATCTCGCTGATCGATTACCTGCGAAGCATCAACAAGCTTGATGCCGTGGGCGGCGAGGCCTACATTTTGGAGTTGATGGGTCAGACCCTGTCGCTCGTCAACTGGCAGCACCATGCCGCTATCGTTCGCCGCGATTCGATGCTGCGTGAGCTGATCGGCGCCACCAACGAGATCAACGCGCTGGCCTATAACGCTCCCACCGATACCAAAGAGGTCGTGGAGCTGGCCGAGAGCAAGTTGCTCAAGGTCACGGCGCGCGAGGTCAAGTCGAGCTACAAGACGCTGACCGAGTTTATGGTCGAGGCCTATAACGAGGCCGAGGAAGTGTGCCAGGCAGGCGGCCAGGCTGCGGGCGTGCCCACGGGCTTCCCGTCGCTCGACCGCATGCTCATGGGTTTTCGCGAGGGCCAGCTCATCATCATCGGCGCCCGCCCTGCTGTGGGTAAGACGTCGTTCGCCCTGAATCTGGCGCTCAACGCTGCCGCTGCCGGTTATACCGTCGGCTTCTTCTCGCTGGAGATGTCGGGCAAGGAAATTGCCCAGCGTCTGATTTGCGCCTACGCCATGATCTCGATCAGTGACTTCCGCATGGGCCGCATTAGCCCCGAGCAGTGGGCAAATATCAACGAGGCCACGCAGACCTTGTCCAAGCTCGATATTCTGATTGACGATACGCCCGGCACCACAGTGACCGAGATTCGCGCCAAGAGCCGCCGCATGCTCCACAACAAGGAGAAAGCTATCATCATCCTGGACTACCTGCAGCTGGTGAGTCCTCCGCCGGGCCGTCGTTCCGAGAGCCGTACCGTCGAGGTTTCCGAGATGTCGCGTGGTTTGAAGATCATGGCCAAGGAGCTCAAGATCCCGCTCATTGCACTGTCGCAGCTGTCGCGTCAGGTCGAATCCCGTACCGGCAAGCGTCCGCAGCTTTCCGACCTGCGCGAATCGGGCTCCATCGAGCAGGACGCCGACATCGTCATGTTCTTGGACCGATCTGCCGACGAGGCCGAGGCCTCGCGCGATGATCGACCCGACGAGGGCGTTACGCGTATCGTCGTGGCCAAGAACCGTTCGGGCCCGATCGGCGACGTCGACCTGATGTTCCTGCCGGCATCCACCAAGTTCTATGAGCTTGATGGGGCGCATGCCGAGGAGTAGGACAGGTGCCCGTTGCACGGGTATACTGGGAATGTTTTGTGCTTCTGTGCGCCATCGTGGCGCACAGACAGTCCATGAATGTAAGGAGTAAACATGCCGTCAACCGTTTTGGTCGGTGCCCAGTGGGGCGATGAGGGCAAGGGTAAGATCTGCGACCTGGTCGCCGGCGACTTCGATGCCGTCGTGCGCTACTCGGGCGGCAACAACGCCGGCCACACCATCGTCGTCAACGGCAAGAAGTACGGCCTGCACCAGGTGCCCTCCGGCATCATGTATTCCGATCATGTGTCGGTGATCGGTAACGGCTGCGTCGTCAACCCCAAGGTTGTCCTTGAGGAGATCGACATGTTCGAGGCCGACGGCATTACCACCAAGAATCTCAAGATCAGCGGCAACGCGCATGTCATCATGCCGTACCACATCGATCTGGATGGCGCCTTTGAGCAGAAGCTCGGCAAGAAGAGCATCGGTACCACCAAGCGCGGCATCGGTCCGTGCTATCAGGACAAGATGGCCCGTATTGGCCTGCGTATGCAGGACATGCTGGACGAGGAGCTGTTCCGCGACAAGCTGGAGACCGCTCTTGCCCGCGTGAACCCCGAGCTCGAGCTGCTCTATGGTCTGCCCACCTACACCGTGGACCAGATTTGCGAAGAGTACCTGCCCATGGCGGAGCGCCTGCGCCCGTACATCACCGAGACGAGCCTGCTGCTCAACAATATGATCGACGAGGGCAAGACTCTGCTCTTTGAGGGCGCCCAGGCGACGCTGCTCGACATCGATCACGGTACCTATCCGTACGTGACGTCTTCCAATTGCACCGCCGGTGGTGCCATTACCGGCTCCGGCATTGGCATGAAGAACGTCGACCGTGTGCTGGGCGTCATGAAGGCCTATATCACCCGCGTCGGTTCGGGCCCTATGCCCACCGAGCTTTCCTATGAGTCCGAGGCCGGCCACACGCTGACCGAGGAGGGCTATGAGTACGGCGTGACCACCGGTCGTCGCCGCCGCTGTGGTTGGTTTGACGGCCCCATCGCCAACTATGCCTCGCGCGTTAACGGTCTCACCGACATCGCCGTGACCAAGCTTGACGTGCTTTCGGCTTTCGACACCATCAAGGTGTGCGTGGCATACGACGTCGATGGCGAGCGCTACACCAGCGTGCCCGAGCATCAGGTGCGCTTTGAGCATGCCAAGCCCATCTACGAGGAGCTCCCCGGCTGGAAGTGCGACATCACCGGTTGCCGCAGCTTTGATGAGCTGCCGCAAGAGGCTCAGGACTACGTGGCGTTTATCGAGGATCTGGCACACACCCGCGTGACGTTTATTGGCGTTGGCGCTGGTCGCGAGCAGATCATCAACGATTCTGGAAGTAATCGGGACTATTTGGTTATTGCGATATACCCCTTTGCAGCCCGGACGGGCGGCCGAGGGGTATATTTGCTTGCAAAGGGCTCGCGCGGAGCGGGCCATTCATCCATAGAGGAGGCACCCTTGAAGGCGGACACTCAAACCATCGACATCCTGTTGTTGGGCAGCGGCGGCCGTGAGCATGCTTTGGCAGCTAAGCTCGCAGCATCACCGCGCGCCGGCAAGCTCTACATCGCGCCGGGCAACGGCGGCACCGCGAGCTGCGGCGAGAACGTTGTTCTCGACGACTGCGATCCTGCGGCCGTGGCGGCGTTTGCGCAGAGCCACGGATGCGGACTCGTGGTAATTGGCCCCGAGGCTCCGCTCGTGGCGGGCGTGGCCGACGCGTGCGCGCGGCGGGTATTCCCTGCTTTGGCCCGGGTGCCGAGGCGCCAGATGGAGGGCTCCAAGCTGTTCTCCAAGCAGCTCATGGAGCGTGCGGGCATTCCGACGGCAGCCTATGGTTCGTTTACCGACGAGGCTTCGGCTCTTGCTTATGTGCGTGAGCAGGGCGCTCCGCTGGTCGTCAAGGCCGACGGCCTTGCCGCGGGCAAGGGCGTTATCGTGGCGACCGAACTTGAGCAGGCCGAGGAGGCCGTGCGCGAGTGCTTTGGCGGCACCTTTGGCGATGCCGGCAACACCGTGGTTATCGAGGAGATGCTGACCGGCCCCGAGTGCTCGCTTTTGGCCTTTACCGACGGCAAGACCGTGCGCCCCATGGCCACCTCGCAGGACCACAAGCGCGCGCTCGAGGGCGACCTTGGCCCCAACACCGGCGGCATGGGTGTCTACAGCCCGGTGCCCATCGTGACCGACGAGGAGCACGCCACCATGGTGAAGGTCATGGAGCAGACCGTTGCCGAGCTCGCTGCCGAGGGCATCGACTACCGCGGCTGCCTGTACGGCGGCTTTATGCTCACGCCCGCCGGCCCCAAGGTGCTGGAGTTCAATGCCCGCTTTGGCGACCCCGAGACGCAGGTCGTGCTGCCACGCCTTAAGAACGACCTGGTTGAGGTCATGCTGGCCTGCGCCAACTGTGAGCTCGATCAGATTGAGCTCGACTGGCGCGACGAGTGGGCCGTGGCCGTTGTCCTGACGAGTGCGGGCTATCCCGGCAGCTACGAGAAGGGCAAGGTCATCACCGGTATCACCGAAGCCGAGGCCATGGAGAACGTGACCGTGTACCACGCGGGCACTGCTGTGGTGAACGGCCAGCTCTTGACCAATGGTGGTCGCGTGCTTGCCGTGACCGCTCTGGGCGACACGTTCGAGAACGCTCGCAACCTTGCCTACGAGGCCTGCGAGAAGATTGATTTTGAGGGTAAGACCCTGCGTCACGACATCGGCCTGCGCGCGCTGCGCGGCCGCGACGCCTGGGATGCCTAAAGTCCGAGAGGAATGAGACGGATGGACGAAAAGAACGAAGAGCTCGTGGATGCGCAGATCGTCGAGGAGGACAGCCGCGTGTATGGGCACGCCGAGGGCGAACCTGGTGGCGAGGTCGCTGACGAGCCGGCGCTGGTGCTGGGCGACGATGACCCGCACGATGCCGAGCTGCACGAGAAGATTCTTTCGGAGGAGCGCGCCTGGAAGGGCAAGATCCTCGACGTCCACCGTCTTGAGGTTGAGCTGCCCAACGGTCGCCGCAGCGCCCGCGATATCGTTCGCCATCCGGGTGCGGCGGCCGTTGTGGCGCTGACCGAGAGTGGCAAGATCGTACTGGTGCGTCAGTACCGCACCGCCATCGACCGCGTGACGGTCGAGATTCCCGCCGGCAAGCTCGATCCAGGTGAGGACCCGCTCGATTGCGCCAAGCGCGAACTGCATGAGGAGACGGGCTTTAGGGCTGGTCGTATTCGCTTTTTGACGTCGATTGTCACGTCCTGCGGTTTTTGCGATGAGATCATCCACATCTACTTGGCTACCAAGCTCGAGTTTGATGCGCCCAACCCCGACGATGACGAGTTTGTCAACGTGGACCTGGTGCCGCTGCACGAGCTGATCGACGCTGTGCTCGACGGCAAGATCGAAGACGCCAAGACCGTCGTGGGCGCGCTTGCCTGCGACAGCATCGCACACAGGCTGGGTGGGGCCGATCTTTAACGAGCGGGAATGATCCCGCAGGTTTGTGTAAGTCAGCGAAAGTGCTCCATTTGAGACAAGGTGGCCTAAAAGAGGAGGGAAGCGTATGGATATACGCGACCGACGATTGAAGGCCAGATTGTCCAAATGGAGCACTTGCAGCGTCGAGACGAAACGCGGTTTGGTAAAACCGCGTAAGGTGACTATGTTTAAGAGGTTTCTTTCTTACTACGAGCCCCAGATGGGGCTTTTTGTTGCTGATACTGTTTGCGCTCTGGTGCTTGCCGCCATTGACCTGGCGTTCCCCATTATCCTGCGCAATTTGACCGGTGGGCTATTTACTCAGGATCAGGCTGCCATTATGCAGGCGCTCGGCATGATCGCGGTGGGCTTGGTGTTGATGTATGCCGTCCGCTGCGCCTGCCGCTACTTTGTGAGCTATTGGGGTCACGTGATGGGCGCACGCATGGAGTCCAAGATGCGCGAGGACCTGTTCGACCAGTATGAGCGCTTCAGCTTTGCGTACTTCGACCGCAACAGCTCGGGCGACATGATGAGCCGCGTGGTCAACGACCTGTTCGATATCTGCGAGGCGGCGCATCACGTGCCCGAGTGGATCATCATCTGCGGCATCGAGATTATCGGCTCGTTTGTGATCCTCTTTACCATCGCCCCGGTGCTGGCGCTCGCCATGGCCGTGGTGACGGCGGCGTTTGCGGCCATCATGTTTTGGCAGAACATGCGCATGCGCGATGTCTTTAGCGACAACCGCAAAAAGATCAGCGGCATCAATGCGCAGCTGCAGGATTCGCTGGCGGGCATGCGCGTGGTCAAGAGCTTTGCCAATGAGGAGACCGAACGCTTCAAGTTCCGCGCCTCAAACAATCGCTATCTTTCGTCCAAGGAGAACATGTATCACGCCATGGGTGTCTATACCGCGACGTATGGCCTGCTTTCGGGTGTGCTCTATGTGATCGTGGTGCTGCTGGGCGGCTGGCTGGTCGCCCAGGGGCAGCTGCAGGCGGTCGATATGGCGACCTTTGCACTCTATATTTCGCTGTTCTGCACGCCGCTCGAGACACTCGTCAATTCGGCCGAAACGTATCAGAAGGCTATCGCCGGCTTTAAGCGTATGGACGAGGTGCTCTCGACCGCGCCGGATATCCAGGACAAGCCGGGCGCTACGGATCTGCAGGTGACTGCCGGCGCCGTGGAGTATCACGACGTGTGCTTTAACTACGAGGATGTTGAGCTGGGCGAGGGCGATGCCGACGAGCGTCCCGTTATCGACCATATGGACCTGTCCATCAAGCCCGGGCAGACCATCGCTTTGGTTGGCCCTTCGGGCGGTGGCAAGTCCACGACCTGTTCGCTGCTGCCGCGCTTTTATGACGTGGCCGCCGGATCCATTAGCATCGACGGCCAGGACGTGCGCGATGTGACGCAGCAGAGCCTGCGTCGCGCCATCGGCCTGGTGCAGCAGGATGTCTATCTGTTTGACGGCACGATTGGCGAGAACATCGCCTACGGCAAGCCGGGCGCTACGGCAGGAGAGATCGCCGAGGCCGCCCGTCGCGCCAACATCGATGCCTTTATCGAGTCGCTTCCACAGGGCTATGACACGGTCGTGGGCGAGCGCGGCAGCCGTCTTTCGGGCGGACAGAAACAGCGCGTCGCCATTGCGCGCGTGTTTCTCAAGAATCCCAAAATCTTGATCTTGGACGAGGCGACGAGTGCTTTGGATAACGAGAGCGAGGAGGCGGTGCAGGAGTCGCTCGAAGAGCTGGCACGCGGCCGTACCACGATCATCATCGCCCACCGTCTCTCGACTATTAAACATGCTGACGAGATTGCGACCGTTGAGCATGGTCGCGTTGTGGAACGTGGCACGCACGAGGAGCTTCTCGCCCGTGGCGGCACCTATGCCCGTTACTATCGAATGCAGTTCGAAGGTGCGCGTGCGCACGAGCTCGACTGATTGATATGACAGGAAGTTTATGGCTGACAAGAACCCTTTGACTCCGGAAGAAGTGACGGAGTTATTCTCCGAAATCGATGCATCCGGTGTCTTGGATCCCACGCTTGCCAAAAAGCGAACCGAGCGCATGCGTGAGAAGGAGGCTGCGGCCAAGCGTGGTGACAAAGCGGCGCTGGCGCAGCTGCGCAGCGAGGACCGCGCGAGCCAGGCAAAACATATCGACCCGCTGTCCGAGGACGATCCTTCGGGCTCGCAGGTGAGCCATACCATTACGAAGACTGCCATGGCCGTGGTCATTGGTATTTTGGTGCTGATCGTGGGCATGCAGATTGGCTACGGCGTGATGCGCCGTCTGAACACCGCCAACCTGTCCGAGAGCGTTTCGGTCGATACCGTTTCGACGGCGCTGAAGGGCGGCCTTGAGTGGGGCAACGGCTTTACGCAGTTCCCGCTCGACTTTACCGTCGATGAAGCCGATGAGCGTACGGGCACGGTCGAGGTGACGGTGTTGGACACATCGTCTGCCAACGAGCTCGAGCTGCTGTCCAACGGGCAGATTCAGGCCGCGGCGCTTGCGACCAACGCGTTGCTCAACGATAAGATCGACCGCGTGGTGTATAACGTGCATGCCTATATCGACGAGGATAGCAACATTCAGCACGATTCCTTCTTTGGCATGTTTCCCGCCCAGGGCCACCAGAGCGCCATTTTGACGTTCGTGTGGACCAAGAGCTCATCCAACGCCACGAGTATCGACTGGAAGATGCGCATCGTGAGTATGGATGACACCATCGCCGAGCGCATTCAGAAGCAGGTGAACTCGGTGTCGTCGTTGATTGAGGACCCGGTGGTGAGCCAGACCAAGATTGACGAGGAAAAGGCCGAACGTGACCTGGAGCATCGTCTGCGTGGCCGCGAGATTTTCCGCGGCGGCAAGCCCGACCGAACGCCGTCCGATCTGCTGGGACAGGACGAGAAAAAGTAAGACGCCATCATCCCGCGTGAGCCACAAGCCCCGCGGGATGATTTTTCTGGGACGGGGATTAAAAAATCATTATGCATAGAAAGTCATAATTATCATTTCGTAAACATTTCGATGAAATTAACGCCATGAGGCATGCTTGCGGTTACAATATCGCGAGGCCTAACTACACACCTTTAAGCCGGTCCTGTGAGACCGGGAAGGAGAATTATGGCGAACAACCATACTGCGGGCGCTGCCGCCCGCACCTTCGCGCCCAGCGAGCTTTGCCAGCGTATGCTAGCCAAAACCAGCAAGGGCACCTGCGGTCCCTGCATCCTGTATCTTGAGGATGGGACCATTTTTTATGGACGTGCATGCGGCGCCGAGGGCACCGCGACCGGCGAAGTCTGCTTCAACACCTCGCTCGAGGGCTACTTTGAGGTCATGACCGACCCGAGTTATGCCGGCCAAATCGTAACCATGACCTATCCGCAGATCGGCAACTACGGTATCGACGAGACCGATGTCCAGTCGGCCTTCCCCGGCGACGCCGTGCGCCCTGCGAGCGCTCCGGCTATGCGCGGCATGATCGTTCGCGATATGTGCGCCACGCCTTCTAACTGGCGCTCGGCCGTGAGCGTGCCGGAGTACCTGCGCGCTCACGGCATCGTCGCTATCGAGGGTGTCGACACCCGCGCTCTGGTGCGCCATCTGCGCGACAATGGTTCCAAGATGGGCATTATCTCGACCGAAATCTTCGACGTCGACGAGCTTGCCGAGCGTCTGGCCGCAGCGCCCATGCTGGTAGGCGAGAACCTGGTCAAGACCGTAAGCTGCTCCGCGCCTCACGAGTTTGTGGCCGCCGACCTGCCTGCCGCGCATGACTTTGCGCTTTCGGCTGCCGCTCCTGCCCGTCACAAAGTGGTCGCCTACGACTGCGGTGTGAAGCGCGGCATTCTGGAGGGGCTGGTCCGCGCCGGCTGCGACCTTACCGTCGTGCCGTGGGACACGCCTGCCCGGCAGGTGCTCGACATGAATCCCGACGGCGTCTTTTTGTCCAATGGCCCCGGCGACCCCGATGCCGTGGTGGAGACTTACGAGCAGGTGCAGCAGCTGATCGGCAAGGTGCCGGTCTTTGGCATTTGCCTTGGTCACCAGATGATCAGCTTGGCGTGCGGCGCCCAGATGGAAAAGCTTAAGTTCGGTCACCGCGGTGGCAACCAGCCGGTCATGAACCTGGTAAGCCGTCGCGTGGAGATCACCGCACAAAACCATGGCTTTGGCCTGCTGTTCCCCAGCTTGGGCAAGCTTGTCCCCGAGCTTTCCGGCGGCGAGACCGAGCATGCGGCCGATGGAGATCTGCGCGTCTGGGTGCGCCGCGGAATCGCGCCGGTCGTGATGAACGAGCGCTTTGGCCGTATTCGCCTAACACATGTGAATCTCAACGACGGCACCGCCGAGGGCATCCAGCTGCTCGACGCCCCGTGCTTCTCGGTCCAGTACCACCCCGAGGCCTCGCCTGGCCCCACCGATGCCCACTATCTCTTTACCGCCTTTACGCGACTCATGGACGGCGAGGAGAACTACCTGGACATCGACACCGCGAAGGACCGCTTGGCTGGCTGGAATTTCGCCGAGACCGCCGCGACCGAGACCGAGGAGAACTAACATGCCGAAACGTACTGACATCAAGCGTATCCTCGTTATTGGTTCGGGCCCCATCGTTATTGGCCAGGCATGTGAGTTCGACTACTCCGGCGCCCAGGCCTGCAAGGTGCTCAAGGAGGATGGCTTTGAGGTCATCCTGGTCAACTCCAACCCGGCGACCATTATGACCGACCCGGGTCTTGCCGACCGCACCTATGTCGAGCCCATCACCGCCGAGTTTATCGAGCGCGTGATCAAGAAAGAGCGCCCGGACGCGCTGCTGCCCACGCTGGGCGGTCAGACCGGTCTGAACGCCGCCGTCGAGCTGGCGAAAGACGGCACGCTCGACAAGTACGGCGTCGAGATGATCGGCTGCGACCTGGCCGCCATCGAGCGCGGCGAGGACCGTAAGCTCTTTAACGAGGCCATGGCTGAGATTGGCCTGGAGGTCGCGCGCTCGGGCTACGCCTACAGCGTCGCCGACGCCGAGGCTATCGCCGAGCGCGTAGGCTATCCCTGTGTACTGCGCCCGAGCTTTACCCTCGGTGGCGCCGGCGGCGGCATCGCTCACACCCACGAGGAGCTTGTCTCCATCGTGAGCCAGGGCCTGGAGCTCTCGCCTGCCCACGAGGTGCTGGTCGAGGAGTCCATCGAGGGCTGGAAAGAGTATGAGATGGAGGTCATGCGTGACCACGCCGGCAACGGCATCATCGTGTGCTCCATCGAGAATCTCGACCCCATGGGCGTGCACACCGGCGACTCCATCACCGTGGCGCCGGCGCAGACACTCTCCGACCTTGAGTATCAGCGCATGCGTGTGGCCTCGCTCGCTATCCTGGAGAAGATTGGCGTCGAGACCGGCGGATCCAACGTGCAGTTTGCCGTGAACCCCCAGACCGGCCGCCTGATTGTCATCGAGATGAACCCGCGCGTGAGCCGTTCGTCCGCGCTGGCCTCCAAGGCCACGGGTTTCCCCATCGCCAAGGCCGCCGCGCGCCTGGCTGTGGGCTACACGCTCGACGAGATCGTCAACGACATTACCAAGCAACGCCTGCCTGCTTTGAGCCCACGATTGACTACTGCGTGGTCAAGGTGCCGCGCTTTGCCTTCGAGAAGTTCAAGGGTACCGACCCCACGCTCACCACGCGCATGAAGGCCGTGGGCGAGATTATGGCGATCGGCCGCACCTTTGAGGAGGCCTTCGGCAAGGCCATGCGCTCGCTGGAGGACGGTCACCAGGGCATCTGCACCGGTGGCAAGGAAGGTGCCGACAAGCTGAGCGACGACGAGCTCGCCCAGGCCGTGGGCACCCCGACCGAGCACCGCATCTTCTTTGTGGTCGAGGCCCTGCGCCGTGGCTGGGATGTCGCGCGCATCCATGCCATCTGCGGTATCGATCCGTGGTACCTCAACCGTATCAACGATATGGTGCAGGTTCAGGAGAGCATCCGCGGCCTGCGCGTGGAGGACATTGACGCCGATGCGATGCGCCTGCTCAAGCAGTATGGCACGAGCGATGCCGAGATTGCCGCGCTGACCGGCTCGGACGAGCGCTTTGTGCGCGCTTACCGTAAGGGTCTGGGCGTGGTCCCCAGCATGAAGACGGTCGATACCTGCGCGGCCGAGTTCTCGAGCGCCACGGAGTACCACTACAAGACGTACGAGAACATCTACCGCACGAGCCCGGATGCCAAGAAGTGCGTGGCTCCCGACGAGACCACGCCGGCGGACAAGCCCAAGGCGATGATCCTGGGCGCCGGCCCCAACCGCATTGGCCAGGGTATCGAGTTCGATTACTGCTGCGTGCACGCGAGCTACGCGCTGGCAGCCCGCGGCTTCGAGACCATCATGGTCAACTGCAATCCCGAGACCGTCTCGACCGACTATGACACGTCCGACCGTCTGTACTTTGAGCCGCTCACCTACGAGGACGTCATGGACGTTATCGATGTCGAGCGCCCCGACGGCGTCGTGGTGACGCTCGGCGGCCAGACCCCGCTTAAACTGGCGCGCATGCTCGAGGAGAGCGGCGTCAACATCATGGGTACCAAGCCCGACGCCATCGACTTTGCCGAGGACCGCGAGCGCTTTGCCGCCCTACTCGACAAGCTGGGCATTATGTATCCGCCGGCGGGTCAGGCAACCTCGTTTGAGGAGGCCGAGACCGTGGCCGCGCACATCGGCTACCCGCTGCTGGTGCGTCCGAGCTACGTGCTGGGTGGCCGCGGCATGATGATCGCCTACGATGCCGAGCATCTGCGCGATTACATGGCCGAGGCTGCGCGCATTAGCCCCGACTACCCGGTGTATCTGGATCGCTTCCTGGAGGGTGCGATCGAGTCCGATGTCGACGCCCTGTGCGATGGCGAAGAGGTCTACATCGGCGGTATCCTGGAGCATATCGAGGAGGCCGGTATTCACTCCGGCGACTCTGCGACCTGCATCCCGCCGTTCAGCTTTAGCGAGAGCCTGCAGACGAAGCTTCGCGAGACCACACGCCGCATCGCGATGGCGCTGGGCGTACGCGGCCTGGTCAACGTGCAGTATGCCATCAAGGGCGAGACCGTCTACGTGATCGAGGCCAACCCGCGTGCCAGCCGTACCGTGCCGTTCATCTCCAAGGCCACCGGCGTGCCGCTGGCCAAGTGTGCGGCGCGTATCATGGCGGGCGATTCCATCGCGAGTCTGGGCCTGCCGAGCGATGAGCGTCAGCTGGACTGGTTCTGTATGAAGGAAGCCGTTATGCCCTGGGGTCGTTTCCCGGGAGCCGACGTTATCCTGGGTCCCGAGATGAAGTCGACGGGCGAGGTCATGGGTATCGCCAAGAGCTATCCCGAGGCATACGCCAAGACACAGTTGGCGATCGACTACAAGTTGCCCGATCCGAGCTGCGGCAAGGTGTTCATTAGCGTGTGCGACCGCGACAAGCGTCATATCCTTTCGGTCGCCCGTATCCTGCGCTACCTGGGCTTTGACATCTGCTCTACCGAGGGTACGGCGCGCGTGCTGCGCGGAGGCAACGTGACGTGCGAGGTCGTGGAAAAGATCAGCGGCCCGCACGACGGCGAGCGTCCCAACATCGGCGACCTCATTGCCGATGGTAAGATCGCGGTGATCATCAACACACCGTACGGCCCGGGCTCGCGTGGCGACGGCTATCTGTTGCGCACCGAGGCGGTGCGCCGCGGCGTGACCTGCGTGACGGCGATGTCTGCCGCCAATACCTACGTGAGCGCCATCGAGGCCGTTCGCGAGGACCAACAGGGTCACGGCAGCGCCAACGACATGGGCATGGACGTCATCGCCCTGCAGGACCTGCCGCAGTACACGGTGTAGATTGAGCTGGCCGGCCGGGGCGGAGGGGGCTGAGTTTCCCCCCCCCTCGCTCCGGCTGCAAGCAGAGTCGCTCAGTGGGAAACTCAGCCCCCTCCGCCCCGGCCTGCGGTGACTCGGCTGCATCATGTACTGCCGAAGGGGCTTTGCGCGATGACTAGGGCTAAATAGAAAATGAGTGTGGGCCCTGCTGTTCGAACGAACGGCAGGGCCCACGTTTTGGATTTATTGGGCTGTGGCGGTGAAGGTTGTTTTGTCGGCGGCGATGTGCACGTGCATCTTTGCCTGACCATCGCAGCTGATGAGCACGCCTACCTCGAACGGGGTTCCCGTCTTGTCGTAGGTCGAACGCACGATGCGCATCGCCGCCTTACCGGTGTTCTGTCCCAAAAGGCGCGCCTCATGCTTGTCGAGGTTGACCGCCTCGTAGACGGCATCGACGCTTGCGGGCAGGATGCCGGTCTTTTCCGCGATGTAGGCGTAGAGCGAGCCATCCACGTCTTTGCGTGTGAGCTCGGGGCAAAGTGACACGGGGATATAGACGTAGTTGAGCTCCATGGGTTTGTCGTTGGCGAGACGCAGGCGGCGAATCTCCCAGACGGGTGTCCCTTCGGGCACTTTGAGCCCAGAGGCGATGCCGCGGACGGCCGGTATGCTTGAAAAGGCGAGAATCTGCGAGCTTGGAACCCGTCCCGCTTCGCGCATCCGCGCGCTGAAATTCAGGGCCAGGTCGATGCCGGGTGCTGAGGTTTGGGGTTTGATGAACGTGCCCTGCCCACGTTTGCGCACCACGCGCCCCTCGATGACGAGATCTTGGAAGCAACGGCGCACGGTCGCGCGCGATAACTCTAGCCGCTCACAGATTTCGAGCTCGCGTGGCAGCGGCGTCTTGGTGTCGAACGCCTGGCTGGCGATAAGCAGGGCGATTCGATGTTTAAGTTGGACATAGAGCGGCGTATCACCGCTGCGGTCGAAGGGTTCGGAGGCGAGAAACGAGATCATATCCATGGGGTACCTCCATGTCGTGGGCGTACGTGGCATGGTCTGACACTGCGGGGCAAACCGGAGATGCCAGGCCCGATTCTTGCTGGTATGTATGGTGCATAAGGAACATAAAACATTTATCAGGCAATCTACCTGCTATTTTAAAAATAATTAGAAGAAAAAATAATTTAGGCACAAAAATAGTTGCTACCGTTAACCGATGAATAGTTGCCGTTCGCAACTATTTTCTTGTACCGAACATGCCCCGGCGCAACAATAATCTCAGCAAAAAGCAAAGCCGTGCGACACACGGCAGGTCGAGAGGAGACCGCATGCGGTATCTGGTAATGGTCAGTCACGGAACGCTCGCTCCCGGACTGCACAGTGTCCTCAAGATGCTCGGCAATGACGCCCCGAACATCTTGTCGACGAGTCTCGTGGACGGCATGGGCGCTGACGAGTATGTCGAGAACGTCAAGGCGATGCTCGCTCCCGCTACTGCCGATGACGAGATTGTCCTGCTCGGTGACATCCTGGGCGGATCGCCGCTCACCAATGCTATGAACACGCTGGCCGAGAAGGGCCTGCTCGCCCACACCATTGCCTTCGGCGGTATGAATCTGCCCATGGCTATGACCGCCATGATGGGGCTTGCTACCATGGACCTGGATTCCCTCAAGCAGATGATGCTGCAGGAGGGCAAGAACGGTATGTCCGAGCTCGTTGTCCCGACCGATGACGCCGACGACGAGGACGACGACATCTAGGCAGCGCATCCGCCCAAATTTTCGTGATGGAGCGGG
Source organism: Coriobacteriaceae bacterium AF45-21 (assembly GCA_027682925.1). Lineage (GTDB taxonomy): Bacteria > Actinomycetota > Coriobacteriia > Coriobacteriales > Coriobacteriaceae > Collinsella. The sequence continues at coordinate 30,301 of JAQCYU010000007.1, forward strand.
GGTTAAGAGGAAAGACCCCCGGTGATAAAGAAAGGGAGAACGCATGATTTCGTTCATCCGTATTGACGACCGTATGATCCATGGACAGACCGTTACCCGTTGGGCCCTCGAGTATCCCTGCGACGGTCTTATCGCCGTCAACGACGCTGCAGCGTCCAACCCCGTGCTCAAGGAGGCCTACAAGAGTGCCTCGGGCAAGAAGACGTTCGTGTGGACCAAGGAGCACTTCAAGGAGGTATCCGAGAAGGTTCTCAAGTCCGACACCAAGTACTTCCTGATCACCAAGAACCCGCTCGACATGAAGGAGCTTCTCGTCGATTTTGGCTTTAAGCCCGGCATGGACCGCATCATCGTCGGTCCCTGCAACGATCGTCCCGGCACCACCAAGCTCGGCAACAACCAGTCGATCACGCAGGAAGAGGCCCAGGCGCTCGAGGATCTCACCAACGCCGGCTACACGGTCGAGTTCGCCCTTATCAAGGAGAAGTCCATCGGTGAGTGGCCCAAGTTCCGCGGTCAGTTTGGCTTCTAGTTAGGCGCCAGCCGCATTTTGGTATCTACAGCCCTTGGTGAAAGGGGCTGAGGAATAAAGAAAGGGGAAAGCATGGCAATCAATGCATTCCAAGCCGCGCTGTTCGGCCTGTTCGCCTGCCTGGCATCACTGCCTGGCATGGGTGGCACGACGATCGGCAACTACACTCTGGGTCGTCCTCTGGTCGCCGGCCTCATCGTCGGCATCATCATGGGCGATATGCAGACGGGCATCCTCGTCGGCGCTGCCATCCAGGTTGTCTACATCGCTCTCGTGACCCCCGGCGGAACCGTCTCCGCCGACGTCCGCGCCGTGTCCTATATCGGTATCCCGCTGGCGATCCTCGCCATCAAGAACTCGGGCATCGATCCCGCCTCCGCTGAGGCTGCCGGCATGGCCGCATCCCTCGGTGCCGCCGTCGGCACGCTCGGCACTGTGCTCTTCTATGGCACCGCCACCATCAACCTGGTGTGGCAGGGCATGGGCTGGAAGTGGCTCGAGAAGGGCGATCTCCACAAGCTCTACCTGGTCAACAACGTTCTGCCTTGGATCGGTCACATCGTCTGCTCGTTCCTCCCGACGTTCATCATCACCATGGGCGGCACCGCCATGGTCGACCTCATGAAGACCTACATGCCCATGGACGGCATCGCGATGAAGACGCTGTTTACCGTCGGCTCGCTGCTGCCTACCGTCGGTATCGCCATCCTGCTCAAGCAGGTCATCTCTAAGCCCACGGACTTCCTGACGTTCTTCTTCGGCTTCACCCTGTCCGCTGTCATGGGATGCAACCTGATCGCCGCTGCCGGCATCGGCTGCTTCTTCGCCCTGATCAACTATGAGATCGCTTCGCTCAAGATCGACCTCGCAAACGCTCCCAAGGCAGCTATCGCCTCGGGCTCAGATGATGAGGAAGAGGAGGACATCTAATGGCAGAGAAGAAGAAACTCTCTAAGAAAACGCTTGCCAAGTCGTTCCGCAACTGGTCCTATGGCAACCTGACTTGCTTCTCGCAGGAGCACATGCAGACCTTCGGTTACCTGTGCGCCATGCTTCCGATCGTCGAGGAGCTCTACGACACGCCCGAGGAGCAGAAGCAGGCCCTCCAGACCTACTCCGCGTTCTTCAACACCGAGCCGCAGATCGGCACCATGATTGTCGGCGTCACCGCCGGCCTCGAGGAGGCTCGCGCAAACGGCGAGGCCATCGACGACGACGCCATCAACGGCATCCGCGCCGGCCTCATGGGCCCGCTCGCCGGCCTTGGCGACTCGCTGATCGTCGGTACCCTGATCCCGATCCTGCTCGGTATCGCCCTCGGTCTCTCGACCGGCGGCTCTCCGCTCGGTGCCATCTTCTATATTGTCGTGTGGAACCTGCTCATGTTCCTTGGCATGCGCTTTGCCTACAACCAGGGCTATGAGCTCGGCGGCAAGGCGGTCGAGGCCCTCGTCGGCCCCAAGGCCAAGGCTCTGCGTGATTCCATCGTGATGGTCGGTACCATGGTCATCGGTGCAGTCGGTGCTACCTGGGTCTCCATCACCTGCAGCCCCAATCTGGTGCTGCCCGGCGGCGGTAAGTTCCAGGACACGCTCGACGGAATCTATCCGCACCTGCTGCCCATGGTCTTCATCATCTTCTGCTGGTACATGATGACCAAGAAGAAGGTCAACCCCATCGTTATGATGCTGATCCTCGTTGTGATCGCATTTGTGGGCGTTCTCATTGGCTTCTTCGACCCGGCACTGAGCTACTAGTCATCATCCCCTGGCCCCCTGTAAGGCCGTGCGGCCTCAACCGCACGGCCTTCTGATTTTGCGCCGCCCTTCAAGGGCAATATGGCCAGCGACCTCCATCGCCTACACGACACCCGCTATATTGCTCTTGAAAGATGACGTATTCGACAAACGATGCACTTGCGCATGATGCACACTTTGCACGAGGAGGACCATATGCACGAGAAACATGGACACGACCTTTCGCGCGACGACTTGATTCGCGAGGCAAAGATGCAGACCGATGCTATTCAGCGGCTCAATGTTTGGCTGCGCCTGGGCTATTCGCTCGTGGCGATTGGCTTTTTGATGGGGATGTGGGGTATGCAGGGCGGCCCCGGCTGGGGTGTCCCCGTGGGCATCGTGTGCCTGGTGGTGGGCACTCCGCTTTCGATCGTGCTTAAGGTCGGCACGACCAACGCCAAAAAGAATGTCGAGCGCATGCTCGAGGCCGCTGGTGTCGACGTTGAGGAGCTTATGCGACGCAAGAAGGACGAGCAATAGACTTCCGCGTTGGGGTATCATAAATAATTGTTGCGAATGTTAACTAATGTACGGCAAATGACGGTTTTATGGCCCTTCTAGAGTTGCAAAGGACAATATCCCCAGTGGATTACGATGACGTCGCTCGAAAACTGATTGTGTACTCACGTTCCCTTGCCAAGGGATCCTTGAGTGCTGCCGGCGGCGCCAGTGTGGGCGAGGCACCGGTTTTACAGTATCTATCGGGTATTGACGGTGATGTCATTCCCTCCGAGATTGCCAAGAAGCTGAAATTCTCCCGTGCGCGCATGTCGCATATCTTGGATTCACTCGAGAGTAAGGGTTACGTTCAGCGCAGGACTGATCCAAACGATCGTCGGCGTGTGCTGGTGAGCATTACCGAGGAAGGCCGTGATTTCGCGGCGAAAAAAAATGCCGAGAGTGTGGCATCGCTCTCGAAACAACTCTCAGCGCTCGGCGAGCACGATGCCCAGGAGCTCGTGCGCATCCTGAATAAAGCTTACAGCCTTACCTATGATGCCGACGACTACCTGGACAATCTATAAGGATAAAGACAGACATTTAGGTGCATCTTGAAATGCACCCGGGACAGTTGTGCCCATCAGCCACCGTCAACATCTCATTCCAAACCAAATCAGCCAACGTACGTCATGGCAATCCCCGGTAGGTTGCAGGATGGCGGCTGAGCCTTTCCCTCGGGAAACTTCGCGAAGCCCAGTTCCCGAGAGAAAGGTATGGTCTGTGTAATACCAGATAAACAGTACATTTTTGCTAGATTGGTATTTGACTGAAGAACCAATTGGTATGGCTTATTAAGCCCACCTTGCCGTTGACGCTTATTTTGCTGCCGCTGGGAGAATTCCGAACTTGGGTGCGCAAGTGCTCCCATATGTTGATATGACCTAGTAGGTGGCTATCTGGTTACTACCAGTTGGCCCCTTGGTAACGGGTGGCCCCCATTGTGCGGAATGTACCGAACATCTCCGTTTGATACGTTTTCCCATGCTGCCGGGGGGGGGGGCGTCCTCGGCACCTCAGCATGTCGGAAGAAAGGAGACCAGATGCGCAGGAATTCCATTTTTACGAAACGGTGGGTGAAGGGAAGCGCGGTCCTCGTTGCCACTGCAGCGACGCTCGTGTTTGCCAATCCCCAGCAGGCGATTGCCACGCCGCTCAAGGGCGTCGACTCGGCGACCGTGTCCCAGTCTGCCTCGAATGTCGTCGACATCGATTTCGCTGACGGCATCAAGGGCCGTATTACGTTCCTCGAGGACGGTATTTTCCGTTATAACGTCGACCCCAAGGGTGAGTTTCCGAGTACGCCACGCCGCGCAGTAAGTCCCACACGGCTAAGATCCAGGCTCAGCCCGATACCTCGGACACCTACAGCAAGCCGAGTGCGACGGTTGCCGACAAGGGCGACACTATCGAGATCACCGGCGGAAAGGCGACCGTGATCCTGGACAAGGCGACTGGCAAGATGAGTATCAAGTCAGGCGACCGTGTCGTGGTTTCCGAGTCCGCGTCCCTCGACCTTGATAAGAAGGGTACCGTCCAGACGCTCGCCAAGGAGAAGTCCGAGAACTTCTTTGGCGGCGGCACCCAGAACGGACGCTTCCTGCACACCAACCAGACCATCGCCATCTCCAACACGAACAACTGGACCGATGGCGGCGTTGCCTCGCCCAACCCGTTTTATTGGACGAGTGACGGCTACGGCGTGCTCCGAAACACGTTTGCAGAGGGTTCCTACGACTTCGGTTCCACGGACTCATCGACGGTCACGACTTTGCACAGCGAGAATGAGTTTGATGCCTACTACTTCGTGGCGACCAACGAGGGAGCTTCGAACGTGGCAACTGAGATGCTGCAGGACTACTACAAGGTGACCGGTAACCCGGTACTGCTGCCCGAGTACGGGTTCTACCTTGGTCATCTTAATGCCTATAACCGTGATGGCTGGTCAACGACCTCGGGTCAAAAGAAGTGGGAGACCAAGGGCAGCAAGTCCTCGAGCGAGAAGGGCGACGTTAAGTACGAGTCTGGCATGTCGACGGGCTACAAGCTCGACGGCACACTTGCGGCCGAGACGCTCAACGGTGAGGGCCCTACGGTTGATACCGAGAACATGAAAGCGACCGATTTCGACCGCCAGTTCTCTGCTCGGCAGGTTATCGATGACTACGAGGACAGCGACATGCCGCTCGGCTGGTTCCTGCCGAACGACGGCTACGGCGCCGGCTATGGCCAGAACGGTTACTACAAGACCGGCGGCGTCAACTCCGACGGAGCGAGCTCGGCCGACCGTCTTAACGCTGTGCGTGCCAACGTCGACAACCTTAAGAAGTTCACCGAGTATGCCAACTCAAAGGGTGTGAGCACGGGCTTGTGGACCCAGTCCAACCTTGAGCCCGACAGCAACCCTGAGACCCCGTGGCATCTGCTTCGCGACTTCGACGCCGAGGTCAAGACGGGAGGCATCACTACCCTTAAGACCGACGTTGCCTGGGTTGGATCTGGCTACTCCTTTGGTCTTAATGGCATCAAGACAGCTTATGACACGGTGACGACCGGCGCTAACAAGCGCCCCAACATCATCACGCTCGATGGTTGGGCCGGCACGCAGCGCTTTGGTGGCATTTGGACCGGCGACCAGTATGGCGGTAACTGGGAGTACATTCGCTTCCATATCCCCACGTATATCGGTCAGAGTCTTTCGGGCAACCCCAACATCGGCTCCGACATGGATGGCATTTTTGGCGGCGACCCCATCATCTCTGCGCGTGACTACCAGTGGAAGACGTTCACGCCCTCTATGCTCGACATGGACGGTTGGGGCACCTACCGTAAATCGCCCATGACGCACGGCGATCCCTACACAGGCATCTCGCGCTTCTACCTCAAGCTCAAGGCGCAGCTCATGCCCTATATCTACACGAGCGCGGCCTCGGCGGCCAACATCGACACGGGTAACGGCGATGCCGGCCTGCCCATGATCCGCGCCATGCTGCTTTCCGATAACTCCGAGTACGCCGCAAGCACCTCGACGCAGTACCAGTATATGTTCGGTGAGAACTTCCTAGTGGCACCGGTGTATCAGGATACCCAGGCAGACGAGAACGGCAACGACATTCGCAATGGGATTTACCTCCCCAACTACGGCACCGACGAGAATCCCACCATCTGGATCGATTACTTCTCGGGTAAGCAGTATCGCGGCGGCCAGGTTCTCAACAACTACGAGGCTCCGCTTTGGAGCTGCCGCTGTTTGTGAAGGCCAACGCTATCGTGCCGATGTACGCCGAGAACAACAACCCCGAGGCCGTGAGCGACACCAACACCAAGGGTACCGACCGCAGCCAGCGTATCGTCGAGTTCTTCGCCACCGAGGGCGACGGCACCTTTACGCAGTACGAGGACGACGGCTCCTCCATCGAGAACAACACGACTGAGGACGATTCCTACGGTACGATCGACAATATCTCCTACGGTGAGCATGTGAGCACCGTCTACAGATCCAAGGCCGCAGGCGGCACCGCGACCTTTACCGCCGAAGCCTCGCAGGGTGGCTACAACGGCTACGACTCCAATCGCACCACGACCTTCGTGGCCAACGTGTCCGCCAAGCCCATGAGCGTCGTCGCCAAGAACGGCGGATCCGCGCTCAACGTGGTTGAGGTCGACTCGCAGGAGACCTTTGACACCGCGACCCCCGAGCCGGCCAGGCGGTCTACTTCTACAGCGAGACCCCTAACCTCAACCACTACGGCAGCGATGCGGACGGCACCGAGGCCGAGCGGGGCGAGAGCTTTAACAACACCAAGATCACCACGAACCCCAAGGTCTACGTCAAGTTCGCGAAGACCGATGTTGCTGCGGCGGCGCAGACGCTCGAGCTGGGCGGTTTCGTGAACGCCGACGCCACGCTCACAGCCGATCGCCTCAACGAGAGCCTCTCCGCACCCACGAACCTTGCTGCCCCCGAGGACGTCACGACCCCAACGAGCATCAAGCTCACCTGGGGAAAGGTCGATGGTGCTACCTCCTACGACCTTAAGGTCGACGGCACCGTGTTCGCCGTGGGTGATGCGGCCGAGTTCACGCACACCGACCTCGCCTACAATAGCAAGCACACCTACCAGATTCGTTCGCGCAACGCCGAGGGCTACTCCGCCTGGAGCGATGTGCTCGAGGCGAACTCCGCACTCGATCCGTGGCGGAACGTCCCCGACGCCGAGCAAATCACCTGGGAGGGCTCACTTTACGGCAGCCATAAGGCCGAGCTCGCCTTCGACCATGAGTTCCAGTCGGGCGACGGCGGTTTCCACTCCGGTGGCAACGATCTGGGCAAGGCGCTTACCGTTGACTATGGACGCGCTTACAAGCTCGATAAGCTCGAGTACTATCCGCGCGATGACGCCGGCAACGGCACTGTGACCAAGATGCGTGTTGAGACGAGTCTCGATGGCGTCCACTGGACGAGCCAAGAGGTCGATTGGGCACGTTCCGCTGATTGTAAGACGGTAGCGTTTGACGGCACCGTGGCCGCCCGTTACGTGCGCATGACACCGCTCGCCTCGGTCGGCAATTTCTTCTCCGCGTCCGAGATTGCCATCTACAAGACCGACGGCACGGATGGCTTCGCCGTGGGCTCCAACCTCAACAAGGCCACGATCTCCGACGGAGACTACTCCAACATGAAGAACTATCTGGGCCTCGAGAATCGCGAGCCCGATACCCCGACGTTCGGTTCGCAGATCCGCGACCACTTCGCCGACCTCAACGATAACGGCGTTTACGACGTCTACGATTACTCGTTCACCATGGCGGGTCTTGACGGCGGCACTAAACAAAAGGGCAAGGTCGCAGGTTCGCTCGCGGTGATTCCGAGCAAGACCGAGGTCGAGGCCGGTGATGAGATCACCGTTGATGTCTATGCGGCCGACGCCAAGAACGTCAACGCCCTGGGCGCTCTCGTCAACTTCAAGAGCGACCAGTTCGAGTTTGTGTCCGAGAGCATCGCGCAGGACGGCTCGACTGCCGGCATGGAGAACCTGTCTCGCGAGAAGGTCCAGTTCGCGGACAGAACGCAGACTATCAATCTCGCCTTTGCCAACCGCGGCGATGGCAAGCTCTACAACGGTACCGGCGCGGTGGCGAGTTTCAAGCTCAAGGCCAAGACCGCCGGCAAGGTCGAACTGCCCTCGACATCTTGGCTCATCGGTCCGGCATGCGACGCACTTGAGTTTGCGAGCGACGGCACGGTGACGATGCCGGATGTTCCTCAGCCAACGGTCGCCGAGTACGGTCAGGACGCCTTCAACATCACGATGACCAACGATGAGCTCACGACCGACGACGGGACCAACGTCGAGAAACTTATCCAGCAGAAGAGCTATAACGCGCTGTTCGATAATAACGAGGGCGACAACGGCTTTGAGTTCCTATGGAACTGGAGCGGCAACTGGGACAGCGAGGGTAAGCTTCCGAGTTACGTGAAGCTTCCCACCACGATGACATTCGCATTTAAGACGCCGTCGAAACTCGATAGTGTCGAGGTCGTTAACCGCAACGGTGGCAACGGAACCGTGCAGAAGATCAAGGCTGTCGTGACGTTCGAGGATGGCTCGACCCAAGAGTTCGCGGGCGGGGAGTACGATTCCTTCCTGGCTCGCTACGCCTTTGACCTCTCTGCCGAGAACAAGGGCAAGAAGGCGACCAAGGTCGAGGTCACGCCGCTTGAGGCATCGGGTGACCAGATGCTCACACTGCGTGAGGTCAACTTCAACTACACGCAGGGTGTCGAGGCCATCGAGGGTGTCGAGCTAGGCAAGAACCAGACCGAGTTCTTTGAAGGCGACATTACGCCCGTCGACGCCAAGGCTACGCCTGAGAGCGCTGGCTACCCCTATGTGACGGTCGAGAGCTCCGACCCCTCTGTGGTAAGCGTCTCCGCTGTTCAGGCTGGCGATAGCGTGAGCTACTACCTGCGTGCCAACAAGGCCGGCAAGGCAAAGATCACGGTGGCGTCGGTACTCGACCCCTCCAAGACCGCATCCTATGAGGTCGAGGTCAAGGCTGGTGTCGATACCTCTGCGCTCGTAGCAGCGCTTTCCAAAGCCGCGGGCTACAGCGAGTCCGTCTACACCAAGGATTCCTATGCAGCTCTCACCACTGCGGTCGAGGCGGCTCAGAAGCTCCTCGACAGCGGCCAGGGCAGCTATAGCAAGAAGGATGTCGCAGACGCCACAGCCAAGATCGAGAAGGCAATCGACGGCCTCAAGATGCGCCCTGTTGATGAGAAGATTCTCATCAACACGCCCGAGAACCGCAAGAACGTCAAGGTGGCCGGCTTCTCGAGTGAGGCCGACTACGAGGGCAGCAACGCCGTCAACGCTCTCGACGGCGACGAGCGGACGCTTTGGCACAGCGACTGGGCCCATGGGACCGGTATGCCCCAGTATCTGAGTGTCGACCTGGGCCGCGACTACGATCTCACCGACGTTACATTCCTGCCGCGCCAGGACGGCGGCACTAACGGCGATATCTTCGAGGCCGAGATACTGGTCTCCGACACTGCCGACGGTTATGAGAAGGGCACCGCCGCGTCGATGGGTACGTTCGCCTTCGACAACGATGGCCGCGTGCTCACCGACCGTGGCGACTGGAAACAGATGAGCTTTGGCGCGCGCGCGGTCGCTACGTGACCGTCAAGGTGATTCACGCCGGCGGGGGCGACGTTGATGCCTACTGCAGCATGGCGGAGCTCAAGTTCTACGGTACGGCCGTCCCCGATCCGGTGGCGAAGGATGATCTCACTGCCGCGATCGAAAAGGTTGATGCCGAGCTTGCCGCCGGCGACCTCAAGGCCGGCGACTACACTGAGGCCTCCTGGACGGCGCTCGAGAACGCCCTGGCGAGCGCCCGCGCCATCTTGAGCGACGAGGATGCCACGCAGGACGAGGTCGACCAGGCGCTCAGGGCGCTCGAGAGCGCCCGCGACGCGCTCGAGAAGACCCCGGTGGTCCCGGTCGAGAATCCGACTAAGAAGCAGCTCAAGGCCCTGGTCAAGCAGGCGAAGGAGACTGACACCAGGGGCAAGACGGCCGAGTCTGTCAAGGCCCTGACGGATGCCATTACCTACGCCGAGGACGTCTTGGGTGATGAGAATGCTTCCGACACCCAGATCCAGGCGGCCTATAGCCAGCTCAAGCTGGCCATTGAGAGCCTCAAGGATGCCGATTCCGGCAACCAGGGCGGCTCGGGCAACCAGGGTTCCGGCAATGGCTCGAACGGCGGCAACCAGGCGGGCAAGCCCGCAGGCGACAAGGCCCAGGGCAGCAAGAAGAACGGTTCGGCGATTCCCAATACCGGAGACCAGACGGCGGCGACCGTCGCGACCGTCGGTGGTCTTGGCGCCATCATCGCCGCGATCGGCGCTTTCTTCCATCGTCGCAGCAAGGCTAAGTAGCCCCAGCAACAGCTAAGCAAGCGTGCCCGCCGTCCCACCCAAGGACGGTGGGCACGCTTTTTGAATGTAGGCAGAAAGCTCCGACCCTTCGGCCTTAATCTCGCAAAGCGTTCCGTCTCCCGCCGAACACATCAGCATCGGCGGCTATACTTGAATTATTTGCAGTTAAGGGTCGCGGATTGGCCGCGTCACCGCTCTCAACAGGAGGTCTTTGTTTATGGCAGATCAAAAGCCGGTTGTCGGGATCATCATGGGCTCCAAGTCCGATCTGGGTGTTATGGAAGGCTGCACCGCCGAGCTCGAGGCGCTCGGTGTGCCCTATGAGCTCGTCATTGCGAGCGCACACCGCACACCGGCGAAGGTCCACGAGTGGGCTTCGACTGCTGCCGATCGCGGTATCAAAGTGATTATCGCCGCCGCCGGCAAGGCCGCTCACCTGGGTGGTGTCGTGGCCGCCTTTACGCCGCTGCCGGTTATCGGCGTACCTATGAAGACGAGTGACCTGGGCGGTATGGATTCGCTGCTGTCGATGGTGCAGATGCCTTCGGGCGTGCCCGTTGCCTGTGTGGCCATCAACGGTGCCAAGAACGCTGCCATCTACGCCACGCAGATTCTGGGCGCATGCGACCCCGAGTACCGCAAGGTTATCGAGAAGATGAAGCAGGAGATGGCTGACGCCTAAGCGCTCTGCCAGTCCATTTGCAGCATAAGGAGAGCCATGTCCGACTATCAGGGAAAGCGTTTTTCGGCTTCTCGGATTCCCGATCCAGCCAAGTCGGGAGCAGCGCGCGCGCCGCAGCAGGGTCGGACATCCTCTCCTCAGCAGCCGCGCGCGCCACGCCCCGTGACGCCGGCGAAGCATCGCCGTCAGGATACACCTGCTGCATATCGCCCTTCGTCATACAGTACGGCCAAGAAGTCACCTCGCTCTTCGGCGCATACCGCGCCATCGAGCTATACCGAGCCGCCGCGCAAAAAGCGCCGCTCCGTCATTCCCATTCTGCTCATCATCATTGGCATTGGCCTCATTGTTGCCGCTGCCGCCATCTTTATTAATGCCCAGATTGGCTACAAGCAGGCGAGCGAGTCGTATCAAAAGATCGAAAAGCAATATGTGAGCGACAAGGACGCCAGCGGCGTGCCGATTGTCGACTTCAACGCGCTCGCCCAGACAAATCCCGAGGTTGTGGGCTGGATTTACGCGCCCGGCACCAACATCAACTACCCCGTGGTGCAGACCAATAACAACTCCAAGTACCTCAATACGTTGTTCGACGGTGCGGCCAATGCCTCGGGAGCCATCTTCTTGGATAGCGACGACACCGCGCCGGGCATGGTGGATCAGCAGACCACGATTTACGGTCATCACATGAACGACGGTTCGATGTTCAACGTGATTTCGAACACGACCGATCAGGCGACGTTCGACAGCATGGAATACGTGTACTACATCACGCGCGATGCGACGTATAAGCTGCGTCCGCTGGCGACCAAGGTGGTCGAGGACACGTATGCCAAGGCGCGCACGACCAATTTTGAGGGCGACGACGGACTCAAGAACTACCTGTCCGAGATGCTCGACGGCGTTTCTGCCGTGGCGAGTGATGCCACCGATCGTGCCGCTTCGGCAACTAAGGTTGTAACGCTTGTGACCTGTCGTTCGCTGTCGCTGAGCAACACACGCGCCGTCATGGTGCTCACGCCGGTCGAGGAATAAGTTGTTCGAGAGTAGCTAAAAAGGCCCCGTCCCAAATTGGCTACTCGACGACGGTAAGGGAGAAATGATGCTCGAGAGTGGCAAATTGATGCCTCGATTGATGCTTGGCTGCGCGAGGCCAAGGCCGATGCTTCGGCGGCAGGCCGTGGGATGTATCTGACGCATAACGGTGTGGTGCGCGCGACGCCCAAGGCTGAGGTGCGCGGAGTCGAGACCGATGGCGTGGCGCCTGGGCATAAGGTGGGCGGCATGGTGTTTGGCTTCGATGCTCAGAAGGTGCAGGCTGCTATCGAGGCCACGCGCGCGATGCCGGGTATCGGCTATGTGCGCGTGTGGCTGGCAAGCGGCGAGCTTTCCGTAGGTGACGACATCATGCTCGTGCTTATCGGCGGGGACATTCGCCCACACGTGGTCGATGCACTGCAGGCGCTCGTTGGCACCATCAAGAACGAATGCGTGAGTGAGGTCGAGCGCGAGGCATAGAGGATTGCGTCGATAGAAGGATCGTTTATAAAAATGCCCACCGGTACGTGTGATACCGGCGGGCATTTTGCGTTTTGGGCGCGGTGAGCGCTATACGCGTGTCGCATCCTTGGGGCTCATGGTCATGCTCTGGAAGCGGTTTTCCATGTAGTCGTTATCGAAATACTTGCCGTAGAACTGCGCGACGGGAATATCCGGCTCCGTGCCGTTGACGCGCTGGTACCAGTAGTCGAGCGACTGCAGCGTCATGACGCCGTCGACCAGCATAATGACGGTAAAGATGACGGTAGCCGAGTAGCGACTCTTCCACGGAATCATGTTGATGAGCTTGAGCAGCCTCGGCAGCAGCAGCTTGATCCAGATAAGGCCACCCAGGCCCCACAGGCAGGCAAAGCCCGTGCAGGTGCGTCCGCCCGTAAGGACGGCGAGTGGGTCGGGCATGCCGAACAGCTTCATGTGCGAGTAGCTCCACGAGACCACGCCAAATGAGGTCTGCATAAACCAGCCCACGAACACCTCGAAGCTCGCGCCGAGCACAGCGCTTACCAGGAAAATGATGATGGGATTCTTTTTATAGAAGCGGTTGAGCACCATGGTCATGAGTACGGCACCAAAGCCATAGATGGGGCTGAAGGGACCAAACAGCATGCCGGCGCGGTCCTGGTAGACGCCTGGGTCGTCGACCGTCATGTGCCAGATGTCCTCGGCGATCAGGCCGAGCACGCAGCAGACGAGGAATACCCAGAACAGGTTGAAGTAGTTGAGCTTGATGTAGCCCTCGCCGGTTTCATCGCGGCCGAGCATGCCCTCGGCGGCGGCGTCGCGGTCGAGCATCTCCTGCAGGCGGCGCTGCAGTTCGCGCTCCTGGCGAAGCGTAGGATCGACGGTGGCTGAAAGCGCGATGAGGATACCGAGCTGAATAGCGGGACGAAGCAAGAAGAGCCCGATACCTTGGAGCATCACGTCGACCAAAAGCTCGACGACGGTGAATGCAATAAGGATGTAGGACAGGCGGGCGGCGTTGCGGCGCTGGTTTTTGATAAGGTCCAGGCCAAAGATAATCAGGATGACGGCACTTGCCGCAGAGAGCATGATGCCGGCGACGATGAGTCCAACCGCGACGAGCGTGTTGCCGCCGAGCTTGGCAGCGGCGTTGCCGTTAATGAGCGCGGTGATGACCTGCCACATAAAGGCGGCGACCGACGGGAGTGTGCCCACGCCGGACAGGATGCACAGGACGGCGTACACCTTAATGATGAGGGGAATCTTCTTGACCTCCGTGGCGCTGGGGACGCTGGGGTCGAGTCCGTTTCGATCCATACAGAACCTTTCTCGCTTTGTCCTAGATTACAAGGATACGCCGCCGACCTGCCAAAAGACAGGACGAACGTCCCAATTGCAACTTTGTAATCCCCAACGGTGAGCGCGGCGGCCATCTGGGGGCGCGGGCGCTTGCACTGGACAGACCGATAAAATGTTTGGCCGCAAAACGGATTATTAGCTCGGTGGGCTTTTAAAAAGCGCTGCTCATGCGCTGGGGAGCGCGTCGCGCCGTGCGTATAATAAGGCGGGTAACGCCAAAATACGAGGCTCTGAGGGGATGCCATGTCTCAAGAAACCATCCGCGCGGCCGAGCGTGCCGCGGGACAGGTGAACGCCATGTCGACGTATGATCCGGACTCCGACCAGCTGCATGAGGAATGCGGCGTTTTTGGTGTCTGGGCGCCCGATCGCGACGTGGCTCGACTGACGTACTTTGGCCTGCGTGCGCTGCAGCACCGTGGCCAAGAATCGGCGGGAATCGCTGTTGGTGACGGCGGTACGGTTATGGTCCGCAAGGATCTGGGCCTGCTCGACCGCGTGTTCTCCAATGCCGACTTGTCGACGCTCTCCGGTCAGCTGGCCGTGGGTCATGTGCGCTACGGCACCGCCGGCGCCAAGAGCTGGGAAGCCTCTCAGCCGCACCTCTCTACCATCAATAGCGTCATTATCGCGCTCGCGCACAACGGTACCCTCGTCAACACCGACGAGCTGCGCCGCCAGCTGATCGAGCTGGGCGTGCCGTTCCTCTCCAACTCGGATTCCGAGGTCGCGACCAAACTCATCGGCTACTTTACTCAGCGTACAGGCCATCTGCGCGAGGGCATTCGCAAGACCATGGAGCTCGTGCGCGGCGGCTACGCCATGACGCTCATCAACGAGCAGGCGCTCTACGCATTCCGCGATCCGCACGGCATTCGCCCGCTCGTGCTGGGCAAGCTGGTGGACGAGGGCCTGGACCAGGCCGATGCCGCATCCGTTTCGCAGCTGCCGTCGCAGGACGGCGCCGCGACGGTCGACTCCGCCGTCCGTGTCACGCGCGCCGGTGGCTGGGTCGTTGCTTCCGAGACCTGCGCACTCGACATCGTGGGTGCCGAGTACGTCCGTGACGTCCGTCCCGGTGAGATTTTGCGCATCAGCGCCGAGGGCCTGGTATCCGAGCAGGGCGTACCTGCAGCCGAAGAACCGGCCAACTGCATCTTTGAGCAGGTCTACTTTGCCCGCCCCGACTCCATCATGAACGGCAAGAGCGTCTATGCCTGCCGCTACGACATGGGCCGTCAGCTGGCGCACGAGGAGCCCGTCGAGGCCGATCTGGTCATCGGCGTGCCCGACTCCGGTCTGCCGCCTGCGGAGGGATATTCGCACGAGAGCGGCATTCCCTTTGGCGAGGGCCTTATCAAGAACCGCTACGTGGGCCGTACGTTCATCGAGCCTACGCAGGAGCTGCGTGCCATGGGCGTGCGTATGAAGCTCAACCCGCTGCGCGACAACATCGAGGGCAAGCGCCTGGTCGTCATCGACGACTCCATCGTGCGCGGCACCACCATGGTGCAGCTCGTCAGGATGCTGCGCAACGCCGGCGCCAAGGAGATTCATATCCGCATCAACTCGCCCGAGGTCATCTGGCCGTGCTTCTACGGCATCGATACCGACGTGCAGTCGCAGCTTATCAGCGCCAACAAGACGGTCGACGAGATTTGCGAGTATATCGGCGCCGATTCGCTGGCCTTCCTTTCGGTCGAGGGCCTGCTTAAGGTCATGCCCAAGGGCGGTTACTGCGATGCGTGCTTTACCGGACGCTACCCCGTGGCGATTCCCGAGAGCTTTGGCCGCGACAAGTTCATGGAGGGCTTTAAGCCCCGCAACCTGGACAAGCCGCTTCACTTTGACGACGACGCCGTGGTCGAGAAATACGACGACCGCAGCTGGGAAGAGGAGCACGGCGAGGCCTAAAACCTGCCATGTAGGGACAGGTTTATTTTGGTAGGTTTTACCTGCTGTTTTGTTGATATGACGGCGCGTGCTGTTATGGCGCGCCGAAATGAATGCAACTATGAGCACCGTTTGGCACCCGCGCGTTGGACGGTAATGGGAGAGGAAGGCTCAGATGAGCGACAGCAAGCATGTGACGTACGAGGACGCCGGCGTCGATACCGCCGAGGGCGGCCGCGCCGTCGACGCTATTAAGCAGATGGTCAAGGACACCAACCGCCCCGAGGTTATCGGCGGCATCGGTGGCTTTGGTGGCCTGTTCTCGGCCGCCGCGCTTAAGGATATGGAAGACCCGATCCTGATTAGCGGTACTGACGGCGTCGGCACCAAGCTCGTGCTCGCCCAGATCATGGACCGTCACGAGACGGTGGGCCAGGACCTGGTCGCCATGTGCGTCAACGACATTTTGGCTTCGGGCGCCGAGCCGCTGTTCTTCCTGGACTACGTTGCCATCGGTCACATTGAGGCCGAGCACATGGCAAAGATCATCAAGGGCGTGGCCGATGGCTGCAAGCTCGCGGGCTGCGCGCTCGTGGGCGGCGAGATGGCCGAGCACCCGGGCGTTATGGCCCCCGCCGATTACGACCTCGCCGGCTTTACCGTGGGCGTCGTCGACCGTCCCAAGATGCTCGACCCCGCGAACGTTCGCCCCGGCGACGTGATTCTGGGCCTGCCTTCCACCGGCGTGCACTCCAACGGCTACTCACTCGTGCGTAAGGTCATCGGTGTCGACGGCATCAAGCCGGGCACGCCCGAGGCCGCCGCTAAGGCCGAGGAGTTGAGCCGTCCGCTCGAGGAGCTCGGCGGTGCTTCGCTGGCCGACGCTCTGCTGGCTCCCACGCGCATCTACGTCAAGCCGGTTCTTGAGCTGCTCCGCGGCGGCGCTCCGGTGCACGCCATCGCCCACATCACTGGCGGCGGTATTACCGAGAACCTCAACCGCGCGCTCGCCGACGACGTCGACGCTGTGGTCACCCGCAACGGCGCCGAGATGGGTTGGGACGTTCCGCCCGTCATCACCTACGTGTCGCGCCAGGCCGAGCTCGCGCCCAACGAGGCATGCAAGACCTTTAACATGGGCGTCGGCCTGTGCCTGATCGTCGCCTCCGAGGACGAGGCCGCCGTGACCGAGGCTCTAGTCGCGCTGGGCGAGAAGCCGTTCCGCGTGGGCGAGTGCGTCGAGGGCTCCGGTAAGGTCGTGTACTCCGATGAGCGCTAACGAGCAGATGGCTGCTGCCGAGGGCCTGGGCTTTGTGCCCTACGCCCGTCCGACCGGCACCGATACGGCCGAGCCGCTCAAGATCGGTGTGCTCATCAGCGGTTCGGGTACCAACCTGCAGGCGCTGATCGATTTGGTCGCCGCCGGCAAGCTCAACGCTTCGATTGAGCTTGTGGTGTCGAGCCGGCCTTCGGCTAAGGGTTTGCAGCGCGCTGAGCGCGCGGGCATCCAGACGCTCACGCTGTCCAAGGATGTCTATGCCGACCCTATTGCCGCCGACGAGATCATCGCGCATGAGCTGCTCGAACGCGGTTGCGAGTATGTGGTCATGGCCGGCTACATGCGCATGGTGCACACGCCGCTGCTGGCGGCGTTTCCCAACCGCGTGGTCAACTTGCATCCGGCGCTGCTGCCGAGTTTTACCGGTGCGCATGCGATTGATGACGCCTTTGCGCGCGGCGTCAAGGTAACTGGCGTGACCGTGCATTTTGCCAACGAGATCTACGACAACGGTCCCATCATCGCCCAGCGTGCGCTGGCTGTTGAGGAGGGCTGGGATGTCGACACGCTCGAGGAGCACATCCACGCGATTGAGCACGTGCTGTATCCTGAGGTCGTGCAGATGCTCGCCGACGGCCGCGTCCACGTGCTGGAGAGCGGCAAGGTCGCAATTGATGCGCCCCGCGGCTAGCGGCGCACAGTACAATTTAGTTGAGTGGTCAGGGTGGTCATTGGCGCCAAGGCGCGCGTGGCCACCTTTTGTTTTGGGTGGTCATCGGGGACGTTCCTGAATGACTAGGTGAGAGAGGTGAGCGCATGGCGGATAACGAAGCACTGTTTACGCCTGAGCTGGTGTTTTTTGATTGGGAGTGCGCGACGCCCGCCGAGGTGTTTGCGCGACTCGAAGGCGAACTTGCCCCACGCGGCTACATCTGCACCGGTTGGCTCGACGCCGTCCGCACGCGCGAGGATGCCTATCCCACGGGCCTTGCCATGCCGGCGGCCAACATCGCCATCCCACACACCGACCCGGGGTTTGTGGCCAAGCCCTATATCGCGGTGGTAAAGCCCGCCGCGCCCGTGACGTTCAATGCTATGGCCGGCATGGGTGCCCCCGTGCCGGCGCAGATCGTCATCAATTTGGGTATTGCCGAGCCGGGCGGCCAGGTCGAGGCCCTGCAAGCGCTCATAAATATCTTTATGGACGCGGACGTCGCAGCCGATGTGCTCGGCCAGACCACGCCCCAAGGCATGGTCGACGCCATCCGCCGCCACTTTTAAAGCCGGCACTTGGGGACTGTCCCTAACTGCCGGCAGAAAAGGAACGTCCCCAAGTGGCCAGGGTTGCCCCTTTGTCGCGGGGGCTGCGTTGTGACACAATGGCGTTTGTTCGATTCGTGATGCGAAAGGCCAACTATGGCAAACAAGAAAAAGAACTCCGAGGCCGCACCGACGCCCGAGCAGCAGGCCCGCGCCGCGTCGAGCTCTCGTAAGAAGCAGCGCAAGACGTACGTGTCTAAGACCGTCAAGATCGTTCTGGTGGTCATCGGCGTGCTGGCGATGCTGCTTTCCGTCTCGGCCATGGCATGCTCCGGTCTCATGTCGCAGGCAGAGGATACCTCGGGCTACAAGCTTACCGGCGGTGTGGCTGCCACTATCAACGGCACCAACCTCACCGAGGACACCGTGACAAAGCAGATCATGAGCATGCGCACGTCTTACGGCTACACCAAGGACAAGGACTGGGCGCAGTATCTGGTCGACAACGACCTCACGCCCAAGAAGTACCGCAAGCAACTCATCGACTCCTACACGCAGCAGATTCTGCTTCAACAGGCACAGAAGGAGAACGGCGTGACGGTGTCAGACGAGGAGGTCGAGAAGGCTTGGAAGGACGCGTGCAAGAGCGCGGGCGGTGCCAAGGCCTTTAAGAAGACCCTCAAGACCTACGGCTACACCGAAGACACCTATAAGAGCTCGCTCAAGGAGAGCCTGGCGCAGCAAAAGCTCAAAGATGCCGTGGCGCCCACCAGCAAGCCAAGGACAGCGAGATCGTCGATTACATCAACGAGAACCTGTCGAAGTACAACGATGCCCGCCGCTCGTCGAACATCCTGATCAAGGTTGATTCCGATGCGTCCGATGAGGACAAGGCTGCCGCCAAGGCTAAGGCGCAGGAGTGCCTGAACAAGATCAACTCCGGCGAGCTGAGCTTTGAAGACGCCGTGAAGCAGTATTCCGACGACACCGGCTCCAAGGAGAAGAAGGGTGACGTGGGCTGGGACAAGCTCACCACCTTTGTCGACAGCTACCAGACGGCGCTCGAGGGGCTCAACAAGGGCGACGTGAGCGAAGTCATCGAGTCGACCTATGGCTACCACATCATCAAGTGCACCGACTACTTCCATGTCGATAATCAGATTGATGACATCAACCAGGTGCCCAAGGCCATCAAAAAGTACGTCTCCAACGTGGTGAAGACGCAGGCGGCCAGCACTGCGTATAGCGAGTGGCTAGAGCAGTACAAGAAGGATGCCGACATCACCGTCAATCCCATGCCCAAGGACGTGCCGTACAACGTCAGCCTGAAGGGCGTCACCAAGAGTTCGACCGACGATTCGTCGACGACTGAGTAATCATGGGGCGGTACTCGCGCGAGTGCCGCCCACGCTATTAGAGAGGATTTGCAGATGACCAACGAAGAGCTGCAGAAGGAAATGATCGCGGCCATGAAGGCCAAGGACAAGGTTCGCCTGTCCATCATTCGCCAGGTTAAGGCTGAGGTGAAGAATATCGAGGTCAATGAGCGCCGCGATGTGACCGAGGAAGACGTCAACAGCATGATCAAGCGTCTGATCAAGCAGACGAGCGAGACGCTAGAGATGTCCATCAAGGCCGGCACCGACCAAGAGCGTACCGACAATCTGACCGAGCAGGTCAAGATTCTGGAGAGCCTGCTGCCCGCGCAGGTTTCGGGCGAGGAGCTCGAGGCTCTGATCGAGCAGGTTATCGCCGAGCTGGGCGCCACGTCCAAGAAGCAGATGGGCCAGGTCATGGGTGCACTCGGCAAGGCCACCGGCGGCAACTTCGATAAGCCGGCCGCGGCAAAGATCGTCGGCGCAAAATTGGCGTAAGTGCCGGCCGACACATAGCCGATGCTGAGGGGCGTGACCATCGCGGTCGCGCCCCTTTTTTGTTGGGCTGGGCACTCATTGGGGACGGGCTTAAATGAGTGCCCAATGAGCAGGTACTCATTTAAGTCTGTCCCCAATGAGTGGGTGGAAGGTTGCGGGTTCTTTACGGGAATGTAGTGTGGGCTGCGGAAACGTGGTTCTTTCCGTACAATAGTTCAACTCGTGTAAACGCAGGGAAGGGACATTCATGGCAGACATGATCGAGATTAAGCATCTCAACAAGTACTTTGGCGACCTGCATGTGCTCAAAGATATCAACCTCACCGTCAAGCGCGGCGAGAAGCTCGTAATGATCGGGCCTTCCGGCTCGGGTAAGTCGACGCTCATCCGTTGCGTCGATTATCTGGAGGAGCCCACGTCGGGCGAGGTCATCATCGACGGTACGCCGCTTACCAAAAAGAACCACCTGGAGATGGCTCGCAAGTATAGTTCCATGGTGTTTCAGCAGTTCAACCTGTATCCCAACATGACGGTGCTCGGCAACCTGACGCTCGCGCCCATCAAGCTGCAAAAGAAGAGCAAGGAGGAGGCGACCGAGATCGCCATCGCCGCACTCAAGCGCGTCGGCATGGCGCATAAGGCCGGCGAGTATCCGCAGAATCTCTCGGGTGGTCAGCAGCAGCGCATCGCCATCGCCCGCGCCCTGTGCACCAAGCAGCCCATCATCCTGTTTGACGAGCCGACTTCGGCGCTCGACCCCGAGATGGTCCAGGAGGTTCTGGACGTTATGATTGAGCTCGCGCAGGAGGACATCACCATGATCTGCGTGACGCACGAGATGGGCTTTGCGCGCCAGGTGGCCGACCGCGTCATCTTTATGGAGGACGGCCGCATTCTGGAGGAGGGCACGCCCGAGCACTTCTTCGATAACCCCGAGAACCCGCGCTGCCGCGAGTTCCTGTCCAAGATTCTGCACTAGGCGCGGTGATGGACATGACGGATATGACGAGGGCGGCCGTGTCGCGCCGTCACTTTTTGCAGCTGGCGGGCGCCGGCATGCTTGCGCTGACGGGGACCGCGCTTACCGGTTGCGGCAACTCCACCAGCGGCGAGGGCTCCGACAAGGGGTCCAAGCTTGCGGCCATTAAGTCGCGTGGACATCTGAATGCCGGCGTCAAGAAGGACGTTCCCGGCTATGGCTATTACGACACCGCCAAGGGCCGCTTTGAGGGCATGGAAGTCGATTTGTGCTACCAGATCGCCGCTGCCGTCTTTGGCGTGAGCTACAAGGAGGCCCGCGCCCAGGAGCTTGTCGAGTTTACCGACGTAACGCCCAAGACGCGCGGCCCGCTGATCGATAACGGCCAACTCGACGTGGTCGCGGCGACCTACACCATCACCGACGAGCGCAAGAAGAGCTGGGATTTCTCGACGCCGTACCGCACCGACTACGTGGGACTCATGGTCAAGAAGCGTTCGGGCTTTACCTCGATTGAGGACTTGGACGGCAAGGTCATCGGCGTGAGCCAGGGTGCCACCACGCAGAGCCTGATCGAGCAGATGATCAAGGACAACGGCTTTAGCTGCAAGCCCGAGTTTAGGGCCTTTAGCGGCTATCCCATCATCAAGAGTTCCCTCGACGCCGGCAATATCGACGTCTTTGCCATGGACCGCTCCACGCTGGCCGGTTACATGAACGAGACCGTTGAGCTGCTGCAGCCCGAGGTCAAGTTTGGCGAGCAGGGCTACGGCGTGGCGACCAAGAAGGGCTGCGACCTTTCGGCCGTGGTCGATCAGGTGATTTGCGATCGCCTGGCCGACGGCTGGCTCGACCAAGAGGTCAAGACCTGGGGTCTTGTGTAGGCGCATCGTCCAAGGAAGGAATCAAATGCTCGAAGGATTGTTTGACGCCGACCGCTGGTCGACGACATTTCAAAACATGGGGCCCTTCTGGGAGGGCTTTGGCGTGACGCTGCAGGTGGTCGTTGCCGGCCTGCTGCTGTCGCTGGTGCTGGGCACGCTGCTGGGCGTGTTCTCTACCACTCGCTCGCGCGTGCTGCGCGCCATAAGCCGCGTATACGTGGAGTTTTACCAGAACACCCCGTTGCCCGTACAGGTGCTCTTTATGTACATGGCCGGTCCGCAGTTTTTGCAGGCCATAACCGGTGCCGACCAGCCGGTGCGCATCGCGCCGTTCGTGCTGGGCTTCTTGGGCGTGGGTCTGTATCACGCGGCCTACATTTCGGAGGTCATCCGCACCGGTATCGAGGCGGTTCCGCGCGGTCAGATGGAGGCGGCCCAGAGCCAGGGCTTCACCCGTGCGCAGGCGTACTGGTACATCGTACTGCCCCAGACGTTCAAGATCATTCTGCCGCCGCTGTGTAACCAGGCGCTCAACCTGGTCAAGAACACGTCGGTGCTGGCGCTTGTGGCCGGCGGCGACCTTATGTACCGTTCCGACAACTTTGTGAGTCTGTACGGTTACCTGCAGGGATACATCGTCTGCTGCCTTATGTACTTCATCATCTGCTTTCCGCTCGCCATGCTGGTTCAGTGGCTCGAGCGCCGCTCCAAGGAGCGTCCGCGCGGCGTGAGCCTGGCCGAGCTGGGGCTCGACAACGTAGAGGAGGCCTAGCGCATGGAAATCTTCAACGCGACCAACCTGCTCTACATTTGGGGCGGCTTTGTTAAGACCATCGAGATCTCGGCGCTGTCGATCTTTTTCTCGCTCATCTTTGGTACGGTGCTGGCGCTCGTTAAAAGCTATGCGCCCCGCCCGTTCCGTATTCTGGTGAGCGCCTATATCGAGCTGTTCCGTTGCACGCCGAACCTGCTGTGGATCCTATTTATCTACTTTACCGTGCAGGGTTTGGACATTGTGATTTCGACCATCGCCTTTACGCTGTTTACCAGCGCCGTTATGGCCGAGATTGTGCGCGGCGGCCTCAACTCGATTCCGCGCGGCCAGTTTGAGGCGGCGCAGAGCCAGGGCTTCGGCTTCTTTGCCACCATGCGCTACATCATTCTGCCGCAGACGTTTAAGACGATCATTCCGGCGCTGTTTAGCCAGTGCACGACCGTCATTAAGGACAGCTCGTATCTTTCGGGTATTAACGTGGCCGAGCTCATGTACACGGCAAACGTCGTGATGGCCCACGCGATCGACCTGTCGCAGGTGCTTATGCTCTACGGCCTGGTGTTTGCGATGTACTTTGTGCTCAACTTTGGTATTTCGCTGCTGGTTCGCGCATATCAGAGGCGAATGGTGGCAGCGTAGAATGTGGCAAAGGGACAGCCCCTTTGTCACATAGAGAAAGGAATCGCGATGAGCGATCTGGAGAATAAGAAGAATCCTGTGGTCATTACCATCGCGCGCGACTTTGGCGCCGAGGGCCACGAGATTGGTCGCATGCTTGCCGACGAGTTGGGGATTCCGCTGTATGACAACGAGCTGCTGGTGCGTGCGTCGCTGCGCGCGGGCGAGTCGCTCGATAAGATGGCCGCCTACGACGAGCGTCTGGCCGTGGAGAACATGGCGTTTCTGCCCGACCGCTACGATGCGCGTTCGTACTCGGACAAGTTGTTCCAGAAGATGAGCCAGGTGATTTTGGACCTGGGCGAGACCGAGAGCTGCATTATCGAGGGTCGTCTGTCCGATTATCTGCTGCGCAATAATCCCAACCATATTGCCGTGCTGGTGACCGCCCCCTTTGAGGACCGCGTCGAGATCGTACGCAAGAAGCGTGGTCTCAACAAAAAGAAGGGTGCCAAGCTGGTCAAGCAGCAGCAGAAGGCGCGCGAGGCGTTCTATAAGCGCTACAGTGCCGGCAAGTGGAAGATGACGAGCGGTAAAGACATCGTCGTCAACCGCGCCAAGCTGGGCCGCGAGGGCTGCAAGGACGTCATCGCCGCGGCCTACCGCTACAAAGTAGCGCAGCTCGAAGGCTAACCGACCAAACCACCACAAGGGGGACACAGGCACCTTTGTGGTGGTTTTTGTTTTAGGCCGAGGGAAAGGCCTTGGTGAGACCGGCGCGCGTCTGCGTGTCGGTCTTTTGATAAATGGAGCTCAGGTGGCGCTGTACCATGCGCATCGAGATGCCGAGCTCCTCGGCGATCTGCTTGAGCGGGCGTTCATCCTGGGTCACGGCTATGAGCACGTCGACTTCGCGCGGGGTGAGAGCGTGGTTGACGATGAAGACCTGACGCTGCTCCTCGATACTCGGTGCTGCCAGTGCCTCCTCGGCAAGCTGTTGATGTTCGCGCTCCTGCTCGGTTTGGGGCAGGCGGAACAAGCCGGCTGCCACGAATGCTGCGCAGGCGGCGACGAGAAGCACGACCGCGCCAATCATGATGAGGGCGACGTTGCCAGAGGTCACAAGCGCAAGCGAGACGCCCGACGTGGTGAACGCGCACACGTTATTGGCCGCACGGCCCATGCCGGCCCAGAAGGCGGGCACGTGCATGCGCGGTGCCAGCTGAGTAAACGTGGCGGTAAAGAACGTGACGAAAAAGCCCGAGCTCAGGTAAAAGACGACAAGGCCCAGGTTGGGATCGGCGCCGGCTTCCACGGCCAGGATGGAAATGGTCGAGAGCACGGCGATGCCGAGCATGACAAGTCCCATGTATCGGCGCTCGGCAAGATCAAAGATAATGCCGGCGGCAAGGCCGCTCGCCGCCAAAAAGAGGCGCGGCCATGTTTGCACGGCAATGGTGCCGTGGGCGTTGGAGAGCGTGACCACGTTGTCGAGGGTCGAGAACAAGCAGGCCAGAATCATGACGAGCGCGATGCTCCAACACGCCTGCTTGGCAAGGGCGTGCGATGGCTCAACAAAGGGATTGATGGCGGAGCTTGAGCTCTCGGCAGCCTTTTGGGAAACGACGCCGAGGGCGGAGATGGCGATCGTCGCTGTGCCAAGGACGATGAGCTCTGCAATGCCGCCGCAATTGAGCAGGTTGATGGCGAACTGCATCAAGATGCCCGCGGCATAGGCTGCTCCCGCACCGGTGGCGAGCTTGGGATCGTCTTGAAACGCCAGTGAAAAGGCGTGGTGCGCAGCGGCGCCCAGCAGGCCGAGTCCATAGAATGCCACGCAGCCCAAAATCTCGAGCGCAAGCAGGTCTGTGGGGGACTGAATTTGGGTTAGGCCCACGATGGCGATGGGAACGGCGGCGGTGTTGACGGCTGCCAATGAGTGGCCTTTGCGCTGTGCGAGCCCGAGCAGCGGCGCATATCCGATAAAGCCGAGTACGCTGGCGCCCAGAATAAAGCCCTGTGCGAGCACAACGCGCTCGGCGCCGGCGAGTAGCCCGATATTGATATCGAAGCGAAACTCGGCAGCAAGGAAGGCGAAGGTAAACAGCGCGAGTGCCAGAAGCGCGTTGATTTTAGGCTTACTCAGGTTCAAGAACGGTCCTTCGGGTGGACGAATAATCGTGTCCTCGATTGTAGACCAAGTCGGTAGGGGGTGGGCCTTTCGGGGGGGGGCGGGGCGCGCTTGGCAATAGCGTGCTCGTTGCCTTTTGCGCTGGCAGGTGCGCCACATGAGAATTTGTGCCCCAGGATCCGGATATCTTCCCGTAACATGGTGTTATAGAAGCACCCCTTACGACAAGGAGGCTCACATGCGAAAGCAAATCCATGACAACCCAATCGACCACGGCCACTCGTGCACGCTCTCCCACGGAACATGGCGCCGCGTGGGCGCAAAACTTGCTTGCGCGGGGCCTGCGCGCTCATGGCCGGCCAGCTGCTGCTGCCGAGCGTGGCGCTCGCCGCCGACTGGGTCAACGTCGGCGGCACGCAGTACGACAGGGGCACGGTCGCCGGCGATGAGGCCGGAACGTGGTCCTGGGACGGTGCCGACGACATGAAGCTCAACGGCTACGACGGCGGCTCCATCGGCGCCAAGGGCAACCTCACCATCGGCGTGACGGGCACCAACACCGTCACGGCCGACGCCGGGCAGAGCGCCATTGCTGTTAAGAACGGTAACCTTGCCATTACCGGCGACGGCACCCTTAATGCGACGGCTCAGACCGATGCGATTGCGGCGGAAGGCGACGGCAATGCGGGTGGCGATGTGACCATCAGCGGCGCCAACGTCAACGTGACGGCTTCGGGCGCAGTGAACAGTGCGACGGGCATTCGCGCGACGGCCGGCAGCGTGACGATCGATAAGGGCGCCGATGTCAAAATCGAGGCAAAATCGGCGGAAGGATCTTGGCGTCCAACGGTGGGCACCTACGGTATCTTTGCCGATAACCTTCCCAGTAGACACGCTGCTCAGGAAGGCGAGCAGGAAGAACCGGATTATGTCTCCGTGCACGGGGGCGACGTCACGATCGATGCCGCCAACCTGTCGATCAAGACAGCCGATGCCTGGCAGGTTTCTGTGTGCATCAATACGGTCGGTATCAAAAAGAATACCCTCATGAAAATCGTCAACGGAGCCGATGTCGCGCTTTCCGCCGGCAGTGCGGCTTCGCTCTCGGCGGGCATCAGCGCGCGTTCGCAAAGCGGTGCGGTGTGGATGTTTGTCGAGGAGTCGAATCTTACGTCTCGAAGCCTGTCTGCTGCAAACGGCATCGATGCCGTCCGCAATCAAAGTTTTGGAATCATGGCAGAGGCAAACACCGGGTTTGAAACGCCTCGTATCAAGATTCGCAAATCGAAGATTGAGGCTTCGGGCGCGACTGCGGGAATCTATGCGATCAACTGCAACGACGCGACTGCGACGCTGTTCCGTGCCGCGAGGATTGATTTGGGCTGGGGCGAGTCGCGCGGGAACGCGATGATTACGACTCCGACGGATGGTGCCGTGCGCGATGTGAAAAAGGTTGTTGATACGGGGAAATGGCCGAGCTCCCAGAACGGGCAGGTCGTCGGTGTTGCCGGTCCGTCTGCTATTACGGATATCGTCGGTTCTGCCGAGGTCGCCCATGATGTAGTGATTGATTTTGGAGACGGGCAGGAGCCGGAGCCGACACCGGAGCCCGATCCCGATCCTATGCCCAATCCCGAGCAGAAGCCTGACCTCAAGCCCGTAGACAAGGACGCAAAGACCACCACGACGGTCACCAAGACCGTTACGACCAAGACTGCTGCCGCCAAAAACGGTTCCGGCGCCCTAGCCGCCACAGGCGATAGCGCCGCGACGGCGGCAGCGGCCCTCGGAATCGCCGGCGCGTCCGTTATCGGCGCTGGCTTCGTCGCGTCCAAGCGCCGCAACCGCTAGCGCAAGCTTTCATAGCCATTTTCAGCCGCCGCGTGAGCATAAATGTCCTCGCGGCGGCTCTTTGTATTTCCGCAGGTAGAGGCCTAGGTTCGTAGATGCGAACCTTGGAGTATAGAGTCATTTGTCGCATCTTGGTTGTACAGGACCACCACAAAGGGGACAGGCACCTTTGTGGTGGTATGGCCCATCGACCAAGGAGGCCGTTATGTACGGAAACCACTTTGACAAGCAAACCCAACGCGAGCGTACCTGCTCGCTGGTTCACGGTACTTGGCGTTGTGTGGGTGCCAAAATCGCTTGCGCTGGCGCGTGTGCGCTTATGGTCGGCCAGCTGCTGCTGCCGAGCGTGGCGCTGGCGACGGAATGCGCCGATCCCGCCGCTGGGACGGATGAGGTTGCCGCGGCTCCGGTAACGCCGACGGTTGCGGAGGATACGGCTGCAACGACCGCACCAGCTGCTTCGACCGCGCCTGCAACCGATGCTGCTCCGGCGGCGCAAGCCACCGCTGAGCCTCAGCAGACGGCCCCGACTGGCGCCACCGATGAATCCAACGATGCGGCACCCGCTGAACAAAATACTCCCAGCGACAACGCCGCCACGCCGGCGAATGACGCCATCATGCCCTGCGGTGTGACCGATGTTGTTGGCGGCAGCGGCGTTAGGGTCAATATTACGGTGCGGAACAATTACACCGACATCAAGAAAGAAGAAACGATTGAGTATGTGAAGGGGATTGCCCTTGTAGATGGAGACCAGTCTGCTCTCGATGGTAGCGCTTTGACTTTTATCGGCCTGGGGGACTTGATCGTCCATGCGGCGTATGACAGTGCGAGCAATAAAACAACGCTTACCCTGGATATCAGCAAGATTCAGAGACAGAAGGAGGAGCAGAAGTACTTTACGGAGTACAAGGAGAATAAGTCCAAGATGACGACCACCTATGATGGATCCAAGCTTACGTATACGGGTACAGAGCCCGGGAATATCATCATCGGTGATCCGGACGACGCCTTTAAAGGAGACACCGAGGCGACCGGGAAACCCACTATTAACGAGATCCGGGATGACTACTACACCCGCACCCATGTCTACGAGAGGGCGTGCCTTGTTGTCCCGGCAGCGGAATCAGAATCGGAATCCATCTCCTTTGCCAATGTTCAGAATACGAACTTCAATTGGCAGCTGGATACTGGTCCGCAGGCGACGGCAGGTGTCCCTAACTACGATGCAGATAAATACGAAATCGCTTATGAATGCTGGCAGGAATTTGAAAACAACGAACCCGTTGCTGCCTGGTATTCCGATAACGGCTCACATGGTTCCCTGCCGACTATTACAAAGTTTAAAAGCGGGAAAGAGTACGTGTATTCTCTTATGCTGAAGCCAAAAGACGGATATTCCTTCAGCGATGAAACCGTTGTTACCGTAAACGGGGAAACCGTAAAGTCGAGTCTAAGCGGAGAATTCCTGTATGTCCCTGCTATTAAAACAATTACGATGCCTGCTTCGTCGGAAAACGAAGCTCTTGAGAATCTAAACGTCAACGATGTGAAAACCGACTGCGCGCCCGGCGAGGCGCCGCGTGCGACCGCGACGATTCCTGCCGCCGATGCCGATAAGTATGAGATCGCCTATGAGTGCTGGGAAGAGATGGATGGCAGCGACCCTGCGGAGCTCAAGCCCGTTGCCTTCTGGTATTCCGACCCTGCCAAGTATCCGACGGGCGCGAGGAGGATCGAACACTTCGAAGAGGGCAAGTTCTACATGTACTCCGTTGAGCTGAGGCTCAAGGGCGACAATACCGTGGCCGATGACTGCATGATGTACGTCAACGGTCATTGGGCGCACCACATCAAGACCGTCAACGGCGTCTTCGCGCCAAACGCTGACAATATGCTGTGCGAGCAGCCGATCGACGAATGGCGGGCCATCGACGTTATCGAGATCAACGGCGCCACGACCATCTTCAAGGCGGGCGATAAGCCGGTCTTTACGGCGAATGTTCCGACGGGTTCCAACTCCCTTCCTCAGTGTGAGTTCTGGACGGGCAGCGATGGCAGCGAAGTGAACTCTCAGAAGTTCTGGGATCAGAACATTACAAACCACATCGATGCTTTTAAGCCTGGCGTGACCTATCGCTACGGCATCTACCTCAAGTCCGCGCGCGCTTCTACTTCACGCCCGACACCAAGCTGGTGATCAACGGCCAGGAGTGCGGCTACCAGGTCGCGGATAGCGTATCCGATGAGGACAGCGGCTGGATCTACACCCTGTGGCTCAACACCGATTTGACGTTTACGCCCGAAGCCACGCCGACCCCCGATCCGCAGCCTACGCCGGATCCCAAGCCGACGCCGCAGCCTGAGGTTAAGCCTGAGACCAAGCCCGAGGTGAAGCCCGCGGCCAAGCCGGCCACGACAACCGCCACGACCAAGACGGTTGAGAAAACCACGCAGGCCAAGAAGGGCGATGCTGTCCTGGCTACCACGGGGGATACCACCGCGATGACGGTCGCCGCCCTAGGCATCGCCGGCGCAACCGTAGCCGCCGCCGGCCTCGCCGCGACCAAGCGCCGCAAGCATTAGAGCTGGGTGACGGCTCTCGTTCTCGGCCTCAGCAAAATCTCAATCTGTAACACCAAACTGCCCAAAACGGCTCTAGATGTTACAGATTGAGATGAACCGAATGGCCGCCAATCTAATGTCTCGATCTGTAACACCAAGCGGGGAATTTGACCTCTAACTGTTACAGCTCGAGACAAACTGGCCGGCCAAGTCCAGAACCGCCACAAAGGCGCCTGTCCCTTTTGTGGTGGTTTGCGCAGGTAGAACGGTAGGTTCGTATATATGAACCTACCGTTCGCTTTGTTTTTGGACAACGATTACGCTGGATGACTTTTGGTTTCAGGAAAGGAACGACCATGAGGTGGACCACTGTTCGAGCGCTTTGCCGCCGCCTGACCGTTGCCGCGGTGACCCTCACCATGGTGACGGGTTCGTTGCCCGCGGGCGCGTTTGCCGAGACCCTCACCACCGACGGCACTTTTGTGCAGACGGATAACGGCCAAGCAGCCGACGCCGCTCCCGCCGATTCGGCTGACGCCCAAACGTCAGACTCTGCTTCCGCCGACACCGCGCCCGATGCCGGCGCTGCCGACCCCACAGCGCTCGATGCCGGTGACACCCCTACGCCCCCGGCCTTCGAGATTGCATCGGCGGCGGGCCTGACGGGCGCCGGGCAGACCGAGAGCACACCTGCGGGTACGCTTGCCACCGATCTTGTCGAGGGCAAGGAGCTCGCCGAACAGCAGAAGCAGGAGGAGACCGCCGAAGCCGAAGCAACCTGGAATGAGGATCTTGGGCTCTGGATGACCTCGAAGGGCGCCACGGGCGTAAAGGACGAATACGACGATGGCTACGTGGCCGGCGAGCAGACCCCCGCGCAGTACTACTTCTCGATTGATAGCCTCACCAACGAAATTTCTATCGAGTATGGCGACGCGGGCATTACCACGTTGGAGGTGCCCTCGACCATCGACGACAAAAATGTCGTAAGCCTTACGGGTATGGGAAGCGCTGCGCTCACATCGATCACCTTCGCCCCTAATTCGCATGTCCGCTCGGTTGGAGGCTTGGGCGGCAGCAGCATCAAAGAGATCGCACTGCCCGATTCGGTCGAGGAGCTCAAGAGCTATGCATTCTACAAAAGCAAGACGCTCCAAACGGTAACCTGGCCCAACAACGCGGCCTTTACCACGATTCCCGAGCAGGCCTTTAAGGAATGTGAACAACTTGACGACAATGTGGTGGCAACGCTGCCGCCTTCGGTCAAAACTATCGACTATCTTGTATTCGCCTATTGCGGCGTGCCGCAGTTCTATGTCTCGGACACAACGGTACTCACCTTTACGCAGATCGATGTGCCTGGCACGGTGGAGCGGATTGAGCGCTATGCCTTTGAAGGGTGCTCCTTTGTGTCGTCGGTGACGATCGGCGACGGCGTTAAATATATCGGAGCGCACGCGTTCGCCTCTCTTGATCCTGCGATTGCCGGCAAAGAGATTGTGCTACCCAAAAGCGTGGAAATGATAGAGTGGGGGGCTTTTGAGAACACGAGATACGGAAACGAGACGAACAGTAATGCCGTTGCCCTGCGCGTGATGAACCCCGATCTTCAGTTTGGTGAGGCGGGCTATTCGGGCGACTATAATGAGCGCGTGACAATCGATGGCGTAACGTATGCGATTCCCTTTAGTGAAGGCCAGACCATCTATGCCTATGCGACCGATTCGACTGGCAACCCCTCGATGGTAAAAAAGTTTGCCGATGCCGTGGCCGATCGCAAGGACTCCGTCGATTCCTCGAAGCCTGCCTACACGTTTGAGTGGATGGGCGAGGCGGCCCAGGTGACGGGCAAACTTCCCCAGGGCGCGGCGGCCGTGCTCGTGCAGGCGGGGCAGTCCACGCCGCTGGCGGTTGGCGATGACGGCAGCTTTACAGCGGACGCTCTCTCCAAGACAGCAGCCACCCTGCGCATTTCGCTCAGCGGTTACTATGACATGGTGCTGGCGCGCCCGGGCGACCAGATGACGGGCACATGGAATATCGGAGAGATTAAGGCGGAGGACTTTACCAAGATTCCGGCCTCGCGCGCGATTGAGCTCAACGTGGGATATCTTGAACCGATTGTGGGCCAGGATAAAACTGAGCGGATTGAGCTCGACAGTCTCGATAACATCGATCTGACGGTGAAGAGCGGCGGCAAGACGCTCAAACCTGCCAAGGGTGACAAAGAAAACGACTTCCGTATCCAGGGCACAGCACTCGTGGTGTCGCAGGCCATTGCCGACGCGGACCAGGATCTGGAGATAACGCTCGAGCCCAAAGACAGCCTCAGGCTGGGTGGGGCGACGGCGACGGTGAAGCCTTCGGCCGGCAAGGTCGATATCGACTTGAAGCCCTGGGGTACGGCGACGGTCACGACCAAGGGCGACTACCAGGCGCCAACCGCGTGCTGGTGTTCCGTACGTCCGACGGCAAGCTAGTCGCCGACGGTGTCACCTATCTGATGGGTTACGAAGACGATGGCACCACGCCTATCATGAAGGCCGAGACGCCGCGCCTTAAGGCCGGTTCGTACACCATCGTCGCCTTTAACAAGACGAGCTACGACATCCAAGCGACGAGCTATTCCACGTTTAGCCGCCTAGGGCTGACCGTGGGTAAGCATATCGCGCAAAAGCAGGTGAAGATTGAGGACGGCAAACAGCTCGACGTGACGCTCGACGTCCCCACGTTTGACGTGGAGACGTATCGTGCCGAGCGTGGGCTGACGGCGGGCTCGGTTATCGCTGATTCGTCCGCGGTCGTTGGCGTGGAGACCGAGCTGTGCATTCATTACGAGCTCAAGGACAGCCAGGCTGCCAAGATTGAGATTCCGCTGGCCAAGGATGCCGTCGAGGATGCGTCCGCTGGCTCTCGCGATCCCAGCGATAGCTCCCATACATGGTGGACTGACGCGACGTGGGAGGGCGATAACCTCGTTCTCAATATGAAGAAGGGCATGGGCGCCGATGTGTTTGTGCGCTTTAAGCCTAAGGCCGCAGGCATCTATGCCATCTCGCCGCTTATTACGCTGGGCGAGGTGACATTGCCGCTGGGAAGTACCACACTCGAGGTTAGCGGATCGCGCATCGAGGTCGACAACACCGATGTTCACAGCCTGCTGGGCAATGTGGCCTACGTTTATGCGGCGCCGGGCAAGAGCGTGCAGCTCACCGTGGGGACGGGCTCGTCGGCTGCAAAGTACACCGGCAAGACCAATAAACTCGGCCGTGCCAAGATTGAATACGAGCTGCCGCAGGATACGCTTGCCGCCGAGCGCGTGACGCTCGAGGCGCGCGTGGGCTCGACCGACGTCGCCGCCGCTGCCGCAGAGGTGACGGCTCGCAATTATGTGCGCTATGTTCCGGGCGCTTCGGTCTGGAACTTTGATGTGACGTATCGTGGCGGTACGCAAAACCTGGTCAAGGACGGCAAGGACACCGGCAAGAGCCTGTGGACCTTCCATCATCTGCCACAAAAGAAGAACGCCTACTGGACTTTTGACATCACGCTCGAGGTGGGAAACGAAGAGGCCGCCGACACGCTCGACCTGTACGTGGACTGCGTGGATGGCAAGACGGTAACGATTCCTCTGACTCAAAAGTCGCGCGAGGGCACCCGTGTTCGCTATGTGGCGGAGTATGTGGACGAGGGTTACCTTAAGCTGCTCGATGAGTTTAACAAGGCGAATGACTCGACCTATGTGAACTGCGGCAACTTTGAGCAAATCTTTATGCCGCAGACCTACCGCATCTCCAATGCCCAGCTTATGACCATGCTGAGTTTTGACGCCAAAGCTTCGGCCAAAAAGCATTCCGCCGCGGCCGAGGAGCGCCAGCAGGAGTTCTCGAATGCAGTGCAGCAGTGGCACGAGTATATGATGGATAACTCTTTTAATGATGTCGACGAGGCCTTTAACGACGTGATTGACCAGATGGTCGCCGATGCGCTTGCCGAGGAGGACAAGGACGGTAAAGAGGACGAAGCCAGCAAGGAGGGCGAGGCCCAGGGTGGTGCTGCCCGTAAGGCTCGCCGCGCCCCTGCCGCCAGCGACGGCGAGGGTGATGATGCTGGCAACGACGAGGCCGCGCAGTTTGCGGCCGAGCTCAAGGCTGCGGTTGGCGGCTCGTCGGCGCTGCTGACCAAGCAGGGCGACAGCTATGGCGTCAATGTGGACAAGATGATCTTTGAGGACGCGTACGGCACCGGCGAGGATTGGTACCAGGAACTCGCGTCGGCCCAGGGCGCGAACGCTGCGGATGCGGCGGCCATCAAGGAACTCGTCGACCATGCATCGCGAGCGGAGTTTATTGCCCAGCAGGCCGAGGATCTGGTGGGCCAGTCGATGGGTGTCGGCCGGCTCAACCAATACGGAAGCTGGAATGACGCAACCGCTGCGGCGCTCAACAAGTGTGCGGGCATTAAGGCCAGCGAGTACAACGGCCAGTCGACGAGCGGGTTTAACGATTTGGGCCAGGCGCTCGGCAGCTCGCTGAGCTACAAGGCGGCTGACGACGATACTGTCAAGGGCTTTAAGGTCGCCGCGCCCGATGGCGAGCAGACGGCCTATATCGAGTCGGAGTTTATCGAGAACTCCAATAACAACAAGAACCAGGCGCTTCTGTTTAACTCGATCGCCATGCAGTGCGACATTCTGGACAACCTGTACGACAACTGGAATGTGGTCCATAGCCTCAATAACTCTACGATTCGCGGTTGGCTTATGGCTTGGAAGCGCAACGGTGACGTCAGCGCCCACATGAAGCTCATCCGCACGATTCGTTCGCTCAAAAGCTACAAGATCGAGTGTGAGATGTTCGGCCAGGTCTTTAAGACCGATGCGTGGAAGGCGGCCGGACAGGCGTTTCCCGCGGCGACCCAGGGCATCGGCATCTTTACCGGCATTTACGGCGTGAACGATGCCAGCAAGAACTGGGAGAACGTGAACGTCCGTATGCAGAAGGTGAAGGGCGAGCGCGAGGGCTATGAGCTTCAGCATACGCGCTTGCTTGCCAAGCCCGAGAAGACCGAGGACGACTGGAAGTGCATTTACGCGCTGCGTGACGCCATGGAGAAGGCGCGTGCGTTTGAGGATCTGCTGTATCGCCAGCTCTGCCACGACAGCACCGATGTGGCGGTGGGCTCCATTATGACAATCGCCGGCGTGCTGACGGCCGGTTCGGCGGGTACCGTGGTGGGCGCTGCCTATGACGCGGCTTCGACCAGCGTAGGTTCGGAGCGCGCGATTAAGCTGACCAATGCCGAGTGCGCCTACGATGTCGCCTGTGAGCAGGTGGAGCGCGCGTGCCAGAATCGTATTACGGTCAACTGGGGTGAGCTGACCGATGCCGAGGTCTACAAGGCCAACAAGGACGGCTTGATCTCGGACGAGAAGATGCAGTCGATCTTCGAGGCGCGTTATCGCAATGTGGCTGCCAAGGCTGCACCCGACCTGCGGGCGTGGTGTACGAGGGCCTGTTGTCCAATACGGTCGAGGGCGCAACGGTTGAGCTGTGGAGCGCCGACGATGCCGCCGGTACCAATGCAGTGCGTTGGGATGCCGAGGAGTATGAGCAGGACAATCCGCTTGCGACGGGTGTCGATGGCGCGTACAACTGGAACACGCCGACCGGCTGGTATCAGGTGCGCGTGACTAAGGACGGGTATGAGGAGGCGCGTTCGGCTTGGCTGCGCGTGCCGCCGATTCAGACTGAGGT
This sequence comes from Coriobacteriaceae bacterium AF45-21, assembly GCA_027682925.1. Classification (GTDB taxonomy): domain Bacteria; phylum Actinomycetota; class Coriobacteriia; order Coriobacteriales; family Coriobacteriaceae; genus Collinsella. Next base: position 66,010 of record JAQCYU010000007.1, read on the forward strand.
GAACATTGGTTTGGTGTCGACGGCGGCGCCCGAGGTAGCTTCGGTCCATGCCTATACCGATTGCGTCGAGGTTGAGTTTACGCAGTATATGGATGCGAGTGACGATGCCCTGGTCGCATTGTGCGCGCAGGGCTTGGGCGACGTGACGTATACGTGGCTCGACAAGCAGGACGATCCCAATGGCAAGCCGCTGTCGCGCGTGCTGCGTATTCGCTATGCCGATGCGTGTGAGGCGGGCTCGACGGTGTCGTTTGAGCTCGACGGTGCTCGCAACTACGCCGGCAAGGCCATGGCACGCTGGGCAAGTGGCGAGCTTGCCGTGGGCGTTCGTGCCGACAAGCTCAAGCTCAACGTGGAACAAGCTGTGACCATGCTTGAGGGCGGCGACTTTGAGCTGGTGGCACACGTGACCGATAAGGCGGGCAAGCCGTTTGCGGGCGCCAAGGTTAGTGTTGGGCTGGAGTCCTCGGCTATCTGCTCTGTCGATGCCGCCCGGGCAGTGACGGGCGAGGACGGCGCGGCGACGTTTGCGCTGCATGGTGCTCTGCCTGGTTTGACGACGTTGACGGCGGCGGTGGATGGCACGGCGCTGTCCAAGCAGGTTGACGTGCGCGTGTCTGCCGAGGCAGTGCGACCGGCGCGACCGGTGGCGACGATTGGTGTGACGACGTTTGGTGCATGGTCGCCCAAGGAGAACTACATTACGGTGCCCAAGGGTACGAAGCTGGAGCTTTCGGCCGAGGACGGCACGACGATTTGGTACACCACCAACGATACCTGCCCCTGCCGTGATGAGGGGCGCGTGCGGTATACCGAGCCCATTGTGCTCGACAGCAATATGTACGTGCGTATTGCGGCGCAGCGTCCCGGCATGTCGTATAGCGAGTATTCGGAGCGCTTGAACATTACGATTACGGTGACCGATGAGGCGGTGCCTGAGCCCAAGCCGGGGCCCGGGCCGGAGCCCGAGCCCAAGCCGGAACCCAAGCCGACGCCTGGCGGCGGCGAGCAGGGTGGCGGTGCGGATGGCTCTGGCGGTACCGGGGTTCCTGCGGGTGGTTCGACTTCGACGACGACAACGGTGACGACGGGCAAGTCCAAGGGTAAGGGCAAGAACGGTAAGAAGTCCGATAACGCTGTGCTCGTCAACACGGGAGACGCCACTGCGATGACGGTCGCCGCCCTGGGTATCGCCGGCGCAACCGTTGCCGCCGCCGGTGTTGCCGCGACCAAGCGCCGCAAGCGCTAGGTTTTGGTGGCAGCGCCCATCCTCGGCTTCGGCAAAATCTAAATCTGTAACACCTGACCGTCCAAAACGGCCCTAGATGTTACAGATTTAGATGAACCGAATGGCCGCCAACCTAACGTCTCGATCTGTAACATGTAGCGAGGAATTTGGCCTCTAACTGTTACAGATCGAGATGAACAGGCGGATGTTCGCACAATATCTTGATCTGTAACAACTACAAGGCTCAACAGGCTCTAACTGTTACAGATCGAGACAAAACGACCGACCAGACCCCAGATCACCATAAAGGCACCTGCCCCCTTTGTGGTGGTGGGGCGGTCGGCATAGAAAAAGTCCCCGCCGGGCGTGTGCTCGACGGGGACTCTGCCGTTTGATGGCTAGCGCTGTGGGTGATTACTCGCCCAGCAGGCTCTTGGTGATGGAAGCAGCGGCCTTCTTGCCGGCGCCCATCGCCAGAATGACCGTAGCGGCACCGGTGACGATGTCGCCGCCGGCCCAGATGCGGGGATCGGTGGTCTGGCCGGTCTCCTCGTCGGCAACGATGTAGCCCCACTTGTTGAGCTCCATCTTGCCGCCGATCTTGGCAGCGAAGGGGTTGGCGTTGGTGCCGATAGCCGAGATCGCGACGTCGCAGGGGATTTCCTCGATGGCGCCCTCGATGGGCACCGGGCGACGACGGCCGGACTCGTCGGGCTCGCCGAGCTCCATCTTCTGGACCTTGACGGCGCACACGGAGCCGTCCTCGCCAGCGACAAACTCGAGCGGGGAGACGAGCGGCAGGACCTCGACGCCCTCGGCCTTAGCATGGTGCAGCTCGGCGCGACGGCAGGGCATCTCGTCCTCGGTACGACGGTAGGCGATGATGGCGTGCTCGGCGCCCAGGCGCTTGGCGGTACGGACGGCGTCCATAGCCACGTTGCCGCCACCAAAGACGACGACGTTCTTGCCGTGCTTGGTGGGGGTGTCGTACTCGGGGAACTTGTTGGCCTCATCAGGTTCACGCGGGTGAGGTACTCGTTGGCGAAGAAGACGTTGGGCAGGTTCTCGCCGGGGACGTTGAGGAACTTGGGCAGGCCTGCGCCGGTCGCCACGTAGATGGCGTCGAAGCCCTGCTCGAACAGCTCCTCGGCCGTGGCCATGTTGCCCACGACGGAGTTGTACTCAAACTTGACGCCCATGTCCTCCAGGCCGTCGATCTCGCGCTTGACGACCGCCTTGGGCAGACGGAACTCGGGGATGCCGTAGACCAGCACGCCGCCGCCGGTGAAGAAGGCCTCGAAGACGGTGACGTCAAAGCCGTTGCGGGCGAGCTCGCCGGCGCAGGTGATGCCGGACGGGCCGGAACCGACGACGGCGACCTTCTTGCCGTTCTTGGGAGCCATCTTGGGCGTGGAGGCGAGCTCGGGGCGGTCGCCCAGGAAGCGCTCGAGCTGGCCGATGGCCACGGGCTCGGACTTCTTGCCACGGATGCACTTGCCCTCGCACTGGTTCTCCTGCGGGCAGACGCGGCCGCAGATGGCGGGAAGCATGGAGTCCTCGCGGATGGTATCGAGAGCGCCGCCGAAGTCCTTCGCGCGGATCTGCTCGATAAAGCGGGGGATGTTGATGTTGACGGGGCAGCCCTCAACGCAGAACGGCTTCTTGCAGTTGAGGCAGCGCTCGGCCTCGGCCAGCGCCATCTCCTCGGTGAAGCCCTTGTCGACGGGGCGGAAGTCGCAGGCGCGCTCGGCAGCCGGCTCCTCGTTATCGGGGGTGCGGGGCGACTTCATATCGGCAACGAAACGACCGTTAACTAGTGGCATGCGCAGCTCTTTTCCTCATAGGCCTTGAGGGACTCGCCCTCTTCGGAACGGTAAGCGGCCTGGCGGGCACGAAGGTCATCCCAGTCGACCAGGGTGGCATCGAAGTCGGGGCCGTCGACGCAAGCAAACTTGGTCACGCCGCCCACCTCGACGCGGCAGCAGCCGCACATACCGGTGCCGTCAACCATGATGGGGTTGAGCGACGCGGTGATGGGGGTGTCGTACTTCTGGGCGGTGAGGGTCGAGAACTTCATCATCGGAACGGGGCCGACGCAGAAGACCTGGCTCACGGCCTTGTCCTGCAGCAGGCGCTCCAGCGGAGCGGTGACAACGCCCTGCTCGCCGTAGGAGCCGTCATCGGTGGTGATGTGGATGTGGTCCTCGTCGAGGAGCTCGCGGAACTGGTCCTCCATGAGCAGGAGGTCCTTGGTGCGGGCGCCATGATGGCGTGGACCTCGTGGCCGGTCTCGACCAGGTGCTTGGCGACCGGGAAGGCAATTGCCAGGCCGACGCCGCCGCCAATGACGGCGCAGGGGCCCTCGGCCATCTCGGTGGGAACGCCCAGCGGGCCCACGACGTCGCGCAGTGACTCGCCGGCCTCGTAGGTGGACAGCATCTCGGTGGTCTTGCCGATCACCATGAAGATGAACTCGACCCAGCCCTCGTCAGCGTTCCAGCCGGCCAGGGTAAACGGGACGCGCTCGCCCGTCTCGTTGGCGCGGACCATGAGGAACTGTCCAGCGTGCGCATGCTTGGCGATTGCGGGCGCCTCGATGCGGAACTTGAACACCTTCTCCGAGAACTGCGTCTTCTCCAGGATCTTATACATAGAACCCCTCTCTTGTTAGGGCCGCCGAACCGTGCCTCCACGGAAATGGACGGTAGCCCGAATAAAACCGTACGCGCACAGGCGTTGTGCAGACATACGGTACAAATTATACCCTCATGGGCATGTCGCTTACGTGTATCTTCGGCAGGTGGGAAAAGGGTTTATCCGGTTCGACCTACCAAAAAGGGACAGGTTTATTTTGGTCGGTTTTATCAGGCAAAACGGCAAAGGGGGCCGGCCTCGGGTTGTGATGAGGCCGGCCCCCTTTGGGGTGCTATGCGTGTATGGCGGCGCGCGGTTTATCGTGATGCCGCAACTGGGGCGTTTCCGCAGATAAAACCTGCTAAAATAAACCTGTCCCTAAATGATAGGTTTTAGTGCTTGCCGTTGGCGGAGGCGGCGCCGTTGACGTGGTCGCGGGCATAGATCACGCCGTGCACGATGGCGAGACCCGCGGCGTCGGCGGCGCGGGCGCAGGTGTCCTGGAAGTCATCGGCCTCGCGGGCGCGCAGCTGTTTGAGCACATAGTCTGCCACGGCCATCTTGCCGGGAGGGTTGCCGATGCCGGTGCGGATACGGCTAAAGTCGCGGCTGCCCATCTTGTCGATGATGGAGCGCAGGCCGTTGTGCCCGGCGTGGCCACCGCCCACCTTGACGCGCACGTCACCGGCGGGGATGTCGAGCTCGTCGTGAATCACGAGTAGCTCCTCGGCCTTGATCTTGTACTCGCGGCAGAGCTTGGAGATGGGGCCACCCGAGGTATTCATATACGACTGCGGCTTGACCAGCACGATCTGGCGCTTGCCACCCTCTTCCTCGGGATCGTTGATGTTGATGAGTGCGACCTCGGCGCCGGCCTGGTTTTTCCAGTACGTGACACCGGCCTGACGGGCCAGCTCGTCGATTGCCTTAAAGCCAGCGTTGTGGCGGGTTTCGGCATATTCCTCGCCAGGGTTGCCAAGTCCGGCAACCATGCGAATCTTAAGCGGCTGTGCAGCTGCCATGTTTGTCCTCCGTTACGTAAACAGTTTAATCAACGACAAAGGCTACCACGCCCGTCGAAGGCGAGGCTTTGCTTCAGCGAAATCCCACCAGACAAAAGCACGGCCACGGCAGAGCGAGCCGCCGGAACAGAAGAAACCCCCGCGCGACCTTTGCGAAGCAAGGGGGAGCGCGGGGGTTTCTTCTGTTCCGGCGGCGATGCGCCGGGTTGCAAGGACGATGCGATTACAGCGCGAAGTCGCCGCCGACGAGCGTGGAGACGGGCTCCTCGTGGTAAACGGCGGAGATGGCCTGAGCGAACTCCTCGGCGACCGAGATGGTCTTGATCTTGCCGCCGACCTCGACGGGGATGGCGTCGGTGACGACGCACTCGACGATGGGGGCGTCGTTCAGGCGCTCGATGGCCGGACCGGAGAAGATGCCGTGGGTGGCGCAGACGTAGATGTCGCCAGCGCCCATAGCCTTGAGCTCCTTGACGTTGGCGCACAGGGTGCCAGCGGTGTCGATCATGTCGTCGTTGATGATGCAGGTCTTGCCCTTGATGTCACCGATGATGCCCATGACCTCGGCGGCGTTGTGGCGCGGACGGCCCTTGTGGGCGATGGCCAGGTCGCAGCCGAGCATGTCGGACAGCTTCTTGGCGGCCTTGGCGCGGCCCACATCGGGGGAGACGACAACCAGGTTGTCGGTGTCGAAGTGCATGTCGTTGTAGTACTGGCCAAACAGCGGCAGCGCGGACAGGTGGTTAACCGGGATATCGAAGAAGCCCTGAATCTGGCCCTGGTGCAGGTCGAGGGTGATGATGCGGTTGACGCCAGCGCGCTCGAGCAGGTTGGCGACGAGGCGGGCGGTGATGGGCTCGCGCGGGCCGGCCTTGCGGTCCTGGCGGGCATAGCCGTAGTGGGTGATGACGGCGGTGATGGAGCGGGCAGATGCACGCTTGGCAGCGTCGGTGGCGATGAGCAGCTCCATGAGCATGTCGTTGACGTTGCCGCCGGCCACGGACTGAATCAGGAAGACGTCGGCGCCGCGGACGGTCTCGTCGTAGCGGGCGTAAATCTCACCGTTGGCGAACTGCTTTAGCGTAAGGCCCGAAAGCTCGACCCCAAGGTACTCAGCAATCTTCTGAGCGAGGGGACGGTTGGAGGAACCGGAATACACGCGGATGGACTTGCGCATATTCTCCGACTTCTCGGGATCATTAATCGGCATTACCCTTCTCCTTTATATCGAATGCCATATAGATGCCTTGTTGCATTGTAACCGCGCGACGGGGTTAATCGGGTCTTGATAACGTCTTTACCGTCAACGGACACGAACCGACCACTCATCCGGCCGCGCAGGTCAACATAGAAAAAGGAGCCATCCCCAGGGGGAACAGCTCCTTAGATGCTTGGTAAAACGTTATACCTCGTCGTCCTCGTGCAGACGGCGGCGATAATCGGCGGCCCAGCCCTCAATATTTACCTGACGGGCGCGGCCCAGGCCGAGTGCGTCGGCCGGGACCGGCTCGGTGATGACGGAGCCGGCGGCCACGAGTGCACCGTCGCCGATCTGGGCGGGCGCGACCATCATGGTGTCGGAACCGATGAAGGCATCCTTGCCGATGACGGTCTTGTGCTTGTGGACGCCGTCGTAGTTGCAGGTGATGGAGCCCGCGCCCACGTTGACGCCGGAGCCCATGGTGGTGTCGCCGATGTAGGACAGGTGCGGCACCTTGGAGCCCTCGCCGATCGTGGACTTCTTGATCTCCACGTGCGTGCCTGCCTTGGAGCCGTCGAGCATATGGGTGCCCGGGCGCAGGTAGGCGCGCGGGCCGCAGTCGACGCCGTTCTCGATGACGGCCTCGATGGCGATGGTCTCATCGATGGTGCAGCCGCTGCCGACGGTGGTGTCGGTGAGACGGCTGTTGGGGCCGAGCTGGCACTCCTCGCCCACGGTGACGTGACCGATCAGATGCGTCTGCGGCCACACGACGGTGTCGCGGCCGATGGTGGCGTCGGGGCCGATCCAGGCCTGCGTGGGGTCGATGAAGGTAACGCCCTCGGCCATCCACTGCTCGTTGATGCGGTCGCGCGCGATGGCGGTGAGCTGCGCGAGCTGGATGCGGCTGTTGACGCCCAGGCCGTCGCGGTAGTCGTCGCAGTGGAAGATGGAGACTGCCTGACCATGGCCTTTAAGGATCTCGAGCATGTCGGGCAGGTAGTACTCGGACTGCGCGTTGTCGTTGCCGATTTCGTTAATGTGGGCGGCGAGCTGCGCGCCGTCGAAGGCGTAGCAGCCGGCGTTGCACTCCAGCAGCGTGGCGGCCTGCTCGGGCGTGCAGTCCTTCTGCTCGATGATACGCTCGATCTGACCATCGGCGCCCAGCTTGATGCGGCCGTAGCCGAAGGGGTCAGGCGGGGTCATGGTCATGACGGTGCAGGCGAGCTCGCCGGTAGCGACGGTCTGCGCGAACTTGGCGACGGTGTCGGCGGTGATGAGCGGCAGGTCGCCGTTGAGCACGACGACGGGGCCTTGCGTGATGCCGCAGGCCTCGAGCGCGACCTTGACGGCGTGGCCGGTGCCCAGGCGCTCGGTCTGCTCGACGCACTCGACCTTGGTGGCGCTGTTGGCGTAGGCGCCATCGATGAGGGCACGCATCTCGTCGGCGTGGCTGCCGATGACGACCACGACGCGGCTGCAGCCGGCCTTGATGGTGGCGTCGACGATCCACTGAACCATGGGCTTGCCCAGGATCTTGTGCGAAACCTTGCAGTGGTTCGACTTCATGCGGGTGCCCTCGCCGGCAGCGAGGATAATTGCGGTTGCGTCCATGTGATCTCCTGTTACGTTATAGAGACGTGTGTTTGGAAACGATACACGGCGCAATATGATACCGCAGGCATATGATGAGCGCGTAACGATTGGTTTGCGGCGGTTGAGACTTGGGCCGGCGGTGCGGCGTTTGCGCTGGTTGTGTATGGCGGAGGCGCTGCGGCGTTGTCGTTTGAGCGAGGGGACGGGGGTGCCCGTGGATATCATGCGAGAGGAATCGGGCAACGAGCCCGTCGCGGCATTCTCGATGTCGCATCCGGCGGTGCCGGCACTCTACATGGTGCTGACGTTGGGGCTCACCATGTTCTCGATGCAACCGGTGCTGATCGCGCTGTCGCTCGTAGGCGGGTTGGCGTATGGATTTGCGACGCGCGGTGCTGCACGCACGCTAGGCGCACTTCGCTGGCAGCTGCCGGTGATTTTGATCATTGCACTGGTCAACCCGCTGTTTAGTGCATCGGGCTCGACCGAGCTTTTCCATATTGGCATGCGCGCAGTGTATTTGGAGAGCATGGTATACGGCCTGTGTATGGGCGGGCTGTTTGTGGCGAGCGTGCTGTGGTTTGAGGCTGCGGCGTCGATGCTCGAATACGACAAGGTGCTCGCGTTGCTGGGCAACGCCGCGCCGGTGCTCGCGCTCATGATCTCGATGTGCATGCGGCTTATCCCGCAGTTTTTGCGCCGCGGCCGCACGGTGCTGGCGGTGCAGGACGCGATCGATGTGCCGGGGCGCGC
>JAQCYU010000070.1 GCA_027682925.1 Coriobacteriaceae bacterium AF45-21
GCGCATAGCGCCGCGTGCGCGCCGCGGTTCGAGGCGCGCGCTATTCCCGGCGTGCCGAGCTTCTGTGCGGTCGCCGCGGCGCTCGAGCGCGACCTCACGCCCGAGATGTCGTCGCCTCTGCACATCGTGCCCGGCGGCTACGACGACGTGCGCCACGCAATCGGCTGGCCGGGGACGAAGGTGGTCATGAAGGCGCGCCGCTCGCTTGCGGACACGAAGCGCATCCTTCGCGAGGAGGGCGCCTCGACGGTGCCGAGCTCGTAGAGGACTGTGGGCTTCCGGGCGAGCGCGTGTACCGCTCGCTCGACGATGTGCCCGATCGGGGCAGCTACTTCTCGACGATGGTGGTGCGCTAGATGAGGATTTCCTGCATAGCGTTCACTGAGAGGGGGTATGCGTTGGCGGAGCGCACCGCACGCGCGCTTTCCGATTGCGCGCAGACAGGTGAAGATGACTCTGGCTGGAACGTTTCCGTTTCGCGCGGGTTCGGCGAGGGGAAGGCCGACCTGCGCGCATGGACGGCGCTCGCGTGGGAAGCGTCGGACGCGCTTCTGTTCGTGGGCGCGGCGGGCATCGCCGTGCTCGATCGCGCCGCATGTCGCCTCGAAGGCAAACGATTCCGCGGTTGTGGTGATCGACGAGGCGGGGCGCTTTGCCGTCTCGCTTTTGTCGGGGCATTTGGGCGGTGCGAACGAGCTTGCGCAAACTGTGGCACGCGCGGCAGGGGCCATCCCCGTCATCACCACGGCGACCGACGTCCGCGGCGTGTGGGCGGTGGATACGTGGGCGCGCTGTGCGGGGCTCGCCGTTTCGAATCCCGAGGCTATCAAGCGAGTGTCGGCGCGGCTGCTTTCGGGCGGGCGCGTGGCGCTCTATTCCGACATGCCGATTTCGGGACAGCCGCCTGAGGGGGTTGACATTGCGTCCGACCGCGCTCGGGCCGATATCGTCGTGTCGCCGTTCGCTGGCGCGAATGCAGGTGCGTCCGTTCGCGCGGCGGAGACAACGGGCGAGGTCGTGCCTGCCGGTGTGACGGGGAAGCCGGCGGGCGTGCGGGCGCAGGCGCCTGCGCCCGAGCCGCTTCACCTTGTCTTACCCTGCATCGTTGCGGGCATAGGGTGCCGTCGCGGTGCGTGCACCGAAGCGATCGGGGAGGCGTTTCTTCTCGCGTGCGGGCAGGCGGGCATCTCGCCTTCGGCCGTGCGCGAGGCGGCGACGATCGACGTGAAGGCGCGCGAGGAGGGTCTGCTCGCCTTCTGCCGCGCGCGCAATATCCCGCTCGCGACGTATTCCGCAGAGGAGTTGTCGCAGGTCGAAGGCAGCGTTTCGCCATCTGATTTCGTGCGCGCGACGGTGGGGGTCGACAACGTGTGCGAGCGCGCGGCGCTCGCGGACGGGGGCAAACTTATCTTCCCGAAGCTCGCTCACGGCGGCGTGACCGTCGCGTTTTCCAAGGTAACTATCGAACTTTCGTTTAAGGAGCGGTGATGGGAAAGCTCTTCGTGGTGGGGATCGGCCCGGGCGGCCCCGACGGCATGACGATTGCGGCTCGGCGCGCGCTCGAGGCGGCCGACATCGTTGTGGGGTACTCGAAATACGTGGAGCTCGCGCTCGCCGCCGTGCCCGACGCGGCGCATCTCGCGACGCCGATGATGCACGAGGTCGAACGGTGCCGCCTGGCGCTTTCGCGCGCGCAGAGCGGAGAAGCCGTGGCGCTCGTGTGCAGCGGTGACGCGGGCGTGTACGGCATGGCGAGCCCCGTGCTGGAGCTTGCGGAGGACTACCCCGATGTAGACGTGGAAGTTATCGCCGGGGCCACCGCGGCTCAGAGCGGGTCGGCGGTGCTCGGCGCCCCGCTTGCCCATGACTTCGCGGTCGTGTCGCTCTCTGACCTGCTCACGCCGTGGGAGGTCATCGAGCGCAGGCTCGCCGCCGTGGCGAGCGCCGACTTCTGCATCTGTTTGTACAACCCGCGCAGCAGAAAGCGCGCCGACAGGCTCTCGCGCGCGGCGAAGATTATGCTCGAATGGAAGGCCCCCGACACGCTCTGCGGCTGGGTGCGCAACATCGGGCGCGAGGGGCAGCAGTCGGGTATGTGCAGGCTCTCCGAGCTGGGGGAGTTCGATGCCGACATGTTCACCACCGTGTTCGTCGGCAACGCGGACACGAAGCGCGTAGGCGGCCGTATGGTCACGCCGCGCGGGTATCGGGAGATTCCATGCGAAAGGTAACGATCATCGGGGCGGGGCCCGGAAACCCGACTTGCTCTCGCGCGCGGCGCTCGACGCGATCGACATCGCCGACGTGGTCATCGGCGCTCATCGCGCGCTTGTCGGCATCGACGTGCCGCCCGACGTGGTGAGATGCGAGCTCGTGAAGACGGCGGACATCGTCGCCGCGCTCACCGATGCGGCATCGTCGCCGCGCTCACCGATGCGGCGTCGTGGCAGCGCGCCGTG
>JAQCYU010000071.1 GCA_027682925.1 Coriobacteriaceae bacterium AF45-21
CAACACCTCACACGACCGAGCTCGACTACTCGCCCGCGCGGAGTGCGCCTGTCCAAGACGCTCTCCGGCCGCGCCATGGAGGGCGGGGCAGTTCGCCTTCACCGTGACCGCGGACGCCGAGACGGCCGCCAGGCTCGGCCTCAAGACCGGCAAGGACGCCTACGCCGTGGCCGCGGCCGATGACGGTGCGGCCGACCTGGTCGACCTCATCGGCGGTGCCGCGGAGAGCGACGTGAAGTTCACCGACGCCGACGCGGGCAAGACCTACAGCTTCACCGTCGCCGAGACCAAGCTCGGCGGCAAGGGCTACACCAACGACACCGCGCCGCGCACGGTGACCATCGCGCCCGCCTACGATGCCGCGACGGGCAGGCTCACGGTCACGACCACGGTTGCCAAGGACGGTGTCGAGGTCGCACGCAGCGAGGTCTCCACGGCAGATGACGCCACGACGGCGCCCGCGCCCGTGACGGTCGCGTTCCAGAACTCCTACGAGGCCACCGGAACGCTCGGCGGCGAGGGCAACGTGGCCATCAACGCCACCAAGACGCTGACGGGTCGCGCCGCGGCAGCGGGCGAGTTCTCGTTCTCCGTCCGCGATGCCCGGCGCAACGTGGTCGCGACCACGACCAACCAGGCCTCCGGCGACGGCGAGGCCGCGGGGCTCGCGTTCTCACCCATTGCCTACACCACCGACGCTCTCGAGCAGATGGTGGCGGACGGCACCGCCACCAGGGCCGCTGACGGCTCCTGGGCCATTCCCTATACCGTATCCGAGGACGGCACGGACCGGCTGCCCGCGGGCGTGACGGCGACCGCCTCGAGCTTCGACATCACGGTCAAGGTGGCAGATGACGGCAAGGGCGGGCTGGACGTTAGCGTGGTCTACCCCGAGGGATCCGGCGGCACGCTGCGTCGCGAACGGCTGATAGCGCCGGCGAGGCGACAGTCGAGAACGGCTGATAGCGCCGGCGAGGCGACAGTCGACCTCGCGGGCACCAAGACGCTGGCGCTCGGCCAGGCCGGGCTCGGCCTCACGCAGGCCGACATCGAGGGCAAGTACACCTTTAAGATTGAGCCGCTGGACGGCGCGCCCGCACCGGTCGACGCCTCCGGCAAGACGGTGACCGAGGCGACCAACGACGCCGCCGGCAACGTCGAGCTGGGCCGCGTCACGTTCAGGCAGCCGAGCGACCTCGATGACGTCGAGATCGACGGCGACGGCCTGCGCACCAAGACGTTTGCCTACCGGGTGAGCGAGTCCGGCTCGGTCGACGGCGTGGTCAACGACGCGACGGCGACCAAGACCTTCGCGGTCAGGGTCGTCGAGGACACCAAGGCGGGCACGCTCGCCGCGGAGGTCCTGCCCGCAGAGGGCACGCCCGGGGGCAAGGGCGCGTTCGAGTTCACCAACACCTACGGCGTGAACCCGACGCCGAGCTCCGTCACCGACCAGATCAAGGTGGGCAAGAAGCTCAAGGGCCGCGACCTGGCCGAGGGCGAGTTCGAGTTCCAGCTGGTCAAGGGCCGCGACCTGGCCGAGGGCGAGTTCGAGTTCCAGCTGGTCGAGATTGCCGCCGACGGCAGCGAGATCGTCGCGGCGACGGGCAGGAACGCCGCCGACGGCACGGTCGCGCTCAACCCTGTCACCTACACCGCGCCCGGCGCGTACGGCTACGAGCTGCGCGAGGTCGCCGGCACGGCGGGCGGCGTGACGTACGACAGGGCGACGTACCGCGTGCGCACGACGGTCACCGATGCCGGCACGACGGTCACCGATGCCGGAAACGGCACGCTCGCCGTCAGGCACGAGCTCATGGATGCCGAGGCAATGCCGCGGGCGACGACTCGGTGACGTTCACCAACGGCTACGAGGCCGCGCCCGTCACCCTCAAGCTGGGCGCCGCCAAGGTGCTCAAGGGCGCCGAGCTCAAGGCGGGCCAGTTCAGCTTTGAGCTCAAGGGCCGGGACGGCAAGGTCATGTCGACCGCCAAGAACGCCGCGGACGGCAGCGTCGCGTTCGATGCGCTGACGTTCAAGCAGGCCGGCACCTACACCTTCACGGTGAGCGAGGTCGACGACGGCCAGGCGCACGTGACCTACGACAAGGCGGTGCACAGGATCGTCGTCACGGTGAGCGACGAGGCGTCAGACGGCACCAAGACGGGCTACCTGTCGGCGAGGGTCTCCTACGAGGCGACGCCAACCTGCCGCCGGTCTTCACCAACAGCTACGCCGAGGAGCCCGGGACCCCCGGCACCCCCGAGAACCCCGGCACGCCGGGCGGCGGCTCGGGCGGCGGTTCCCCCGAGAACCCCGGCACGCCGGGCGGCGGCTCGGGCGGCGGTTCAGATAACGGCTCCGGCA
>JAQCYU010000072.1 GCA_027682925.1 Coriobacteriaceae bacterium AF45-21
TGTTTAAGTTTGTCGCGAGTTCCGCACGCAAAGGAAAGCACTTAATGTGCTTTCCGTCTTGCGCAGGACTGTAGAGCAGCAAACTTAAACAGCGGGCGGCCCGTTCCGGGAATCTGCCCCCGCGCACAGAAGGGGATTCCTTTCGCCAAAAAGGGACAGGTTTATTTTGGTAGGTTTTTCCTGCTTGAATTTGAAACATTTCGTCCGGTCAGAGCGTATCTATGGTGAGGGCCTCATCGAGAACTATTAACGTCACCGGGAGGTGATTATGGAAGAACAAGCATTTAGACAGGCGGTCGAAGACCACCGGGATGTCGTGTTTCGGATCGCGTTGACGTACCTGCGTGATCGCGCCGACGCCGACGATGTCGCTCAAGACGTCTTTCTGAAGTTACTCAAAAGCGATGCGCAATTTGAAAGCTGGGAACATCTTCGTCGATGGCTTATCCGGGTCACGATCAATGAATGCAAATCTCTCTTTCGAAAGCCGTGGAGACGCGTGGAGGATATTGAGAACCTGGCCGATTCGCTTTCGATGGCGCAGGACGAGACCAAGGCCGTCCTGTCGGACGTCATGCGGCTTCCAGAACGATTTCGTATCCCCATCGTGCTCTATTACTATCTGGCTTCTCGACTTCAGAGATTGCCGAGTTGTTGCACGTACCAGCCGCGACCGTTCGAACGCGTTTAGCTCGCGGCAGATCGAAGCTCAAGTTCATCCTAGAGGAGGGCGACCGTGAAATCCAACCAGATCAAGCAGGCCTTCGAGTCCGTCCAAGCCGATAGCGATCTTGCTGACCGTGTTCTTTATGCCGCTGCTGGCGAGCCGCTTCGCCGAAAGGGTCACGCGAAGCCTCTGTATGTTGCCGTAATCGGATGTCTTGCCGGAGTGCTGGCGACCGGAGGGGTCGCCTACGCTGTTGTCAATTCCAGTTATTTTGCCTCTGCCTGGGGAAACCATGGCAACGGAGAGTCCGTTACCTGGACAAATGGCGGCTCGTCGGGGACGAAATATACCTACACCAGAGAGTTTGGTGATGGTATCGCGCCCCAAAGCCTGGAGGGTGCAGTCCAGAAGGTCAATCTGTCCGTCGAGGGCAACGGCTATACGCTCGACATTCATGAGATGGCAATCGACGAGAACGGTTGCGGTGCTGTGACGTTTACATTGTCCAATCCGAATGGCGTTAACTACTACAAGCCGGCGGCAGAGCTTGGCGAACTTGTTCTCTATGGTGAAGAAGAAGGGGGCGTCAGTACACCCAGCATGAACTTCGGCGAGGAATGGGCTGATACACGCTGCACCATTGATAAAGACACATCAAGCGACACGGTCATTAACGGCACGATGTACTTTGCATCTTGGAATCGCGATCGAGATTTACGACATGCGGTCACCTGGAATATCAGTTGGACGGAGGGCAAAGGTGAGGATGCGAAGGTGATCGAGGTATCGACGCCAGAGTTTAACGTCGGAGCGCACGTCGATACAAAGGAGCTCCGCTCCGACGACTCGCCTCTCGAGATCAGCCCGTTTTCCATCCAGACGCACATCGATGATCTGGGCTATGAAGCAGTTGATCATAAACTGACCGTCAGCTACAAGGATGGATCGGAGCAGATTATCGAAGATGACGACGCAGGGGCGTACAATTTCTATGTTTCGATGGCGCGCAATAGCGGAGAGAACATCTGGGTTCCGACAAGGCTCATCAATGTCGATCAGGTTGTATCGGTAACCCTTGAGGGAACGAGGTGCACATCAACAGGAGAGACCGAAACAGAAGTACCCTTTACCATCGTCTACTCGTAAGGCTTGAGGCCGCTTCCCACTAGGGGAAGCGGCCTATTTTGCGTTATATGGACGGTTATTTTGAGCGATATTCGCCTGAATTTCGGAAGTATGCGGCAAAATCTCGATGGGCCGACCACACCGCATATGCTCAAGCGCTCTACCTGCGGGTTTATTATCGCAAAACCCCGGCGTGCTCGGCAGGTCCAGAATTTGCCGCATACTTCCGAAAGCGCCGCCGATTTCCCTATGACAGATGAGGGCGGATCACCGCTGGAGCGCGACGTTTCCCCAGATAAAACCGACCAAAATAAACCTGTCCCTTTTTGGCAGGGAACGTTGCCCCGACGAGCACGTCGGATTCCCGGTCCGGGCGGCCCGCTGTTTAAGTTTGTCGCGAGTTCCGCACGCAAAGGAAAGCACTTAATGTGCTTTCCGTCTTGCGCAGGACTGTAGAGCAGCAAACTTAAACAG
>JAQCYU010000073.1 GCA_027682925.1 Coriobacteriaceae bacterium AF45-21
GGGGAGGGGGGATTTACGAGAGGTTTCAAACAAATAAGAGCCGAGCTCTTTCATTTATTCCTTGCGAAGCTGTCCCTGTCAGGGGGAAAGTGGACCGTATACTGATTGAAGGTTTTCTCCTTACCTTTATATATAGCAGGAGGAAATCCTGATGCCGGGTGAAAGGGGGGGGAGGGGGGATTTACGAGAGGTTTCAAACAAATAAGAGCCGAGCTCTTTCATTTATTCCTTGCGAAGCTGTCCCTGTCAGGGGGAAAGTGGACCGTATACTGATTGACTCTATATTAATATCAGTACTGGCTCAATTGTCGAGTGCTATGCTAAAACTGGACAGGGGTGGGATAAGAATTTAGACAGCCTTTGTAGTATATTGGAATCAGAATTAAAAACATTGGACGCCACATTCAGATTTCATACAGGAGGCAGTCTTATGAAGTACACAAAGAAAGAGCGTATGAACATTGGTCGCCAGATTTATGAGGATCAAATCAATAAATACGAAGCTGCAGGCAAATACGGCATCAGTGCTCAAACTGCTAGAGAATATATGAGGATGTATAGGAACACAAACCATCTTCCACCTAAAACATCCAAGCCCCGTAGAGAATATATGAGGATGTATAGGAACACAAACCATCTTCCACCTAAAACATCCAAGCCCCGTGATTACGGTCTTGCCAAAGCAAAAGTTATTCCTGAAGCGGCCAAACTCGATGAATACCAGAAAATGTCCAAGGAAGATCTCATCAGCGCCTTGATTGATGCCAGGATAAGAGAAGAGCGGCTGAAGCTTGGTTACGAAGTAGTAGAAGAAGATGATTCAAAAAAAAAGCTCATTACTTACGTCAAAAAGACTGCGAAGTAATCGTCGCGCTTTCCGGCTCCTTCCCTGTCGAATTGCTTTGTGAAAGGCTGGGTATTCCGCGTAGCAGCTTCTACTATTGGCTGTATCATACCAGGCATCCTTCTGAACAAAAGAATCGTCTTTTGGATACCATAGAACTGCTCAAGGAATGGCATAAGAAGTATCCATCCCACGGATACCGCTGGCTAAGGGCCAAGCTTCTGCTTGACACAGGCCTCTTCATGTCTGAATCATACGCCTATAAATGCTGTCGTTTGGCCGGGATCAAGAGTGTTTCCAAACACTATAAGTACTGTCGTTTGGCCGGGATCAAGAGTGTTTCCAAACACTATAAGTACAAAAAGCCTGGCGAATCCAGGACTTATCCAAATCTGCTGCTTGCAGGGATTAACATAGATGGGCCCTCGCAATGTATTGTGTCTGACATGACTGCATTCTACGTAAAGAACACATACTATGAGCTGACGATATATATGGATCTTTGGAATAACGAGATTGTGTCTGACATGACTGCATTCTACGTAAAGAACACATACTATGAGCTGACGATATATATGGATCTTTGGAATAACGAGATTGTCGCCCACGCACTTTCCTCAAGGCGTGGAGACGTATGACATATATTAACGGACTGCACGACTACCTTGAATTTACAAAGAAATTCCCCGGCGTTAAGCATATTCTTCATTCTGATCAGGGATCAGTATATGCATCAAAGGATTTCAACCAGCTGCTCCCGGCGTATAACATCACACGATCCATGTCCAGAGCAGGAACGCCAACGGATAATGCAGCCATGGATCCATTAATGGATGGATGAAAGCCGAGCTGTTTTCAGATTTTCATATTACTTCAACAGAGGGCGTAGCGGGTCAGATTGATGGATCCATTAATGGATGGATGAAAGCCGAGCTGTTTTCAGATTTTCATATTACTTCAACAGAGGGCGTAGCGGGTCAGATTGATGAATACGTCAAGTTCTTTAATGAAGAGCGCCCGGCATATGCACTGGAGTACCTTACACCAAAGCAGTACAGAGAAAAATATGGTTTTTAAGCAGGTTAATGCCTTTTGTCCAAATTAAGAGTTACACAATTTCATTTAATTTCACTTATTTAATTTTTTGACATCTAATTTTTGAGATTTTGTGTCCAAAATACGTTGACCAGTGCAAAAGATTGGCCGGTACTCCTTCCCCGCTGGGGCAGGTCAAAGTCCTCCGCTTCGTTACTGATGGATAATATCCAAAATACGTTGACCAGTGCAAAAGATTGGCCGGTACTCCTTCCCCGCTGGGGCAGGTCAAAGTCCTCCGCTTCGTTACTGATGGATAATATCGAATGAGCGTTTTACAGTTTTCATTTATAATATCGGAACTCGTCGGTACGAAAGGTTTTA
>JAQCYU010000074.1 GCA_027682925.1 Coriobacteriaceae bacterium AF45-21
CCGCGGCCGCCTCGCGCCGGGGCGCGCGGGCCACGCAGGCGTAGAGCGCGACGAGCGGGAGGAAGTACACGTACTCGAGCGCGCCCATCACCGAGGCCAGCAGGCCAACGACCGACTCGAAGAGCACGGAGACGACCGGAAGGCGTAGCGCAGGAACACCGACTCGAAGAGCACGGAGACGACCGGAAGGCGGTAGCGCAGGAACAGCGCCGCGCAGCCGACGGCCATGAGGACGAACAGGGCGGCCTGGGACGAGGGCGCCGACAGCGAGGGGTCCGCCCCCGCGAACACCACGGCGGGCGAACATCGCCGCCTCCCACGCCACGCAGAGCACGGGCGCGGCGAGCCGCAGAAGGGGCGCGTCGTCCCACGCGTCCAACGGCGCGGCGGCGCCGGAAAGGCCCGGCCCGCATGGCCTCACGTCCAATCCCATCACCTCACATCCCGACACCACATTGTACGAGCACGCCGGGCGCTACTTCGCCGCGACGACGTCGCGCGTGCGGAGCCAGGCCGAAGCGAAGGCGACCGAGCAGGCCACGTAGACGACGCTCAACACGGCGATCTGGGCGATGTGCGGCGCGTCGAGCACCACGAGGGCGTTGCTGTTCATCCCGGACTGCATGAGCGCGTACGGGAAGACGTAGCCAAGGCCGCCCATCGCCGCCATGATCCCCAAGATCCCGCCACCCAGCCCGACGCCCACCGGCACGGCGAAGTTGCGCACGAGCATGGAAACGACGAGCTGTATGCCGCAGATGGCGAGGCTCCCAATCCAGCCCAGCACCACCTGCTCGGCGAACGACGCCACCGGGAAGGCGCCGGGCACGTGCAGGACGATGCCGCTCGCGACGAAGAACGCCGTCATGGCCGCGAACGCGACGAGGTCCAGGAGGGCGAGGACCGCGAGCTTGGCGACGAACACGTCGCGCGCGGGCACCGGGGCGACCATGAGCTCGTTCCAGTTGGAGCCCATGTGCTCGAGCCGCCACAGGTAGCTCGCGCCCGCGCCGATGAGCGCCGGGAGGAAGAAGTAGCAGATGAACAGGGTGTGCTGGGTCCAGAGGTTCTCCCAGCCGGGCGTGAGGAGGTCGAGGTTGGCCACGTAGTTGGCGCTCCCGATGAGCGCGGAGACGGCGGGCAGCGCGGCGAAGGCGGCCCAGACGGGCGCCCGGCGCATCTTGATGAACTCGGCGGATATGCAGGATGCAAGCATGGTCAAACCTCCCTACAGCTCGCGGGCGGCGAAGGCGCGCCTGGAGGCGATGAACGCGGCGACGGTCACGGCGACGCAGACGGCGAGCCCCGCGGCCGGGAACGGCGCCGCCCAGAACCTCATGTGCTGCGAGGCGTCGTAGGCGCCGTCGACGAGGCGACACACGAAGAAGTACGCGCTCGGCACGAACCAGCTGAACACCGGAGGCAGGTAGGCGATGAAGAGCCCGAGGAAGCACAGACCCACGCCCACGATCATCGGCGCGAACTGGTTCGCCGTGGCGAGGCAGACCGCCTGCACGATGGTGATGAGCATGGCGCACACAGCGAAGGTGCAGAGGGCATAGCGGGCGAGCAGGGCCGGCCCCGGCAGGTTCTGTTGGAACCCGATCCCGTACGCGACCGCCGCCACGCCCGCCGTCTGGACGCCCACGACCACGGCGAGGATCAGGAGGCACGCCGCCCACTTGGCCGCGACCACGCGCCGGGCGTCCTCCATGGTGAGCAGCAGCTTCCACATGTTCGCCCGGTTCTCCACGTCGGTGACGGTGGAGGCCACGATGGCGCAGAGCAGCGGCAGGACGATGGCGTTCAGCTGCGGCAGCATGTAGAGGATGCCGTCGAAGTCAGGGTTGTGGCGCACGGTGTTGGAGGCGCCCGCGACGAGCCAGGCGAACTGGAACGCGAGCAGGCCCAGGCTCGCCAGCCACAGGTGCTTGCGACGGGCCTTGGCGAACTCGAGCGCGACGGACGCGGCGATGCCGGGCTGGCCGGCGTTGGTGGCGATTCCCATCAGAGCGTCGCCTCCATCCCCGTGAGCTTGAGGAATATGTCCTCGAGGCTCTCGCTCCGCTCCTCCAGCCGCACGACGCCGATGCCTCGCTTCGCGAGCCCGAGCGTCACCTGCCCGGCGGTCGCGTCGTCCACGGCCTTGATGCGCAGCCACTCCCCGTCGGCCACCGCGCCCGGCAGCGCCCCCGCC
>JAQCYU010000075.1 GCA_027682925.1 Coriobacteriaceae bacterium AF45-21
CCGAGCGCCGAGTCTTCGGACACCGTGGCTGCGGGGTCTTCCGGCAGTCTTCGGACACCGTGGCTGCGGGGTCTTCCGGCAGTGGCGGCTCTGCGCCCTCGGGCGACGTGGCGAGCCTGGCGCGGCGCGTCATCAACGAGGAGTTCGGCAACGGCGAGGCGCGTAAACGGGCCCTGGGCTCGCGCTACCTCAAGGTGCAGGCCGAGGTGAACCGGATTCTCTCCGGCGGTGGTTCCGGCGGTTCTTCTTCGTCATGCAGTGGCGAGGTCGACATCGACGCGCTGGCACGCGCCGTCATCAACGGCGACTACGGCAACGGCGAGGAGCGCAAGCGACGGTTGGGCACCAACTACGCCGCCGTGCAGCGCTGTGTGAACCAGATGCTCTCGTGAGGCGGTTTCGCGAGGAGCTGGCGGGGGCTGGCAATCGTGGCTTGCATCCCTGTGTTGCTGGCGGCGGCCGCTCTCATGCCAATCGCTTGGATGCTTGGATTGATATACAACAAATAATACTTTTTGATGAGAGGCGCAGGTCAAGTTTGGATTGCACCTCTTTGTTTGGACGGTCGGGGGGGTACGAACAATCCTGAACGGAGCGTTTCCGAGCGTTGCGGAGTGTAAGAGACGGTTTTCAAAACAGCATATTCTGCCTGCGGTTTTGTTGGTTATCGTTCTGAACCGTTTTGAAGTACTCTATGGTCTCCGATTAGCTCGCGGCTAAGTTCCTGAAAAGTAAAAGGCGCCCATGCGGGCGCCTGCCTAGGATCGAAGATTGTTCGGTTGTGGTCGGAATGCTCGTCTTCCGCGGTGCTGTTGTCCGGGGTCCGGCATCTGTCGTTCACCTCTTCTGTCGTGTTTGATGTTGCGTGTTCTGCGAGCGACCTTGCGCGGGCCTGCCGACCCGTTGCCCCAGGTGCACCCGGATAAATGGTACCCATCCGTTGGGACGCACCTACTGAAAGAGTCGGTTGCGCGACGAGGGGACAGATGAACGGCACGACGCACGCGCCCCTGCTAGTGGGGTATCTAGACGAGGATATAGAAGCTGATATAACCACCTGTTCGCCCAACAGGCTCGTGTATTCACTTCTATCCGAGGATAAGCTTCTCACCGACGAGGACAGGCTCGCATTGAGCCTGATTGATAAGTGCGCGAAACTTGCCGTTTTTATTGCGTCGATTACGAAGAGCCATCTGCTAACGTTGATATCTACGCTGTTGATCTAAAAGACGCTGGTCCCTTGCGTAGCGAGGCCGCCTACAATATTCATGCAGTTTTTTCGAAATTTAACGATAACCCAAATATTGTTTTTCCGAAGTGAAGAATCCGTTTTGCTCTCTTTCCTCCAGGCGACGGATGAGGACTCTGTGGCCATCTACCTATCGGATTGGCTTGCGTCGGACACAGTCGACACCGGATAGCTCGAAAGAATCCATATTGGATCATGCTCACTTCTAAGCTCGGTTGGTTTTTTTGATTCTTTGGAATTTGAGGCGATAAGGGATTATTACAAATACTCGTTATCCCGCTATATTGCTGCTTATGACGTTGTCTTTCCTTTCGTCAACTTTACCTCAATGGTCGACCTTTCGGCCTTTACCCGTGAGGATCAAAATGAAGCCATTGAGTCAGTGCTCAATACTTGCGCCGTTCGATATGGCGATGACTATGCGGCCTTGGACTGGGGTGCCTCGCCTCCTGCATCGCGATCTTCCTCGCGGCGCTCGCCGTGGCGTGGGCGGCAGCGGGACGTGCCCTGCGACCGGTGGCGGAGGCTGAGGCGCGGAAGCGCGCGTTCGTTTGCACCGCCTCGCACGACCTCGTCACCCCGCTCATGGCGGTGACCGCGAACTGCGACGTGCTTGAAGCGGAGGCATCCGACCAGGCCGGCCTTGCGTCCTGGGTCGCCAACATCCGTGCAGCGGCGGACGAGATGGCGACTCGCATCGCTGACATGCTCATGCACATGGGCGGCGACTAGCAGGGCGATCCCTGCAACGGGCATTATTATCCGGGAAGCGTTTGGTTGCGAGGCATGCCGGTGTGAGGGCCTGATTCGTCAGGCCCCGCACAGGGGGACCGCGATGGTGGCCACCGCGCCGCCCGAGGGGCTGTTGGCGAGCGAGACGGAGCCCCGTGGGCGCTCGC
>JAQCYU010000076.1 GCA_027682925.1 Coriobacteriaceae bacterium AF45-21
CGGCGGGGAGGTGACCGACACCCCAGTCCGTCGGCGGCGCCCGGACTCCGGGCAGATCCCGCCCGACGCCAAACAGGTACCCGAGGACCAGCTCCTGGGCGGCGGGGAGGTGACGTTCTCGAGCTAGGAGCAAATAACGAGGGAAAGTCCATGGCAACTAAATTGCCATGGACTTTCCCTCGTGAACAAGTAAACAGCCAATATGCAGTGCCGGCTATCCTCGCTAATTGAATGTGTGCGCCCCCATTTCCAAAACTATATTCCATTCAAATTGAGGCTCGGGCATTCTTCAATAGTTTCCAGGCCAAGAGAGCAGCACCTATCGCTTCTCCAAGTTCAGCAAAGTCTAAGGATGATTTCACGATGCAAATCGCCATCGAAGCTGGAAGAAGCCCAGAGCCTATTATTGAAGAAAGGCACAGAAACAATAGGAGCATTAAAGCATGCGTGAATTTGTACTGAGCTTTTTGGAGCGAGCTTTTAAGGCGCTCTTCCAAAATAAACTCTTCTCCAAAACTAACAAGATAACCAGCTCCAGCTGCCACAATCAATGCGAACGGCGTTGACGAAAAGGCAACGTGATCCGAGACTTCGATTATTTTCAAATAGATGATTGATACAAAGCAATAGATTGACTGCCATAGAGCCCAAGCGATTGGATGAAGCCCCATCTTGGTTCCCCGTTGTTCGCGAATCAGGAATTTTGAAGGCAACCATACGGGAATCAAATATAGAAACATAGAAGCAACGAGCGCAAAAATGAACCTCAGGATTAAGAAAGGAGAGCAAATTGAAGCCGCCAGTGCAACAACTCCTATCAATAAAAGGAATGCACGAGCGGATCGATCAAATGTCTTTTCTTCAATAAATGGCTTCAGCATATTCATTAATACGGGATGCTCCTCTTACGCGAACCCTATTTTTTTAATGGAAGTCTACAGCCCCTAGAATCTGAATACATCAATCGCTGCCGGACAGTCCCCGCGAGGCAACAACATTGAAGAGTAGCTAACGGCTATAGCAGAGGTCTTGGATATCGCCGTCAGCTCAATATGGATATCCAACGCCTACCGCAAGTACAGCTCATACGCTTTGGCATAGCTGCTCGAAGGCTCGAAGGCATCCACCGCCGCCACGATGTCAGCCGATGACGATGCCCACCGCCACACTGGAATCTCATATACCAACGGTGAGAACCCCCGCGGTCACCGTTTCCACGCGTTACGGCGCGGGCAAGACGATCAACTGGGACGCCGCGCGAACGAGGTTATCGCCTCCTGTTTTATCACGCTCGCCATCGTCTTCTGCATCTTCGTAACCACGCTTGTGTGAGGTGGCCAAGAGCGTCCGCGAGCTCGAGGCG
Organism: Coriobacteriaceae bacterium AF45-21; assembly: GCA_027682925.1. Taxonomy (GTDB): domain Bacteria; phylum Actinomycetota; class Coriobacteriia; order Coriobacteriales; family Coriobacteriaceae; genus Collinsella. The sequence goes on from JAQCYU010000076.1 coordinate 1,364, forward strand.
GCCGGTATGTCGCGAGCTTCAAAGCAATATGACTTCAGGATGCAGCAACGGAAGAGCGGTATAAAAGCATCCGTGATAACCATATCATCATTCCTCCGAGAAATTAGAATCATTGCCAAAAGCCTTAGGTGTGGAGATTGACATCATGGACATACTTGCCCGCGACGGTCTTTCAGAAGCCGCTCTCAGAACCCTCTCCTATCGAAGCGGATTGGGCATCTCGGGACTGCAGACGAAACTTGGACATCACGGTGTCCGGAAGGGAGTTCGCGGTGGCCTACACGGAGCACGAGAAGGTCGGGTTCGTCTAGAGGGTGTGGGCCGAGGGCCTGAGGCCCGCCTCCGCCCACAAGGCGTGGAGCTCGCCGACGAGGGCCAGCCTGTTGATGTTCACTAGAAAGTGGTCCGCCTGATCACGCAAAACTGAGCAGCGTGTGCACTGGAAATTGAGCAGCTTGATCATGGGGCCGCGACCCGGGGACCAGGGGCGCGGCCCCCGCCTCAAGGCTTGCCCGGGCGGAGACTTTGGCGAGCACGCCCGGGAAGGACGGAGGAGATGACCCTGCCCCTGGACACCATGAATGACATACGGGCGACGGACGCCGACGGCGTGCCGAGGGCCGAGATGGCCCGCAGGCCGCGCGCCAGCGGGAACACCGTGGCGAAGTACGCGGGAACACCGTGGCGAAGTACGCGGGCATGGAGGGCCTGTCG
>JAQCYU010000077.1 GCA_027682925.1 Coriobacteriaceae bacterium AF45-21
GGTTGAGGAGCTCGTCGCCGGGACGGTGCAGGCAGACCTTCCTGAGCTTGCCGATCTCGGAAGGCACGTGCAGACCTTTCGTCATGGCCTCCTACCTTTCTTTCGGGCCCCTGTCAGGGCCGATTCGTTAGCGCCCCTCCGTGTGAGGCGTTATTGCTGACGACATATTTATATCCAAAATCAGTCCATACTTCCACCTCGCCCCCGAACGGTTTTATATGAGGGGTGAACGGCATACACATATACTTCACGCATGGCACACTTTGATATAATAAAGTGTATTTACGTGCTAAAACGCGTTTTCAGTCCAAATGGCAAATGGAACTTAACTTTATTAAACCACCCTCAAATTGCATATTTCTAATAAAGCTATGAATAGAATTAGCGATTCATACCGCGTCTCAACCATTTTCATTTTTATTCAGAAAAAAGTTTGTCCTATTCATTTCTGGTATGCATATTACCGTTTACCAGACGCTTGGTACCGTTCACCGGAAGTTCAGTATAAGGCCCAACGAACACCGGCTCGCCTTACGGCCTCATTTGTAACAACTTGACTTCTCGGTATAGAAAAACAGACCCGCTCCCCTCATGGGAAACGGGTCTGTTATCGATAATCGTAGACAGATTTGAGTGGCTTTGAGAGCCGTCGGAATCCTAGCGATCAAACTCCGCCAGCGCCTCGCCCAGAAGCCTCAGGCCCTCGCGAAGAACGTCTTCGCTCGCGCAGTAGCCCAGACGCGCGCCGCAGGGAAGCTCAAAGCGGCTGCCGGGAACCAGCAGCACCCCCCTCTCGGCCAACAGGCGCTTGCAGAACTCCTCATCGTCCTCCGGAATATCCAGCTGGATAAACGAGGTGGATACGCCCTGCGGCGCCGTCCAAGAGACGCGGCTCTGCGTATCGATCCATGCCTGAGCGATATCACAGTTGCCAAACACGATCTTACGGTTGCGCTCAAGGATCTTATCCTTGTGCTCGAGCACGTAGGTCGCCAGGGCGTCGTTGAACACGCCGCCGCAGATCATGGTGTAGTCACGATAGGTGCGGATGCGGTTGGAGACCTCTTCGTCGGCCACGACCCAGCCCACGCGAGCCGCAGGCGTCGAATAGGTCTTGGACACCGAGTTGGTGACAATGGCCTTCTCGTACACGTCGGCCATCGATATAAAGGACTCGGTGTTCTCGAGCGGCAGATACACCTCGTCGCACAGCACATAGGCGCCCACCGAACGGGCGATCTCGGCAATCTGGCCGAGCGTATCGGCATCGAGCACCGTACCGATGGGGTTCGATGCGTTATTGATGCAGATGAGCTTGGTGTTGGGGTGAACGAGGTGCTTGAGCTGTTCGATATCGGGCTTCCAGCCGAGCTCCTCGCGAAGCTCCCAATACTCGACCTCGGCACCGAGCGTACGCGGAATCTCATAGAGCGGCGCATAGGTAGGCCACTCGGCAATCACGTGATCGCCGGGCTCGACAACAGCCATGATGGCATTGAGGTTAGCACCCGTACAGCCATTGGTCTGCAAAATGTGATCGGGATTGACCTCGCGACGATACAGCTTGGCGACTTCGGCCTTAAACTCCGGCGAACCCTCGATCCAGCCGTAATTCATCTTCTCGCGATCCAGGCGCTCGTAGAACGTAGCACCGTCCTGCTCGTCAAGTGCGCGAAGCTCACCCATGGTGAGCGACGAGATCGTCGACTGAGCGATATCCCAGGTAGCACTCTTCTCCCAAACGTTGAGCCATTCCTCAACGCCAATTGTCTTGATATCCATGGCCACCTTATCTGATCTTAATTTAGCGTCAATAAACATGAATGGGACGGTGCGAAAGAACCGCACCGTCCCATTGGGAGACATCTAATGGCAGCTAGATGTTTGTAGTAAGACCTGTACGGGTCTTTGAAAACCTTAGAGGTCCTCGCGCCAGAAGGGCATGCTCATGCAGCGCGGGCCGCCGCGGCCGCGGGAGAGCTCGGCGGAGGGCACGACGAGAAGGTCCAGGCCCTCCTTGTACAGCACGTCGTTGGTGACGGTGTTGCGGGCGTAGACGCAGATCTTGCCG
>JAQCYU010000078.1 GCA_027682925.1 Coriobacteriaceae bacterium AF45-21
CGCCGGGAGCTCGAAGGTGAAGGTCGTGAGGCGGCCGGGGTCGCTCTCGCAGGAGATGGAGCCGCCGAGGGCCTCGCGCGGCATCGGGCGATGGAGAGGCCGAGGCCGTAGCCCTCCGCGCCCGAGCCGCCCTCGTCGGCGTACTTGACCGCGTTGGCGAGCAGCTCGCCCAGCACGGCCGAGAGGTCGCCTGCAGCGCTACGGCAGCCGCTCCTCCGTCTCATCCAACCAGTCGCGCACGGCGCCGAGGGCCAATGGGAGGTTCCCCACCTGGCAGTGCTCCGCCGCGTGCTCGGCATCAGTGAAGACGCGCGTCGTCACGCTGTTGGCGTTCACGAGCTCGCGCGCCACCTGGCCGAGCCGCCGAAGCGGCACGTACTGGTCGCGCTCGCCCGCGAAGAGCAGCACGTCCTGTCGCACGAGCGGGCCCAGGCCCGCGAAGCTCCAGCGCTCGAGCTCGTAGAGCAGCTCGTGTGGGCTGTCCGTCCCCGTGATGGCCAGGGCCTGCTGCAGCTTCCAGGCCATGTCGTGGTCACGCGCCGCGAGGCGGCTAACGGCAGCATCGAGTACGCCTGAGGCGCGGCACCACACGAGGAACTCGAGCGCGACGCCCGCGGTCCGGGGCAGGCGGATCTCCAGCGCGTCGAACATCCGGTAGAACACGTCCATCGCCACGATGCGCGTAACGCGCGGCTCGAACGCCGCCACGCGCATCACAAGCAGCCCGCCGAGCGACATCCCCATCGCGGCGCAGCGCTCGATCTCCAGCGCGTCAAGCACTGCCCCCACGGGGCGCTCCCAGGCGAGCGGCATGGCGAGGCCGCGCATGAGCGCCGTCCCCCTGGCCGGGCCCGTCGAAGATGACGACGTCGCGCCCGCAGTCGCCCAGCGCGCGCAACCAGCCCGCCATCTCCTCCATATAGCTGTCGAACCCGCCGAACAGCAGGAGCGGCTCCGCCGAGTGCTCGGCGGCGGTGCGGATTCGTAAGGCGGGCACGCTCGACCCCGCGTAGGGGACTTCCAGGCGCTCCAGCTCGGGGCCGTCCCACCCGGCGTAGAACTCGCGGCGGAACCCCGCGACGGCCGTGCGCTTCGTCTCGGAGTCAAGCGGCTCGTAGAACGCCGCAGCGCCCCAGTAGCCCGAGGCGACGGCGTGGTCGCCGGCTACCTCGCGCCGGCGGGCAAGCTCCGACCAACAGGGGTACCAGTCCCCGGCGGTGCGGAGCTGGGGGATGACCTCGGCGAGGTCGCCTTTGACCGATGGGTCGAGCTCGGGGTGGGTGAAGCGGTTGAGCTGCAGATCGAACTGCTCATCCCCGGTGTATGCGTGGAACATGATGCCTCCCGGCGGTTTCGGTTTCGGGGAGATTCTCGTGCCGGAGTGCCATGCTGGCCACAAGCAGTATCGTATGGGATGTAGGGTATCGGACAGTTTGTCCGAAATTGGTTGGAATGGGGGCTAGGCGTGGGAGACCTAAGGACGGAGAAGTCGGAGGAGGCCATCCGCGCAGCATTTTTCGAGCTCGTGCGCGAGCGTGGATTCGAGCGCGTGACGGTCGGTGAACTGTGCCGCCGCGCCCGCGTGGGACGCTCGACGTTCTACGACCACCACGAGGACAAGTATGAGCTGCTCAGCTGCCTGGTCGGGGAGGTCTTGACCCGAGCGCAGGCCATGATGGAGGAACGGTTCGCGGCGGCCTCGGACGTAGCGGCGGTGGTCGGCGGGGCGTACGCGTGGTTTGAGAGCGAGCGCGACGAGTTGTCCTGCCTGCTGACCATCCACGTCCCCGAGGCTGACCTCGCGGCGCAGTTCCGCGCCCTGTTGGAGGAGAGCTTCGAGGAGCGGCTTGTGGGCGGTGGGGGCACCGGGAACGGTACGCCCACCGTGCCGTCGAGCTGCTCGCCAAGCTCTACGCCTCAAGCGCGCTCACCATGCTCGAGTGGGTGCTTGTGCATGGGAGCGAGGATGGTGCAGCAGCGA
>JAQCYU010000079.1 GCA_027682925.1 Coriobacteriaceae bacterium AF45-21
TGGCGTAGGAGCACAGCAGGAAGCCCAGGAAGTAGAAGGGCACGAGCTGCTTGGTGAGCACCAGGCGGCCGAGCATGGCGAAGCCCATGGCCGGCAGGATGTTGGCGGCAACGCCGCAACCGTCGATGATGAAGGGCGGGATGAAGTCGAGCAGACCCTGAATGGCGTCGGAACCCAGATAGAAGGCGCCGCCGCACAGCAGGAAGTACTCAACGCAACCCCAAATTCCAATTCCCCAATGAACGGCGTAGATGCCTTTGAGGTTTCCCTTGAGGGCAAACTTGTCTGCCATATCGACAAACACAGGGAACAAAGCATTGGTAATGTTGCCGATCGTCAGCGAAAGGACGGCGATGGGCATGGCGAGCGCGATGGCCGTCTCGGTACCCTGACCGAGCTGAATGGCAAACGCGCAGGCGAGCACGCCGCCGACGGTTTCGTTGGGCGGTACGTAGGCGCCGATGGAGATCGAGCCCATGAACAGCAGCTCAAGGCTCGCACCTACGGCAAGGCCGGTCTGCAGGTCCCCCAGCACCAGGCCCACGAGCGGGCACAGAACGATGGGGCGGAACGCGTAGAGGGTGCCGAGCTGGTAGTCGAGACATCCAAACGCTCCGACTAAGCCGACGAGGATTGCTTGGACAAGCATAATTCCTCCCAATAAGGAATCTCGAACCGTCGCCACTCCCGTCGCGCGCGTTGTTGATATCAATTCCGGGAGTTCGATTACACGGCTCGAAGCGTACCTGGTGTGCTGCTAACACCCATGCCAGGTACAAATGATTTGATACCAATTATAGGTATGCAGGTCCTTACTATTTAATACCACTCGCTCAGCGGGGTGTTTTTTACCGTAAACGGCAAACGTATCCCATCAGGCATGTTCCTTGTTTCGATGGCGGACAAGCGCCACCAGAAAGCCATCGCCAAAGGCATCGGATGCCAAGTTGGCCACAATCACCAAAACGATAATCGACGCACCCAAAAACTCGTTCCAGCGAAAGACCTCGCCAAAGAGGAGCGCCGACCAGCAGGGAGCGAGCACGACCTCGCTCATGCAGACCAAGTTGGCCGCAAACGCGTTGGTGCGCGCAATCCCCTTAGCATACAGCACGCTCGCAAGGCCGCTGCAAAAAAGGCCATGCACCAGCATGAGCCCCCACTCAAATGGTCTCACGGAGTCTAGGGCGCCGGCAAAATAGACGATCGGCAGCATCGAGATACCGCAGGAGATGAGCGAGGACACCATGGGCGACGCATCGGGGCGAGAGTTCAAAAAGAAACACAGCCCAAAGGTGGCGCCCGAAATGACGGCAAGCAGGTTGCCGAGCATGCCCTCGACACTCAAATCACCTAAAAAGAAAAGACCCATACCCGTAAAAGCAACCACCACGGAGGCAATCTTCGCAGGCGAGGGCAACGTGTGAGTTGCGAGCGATTGATACACGATAACGAAAATCATCGAGGTGTATTGCAGGACGATTGCGTTGCCGACCGTCGTGAGCTGGTTGGCAAAGTTAAACGTGGTGCCCGTCACGAAGTTGCAGACGGCCACAAGGACAATAAGACGGCTGACGCGGAGGACAGGCCTGCCGACGAGCAGAATAAAGAGCGCCATAAATATTGCCGTGACGGCACCGATCAATAGGGCTGACTGCGAATTGGCGTGAACGAGGATGCCGATAAAGCTCCACAAGAGCGCCGTGCCAAATAGATACATCGCCCCGCTCACGCCATTATCGGGTGGATTGTCAGATTGAATCACGAAGCACCTCCAGCTAGCTTTCGATAATAAAAAACGGCGACCACAACGGGTCGCCGTTTCCCTTGGGGGCAGATAATAGGCCGGGCCCTTACGCCAGCACGCCGAAGAACGCGCCGACGATGCCCACGACCATGGTGGCCACGATCAGCACCATGGGGTTGATCTTCTTGGACAGCAGCCAGTAGTAC
>JAQCYU010000008.1 GCA_027682925.1 Coriobacteriaceae bacterium AF45-21
GGCCGTCGCCGCCGCAAGCGTGCGGGCTCTGCCGATGCCGGCGAGGCCGCAGCCGCCGGCAAGAACGGAGCTCGCGAGCGCGAGGTCAACAGCCCCAGCAGCAAAACCGCGGCGGTGGCATGAACCCCACGCGCCGTCGTCGCCGTCATCTGTCGAGCGAGGAGCGTCGTCGCCGTCATCTGTCGAGCGAGGAGCGCGAGGACGCCTTCCGCGCCGCAGCTGCTCGCGAGGCTGGTGCCGCTTCCAAGGGCGCCTCGGCCTCCGACGCGCCTGCCGACAAGGGCGGCAAGTCACGTGGCGAGGAGGAGCGCGCGCCGCGTTCGCGCCGTCGCCATTCCTCGGGCGCGCAGCAGAAGCCCTCAGTGCCCTCCGTTGCCGATCAGGTCTCGGATGGCGAGGTCAAGGTCACGCGCCGTCGTCCCGGAGATGGCGGGGGAGCGGCTGCCAAGGCTTCGCGTGGCGCCGCTCGCGACGAGCGCGAGCGCGCGAGGATCGCGGTGGCGAGGGCTCGGCCCGACCAGGGTCAAAAGCGCCGTCGCCGTCGCCGTTCCCGCAAGCCGCGCCAGGATGGTGGCGAGGGCTCGGCCCCGTCTTCGTCTGCACCACAACCGCCTGCCGGCGAATAACGCCCGCGAGCGGATTTAACCAGCCTTGCCCCAATCGCGTCGGGGTACCATAGCGCTGAATCAACAACCCTCCCTGCGATCGAACGTAGGGAGGGTTGTGTCGTGAAGAGACATTTGAATGTGTTGGGATGCCTGCAAGGTGCCGGCGCCCTACCGTTTGCGGACGGATTGCTACCGTTTGCCGAGCGGGCGGCACGCGAGGCGCTCGAGGCATTGTCGCCAACACGATGTGCCGGCTGCGAGCGCGCCGGTGCGCTTATTTGCCAAGACTGCCTGGCTGCGCTCACGCTCATCGACCCACGGCATAGCTGCACCCGATGTGGCGCCCCGTTTGGGGATTTGCTGTGCACTGAGTGTTCGGTCGAGGGCACGTCCTCGGCAATGGCGGAGGCACTCGACCGGTGCCTGGCGTGCTCCGTCTATGCGCATCCGCTGCCGCGCATCATTAAAGCGTACAAGGACGCGGGCGAGCGACGCCTGGCGCCGTATCTGGCGGAGCTGCTCTACGACACCGCCCTGCATGCCCAGGTCGTAGCGCCCGAACGCTTGGGAGGTGTGCTGTCCGGTGCGGATGCGGTGGTGTTTGTGCCTGCGACGGCGGCAGCGTTTCGGCGGCGTGGCTTTGATCATATGGAGGCCATTGCGCGCCCATTTTGCGAGCTGTCGGGTGTTCCCCTGCTCGATGCCCTCGTCAAGTACGGGCATGGCGACCAGCGCGAACTCGGTCGTGAGGAGCGTCGCGAGCGTGCCCAAGGCATGTACGAGACGGTTGAGGACGTGCACGGCCGCCGCTTACTGCTTATCGATGACGTTATCACCACGGGCGCGACCATGGCAGCAGCCTCGGCGGAGCTCAAGCGTGCCGGCGCTGCGGCAGTCGATGGCCTTGCTATCGCACGTGTTTGGTAGGGGTGGTTTTGTGGCAGTGAAGATTGAGCGGCGCAACGAGCCGACAGGCGAACAGCTAGCGGCTTCCGTAATCCTAACAGGCGCTTCAGCGCTGCGCATGATGCGCGCCGAGCGCCGGCAGATGGGCTATATCAGCTGGAAGGACCTTAATCTCGATGAAGAGCGCCGTGTGCTGCGCACGTCGTCGCCCTCGACCGAGGATATCTATCTTCCTGACTTGGTGCGAATTGGAGCCAAAAGTGGCGAGGTGCAAGAAGATCTGTGCTTGCTGGTGGGATCTGCGGCGCAGCGCCGCCGCATGCCTGGCGTAGGCTGGTCCGTGTGTTCCAGGTTGCCCGCAGGCTCGATTCTAGAGGTGGAACCGGGGGTGTACAGCCTATCTCCAGAGGCCCTTTGTGTTGCCGTTGCGCGCGAGGTCGGCTGCATCCAGGCGTTTGCCCTGGCCCAGGAGCTGTGCTCCAAGATTTCACTGAGCGATCGCGGGAAGTATCTGCCTCCCTACACCTCGCCTGTTACGAATAAACTTGCAAAGGACAAGGACCAGCCAGCAGACGTGGGCTACTTTGAAGTCGAGCCGGTGCTGATGCCCGATCGTCTGGCAGATTATCTCGCGGTATACAAGGGGAACACGGCCAAACAACTGCAGCGTCTGTGTCCCTATCTTTCGGAAAACCTGCGCTCACCCATGGAGTGCATCATGCTCGCTTTGTTTTCGCTTCCGTTTTCCTATGGCGGTTTTGCCTGCGGTCCCTTTAAGACCGACTACAAGATCGAGTTCGATGACCGCGCGCAGGCAATCTCGGGGATGCCTCATGCAGTTTGCGATGCGTATCAAGAGGCAGCCCGGTTTGACCTGGAATACAACGGTGAGCTGGGCCATTCGTCTCGCGGTGGGCGCATTCACGACGAAAAGCGTAATACGGGCTTTATAGCTATGGGGATCGAGGTCGCAACGGTCAATAACGAGATGCTCTGCGACATGGAGGCGATGGAGGCACTCGCATGGCGCATATACCAACGCATGGGCAAGCGGTACCAAAACCGCGTGGAGGCTCGTCGGAAGAAGCAAGACGCGCTGCTGAATACGCTCCGAGCATGTTTTGGGCTTAAGCCAGCATAGATGTTGGTTTTGAGAGGGGGTCTGTTTATAGGTGCTGTGCAAAAAGTGGCAAAAATGAGTACTGATACAAAATTAGTAACAGCAAAATCTGATATTTGCGGATCGAGAAACGGTAAAAATCGCGAAGATAATAAACAAATGTGGGAAATCAAGGCGCTAAGCAGGGCTAAATGAGCTCGAAACCGGCTCACGAGGTGGAAAATCGCTGCTACTAAATTGGTAACAGTACTCATATTTGCCGTTTTTTGCACACGGCCCCTAAAACGGGCGTCTCGAGGCTCCCCATAGGGGGCGACGAGCTCAATCTGGCCACGTGCAGCCCGTCCTGACCTGCGAAATCTGTACTCGCGATGCGAATGACGCCCCTAACCTTAAACTTTAGCTTGAACTTAGCTATAATGCGCTACGTTCCTACCAGGCTGTGGTTGCGGACGGACGAAATGCCCGTCCTAGTCCAAGACAGACGCGGTCAAAGGGATCCACGTAAGCGACCGCGTGCGCGCGGCGCGATCATGGCGCGTCCTAGATGTAAGCCGCACCGTCCGTTCTACTTTCTTTGGGGCAATACCGCCTCGCGGGCGAGCGGGCCAGTCGTGAGGGTGGCTGCGGCCTCCCGAGCAAACACCCCGGTGCGCAAGTGTGGGGTCAAATACCAGGTCAGCTGGTGGGAACAACCCGATATTCCGCGCAACGCACGGATCGTATACGACACAGAAGGCAGGGTAGTGGACATGGTGAGGGGCAGCTTGATGCACGCGGCTCGGTTAGGTGCTGGGACCGCAGCGGTCATTGCCGTTTTGGGCCTGAGCGGATGCGCGTTCAACCCGCTGTCTACGTTCACGACTCCCACGATCGACCAGATCGAGTACGAGACCGTCACGCCGGCGGTGTCGGACGATGCCCTGGTCACTCCCGGAACCCTGACGGTCGCCCTCGATACTTCCGATGCGCCGCAGGCAATGCAGGCGCCGACGGCGAGCTTACGGGGTATGCAGTCGATGCTGCCCGCGCCCTCGCAAGCCGCATGGGCCTTAAGGTCGCCTTTGTCGATGCGTCCTCGGCAGGTTCCGCGCTCGGCGACAAAAAGGCTGATATCTTTATCGGCGAGATCAACTCCACGGACGGGGACGTTAGCTCGCTCGGCACCTGCCTGTACGATGCCGCTTCCGTGTTCGGTAAAACCAGCGATGGTGGGTCGCTAAGCGTTTCCACCGATACCCTTAACACGTCTACTCTGGGTGTCCAGATGTCCTCGGCCTCGCAGGAGGCGCTTGCTAAGCAGAGCATCACCGCCAACCAAAAGACCTACTCCAACATCAACGAGTGCTTTGAGGCGCTCGAGTCTGGCGAGGTCGACTATGTGATCTGCGACTCCACAGCCGGCGGCTATCTTGCACGCCTGATGAGCGAGGTCTCCTATGTCGGTGCGCTCGAGGCGCCCTCGACGCTTGGTGTTGCGGGCCTCTCGTCCAATGACGAACTGTGCCGTGCCGTGAGTGATGCCCTCGACGACATCACGGTCGACGGCACGCTCGAGGCGGTTCACTGCGTCTGGTACGGCCAGATTCCCTACGACCTCACCACTAAGACGGTTTCGGGCGCTAACGTGCAGCCGGGCGACTCTGAGTCCAGTGAGACCACGTCCTCCGGCAGCGAGTCCTCCGATTCCAACAATGAGACCGCATCCTCCGAGGACAAATCGTTCAGCCAGGAAGGCACCATCACTGACGACGACATTAACAAACTTAATAGCTAGTTATTGCTAGGGGTGGTGTCTCCTATACGTTGGAAAGGACACCTCTTCACGGTTTCAACACGCACTGCCGGGTTTCCCCAATAGGGGAGCCCGGCTTTTTTATCCCTATAAAACCAGCAGGTCAAAGCCAATTTTCGGGACCAAATAAAAAGTCGCCGACGCCCTCCCATAGCGCACTTTGCCACAGAAAAGTGCGAGACTTCGGTATGCGGTATTAAGCAATCGTTATTCGGGTCTTTAGGAATCCGCGTGATTAAATGCACGGCAATGGGTACATAGCCAGTACAGTAAGTCCCCGAGGCAGATTGGAGCCACGTATGGATATCAAGGTTTCTGGACGCAAGACGACGGTAACCGATGCTCTGCGTGCGCATGTGGATGAGAAGATCGGCGAGGCGCTCAAGGTTTTCGATATCGAGCCCATGACAGTCGACGTCGTGCTTCGTTATGAGAAGAACCCCTCGAACCCCAACCCGGCAATCGTCGAGGTCACGGTTCGTGCCCGCGGCTCTGTGATTCGCGTTGCCGAGCACGGCGCAGATATGTATGCCGCCATCGACCTCTCCGCCGATAAGGTTACCCGCCAGCTGCGCAAGTTCAAGACTAAGGTCGTGGACAACCGCCAGGGTGGTGCCAGCGCCGCGGATGTCGCACCGGTCGAGCGCGTCGAGGATCTGGCCGACCTGCTGCTGCCCGAGGAGGAAGACGACCTGCTCGTCCGCGAGAAGGTTATCGACGTCACTCCGATGACTGAGGAGCAGGCGCTGGTGCAGACCGATCTGCTCGGTCACGACTTCTACGTGTTCGAGAACGCGACGACCGGCCTTATCAATGTGGTGTATCACCGTAAGAATGGTGGATATGGCATCATCAAGCCCCGCATCGAAACACTTGACGAGTAAAATACGTTAACTTGCATGAGTTAACGGCTGGCGGCCATCCCATGCGGGTGGCCGCCTTTTTACGTAAGGAGTCGCTTTGATGGACAAGGCCGCATCCGCCGGTCATTCGGACCGTTGCCGCATCGTCGTCGATACCTGCTGCGACTTTAGCCCCGAGGTCGCCGCGAACCTCGATGTCGATATCCTGGGTTTCCCCTTCATTATCGATGGCGAAGAGCGCACGGACGACATCTGGTCGAGCATCACACCCAAGGAGTTCTACGACCGTATGCGCGCCGGTGCCCGCGTGTCCACCTCGGCTGTGTCGCTCGGTCGCTATATCGAGTTCTTTACCGAGTGCGCCAAAGAGGGTACGCCTACGGTCTACCTGTGCTTTACCTCGGCGCTGTCGTCGAGCTACAACTCCGCGTGCCAGGCGGCGGACGCCGTGCGCGCCGAGTATCCCAACTTTGAGCTGTACGTGGTCGACAACGCTCTGCCCTGTGCGACCGGCGAGCTCTTGGCGCTTGAGGCCGTGCGCCAGCGTTCGGCGGGACTGACCGCCAAGCAGCTGGTCGACTGGGCAAACGAGGCCAAGACCTATGTCCACGGTTACTTTACGCTCGAGAGCTTTGACGCGCTGGCTGCCGGCGGCCGCATTCCGCCCGCGGCGGCACAGCTCACGGCAAAGCTCGACGTCAAACCCGAGCTGTCCTACGACCTGGCCGGCTCGCTGTCGCTGATCGGCGTCAACCGCGGTCGCAAGAAGGCGCTCAAGTCCATCCTCAAGTCGTTCCGCGAGAACTATGTGCCCGATCGCACCATGCCCATCGCCATTATGACGGCCGATGCCGAGAAGGACGGCGACTGGCTCGAAGCCGCCATCCGCAAGGAGGAGGGTTGCGCCGACGTCACGATCATTCGCAGCTCCGTCGGTCCTACCATCGGCTCGCACGTGGGCCCCGGCATGGTGGCCTGCGCGTTTTGGGGTAAGAACCGCGCCGACAAGGCGTCGCTTTCCGACCGCATCGCCCGCCGCGTGCGCGGCCAGTAGGCAAGCGCTGCGTCCGTAATCGCCCTCGACTCACAGCCCAACGCTGGCACCGAGTATTCAACCTGGTAATAACACCCAACCCAAAAGGAAAGGTTTCATGGCAAACAAGCTCTCCGTCGCATTCATCGGCACCGGAATCATGGGTGCCCCCATTGCCGGCCACATCCTGGATGCCGGCTATCCCGTCACGGTCAACAACCGCACTAAGTCCAAGGCCGCCGCGCTTATCGAGCGCGGTGCCGTTTGGGCCGATACGCCGGCAGATGCCGTGGCGAACGCCGACGTCGTCTTTACCATGGTGGGTTATCCCTCCGAGGTCGAGGAGCTCTACCTGGCGGGCGACGGCCTGCTCGCGTGCACTAAGCCCGGCGCGGTCCTGATCGACCTCACCACAAGCTCGCCCGAGCTGGCGCGCGACATTGCCGAGGCCGCCCAGGTTTCCGGCCGCATGGCGTTTGACTGCCCCGTCACCGGCGGCGAGTCTGGTGCTATCGCCGGCACGCTCACGGCTATCGTGGGCGCCACCGAGAACGATATCGCCCCAGTCCGCGACATCCTTGCCACCTTTGCGGCCAACATCTGCTGCTTCGACGGCGCCGGCAAGGGCCAGGCTGCCAAGCTCGCCAACCAGGTGTCGCTGGGCGCCTGCATGGTCGGCATGGCAGACGCCATGGCATTTGCCGAGCTGAGCGGCCTTGACCTGGAGAAGACCCGCCAGATGATCTTGGGCGGTACCGGCAAGTCCGGCGCCATGGAGAGCCTGGCTCCCAAGGCGCTCGACGGCGACTACAAGCCCGGTTTTATGGTCGAGCACTTCATTAAGGACCTGCGCCTGGCCCTTGCTTACGCCGACGACCGCGAGCTCGCGCTGCCCGGCGCCGACGTGGCCTTTACGCTCTACGACATGCTCGACGCTATCGGTGGCGCCAAGCTGGGCACCCAGGCCATCACGGTCCTCTACAAGGAGGAGGCCGACGCCATCGCCGCCGGTCTGGACTGGTCGCAGTATCGCCCCGAGGAGCACGGTGCCCACGAGGACGGCTGCGGTTGCGGCGAGCACGGCGACGAGCATGAGTGCGGTTGCGGCCACCATCACGGCGAGGACCACGAGTGCTGCGGCGGCCACGGTCATGACGACGGCCACGAGTGCTGCTGTGGCCACCATCACGGGGAGTAGCGCCCATGAGCTGGACGTTCGTGGTGCTTGCGCTGGCGCTCTTTCTCTTTGCGATCTACATCGGCTTTCTGTGCGGCCAGTGGGCGTGCGAAAAGCGCGTCATCACCAAGCGCGACTACTGGATTGCCAACTTTGCGGGAGCGGCGGCAGTCGTCCTGCTGACCTGGGTGTTCTCGCTGTTCCCGCTGGTGCAGTTTGCGCCGATCGGCTGGCTCGGCGGCTTTATCGCCGGTCTTAAGATGAGCTTTGGCGAGTCCGTTGGCCCGTGGCGCAAGCACGACGAGGTCTTTAATGTCAACAAGGCCCATCGCGCCGCCGCCGATGCGGGCGACGCCGAGGAGCGCCGCCGCGCGCGTCACAATGGTGCGGCAGACCGACAGCTCATCTCGGTCACCGATGACAGCAAGGGTGTTGGCAAGCACGCTAAGAAATAGTAAGAAGAGGTAACTATGGCAGAAAACAAAGACGAACAGCTCACCGACGAGGAGCTGGCACAGCTTCAGCTGGCAGAGGAGAACGAGAACGCCGTCGACCGCCTGGTCCAGGAGCTCGGCTGCCCCACACGCCGCATCCGCCAGTTTGCCGCCCGCGTGCTGCATCTGCTGGCCGAGCGCGACCCGCAACGCGTCGTGCCCTGCGTGCCCGCGCTGATCGAGGCACTCGACCGCCCCGAGGCTCAGACCCGCTGGGAGGCTCTCGATGCCCTGGCGGCGCTCGCCACCACCTGCCCCGAGCAGATGGGCGATGCCTTTGAGGGCGCCGAGACCGCGCTGTTCGACGAGATTTCCTCCACGCTGCGCTATGCCGCCTTCCGCCTGCTGTGCGTGTGGGGCGCCACGAGCGTTGAGCGTTCGCGCGAGGCTTGGCCCATCCTGGACGAGGCCATTCAGTGCTACCACGGCGACCTTGAGTATCGCGACATGCTCGGTTGCCTGTACGAGTTTGGCCAGGGCGAGATCGACGCCGAGGTCGCAGAGAAGCTTGCGCTGCGTCTTAAGTTCGATGCCGAGAACGGCAAGGGCAGCTATCTCAAGGCTCGCTCGAGCGAGATTTGCGAAATGCTTGTTAAACGTTTTGGCCTGGATCTCTCCAAAAAGAAGAAGCGTGCTAGCGTTAAAAAATCTGACGACGCCGAAGACGAGGAGTAACAGATTATGGCGCACGATGTAGTCCTGATTCCCGGTGACGGTATCGGTCCCGAGATTACGCAGGCCATGCGCCGCGTGGTCGAGGCCACCGGTGTCCAGATCAACTGGAACGTCCAGGAGGCCGGCGCCGGCGTCATGGACGAGTTTGGCACGCCGCTGCCCCAGCACGTGCTCGATGCGGTTGCCGAGACTAAGGTTGCCATCAAGGGCCCCATCACCACACCGGTCGGTACGGGCTTCCGCAGCGTCAACGTGGCCTGCGCAAGCACTTCGACCTGTACGCTTGCGTGCGCCCTTGCCTGTCGCAGCCGGGCGACGGCTCGCGCTTCCGTGACGTCGATCTGGTCATCGTGCGCGAGAACACCGAGGACCTCTACGCCGGTATCGAGTTCGATGAGGGCGCTGCCGAGGTCGAGGAACTCTCGCAGCTCGTCGAGCGCTCGGGCCAAAAGACCTTCGCCGCTGATTCCGCCATCTCGATCAAGCCCATCTCCATCGCCAAGAGCCGCCGCATTGTGGAGTACGCCTTTGAGTACGCCCGCCGCTGCGGCCGCAAAAAGGTGACGGCTGTGCACAAGGCCAACATCATGAAGGCGACCGACGGCCTGTTCCTGCGCGTTGCGCGCGAGGTGGCCGCCAACTATCCCGATATCGAGTTCAACGACAAGATTGTCGACGCCACCTGCATGGGCCTGGTCCAGAACCCCAACGACTTCGATGTCCTGGTGCTACCCAACCTGTACGGCGACATTGTGAGCGACCTGTGCGCCGGCCTGGTGGGCGGCTTAGGGATGGCCCCCGGCTCCAACATCGGTGCCGACTGCGCCATCTTCGAGGCGACGCACGGCTCCGCGCCCGATATCGCTGGCCAGGATATCGCTAACCCCACGGCCGAGATTCTGTCTGCGGCTATGATGCTCGATCACCTGGGCGAGAACGACGCGGCCAATCGTATTCGCGCCGCCGTTTCTGCCACGCTCGACGAGGGTGAGCAGGTCACCGGCGACGTTCGTCGTGCCCAGACCGGCTCCGTTGAGGGCGCTGTGGGCACGCAGGCCTTTGCCGATGCCGTTATCGCGCACCTGGCCTAAGGCATGCAGACTGCAAACGCCTAAATAGTACTTAAGTGTTTGCGTATAACCTGAGAATCAATACGCCCGGCGCTCTGTCGGGCGTATTCTATTGCGGACTATGTTTCCTAACAAGGAGTAACTGATATGGGTCTGATTCAAAAGAAGGACGAGAAGGACGAGATCGACGGCATCCAGATCATCGAGCGCGGCGAAGGCCCCGATGGTGACGAGGACGAGAAGATCGACCTGGTTGCCGGTACGTCTGCCGAGCACATTGCTGCTGGCACGACGGCCGAGGAAGAGGACGCCCGTCTGGAGGCTCAGATCGCCGCAGATGCCGCTGACGAGAACCTCATGTCCGAGGAGCAAGACGAGGACGACTCCGACGCGGACGACCATGCATCCAAGCACAAGAAGACGATGATTGCCGCCTTTGTGGTTGCAGTCGTGATCGCTGCGGTGGTCGGCTTCTTTATGGGCAATGGCGGCTTTGGCGGCAAGGGCGTCGGTTCGTCGACCCTGACCGAGGACCAGCTCGATTCGACCGTGGCAAGCTATAGTTATAGCGGCAAGAAGAGCGACATCACCGCGCGCGAGGCCATCGAGAGCCAGTACAGCCTCGATACCGTCAAGGATAGTAACGGCAACTACACCGCCCCCTCTGCCGACGTCATCCTGTCTTACGTGCGCAACAAGATTCTGCTCGATGCTGCCGAGGACGAGGGCATTACCGTCTCCTCTAAGGAGATGAAGAAGTACGCCGAGGATTCTATCGGCACCTCGGACTACGACACCATGGCCAAGCAGTATGGCGTGTCCAAGGACCAGGCCAAGCAGATCGTCCGCCAGTCCGCGACGCTGCAGAAGCTCTACAAGAAGAAGGTGGGCGATGCTTCCGCGAGCATGCCGACCGCTCCGACCGAGCCTTCTGACGGCAACGAGGACACCGCGAGCAAGGATTACGCCGATTACATCATCAACCTTGCCGGTGACGAGTGGGATAGCTCGAAGGGCACCTGGAAGGACGAGAACAGCACCTACGCTAAGGCCTTCGCTAACGATGCCTTTACCGCCGATAGTGCCACCTATAAGCAGGCCATGACCGCCTATTACACCGCCTATCAGCAGTACTCCTCGCAGGCCTCGAGCGCCAGCTCCAAGTGGACCGAGTATGCCAACGGCCTGTACGCCAAGGCCAACATCAGCATCTACGGCCTGTTTGCTTAAAGGTTGCCCGAGCTTTCGAGCACGAAGTCGAAATATCTGATTGAGCCCGCTAGAACGTCGTTCTGGCGGGCTTTTTGCGTTGAGGGCGTGATTGGCGGCTTAATTATGGCTATTCATCTTTAAGTCCAAAGAGGTTATCGGCTTCATCGTCAGGCATATATTCCAGCACATCGCCCGGTTGGCAGTCGAGAGCCCGGCATATCGCGTCAAGAGTTGAAAAGCGCACGGCAGAAACCTTGCCCGTCTTGATACGCGACATATTGACCTGGGAGATACCCACGCGTTCCGCAAGCTCTTTGGATGAAATCTTGCGTTCGGCAAGCATGCGGTCGAGCCGCAGAATAATCATGGATTCCCCCTAGAGCAACTCGTCATCTTGTTTTTGCAGGATACACCCGTACTGGAAGACGCTGGCAATCAGGCTAATAATCAGGCCTGCAAAGACCATAGAGAGGTCGAGGTGCTGGCCACCAAGCGCATCCGTAAAGTTGCCGCCAAATCCTGAGAGTATCAGCCCGTGACTATGGCACCAAGAAGCTTCACAGCAACGCCGCCAATAAGGAACAAATGTCCTACTTGACGTAGTATGCGGATGCATTCGAGGTCAAAGGGCCTGCCCGCCTTTTCAATGGCGGAGAAAAACCTGTATGCGCTTAGCGCGATGGCAAGCGCGAGGCATGCCATCATGCCGCTCCCTATGGCAGTATGACCGTCGTGCGCGACAAGCATAAGAGGAGTCTGTTCATTGGTGCCGACGAGAGCGAGAATTGGCCCTTCGCTAGCCTCAAGCTCTACGGATTGGAGACAGAACCCTTGGGAGAGGCTAGGCAATATGAGTAGATCGTAGATTGCAATGACTGCGAGGAGTCCCAGAGCGAGCGCCACGATGGTGCAGATTGTGCCCCATTTGCAGTAGCGAGTGAGCTTCCTCAGTTTGGCTATTGCCTGTTCACGGTCGATGGCTTCATTCGATTTGGATACGTTCCAGCGGATCATAGCTCCTCCAACCAATGTCTTGGATGATACTTGTATCTTATATCATACTTAATGATAAACGATAAACAATTACAGATTAGAGTAAGAGTAAGTAATGTTTGTGAGACGAATAGCGAGAGCTTGTGGCATATTTAGGGAGTGAGAGTTTGGCACGTGGGGGATGGACGAGTATCTAAATATCCTGCAACCGCGCAAGTGCTTCATCGGGTCTCCCTAATTCATATGGGAAAACGGCTGCAAACGATTGCAAATAACCGGTGAACGGTCGAAAACTACCGTTCACCGATAATATCGAAACTGGTTCTAACTGGTATTAAGTCAAAAAGACCAATTCACAAATCTTCACAATGACCTGCATTTTTTCTACACGCCATTTTTAGCCACCCTGCGTTGTTTAGACACGAAAAAAGTTCCGATCTTTCGTCAAAGTATTTCGATACGGTTTCAAAACCGCAGGTAGAAGTGTTAACGAGCGGTAAACGGTCGATTTTTTACCGTGAACGGTGCAAAAACGTTTTACTGTATGAATCAACGAAAGCAACCTCTTCTGTGGTGATATAGTGACAACAACACGTCACGTGGTTACTACCAGTTGAGAGACCACTGGTTCTCAAAGAACGCTTTCCAAGAAGCTTTAAGGGCGATTGCCCGTTGGCTTCCGAACATCATCGGACTCAGATCGTACACACCTCGGAAGGGAAATTTGAATGGTTGGCTTTATTCTTACCGGTCATGGACAGTTCGCACCCGGCCTCGCAAGCGCTATCGCTATGGTCGCTGGCGACCAGCCCGCTTTTACCGTCGTTCCTTTTGAGGGCGACCAGGCTGCTTCCTACGGTGAGGATCTCCGCGCCGCTATCACCGCCATGCGCGAGGAGTGCGATGGTGTGCTCGTCTTTACCGACCTGCTCGGTGGTACCCCGTTTAACCAGTCGATGATGATTGCCCAGGATGTCGACAATGTCGAGGTTCTGACTGGCACCAACCTTCCCATGGTTATTGAGCTTCTGTTCCTCCGCGGTAACGCCACGCTCGCCGAGCTTGGCGAGCAGGCCGTGACCGTTGGCCAGACGGGCATCACCGCCCAGACGGTCGCATCCGTTGCCGGCTCCGAGGAAGAGGATATCTTCGGCGACGAGGACGGCATCTAATGGCCGATTTCGGAGCCAACGTCCTGAGCTCCTCGGTTGCCTTTTAGGCCTGCTTGTCGTCATGGGCTTGATTTACACCATCTGGTCGCAAATCAACATGAAGAAGAAGCAGAAGTACTTCAAGGAGCTGCACACCGAGCTCAAGCCGGGTCAGGAGGTTCTTTTCGCCGGCGGTATCTACGGAACCGTCAAGGGCATCGAAGGCGAAAAGGTCCAGATCAAAGTCCGATCCGGTGCCGTCGTAGATGTTTCGCGTTACGCGATTCAGGAGATCAAGTAACTGTCGTCAGCAAATAACGAAAGGAAGCTGATCAACATGGCAGAACCCAACATTCTTCTTACCCGCATCGATAACCGACTGGTCCATGGTCAGGTCGCTACCCAGTGGAACTCCACCCTGGGCTCCAACCTCATCCTCGTCGCCAACGACGACGTGTCGACCAACACCATGCGTCAGAACCTCATGAAGATGGCCGCTCCCACCGGCGTCGCTACGCGTTTCTTCTCCCTGCAGAAGACCATCGACGTCATCGGCAAGGCGAGCCCGCGCCAGAAGATCTTCATCGTGGCCGAAACACCGGAAGACGTGCTTACGCTCGTCAAGGGCGGTGTGCCTATAAAGAAGGTAAACATCGGCAACATGCACATGTCGGAAGGAAAGCGCCAAGTCGCCACCTCCGTCGCAGTTAACGACGAGGATGTCGCTGCGTTTAAAGAGCTGCAGGAATTGGGGGTGGAGTTGGAGATCAGGCGCGTTCCGAGCACGCCTGTTGAGGACACGAGCAAGCTCTTCTCGTAATCCTCGTGACCCACGTTGTCAGGAGTGAAACCCTGACATTCTGTACGTGAAATCCAAAGTGCGTACATACATTTTGAAAGGAGGAGCAAGATGGAATACACGATCTTCCAGGTCGCTCTGGTCTTCATCGTCACGTTCGTCGCGGCAATCGACCAGTTTAACTTCCTCGAGTCTCTCTATCAGCCCATCGTCACCGGCGCGTCATCGGTCTTATCCTTGGCGACCTCAACACCGGTCTTCTCGTGGGTGGTACTTATCAGCTCATGACGATCGGCAACATGCCGATCGGAGGTGCTCAGCCGCCTAACGCTGTTATCGGCGGCATCATGGCAGCCATTCTCGCTATCGCTACGGGCCTTGAGCCCAACGCGGCAGTCGGCCTCGCCATTCCGTTCGCTCTGCTTGGTCAGCTCGGCGTTACCCTGGTCTTCACGCTTATGTCGCCGCTCATGTCCTCCGCGGACAACATGGCTCACAACGCTGACACCAAGGGTATCGAGCGTCTGAACTACTTCGCCATGGCTCTGCTCGGCCTGATCTTCGCTGTCGTCGTCACCCTGTTCTTCATCGCTGGCGCTACCATCGGTCAGACCATCGCTTCCGCCATCCCGACTTGGCTGCAGACCGGTCTGTCCGCTGCAGGCGGCATGATGCGCTTCGTCGGCTTCGCCGTCCTGCTCAAGGTTATGATGAACCGCGATATGTGGGGCTTCTTCCTCATGGGCTTTGGCCTCGCGCTCATCACCGTTGCCAACGATTCTCTGGCAACCCCTGCCCTGCTCATCCTCGCTCTCATCGGCTTCGGCATCGCTTTCTGGGACTTCCAGCAGCAGACCGAGCTGAAGGGTGCAGCTGTTTCTGACGGAGGTGACTTCGAAGATGGCATCTAATGAGTATGTGATCCCGGAGCACTACGAGGATCTCACTCCTGCTCCGCAGCTCGACCAGAAGACCCTCAACAAGATGGCTTGGCGCTCCTGCTTCCTGCAGGCCTCGTTCAACTACGAGCGTATGCAGGCCGCTGGCTGGCTCTACTCCATCATCCCCGGTCTGGAGAAGATCCACACCAACAAGAACGACCTCGCGGCTTCCATGAGCCACAACCTGGAGTTCTTCAACACCCACCCGTTCCTCGTCACCTTTGTTATGGGTATCGTGCTTTCGCTCGAGCAGAACAAGGTTGACATCCCCACGATCCGCGCCGTCCGCGTCGCCGCAATGGGCCCGCTCGGTGGTATCGGTGACGCCCTGTTCTGGCTGACGCTCGTGCCTATCACGGCCGGCATCACCTCCAACATGGCCATCAACGGCAACGCCGCTGCGCCGATCATCTTCCTGGTGATCTTCAACGTCGTCCAGTTCGCTCTGCGCTTCTGGCTCATGAACTGGTCCTACAAGCTTGGCACCAGCGCTATTGACGCTCTGACCGCCAACATGCAGGCCTTCACGCGTGCCGCTTCCATCATGGGCGTCTTCGTCGTCGGTTGCCTGGTCGTCACCATGGGTGGCACCCAGATCAACCTCCAGATCCCCAACGGCACCACCCGTGGCCTCTCCGCTACTACCGTGATCGTCTCCGAGAAGGAGGCCGAGAACTTCACCGGTATGGAGGGCATCGATACCGAGACCGCTGAGGCCGGTACCATCGCCATGACCGATGAGGACGGCAACGCCCTCACCGCTTCCGATGCCGACGGCAACGCTGTCGAGTGCGGCGTCACCGATCTGGGCAACGGCATGGAGTCCGTTACCTACGGCACCGTCACCGAGGATCCGGTCAACTTCTCCGTTGCCGACACCCTCAACACCATCGTCCCGAAGCTCGTCCCGCTTATGCTTACGCTGCTGCTTTACTACATGTTCGCTAAGCACAGCTGGACCCCGACCAAGGGCATTCTGCTGCTCTTCGTCCTGGGCATCCTGGGCGCTGGCCCGCTTGGTCTCTGGCCGAGCATCTGGTAAGGCTCTAGCTTGAGGGGTGTGTCCCTACGCGGCTCACACCCCGACCCCTTAAGCCATGTGTATGTTAAAAGCCGCGTGCTCGAAAGAGCGCGCGGCTTTTGTTTTCTTGATGATTCGGGTGTGGCAGACAGATAATGCTTAACACCCTAGGTAGTTAGCCGAATTCGAGCAAAAGGGAGGATAGGATGGCGATCGGAGCGCGTAAGCAACCGCTGTACGATCAGCTGGTCGATATTCTGACCGAAAAGATTGACCATGAATATCGCGCCGGTGACATGATTCCTTCCGAGCGCGAACTTTCGGAGCGCTATGGTCTCTCGCGCACTACGGTACGCCTGGCTCTGCAGGAACTGGAGCGTTTAGGACTGGTGGTTCGGCAGCACGGTCGCGGTACCTTTGTGACCGACCGTTCGGCAAAGGCAACCAATCTTATGCAGTCCTACAGCTTTACCGAGCAGATGCGCGCGATGGGTCGCGACCCCGAGACCACGATTCTCGATTTTTGCGAGATGGAGCCGATAAGAATCTGGCCGAGCATATGGGATTACGTATCGGTGATCGCATTTTTAAGCTCAAGCGCCTTCGTTCTGCCGACAACATGCCCATGATGGTCGAACGCAGCTATCTACCGGTTCGTCAATTTCTGTCCCTAAAGCGACCGCTGCTGGAGCGCAAGCCGCTTTACGATGTGATTGAGCAAGACTTTCAGCAAAAGATACGCGTGGCCGAAGAGGAGTTCTATGCGAGCATAGCCCGTCCCACCGACGCCCACCTTTTGGGAATTGTCGAGGGCTCGCCTGTGCTCGATTTGGTCAGGACTACGTATAACGAGTCAAACGAGGTTGTGGAGTATACACTCTCGGTTGCTCGTGCCGATCAGTTTAAATACAAGGTTTACCACCAGCGTAGCAACTAGTGTCCGCATCGTTTCCATATGGTGATTCTTTGCATTTAACTGGTTACTACCAGATAACCAACTGAAGTGTATAATTGCACGTCAGAGGATTACTTCTAGAGAGAGGTATTAGAAATGTTCGAGAAGAGTGTCGAGGAGCTCACCGAGCTCGGCGCCCAGATCACCACGGCCGAGATTGCTCAGCAGCCCGAGCTTTGGCGTGATACGCTCAACATCTATCGCGAGAACAAGGAGGCCATCGAGGCCTTCCTGGCCGAGGCTCGCGCTATGGGCGAGGGCCGTCTGTCCGTTGTCTTCACCGGTGCCGGTACGTCCGACTACGTTGGCGATACCTGCGCCCCGTACCTGCGTCACGCTGGCAACACTGATCTCTACGACTTTAAGCCCATCGCCACGACCGACATCGTGAGCGCTCCGCGCGACTTCCTGCGCGCCGAGGATCCCACGCTCGTGGTTTCCTTTGCCCGCTCTGGCAACAGCCCCGAGAGCCTTGCCGCCGTCGCCGTTGCCAAGGAGCTCGTCCACAACGTCAAGTTCCTCAACATCACCTGCGCTCCCGAGGCAAGCTCGCCGTCGAGTCTGCCGATGATCCCAACGCGCTGACGCTGCTCATTCCGCGCGCCAACGACAAGGCTTCGCCATGACCGGTTCTTATTCCTGCATGACCCTGCTCTCCACCCTTATTTTCGACACTGCCTCTGACGAGCAGAAGGCCGAGTGGGTTGAGACCATCGCCAAGATGGGCGAGGAGGTCATCTCCCGTGAGCCCGAGATCGCCGATTACCTGGCTGGCGACTTCAACCGCGTGACCTACTTGGGTTCTGGCTCCTTCGGTGGCCTTGCCCAGGAGAGCCAGCTCAAGATCCTCGAGCTCGCTCACGGTCTGGTCGCTACTTCCTACGACACCTCCATGGGCTATCGTCACGGACCTAAGTCCTTCGTCGACGATAAGACGCTCGTCTTCGTGTTCGTCAACAACGACGCCTACACCCGTCAGTACGACATCGACATCCTCAACGAGATCGGTGGCGACGAGATCGCTCAGCACACCGTTGCCGTTCAGCAGGAAGGTGCCACCGTCTATGAGGGTGAGTCCTTCACCTTTAAGGGCTACGAGGCACTTCCCGAGGGCTACCTTGCTCTGCCGTTCGTGATGTTTGCCCAGGCTATCAGTCTGCTCAACTCCGTGCGCGTGGGCAACACGCCCGATACGCCGAGCCCCACCGGCACGGTCAACCGCGTGGTTAAGGGCGTGACGATTCACCCCTTCACCGCTTAATCGCGTCCCCCTGTAAGGGCGCCCGTCCGCTCATAACGGCGGGCGGGCGCTTTTTGTTTTTACATGGACCGGGTATAAGCATTACCACAGTCAACTGCTTTAGAAGCAAGGAGTGCATATGAGCACGTACGCAATTAAGGCTGACAAGTTCTTCTTGCCGGCAGGCCCGCAACTGGGCGGCTATCTTATGGTCGAGGATGGCGTTTTTGGCGCCTGGCAGGCCGACGAGCCCTCTTGCGAGATTAAGGACTACACGGGATCGTGGATCGCACCGGGTATGGTCGATACTCACATCCATGGCTTCTATAACCACTCGACTACCGATAACGACCCCGAGGGTATCGATATCAGCTCGACTGAGCTCGCTCGTCGCGGTACCACCAGCTGGCTGCCCACGACGTTCACCGATGGCGTCGAGCAGATCAAGGATGCCTGCGCCGCCATCGCCCAGGCTGACGAGGGCCGCGGCCCCGACTTCTGCGGTGCTCGCATTCAGGGCATCTACCTGGAGGGCCCCTTCTTTACCATGAAGCACGTGGGCGCGCAGAACCCCGCTTATCTTATCGATCCCTCCGAGGAGGTCTTCGACCAGTGGCAGGAGGCCGCGGGCGGTCGCATCGTTAAGAGCGCCATGGCGGCCGAGCGCGACGGTGCCGCTGCTTATGCGGCTGCTCTGAACGCCAAGGGTGTGGTGACCAGTATCGGTCACTCCGACGCCACCTACGATGAGTGCATCGCCGCCATCAACGCCGGTGCCAGCTGCTTTACGCATACCTATAACGGCCAGCGCGGGCTGCATCACCGTGAGCCCGGTGTCGTGGGCGCTGCCATGTCCACGCCCGAGACCTACGCCGAGATCATCTGTGACGGCAAGCACGTAAACCCTGCCGCCATTAAGGCGCTGCTGCAGGCAAAGGGCTGGCAGCACACGGTGCTCATCACCGACTGCCTGGGTTGCGGCGGCATGCCCGAGGGCAGCTACACCAGTGGCGGCATGGACGTCATCATGAAGGACAACCTGTGCTGGCTCGCCGACGGCAAGAGCATTGCCGGCTCGGTGCTCACGCTTGCCCAGGGCGTCAAGAACATCGTCGACTGGGGTATCGCCAGCGCCGATATTGCCATTCGCATGGCAACTGAGGTGCCGGCACGCTCCGCGCACATCGAGGATAAGTGCGGCAGCATCATGCCGGGTCGCGACGCCGACTTTGTCGTGTTCGACCATGAGCTCACCCTCGTCGAGACGTATGTTGGCGGTCAGAGCGTCGGCAACGCCTTTACCGAGTAACGATAGAAAAAGACGGCGGGCCCGAATCTGCTCGGACCCGCCGTATGGGTTAAACGCTCAAAAGCACCTTAACAGTTACAGCTTGTTAGCGATCTTCTTTGCCGTGCGCTTGACGCCGGCCACAAGACCCCCCGCGGGATGCTCCTTTTCGTATGCTAGACGCTTCTCGCGCTTGGCGTACTCCTCGACGATGATGTCGCCATACTCGTCTTCGATCTTGTCGAAGAAGTCGACGGCGCCCTTAATTTCCTCAGCGGTCGGGTGTCCCTTTTGGACACCGCCGGTGAGCTTGAACGGCCCCCACGTATCAAACACGGGGCAGCCGTAGACACCCATAAAGATGGCCTGCCTCATGCGGCAGATGCCATCGATATCCTTGCCGTACCACTTGTTTTTGCCACCGTAGGTCATAAGGCCAAACACCTTGTCCTGCGGCTGCAGCACGTTCGTGAGCACGCGTGCCATATCTTTGTCGATCTCGGAGTAATAAATGCCCGTGGCGACGCCGATCAGATGGTATTCGTGCAGGTCGGGATACTCGTTTTTACCGAGCGCCTTGACGTCGAGGGTATCGATTTCGGGGTGCGCCTCGACGATGGCGTCCACGAGCTTTTTCGTATTGCCGTGGTGGCGTGAGGCATAAAGGATGATGGTTCGCATAAGAAGGCCTTTCAGCTGTAATTGCATCAATGTCTGTATGGTACCCCGTTGCATGGCTGGGATACCGGACGCATCGATGAACGTGCGGGTTTGTCCTTTGGTCAGGGCCGAGACGGGTTCTTGCGAGCAAAAGCAGTTGTTCGAAAGGATGGACAATGGAATACGCTCTCTCCAACGATTCGATTTCTATCAAGGTCTCCACGGCCGGCGGCTCGTTTACCTCGATTGAGGCTGGAGGTCGCGAGTACCTGTGGCAGGGTGATCCCGCCGTGTGGTCCGGCCAGGCACCGATTTGCTTCCCGATTTGCGGAGGCCTGCGCGATGGTAGCGCCATGACGTTTGCCGGGCATCATGTAAAGCTCGCTCGCCACGGGTTGCGCGCAAACAGGAGTGGAAGCTGCTGAGCCAGAGCGAGAACGAGCTGGCGATGTGCCTGGCTTCGGAGGATAACGCCGCGCTGCTGAGCGATTATCCGTACCCGTTTAAGCTTGTCGCTCGTTATGCGCTTGAGGGGGATACCGTGCGCGTCTCCTATGAGGTGACCAACGAGGGCACCGAGGACATGCCGTTCTTTATCGGTGGACACCCCGGCTTTAGGTGCCCGCTCGACGAGGGCGAGGCCTATACGGACTACGAGCTGCGCTTTGAGAAGGACGAGGCTGCGGAGCTCTGCACCGCCGTTCCCTCGACTGGATTGATTGACGTGGCAAACCGCTCCAAGAACCCCATGGTGGGAAAGACGCTGCCCCTGTCGCACGAGCTCTTCGATTTTGCGGAGACCATCTTTGACGTGCTCGAGAGCCGGCAGGTCACGCTTTCCAAAAAGGGCGAGGACAAGGGCGTTCGCCTGAGCTTTGAGGGCTTCCCGTATCTCATTGTGTGGAGTAAGCCCGAGGGCGATTTTGTGGCAGTTGAGCCCTGGGGCGGCCTTTCGACCTGCTCCGATGAGGATGACGTGCTTGAGCATAAGCGCGGCTGCCTTGTCGCCAAGCCCAAGGAGACCGTCGTTCGCTCGTTCACGATTGAAATTCTGTAATTCCGTTTTGTCGACTCGTATCGCGAGGCACAAGGAGCCTGCGAGATAAGGAGCTAAAAATGATCCTCACCGTTACGATGAACCCGTCTGTCGATACGCGCTATCAGCTCGATGAGCTCGTTATCGACGACGTCAACCGTGTGACGCCCGAAAAGACCGCCGGCGGCAAGGGCCTCAACGTGGCCCGTGTGCTGGGTCAGCTGGGCGACGACGTCGTGGCAACCGGTCTGCTCGGCGGCCACATGGGCGCTTACATGGCCGAGCTCATGGACGCCAACGGTATTAACAACGACTTTGTGCCCATCAAGGGCGAGACCCGCATCTGCCTCAATATCCTTCATGCCGGCAACCAGACCGAGCTGCTCGAGAGCGGCCCGACAATTGCCCCCGAGGAGCTCGATGCCTTTACCGCCAAGTTTACCGAGCTTGCGAGCAAGGCCGACGTCGTCACCATCTCGGGTTCGCTGCCCCGTGGTGTCGAGGCAGACTACTATGCCAAGATCACGGGCATTGCCGAGAACGCCGGTGCCAAGGTGCTGCTCGATACCTCGGGTGCTTCGCTCGAGGCCGCCCTTAAGTCCGAAATTAAGCCCGAGCTGGTCAAGCCTAACCTGACCGAGATCAACGGCCTTTTGGGTACGAGCTTTACCACCGACGATGTGGACGAGCTCCGCGCTGCGCTAGCCTCTGATACCCGCTTCTCCGATATCCCCTGGGTCGTCGTGTCCATGGGCGCTGCCGGCTCCGTTGGCTTCCACAATGGCCGTGCGTTCCGCGCAAAGACGCCCGATATCCCTGCCGTTAACGCTACGGGCTCTGGTGACTCCACTATCGCTGGCTTCGCGCATGCCATTGCTGCTGGCGCGGACGACGAGACGGTGCTGCGTACCGCCAACACCTGCGGCAAGCTCAATGCCATGGATCCCATGACCGGCCATCTGGTCATGGACCGTTGGGACGAGGTCTACAACGGCGTTGTCGTGACCGAGCTGTAAAAGCCTGGGCGTCGGCCCCGGCATTGCTTGCTAGCTCATGTCGACGACAAGTGCGGTAGCATTATGCCGGGGCGCGACGCTGAGTTTGTCGTGTTCAATCCCGACCTTACCCTGGTCGAGGCGTATGTGGGTGGCAACAGCGTCGGTAACGCGTTTGCCGAGTAGCCGCCAAAGAAGCGATCCGAGAGGGGATTTAGATGATTTATGGTGCACTGGGCGATATCGAGGAATATCGCGGAATGCTCAAGGGCCTCGACGTGCTGATCGACTGGCTCGAGGAGAACGACCCGGCGGAGCTCGAGGTCGGCAGCCATCCGATTCTGGGCGACAAGGTCTTTGCGAACGTCATGGCTCCCACGACGCGTCCCGAGGCCGAGGCTCACTATGAGACGCATCAGCGCTATCACGACCTGCAGATCGATGTCGAGGGTCGCGAGGCCTTTAAGGTTGCCACGGGCAGCCTGACGCTGGTCCAGGAGTTTGACGAGAAGGACGACTACGATCTGGTCGATTCCGACGCTTCGATTGCCGGCGATCTTGCTGACGACAAGTTTGCACTGTTCGTTGCCGGTGAGCCGCATATGCCCACGCTCGAGTTCCCGGGCGATGGCGCACAACCGATCAAGAAGATCTGCTTTAAGCTGCTTGCCGACGCCTACTGGGAGGAGTAACACGCTGTTCGTCTGAGCTGTTCGTCTGATGGCGTGATTCCCCTAGGGAAATCACGCAAGGACCCCGCAAGCGTGTTTTCCCTAGGGGAATCACGTTTGGCGGGGTTTTCTGTTTATGAATAGGGAAGCCTCATTTATTTGCGAAGAACATCGGCTAGCCGCAGGATTGAAATCATCGACCGATAAGTGAGTTCCACCTTTTCGCCCGCAAGCAGTCGTTTCGAGCCAATCTCATCTAGCCCCACAAGCCGAGAAAACAGCGGGCCGCTCATCGTGCCCTCGTCAATTGATTCCCTTATGGTCTTCAAAACGTCCGTATCATGAAGCGATGCCGAGCTGTAGGGGGCAACACGAGCGGAACTCTCAATTAACGACGAGACAAAAGGATGGAGATGCTTTGGACATAGTCCATCAAACACCACATCCCCATTGTCATCCGAGCCGACCAGGCGCCAAGTATAATGATCGACCCAGTCATCTCCGTCATATATGGCGTCCATGAGCAACTTCCCGTCTAGAGAGAGAAACCTATTTGGACATCGGGGCGCAAGACCGCAATCCATATCGGGCCTGCAGCAGCTCCAACCCAACGCACCACATAGGTTCCCTTTCGTACATGTGTATCAATCTGCCCCGAAATGCCGGTGAATGCAATTCCAGACCCGTTTGTCGGATAGCAATCGACGTATTTTTGTTTTCCGCTCACAACCTTGTATAGATATATCGTTCCAGCAAAAGAGAAGGGATCGTGACTATTTTAGATCTATATGGCCAATTCGAGCCCTCACCATGGCAATTGTTGCAGCTGGGTTTCTTTTCATTAAAATTTCACTTTGGTAAATCCCCGCCCCTAAGCATTAAACCCGAAGTCCACCGAGTGGGCGAATTGGCAACAAAAAAGCCGCCCGAAGGCGGCTATCTTGTGCAATGGAGCCAGCGACCGGGCTCGAACCGGTGACCCCCGCTTTACGAGAGCGGTGCTCTACCAACTGAGCTACGCTGGCGGCCATGTGGTGACGCAACTGAGGCGTCAACGGCTGTCTATGATACGGGACATCGCACATCCGCGCAAGTGTTCTGACGGCTTTTCTCACTTTAAATGCACTAATATTGGAGACGTGATGACTTGCTCTTACGGGTCTCAAACAGAATGGGGCTGCTATGGCTCATCCCAAGATTCTTCTCGCGCGCATCGATGACCGTTTCATTTACGGGCAAGACGTCGAACTGTGGAACGAAGCCGTGGGTTCCAACCTTGTCCTAATCGTCAACGATGAGATCGCGGCGGATTCGCGCCAATGGGCACCCATGAGGGTGGCGGCGCCAGAAGGCGTTTGGACGCGGTTTTTCTCGGTGCAAAGGACCATCGACATCATTCATATCGCAACGCCGCGCCAGTTGATTCTGATCATGGTGGCCTCGCCCGCCGATACGCTCGCGCTGGTTAAGGGTGGTGTGCCAATAACCAAGATCAGCATTGGCCATATGCAGGCAGGGGAGGGCAAGCGCTCTGTAACGCCTGCCGTTGCCATAGACGATGCAGACGTCGCTGCTCTCAGAGAGCTGCAAGAGCTCGGAATAGAACTAGAAATTCGCTACCTCCCCAGCTCCAACCCCGACCCCATTCAACTAGTCATTTAAGAACGTTCCCAATGCTAGGTAGAAAAACGCCCGTCGGCGGTGTGCCGGCGGGCGCTGCTGTGCGACATGTCGCGCTGTGGGCTTAGTGCCTCATAAAGTGGTATTCGATCACATTGCTGTAGGGATGACCCGGGCCCACAATGCCCTGCGGGAACAGCGGCTGGTGCGGCGTGTCGGGGTACATCTCTGCCTCGAGGGCAAAGCCGGCGCCCCAGCCATAGTTGGCATCGTCCTTGGCGTGCTCGTCGCCCAGCCAGTTGCCGGTGTAGAGCTGCACGCCCGGTGCGGTGGTGTAGTAGTCCAGCTCGCGACCGGTCCACATTTCCTCGACGTGCATCGCGCGGCGCAGATTACGGCCGTACTGATAGCCATCGATGCACAGGCAGTGGTCGTAGCCACGTGCCTGCTTAATCTGCGGGTCGTCGGCTTCCATGCCGGGAGCGACGGGGCGCAGCTCACGGAAGTCAAACGGCGTGCCCTCGACCGGAGCAATCTCGCCGGTGGGGATGTTCTGGTCGTTGATGGGCAGGTAGTGGGCAGCGTTGGCAACAAAGAAGTGCTCGCAGTCCATGCCGGCGTTATGACCGGCAAGGTTAAAGTACGTGTGGTTGGTCATGGACGCGTAGGTTGCGCGGTCGCTCTCGCAGCCATACTCGATGCGGAAGACGCCGGTGCGCGTCACGGTAAACACGGCCGTAAAGGTGCGGTTGCCGGGTAGGCCCAGCTCGCCATCCTCAAGCGAGGTGGTCATGCGAACGGCGTTGTGGGTCTCGTCGAGTTCAACGTCCCACACGCGTTTGTGCAGGCCGTGCTCAAGGTCGCTGTGAAGGTTGTTGGCGCCCTCGTTGGCGGGCATATGCCAGTCCGTGCCGTCGATGGCGATCGTGGCGCCAGCGGTGCGGTTTGCCACGGGGCCGATGGTCGCGCCAAAGCAGGCGGGGTTGTCAAAGTAATCCTCGAGCTTATCGAAGCCCAGCACCACATCGCGCACGTTGCCGGGAATGTCGGGCACATCGATACCCAGCACGGTGGCGCCATAGTCCATAATGCGAACGCAGATCTCGGGCCCGTTGAGGGTGTAACGATGAACGGGGGTACCGCACGGCGCGGTGCCGAAAAGCTCGGAAGTGATCATTTGGTTCCTAACATCGAGGTATTCCGACAAACTGTAGCGCGAACACGCGAGATTATCACTACACCCCACTAAAGCAGGGGGTATTTTTCTCAAAAAAGTGATGATTGGAGCTGTGCGGGCGTTCATTTTTGACGCACGCGGGTCTGATACAATTTGTTCGTTATTGTTTGAATTGACGTGAGCGTGGAACAGCGAGGACTCATCGTGATAAAAGCGGAGCGACAGGATAAGGTTCGGCAGCTGCTCGAGGAACAGGGCACGGTCTCGGTCAAGGAGATTTCGGATGCGCTGGGCGTTTCGGACATGACGATTCGCCGCGATCTCGAAGAACTTGCGAGCCTGGGCGAGATCGAGCGCGTGCACGGTGGAGCCCGCAGTGCACAGGGCCGTCCCCACGCTATGCTGCGCCATGAGTACTCGCACAGCGAAAAGCGCACCAAGCATGCCGAGGAAAAGCTGCAGATTGCGCGCCGTGCTGTGGAGCTTATCGAGGAAGGCTCGACCATCTTTTTGGGCCCGGGCACCACGGTTGAGCAGATGGCCTCGATGCTGCCGGCGTTTCGCCTGCGCATTGTGACCAATTCGCTTTCGGTGTTTAACCTGCTCGAGGCGCGCGAAGACTGTGACCTGTGCCTCGTGGGCGGCATGTATCGCCGCCGCACCGCCGCCTTTGTGGGCCCCATGGCCGAGGATACCCTGCGCGCGCTGGGAATCGACGCAGCCTATATCGGCGCCAACGGCATTTTGGACGGCGACGTGTCCACGTCTAACATGGAAGAGGGCCGCATCCAGCAGCTCGCCCTTAGCAAGGCCGACTCGCGCTA
Organism: Coriobacteriaceae bacterium AF45-21; assembly: GCA_027682925.1. Lineage (GTDB taxonomy): Bacteria > Actinomycetota > Coriobacteriia > Coriobacteriales > Coriobacteriaceae > Collinsella. The sequence goes on from JAQCYU010000008.1 coordinate 26,325, forward strand.
TCTGATCGCCGACTCCAGCAAGATCGGCAAGCGCGACTTCTACACCTTCTGCCGCCTGGACAATTTGGACGCCGTGGTGTGCGAGCCGGGTATTACCGCCGAGGACCGCACTGCCATCGAGGAACACACGCAGGTCATCTGCTAGCTGACGCTGCAGGCGATACTTCTGCCCCCTGCCGGCGCGGGGATTATCGCTTCACAATGACGCGCAGAATGACATGTATATGCGCTCGGGCCAAGTATTCAGCTTGTGGGCTAGACCAGGCGGGCGTAGTCCTGTGACTGATGAAAGATGTGGGCGATATAGATTGTTTCGTGCTCAAACTTGTATAGACACACGTAGTTGTTGACGGGAAACGATCGGTAATTACGTGCCGCCAGCTCTTGCATGTGCGAGAGGGGACGTAAAAGCGGCTGCTCGCGAAGCAGATCAAGCTGATATTCAAACTCAGCGACAAAATTGCCTGCTGCACGCGGATTCTTGAGGATTTGAGCAAGGTATCCGACAATACTCTCGTACTCATATCGCGCGCTTCTGAGGATTACGACGTTATAGGTCATATTTGTCTCGTATCGAAGCCGCGAAGGATTCGTAGTCGCTGTAGTCGCCTTGCGATATTTCGTCTTCTGCCAGCATCATACGAGACAGCAGTTTTGCCTTGGCGATTTCTTCTTGCATGAGGCGATACTGGTCGCTGCTGATGCAGTGCATGGCCTCGTAGCCGTTCTTAGTTACGGTGACGTCGCGCTCAGACTCAACAAGCGTGGTGAATGCAGCAGTGTCCTTCATATCTCGGACGGGCACACAAGCTGACATGGGTACCTCCTTTGCGTTGGGACACAATTGTACCACGGTATATTAAAACGTCGGCGTCGTCGAATTATCTCAATCTGTAACAGTTGGGAGTAGAAAACCGGGTTAGATGTTACAGATCGAGATATTCTGCTTCGGGCTACCCGTTTGTCTCGATCTGTAACAGGTAGACGTGAAAAAACGGGCTACGTGTTACAGATCGAGATTTTCAAGTTCGGGCCGCGCGTTTGTCTTGATCTGTAACAGGTAGGACCAAAAATCCCTGCTAGATGTTACAGATCGAGACAAACGGCCTGCTCGGGCCCACTAAAACAAAAAAGGCCGCATGCGAACCCGTGGAGGGATTCGCATGCGGCCGACAGGGGGTATGCGGCGGAAACTAGGCCATGAGCAGGCCGGTCTCCGCGACGTTCTTGTACCAGTACGCGCTCGCCTTGGGATAGCGCTTCTGGGTCTCGAAGTCGATGTAGAACAGGCCGTAGCGCTTGTTGTAGCCGTTGGTCCAGGAGAACTGGTCCTGCAGCGACCACACAAAGTAGCCGTCGACGTTCACGCCGCCGTCGATTGCCTTGAGGATCCACGCGAGATGCTGGCGCATGTAGTCGATACGAGGGGCGTCATCGATAAAGCCGTCCTCAAAGTCGTCCTTATAGCCCATGCCGTTCTCGGTGATGTAGATCTTCTTATAGTTGGGGTAATCGTTCTTAATGCGGAGCAGCAGGTCGTAGAGGCCCTCGGGATAGATGATCCAGTCCCAATCGGTGGTGGGTACGCCTTCGCGCACGCATGACTCGCCCACGCCCTTGAGGAACCAGCGCGAGGAGCCCTTGTCGCCGGTGCCATTGTGGTTGATGTCGTTTTCGCCCTCGGCGGCACGCAGGAACTGGCACTTGTAGGTGTTGACGCCCAGGCAATCGTTGTAGGGGAGCGCGGCGGTCAGCGCGGCGATGTCCTCGTCGCGGACGTCGAGCTCGCCGCCGGCGATATGGGCCAGCTTGGTCGCAGCTCCATGGTGTCGGCTGCATAGTGGCCGCGGAAGGTGGCGTCGAGTACCCAGCGGTTGTTGATGACGTCGGCCATGCGAGCTGCCTCGCAGTCGGCGGCGTTGTTGGGGTCGAGGGGATACTTGGGCTCCAGGTTCTGGACAATGCCGATCTCGCCCTCAAAGCCGCCCTCATGGAAGGCGACGACAGCCTTGGCGTGGGCCACCATCATGTTGTGCATGAGCTGGAAGGCCTTGTCCAGGCGATACTTCTCGCCGTGCGGCCAGTTGCCAACGATAAAGCTGCCCTCGGCGGTCGCGGGAATCTCGTTAAAGGTAAACCAGTGCTTGACCTCGGTGAACTCGGCAAAGCAGAACTTGGCGTACTCGACGAAGGCATCGATGGTCGTGCGCGTCAAGAAGCCCTCGCCGCCGTCCTGGTAGAAGGCCTCGGGCGTATCGAAGTGATCGAGCGTGACATAGGGAATAACGCCAGCTTTGTTGCAGGTGGCGAAAAGCTCGTGATAGAAAGCGACGCCCTCGGGGTTAACCTCGCCGGTGCCACTGGGGAAGATGCGGCTCCAAGCGATGGAGACGCGAATGCCGTTAATGCCGAAGCGCTGGCACAGGTCAATATCGACCGGATACTTGTTGTAGAAATCGCTTGCGGGGTCGGGGGAGAAGCGACCCTGAGCAGCCAGGAAATCGTCCCAGGGCACTTTGCCCTTGCCGTGTGTGCGGGTCTCGCCCTCAACCTGGTAAGCAGCGGTGGCGCCGCCAAATACAAAGCCGTCGGGGAACTGCATGGGGTTGGTCATGAGTCATCCTTTCTGTGGGATACGAATAGGGAGAGGTGCCCGAACTGGGGATCCGGGCACCAACAGAGGGAGGAACTAGTCGAGGTTCTCGCGGAGCCACTTGATGGCGCCAGCGGGGTCGCGAGTAAGGTCGATATATTCCTTACCGCGCGGGGCGAGCAGCTTAATGCCCAGACGATCGGTGTCGGCCTTCATGTCGTTGTAGTAGCTACGAACCTGCGGGGCGAGCACGATGACGTCGTACTGATCCATGATGGCAGTGTGCTGGCCATAGGCGCCTGCGAGGAAGCGATGTTCTCTCCGGTCTGTGCGGCACCTTCCTTGATGGCGTTGGCAAGCATGGCAGAGGTGCCGGCGCCGGCGCACAGGACGAGGACCTTCAGGCCATCGACATCCTTCTTGGCGGATGCATCGGCAGCGGGCTCGGGCTGATCGGCGACAGGCTTGCTGTCGGCGGCGGCAACGGTCGTCTCGACGGAAGCGGTGGCCTGCTCGACAGCGGGCGTAGAGGCGTTGGCGGCGACGGAAGCGGCACCATCGGACTCGAGTCCCAGCTCGGCGGCGCGCTCGGCCTCCTGGTCGCAGAGCAGCTTATCGTATGCCTTCAAGAACGGCAGGTAGATGATGGCGTCCAGCAAGATGATGATCGCGACAAATACCAGGGCGATAAGCTGGAAGTTCGTGGTGATGAAGATGCCGATGGGGGCAGGGGTAGCCCAAGGCACCACGAAGGAGAAGCCGTTCATACCCACATTGTCGATAAAGAACTTGGCAACACTCACGTTGACGCAGCCGGCGGCAACAAAGGGGATGAGCATGTAGGGGTTAAGGATCATCGGCGCGCCAAAGAGCAGCGGCTCGTTGACGGCAAAGGCAACAGGAACAATCGAGGCCTTACCGACGGCCTTGAGCTGCTTGGACTTCATAAAGAGAATCAGCAGAAGCGGCACGATGAACGTGGCGCCGGTGCCGCCGAACTCACCCACGAGCGACATGTTAAAGGTGAGGGAGTGGGCGGGGTGGCCGCCTGCCAGCAGAACCTGCAGGTTCTCGGCCTGGTTGGCAAGACGGATGGGGTCGATGCCCGGCTGGACGATCGAGGGGCCGTGGACGCCGATGAACCAGAAGAACGCGGTGGCTGCCTGGATAAGGATAAGGCCAGGATAGGTTTCTGCAGCGGTAAAGAGCGGGGAGAGCAGTTTGATAAGCAGCTCGGAGAACGGAACGCCCATGAGGTTGCGCACGACGACATCGATGATGCCGCAGATGATGACGCGCCGCCAAAGGGGATAATGTCGCGGAAGTTCTGAGCGATGGCGCCCGGGACCTCCTTGGGCAGCTTAATGGTCAGATCGCGCGAGACGCAGAATTTGTAGACCCACACGGTGATGAACGCGGCGATATAGGCCGAGAACAGACCGCGCGTGCCCATGCTGGTGCAATCGAAGACCGAAAGTTCGGAGCCGTTGAACTTGGTGGTGAACTGCGTGACTGCGAGCAGCAGCATGCTGCACTGGGCGGCCACCATGGTGGAACCGTCGTTGAGCACTTTGCCGGCGGGCATGCGACGGTTCATGGAAGCCGTGAAGTTCTTGGCAGTGGTGCCAGCAACCATGATGCCCATAACGCCCATGGTGAAGTTGTACAGCTTGTTGCACCAGTCGATAAGCGGCTGGGGCAGCGTGATGCCGACTACGCCGGGAAGGGTGGCGATCAGCAGGAAGATCGAAGAGGTGAGGACGATGGGCATGCACCCAAGGAATCCGTCCTTAATGGCCTGGAGGTAGACGTTCCTCGAGATCTTCTCAAAGAACGGTTGATGCTTTTCGAGCATCTTTACGATGGCGTCCATAGAGCTCCTTTGCTACTTGATGCGCGATGCATGTGGATGGAACTGGTCGTCGATGGATGGTCAGGACTGCCCGGAAACCTTCCTGCTTAAGGAAGGCATTGCGAAATGACAACGTTGTCATTTCGTTAATGACAACGTAAGACATTTTTGGAAGAGCAACAAGGATTTACGGGTGAACGGTCGATATTGTCCGATAAACGGCTGATTTGTCAGTCGGGCAGGTAGTGTATGCTAGAACGCAAAAAACAAGCGATGCGAAACCGACTGGAGAAGTAGTGGCAACGATGGACAAGAAAAATGTCTCAATGAACGATGTGGCAGTTGCCGCGGGCGTTTCTCTCAAGACGGTGTCGCGCGTGATCAACGAGCCCGATAGCGTGCGCGAGTCGACGCGCGATAGGGTCCATGCTGCCATGGAGGCGCTTGGGTTCCGGGCGAACTTTGCCGCGCGTTCACTCAAGTTGGGCCGTTACGGGTGTATCGGCGTGGTGATGTTCCACTTGTCGGGCGGCGCCGTGGACATGATTGACGGTATCGCAGATGCCGCCGAAGAGCGTGGTTTTGCGCTTACGATGATCAAAAAGCGGGCGGGGGAGAAGATGACCCTTGCCGATGCTGCGCGTAGGATGTCGCAGCTTCCCGTCGACGGCATGATCTTCAACCTGCGTCAGATGGTCGATGACTTTGATACCTTTGAGGCGCCGAAGACCTCAAGACGGTGATTATCACGCCGATGGAACATCCTACCTGCTCTACCGTCAGTGACGACCAAGAGGGTGGCGCGCGTATGGCGTGCGAGTACTTTTTGGACCACGGTCACAAGAACGTGTACTTCGTTTCGGGTAAGAAAGAGTCGCTGTCGAGCCAGTGCCGTATGAAAGGTTGGCGTGCGGCACTCGAGGCGCGTGGCATTGAGCCGCCCGAGCCTCTGCAAGGCGATTGGAATGCGGATAGTGGCTATGCCGCGGGCCTTGTGCTTGCCGATAAACCCGATTGCACGGCGATCCTCGCTGCTAACGACTGCATGGCAAACGGCGTGATGATGGCTCTACGTGACAAAGGGCTCAGTGTGCCCGAAGACGTGTCCGTGATCGGCTTCGACGATGAGCTTTACAAGACGATTCCCAACTCGATTCTAACGTCGGTGAAGTTTCGCCACCGCGAGCTGGGCATCCGTGCGCTTAACGAGGTCGTCGCAGGCCTTGAGGCTCCGAGCTCCAGAAGCCGTACGCTCGTCTCGGGCGTGTTGGTCGAGCGTTCCAGCGTGAAGGACCTGCGGGCGTAGACGTGCTCGGCTCGTTCATCTCAATCTGTAACAGTTAGGATCGAAAAACTCGGCTAGATGTTACAGATTGAGATGAACAGGAGGACGGGTGTGGTCTAAACAAAATGGCCCGCGCATCACACAACGATGCACGGGCCATTTATTGTCTGCGAGCGGCAGGTGGTGTCAGCGTCTTATGCCTCGAGGTTTTCCTCGATCCAGGCGACGGCACCCTTGGGATCCTTAGTGAGGTCGATGTACTGTTTGCCCTTGGGCGACAGCAGCGTGATGCCCAGGCGGTCGGTGTCGGCCTTCATCTCGTTGTAATAGGTGCGAACCTGCGGAGCCAGGACGATGACGTTGTACTGGTCCATGATGGCGTAGTGGCTGCCGTAGGCACCGGCGTTGGCGGTAATGTCGATGCCCAGCTCGTCGGCGCCTTCCTTAAGCGCGTTGGCGAGCAGTGCAGAGGTGCCGGCGCCAGCGCACAGAACCAGAACCCTCAGGTCCTTGCCCTTAAGGGCGGACGGAGCTGCGGAGGCCTCAGTGCAGAAGCGGTCTCGACAACGGGAGCCTCAACGGCGGGGGCGGCAGCGGTCTTGACGGCCTTGGTCTCCTCGGCCTCTTCTTCGGCCAGGGTCTCGGCCTCCTGCTTGCACAGGACGTTGTCGTAGGCCTTGCAGAACGGGTAGTAGATCAAGAAGTCAACGACTAGCAGGACGACAACCAGGACCAGAGAGATCGGCTGGAAGTTGGTGTCGATGAAGGTGCCGATCGGTCCGGGGAGTGCCCACGGCATGGCATAGATAAAGCCGTTCATGCCCAAAAAGTCGATGAAGAACTTACCAATGAGGACGTTGGCCACGGGGGCAAACAGGAACGGGATCAGGAAGTACGGGTTGAGGATGATGGGCGCGGCGAACAGCAGCGGCTCGTTGACGGCGAACATCACGGGTACGACAGAGGCTTTGCCGACGGCCTTGAGCTGCTTGGAGCGCATAAAGAGCAGGAAGATGATCGGGACAATGAACGTGGCGCCGGTGCCGCCGAGTTCGCCGATGTAGTTACCGAAGTTCTCGGTCAGGGCGAGGGCGGGGTGACCGCCGGCCTGCAGCGTGGCGAGGTTGGTAGTGATGTTGCCAAACAGCGCGGCGTTGAGGGCAGGCTTAACGACCGAGGGGCCGTGGATGCCCATGAACCAGAAGAGCGGGATCATGAACCAGATGAGGCGAGGCCGGCGTAAGAATCGGCAGCGGCGAACAGCGGGCTCACCAGCGTGGAGATGACGTTGGCAAACGGGACGGCCAAGCAGGTGCGGCAGATAACGTCGATGACGGCGACAAACAGGATGGAGAAGCTGAAGGCGAAGATGTCGCGGAAGTTCTGGGCGATGGCGCCGGGGACTTCTTTGGGCAGCTTGATGGTGATGTCTCGCTTAATGCAGAAGGCATAGATGTTGACCGTGGCAAATGCGGCGACAAAGGAGCTCAGCAGGCCCTTGGTGCCCATGTTGTCGGTAAAGAACACCGAGACATCGGCGCCGTCGATCTTGGCACTCGTCTGGGTAACGGCCAAGATGAGCATAGCGCACATGGCGGCGACCATGGTGCTCGTGGCGTTGATGGCCTTGCCGGCAGGCATGCGGCGGTTCTTGGAGCCGGTCAGCGCGCTTGCGGTGGTGCCGGCGACCATGATGCCCACGACGCCCATCGTGAAGTTGTAAACCTTGTTGCAGAAGTTCACGACGTCGACGTTCCACCAGTCGGGCAGCGTAAAGCCGCCGACCGTGGCGACAACGCCCGGCAGGGTTGAAATAAGCAGGAAGACAGAAGAAGACAGGATGATGGGCATTGCTGCCAAAAAGCCGTCTTTAATGGCCTGAAGGTAGATGTTCTTAGAGACCTTGTCGAAGTACGGCTGACCTTTCTCCAAGAACTTAACGATCGATTCCATAGTTCACGCTCCTCTTTGCATGAAATCTTAATGGCATGGACGTTGAAAACCTATATGGTCTCCCGCTTGCTAAAAGCCCGGGTGCAGGCGGGGTCGGTCCCAGGGGGAGAGAGGGGAGCGGCTGGGTTTGTATCGCATAGGGCCGCTCCCTTCTCGGGAGAAAGCGAGGCGATGCGCTACTGCGCGTCCGCCATAGTGTCGGCGAGCTCCTTATACCAGAGTGCCGACTGCTTGATGTAGCGTTTTTGCGTGTCGAAGTCGATGTAGAACAGGCCGTAGCGCTTGTTATAGCCATTGGCCCACGAGAACTGGTCCTGCAGGCTCCAGATAAAGTAGCCTGGACGTCGACGCCCTCGGCGCGCGCCTGGAGCACCTTCTCCATGTGCTGGTCGACAAAGTCGATGCGCTCGGGATCGGCGACGATGCCGTTTGCGTCGGGCTCGGGGTCCTTGTGGCCCAGGCCGTTTTCGGTGATATAGATGACGGGGAGGTTGGGATAGGTGGCGCTGATGTGCTTGAGCGTGTCGTAGAGGCCTTGCGGGTAGATGAGCCAATCCCAGTCGGTGGTGGGGATACCCGGCATATCGACCTGCTGCCCGACGCCCTTAAACTTAAAGCACGAGGTGCCCTTGTCTCCGGTGCCGTTAAAGCTGTTGGTGGACTCGCCATCGTAGGCGGCGATAAACGCCGACTGATAGTAGTTGAGGCCGAACATATCGTTGCGGGGCGCCGCCTTGGCGAGCTCCTTCATGTCGCTGTCCTCAACCGTAAGTGTGGCGTTGTTGGCACGCAGAATCTCGTTGATGAGTGAGAGGGTGCGCGCGGAGTAGTGACCCAGGAAGGCGCCGTCCATGATGAAGTCGGTGTAGAAGGCGTTGTACAGGTCGGCGGCGTGCTGGTCGGCGGGCGAGTCTGTGGCAGGATATGCCGGCGTCAGGACGTTGACCATGCCAATGCGTCCGCCCAGGTGCTCGGTCTCGTCAAGATCCTTATACAGGTTGACGGCGCGGGCGTGGGCAACGAGCTCGTTGTGCTGGCTCTGGATGCCGCTCGTCACATCAAAGTGATGGTTGGGCGGGAAGTTGCCTTGGATGTATTGGGAGTGCGAGAGGCTGATGAGCTCGTTGATGGTGAACCAATTCTTGACCTCGCGGAACTCGCGGAAGCAGAACTCGGCATAGCGCACATAGGCGTCGACGGTCTTGCGGTTGAGCCAGTCGCTGGTTGAACAGGGCGGCGGGGGAGTCAAAGTGATGCAGGGACACATAGCTCGACGCCATACTTTTTGCAGCAGGCGAACAGCTCGTGGTAGTGCTTAACGCCCTCGGCGAGGGGCTCGGCATCGTCGCCGTTGGGGAAGATGCGGGTCCAGGCGATGGACACACGGATGGCGTTGAGTCCATGCTCGGCAGAAAGGCGGATATCCTCCTCGTAGCGGTTGTAGAAATCACTGGCCGGGTCGGGCAAAAAGCGACCCTGGGCGACAAGGTAATCGTCCCACATGGTCTTACCCTTGCCTGCCACCTTCGTGGAACCTTCCGTTTGGTACGCGGCGGTTGCGGCGCCCCAAACAAAGCCCTTCGGCAGCTGCTGTACGCGGTTTAGCAAAGACATATGCATACACCCTCTCGTCTCGCTGTTCGATATTGTGCGTTTGCGCTCAGGAGGCTCCCTGGTTAGCGTTCAGCGGTGAAAAAGCCCGATAAACACTATCTTAAAATGATTAGAACCAAAATGAGCACGTGAACATTTGACAATGAGCACGTTAACATCCGGCTGGGATGTATAGAAACAAAACAACTTCAAACAGCCGCGAACGGTTGTATTTGTTCGGTAAGCGGTTTTGATTGACAGAAGTTTTCATGTTGTGGTATATGGCTCGGGTATCATGAGCACGTTATCGATGTATGTACGATGCGCCATGGGCGCGGGGAATAGTTGGGAAGCAGGTTAGCGTGGAAGGCATGGCTCAGCAGACAAGGAATGGTCATTCGGCGAGCGCGGCAGAGGTTGCGGCGCTCGCTGGCGTGAGCCGCCAGACTGTGTCTCGCGTGGTCAACGGTATGCCCAACGTGACGGAAAAGACGCGCAAGCGTGTGCTGGCCGCCATGGAAGAGCTGGGCTTTCGTCCCAATTTTGCTGGAGCGGCGTTGCGCGGCGGGTCGTATCGTTCTATTGGCCTGTGCATGTACAACATCACACGTGTCGGTAACCTGGCGACGCTCGAGGGTATCATGCAAGCGGCGCGCGAGCACGATTTTGCCGTCACTATGATCGAGATGGGCGGCGACAAGCCCTATACACTTGCCGATGCCTCGCGCCGCATGGTCGAGCGACCCGTCGACGGCATGATTCTCAACATGAACCGCATGGCTCCCGATTTTGAGGAGTTTGTTCCCCAGCCGGGAGTGCGAACGGTCATCCTGTCCATGTATGCGCATCCGCGCTGCACGACGATCGACTCCGACCAGTATGGTTCGTGCGAGCTGTTGACCAATTATCTGCTGGAACATGGTCACTCGAATATGCGGTTTGTGGCGGGTCCGGAAAACTCGATTTCCTCGCGTTTTCGTGAGGCCGGTTGGCGCGATACGCTGGGTCGTGCTCATGTCGATGCCGCTCCGATGCTGCGTGGCGATTGGAGTGCGGACAGTGGGTACGCCATGGGCGAGCGGATTGCGGCCGAGGTGCTTGCCGGCGGGTCGCAGGCGCCGACTGCCGTGCTTGCGGCAAATGACCAGATGGCGCTGGGCGTTATCGCCGCGCTCGAGAACGCGGGCCTGTCCGTGCCCGACGACGTGAGCGTGGTTGGTATCGACGACGCACTCGAGGGACTTGTTCCTCACAATCGACTGACGACGCTGCGATTTGATTTGCGCGGTGTCGGTAAGCTTGCGTTTGAGGCGGCGATTGGAGAGAGCTCGTCTATCGAGGCGATTCATGTGCCGAGTACGCTGGTCGAACGCTCGACTGTTAGGGACATACGGGGTTAGGTCCTACTCCGTTTGTCTCGATTTGTAACAGGTAGACGGTCAAAAGCGGGCTACGTGTTACAGATTTAGATTCTTCGGAAAGAGCAATCCTGTTCGTCTCAATCTGTAACAGCTAGGACCCAAAAACTCGGCTAGATGTTACAGATCGAGACAAACGTGCGACGCGGTCCGCCCAAAAAAGGCCGGGGGCGGCGCGCCGTGTGACGTGTCGCCCCCGGCTGAGAAATGGGGACAGGTTATGTGAGCGGGCAACCCCGCCAGTCACTAGTCCAGACGACGGGTCTGCGCCACGTGCTTATACCAGTATGCGCTTGCCTTGGGCGTGCGCTTCTGGGTTTCAAAGTCAACGTAAAAGAAGCCGTAACGCTTGTTGTAGCCATTGGTCCAGGAGAACTGATCCTGCAGGCTCCACAGGAAGTAGCCGCCCACGTTGACACCCACCTCCATGGCCTTGAGCAGCCAGCGCAGGTGCTGCTCGATGTAGTCGATGCGCGGTTGGTCGTCCACAAAACCGTCCTTGTAGGGGTCCTTGTAGCCCATGCCGTTTTCGGTGATGAAGATCTGCTTGTAGTTGGGGTAGCGCTGCTTAATGTAGACGAGCAGATCGAACAGGCCCTCGGGATAGATGATCCAGTCCCAGTCGGTGGTGGGGATGCCAGGCTTGTTCACATGCTCGCCAATACCCTTGACGCGCCAGCGGCCGGTGCCCTTCTCGCCCGTACCATTGTGGTGCAGGTCGTTCTCGCCATCGTAAGCCTTGAGGAAACGGCACTGGTAGTTGTTAACGCCCAGGTAGTCGTTGTAGAGCGCGGCCTCGCGCATGATTTCCAGATCCTCGTCTAGAATCTGGATGGTGCCGCCCGAGACGGCAGCCAGGCGGTTGGCGCACTCGAGGGTGTCGGGCGCGTAGTCGCCGCGGAACGTCGCGTCGAGCAAGAACTGGTTTTGCAGCACGTGCTCGTTGTTGGCGGCTTTGATGTCGGCGGGGTCGTTCTCGTTGAGCGGATACTTAAACTCCAGCGACTGGATGACGCCGATCTTGCCCTTAAAACCGCCGTTGTGGAAGGCCAGTACTGCCTTGGCGTGGGCGAGCATCATGTTGTGCTCGCACTGGAAGGCCTCGGCCAGATGCGCCTTGACGCCACCGGGGAAGGTGCCCTCGATGTAGGTGTTGGAGGCGTCGGCCCAGATCTCGTTAAAGGTGAACCAGTAGGTCACCTGGTCGGCGTACTCCTTAAAGCAGAAGGTGGCAAAGTCCACAAAGGCGTCGATGGTCTCGCGGTTGAGGAAGTCGCCCTTCTCAAAGAGGGGAAGCGGCGTGTCAAAGTGATGCAGCGTGACGAACGGCTCAACGTGGTGCTTATGGCACTCGGCGAAGAGGTCGTGGTAGAACTGCACGCCCTCGGGGTTGATCTCGCCGGTGCCGTTGGGGAAGATGCGGCTCCAGGCGATGGAGAGGCGAATGCCGTTGATGCCGAACTCCTCGCACAGCTCCAGATCGACGGGGTACTGGTTGTAGAAGTCCGAAGCGGGATCGGGGGAGAAGCGCCCCTGGGCCTCCAGGAAGTCGTCCCAGGCGACTTTGCCCTTACCGTGAGTGCGGGTCTCGCCCTCTACCTGGTAGGCAGCAGTGGCGCCGCCAAAGACAAAGTCTTCGGGAAACTGCGCGGGCGGGTTAGTGACGCTAGCAGGGTTAACGGACATGATGAAATATCCAATCGTCTAAATCGAAGGGCCAGCCGGCTGTTGATGGTCGGCTGGCCCTGGGCGTTACTTACTTCGAGAGTTGCTCGGAGACGAAGGCGAGAGACTTATCGCCGTTCTGGGAGAGCTCGATGTACTGCTTGCCACGGCAGGCGACGCACTTGTTGCCCACGCGCTCGCAGTCCTTTTGCAGGTCGGCCAGGTAGCTGGCGGCCTGCGGGGCCAGGACGACCAGGTCAAAGTCGGGGAGCATGTCGACATGGTTGCCATAGGCCTCGGCAGCGGTCTCAAGATTGATGCCGCGCTCCTTGGCGGCCTTGGCCAGCGCGTTAGCGAGCAGGCCCGAGGTACCGCCACCCTGGCAGAGCACGAGCACGCGCTTGCCGTTGAGGTCGCTGGAGGTCGTTGCCTCGGCAGCGGATGCTGCAGAAGCGGCGGGGGAGTCGGCCTTCACGGCCTCGGCAGCAGCGCCGGCGGCAACGCTCTTGGCGTCAGCCTTGCCCTGGAAGGCATCGTTAAGCTTGGCGGCCTTCTCGGCGTTCTTGGCGGCGAGCTCCTCCTGGGAGATCTCGGCCTCCTCGGCGCACTTCTGGGCGTCATAGGCACGGAAGAACGGATAGTACAGAACGAAGTCGACGACCAGGATAAGGGCGAGCATCACAAAGGCGAGCGGCTGGAAGCCCAGGCCCATGATGGTGCCGATGGGGCCGGGGACGGTCCAAGGCAGGGTGTACATAAAGCCGTTCATGCCCAAGAAGTCGATAAAGATCTTGAGGATCCAGATGTTGGCGATCGGGGCAAAGACAAACGGGACAAAGAAGACGGGGTTGAGCACGATGGGTGCGGCGAACAGCAGCGGCTCGTTGACGGCAAAGCAGACGGGGACGATGGCGGCCTTACCGACGGCGCGCATCTCCTGAGACTTGGCCAGGAAGCAGAACATAAAGACCAGGACGAGCGTGGCGCCGGTGCCGCCCATGCAGACGACGAAGTACTGGGCACCCTGGGTCAGGACAGCGGAAGCGTGCTGGCCGGCCTGGAACGCAGCCAGGTTGTCGGTCATGTTGGCAACGAGAGCGGCGGCGATGGCGGGCTCGACGATCGAGGGGCCGTGGACGCCCACGAACCAGAACAGGCTCATGGCGCCGTAGATCACAGCGAGGCCGATGTAGCCATCGGCAGCGGTGAACAGGGGCTGGAACACCTGGATGACACCCTGGGCAAAGCAGAAGCCAAAAGCAGCGCGGAAGACGATGTCAAAAACCCAAAAGACGGTGATGCAGACGGAGAAGGGGATGATGTCCTTAAAGGTCTGCGAGATGTTGGGCGGAACCTGCTCGGGCATCTTGACGGTGATGTTGCGCTTAATGAAGAACTTGTAGATGATGCCGGTCACAAACGCAGCGATGAAAGCGGTCAGCAGGCCTTTGGAACCAAGGTAGGTGGTGTTGAAACCGCTGGCAGCGTCCGTGGCGATGGTGTCGCTCGAAAGGAGCAAGAAGCCGATGATGGCCGCGCACATGCACGAGATGAAGTTGATCTGGTTGTTCTTGGGCAGATCGCGGTTCTGGGCGTTGGCGAAGTGCTTGGCCGTGGTGGCGGCGCAGGCGATGGCCAGGATGCCCATGGAGTAGTTGTAGCACTTCCACAGGGCGTTGTTGATGTCATCGGGCCAGTAGAAACCCCAGATGTTGGGGACCGAGGCTACCAGGCAGAAGATGGACGAGAAGATGATGATGGGGATGACGGAGATAAAGCCGTCGCGAATCGCCTTGAGGTACTTGTTGCGGGCGATCGCGTTGAAAAAGGGCTGGCCCTTTTCGATGATGGCGATAAGTTGCTCCATGCAATGCTCCTAAGAGTCGGTGGGTTAACAACGATGGTAGCTTTTGGCGTTCGGTTGCCAAAATGTTGACGTTGCCATTTTGTGACACAAAAAAAGACGCGAACCGGTGGTTCCTGTGCCTGCGAACCGTCGATTCCCTATGCGTAAACGTTTGAGCCGCCCGGTGGCTCTGTGTTTGCACAATGGCAACGTTAACATTTGGGCGCCAAAAGCCGTTTGGGGAAGCAAAAATGTCGGTGAACGGTAGGTTTTGGGTGGTGAGCGTATGGTGGGGGAGGCGTTGGATATACTTGAAGGCGTTAAAAATGACTGCGTAGGGTGCCACCAATGGCATCGTCGACATAGAAAGATCGACCTATGGCCGCTGTTAAAAAATCGGTTTCCGTTAAGGATGTGGCGCGTCTCGCGGGCGTCTCGGAGCAGACAGTCTCGCGTACGGTGCACGATTCGCCCAGCGTGCGCCCAGAGACCAAGGAGCGCGTGCGTGCCGCCATGCGCGAGCTGGGGTATCGCCCCAATTTTGCCGGTCGATCGCTGCGCCGCGGTAAGTTTAAGACCGTCGGCGTCGCCATGTTCAACATTACCGGCACCGGCAACCTCGACCGTATGGAGGGCTTTGCCGCCGCCGCCGACAAACACGGCTACGCCATCACCCTCACTAAAGTAGACGGGCATCCGTATACCCTCGAGAGCGCATCGTCGCGCATGAGCGCACTGCCGGTGGACGGTATGGTTGTGATCATGAATCGCATGCCGGCGGATTTTGGCACTTTCGAGCCGCTGCCCGGCATGCAGACGGTGCTCGTTACGATGTTGGAGCACCCGCTCTGTTCAACGGTCGATAACGACCAGTTCGATTGCTCGCGCCAGGTGGTCGAGTACTTGCTGGAGCGGGGGCACAAGACCGTGCACTTTATCTCGTGTCCCGAGCGCTCGCTTTCGGGCATGCGGCGCGAGGAAGGCTGGCGCGAGACATTGCGCGCGCATGGCATTGAGCCACCGCAGCTCGTGCGCGGCGATTGGACGGCACAGAGCGGGTATGCTGCCGGTCAGGCTCTGGCGGACGATCCGACCTGTACTGCCATCTATGCCTCCAACGATGCCATGGCATATGGCTGCATTCGTGGGCTCGAGTCGCGCGGGAAGCGCGTGCCCGAGGACGTGAGCGTGGTGGGTGTTGACGATAGTCTGGGCGATATCGTGCCCGATCGTCGCCTGACCACGGTGCGCTTTGACAACAAGCGCGTCGGCATGTGGGCGGTCGACAAGATTGCCGGCGCCGATGGGGGTGCGTCTGGCGTGGAGCACATGCTGATCCCCGGTGTGCTCGTAGAGGGCGATACGGTGCGCGATTTGCGTTAGGGTGCGGTCCTGTTTTGGTTTCCGCTAATCATGTTTGATATTGTTCGAAATGGTTTGGAAACCGTTCGCGGGCGAAAAAAGACCGTTCACGGCTCGAAATAACGGTTTGCATTGTTCCTTTTTGTTTGAATGTTATTGTTTCTGCCATACAGAACGCAGCGCGTATGCCCGGACGCGATGCTCTCCATTGGTTCATATGTGAAAGGAACGCAACATGGCAACCAAAGAAGAAATCTCGATGGTTGGATTCGAGATTGTCGCATACGCAGGTGACGCCCAGACCGATCTGCTTGCAGCGCTCGATGCTGCTCGCGAGGGTGATTTTGAGAAGGCCGAGCAGCTGCACAAGGATGCCAGCGATGCACTTATCGGCGCCCACGACACGCAGACCAAGCTGCTTTCGCAGGAGGCCGGCGGCGGCGAGATGGAGATGACCTTCATCATGGCTCACGCTCAGGACACTCTCATGACCACCATGATCCTGGAGAAGCAGACCCGCTTTACCATCGATGCCTATAAGCGCATCGCCGCACTCGAGGCTAAGCTCGCCTAACGAGCTCTCACAACCAAGTCCCCTTCCAAAAGCTCTGCCGCTACCCGCGGCAGGGCTTTTCTGTTTACCCGGCACTTGGGGACGTTCCTTATCTGCCGGCAGTTTGGGACACTCCTGCCATGCATTCGATCCTTTGAGGATGGAAGAAACCGGGTCATTAGGTTTGCTGCGGTGCCGACTCGGTCTGTCGGTTACAAAACTATGCCGGTTTACTACGATGAATCGCATTCTTTCAACTATGGAAAGAACAGCGTTATCAAAGCCGCAGGTAGAAAGCTTGTCATTTTCTGCTAATAGCAAATGTGGTCGGTCCTATCGGTTTTATCGTAGTAAACCGGCATAGTTTTGAAATGGCACTATTCGACTAGCAGCGTTATGGAGCTTCTGCACGCCCTCCCGTTCGGTTTTTCGATGGGTGGGTATACTTTCCACCGCAATACAGGCCGGAATGAGGAGCATCCAAATGCCGGATAACGGGTCAATACAAAAAAGAGACGCGCACGAGATGGCTCATGGGCGTCCTGTCCAGATAACCGAGCACACGACGGTAACCGAGCTGCAGCCCAGCCTGTCCGATGTCGTGTGCGCAAACAAAAAGCTGCAGATTGGCTTTATCGTTGCACTCGTGGTACTGGCGCTGCTGTCGGGCTTTGTGGCTCGTCCGCATTTTGCCGATACCAAAACATGGGACTCCACCATCGAGGTCATCGACCAAAAGAAGGGCAACGTTTTGGCGCTCACGACCTCGTGCGTGGCGCTGTCTGCGGGCATTACCGCGCTGCCGGGTGATACGGGAACGCCGGTTGCCGAGCAGCTCGCGCAGCTTTCGGGTAACTTGGGCATCGTGCTTGCCGTGCTCTACCTAGAGAAATATTTGCTCACGATTTTGTGGTCGGTTGGCTTGGGCATCTTAATCCCGTTTGCGCTGGTGCTCTTTGCGGTCTCGCTTGGCATTCACGGACGCTGGAGCACGAGCGCTGTCCTGCGCCGCGTGGCGACCCGCGTGCTGGTGGTTGCCGTGATCGGCATGGCCTTGGTGCCTGCAAGCGTATGGGTGTCGCAAAAGGTCGACGAGACGTATCGGGTGAGCATCGAAGCGGCCGAGCAAAAGGCGGCCGACGCTGCGGGTGCGGCAGACGGCAATAGCTCCAAAACGAGCAAGAAAAAGTCCGAGTCCACAGAATCCAAGAACGTGCTTGAGCAGCTTGCCGACGGTGCCTCGGGTCTTGTCGCGTCGGTGACCAACGGCGCCAAACAGATGACCGATGAGATTGTGCAACAGGTGACCGATCTGATCGAAGGCGTCATCGTGATGATTGTGACTTCGTGCGTTATTCCATTGCTGGTGCTCGCGGCGTTTCTGTGGCTGGGGCACACGCTGCTGGGGATCGATATTTCCGGCCCGGCGAACTATTTAACGGGACGTTTTCTGAGCGCTCCGTCCAAACATGCCAAGAAGAGCGGGCAGTCTGAGTAGGCGGCAAAGCGATCTTTGGAAGATCAACCGTAAGAAGGGCGGCCGAGACACGTTCTCGGCCGCCCTTTTGTTTGTTGAAGACATGGTCGCTACGTCTGCGCCGGGCTCAAACGGTCGGCAATCAACCGTAAACGGTATTTGTTCAAAAAAGAACAAAATTAAACAAATAATGGTTGCAACCTATGTTCGAATGTGTTCAAATAAACATGAACAGTGAAGAACCGCACATTCAGATGCCCGGACCTGAGCGCGATTCAACACTTCCAAACAGAAACTACGCACCTGCGTATCTCTCAAGGAGGATGTCATGAGGGTTGTAATCGCTTCCGATGCCGACGGTATGTCGATGAAGGAGTCCATCAAGGAGATGCTCATCGCTGACGGTCACGAGGTCGTCGACTATTCCGAGACCCCTGCTGCGGACTTTGTCGATTCCGCGACCGCCGTTGCCAAGGACCTGCTGGAGCACAAGGATTCCCAGGGCTTCGCATTCGATAAGTACGGCGTCGGCTCCTATATGGCCGCCGTCAAGATCAAGGGCATGGTCGTCGCCAACATTTCCGACGAGCGTTCCGCCTACATGACCCGCGAGCACAACGGCTCGCGCATGGTCACCATGGGCCCGGGCGTTGTGGGCACCGAGGTCGCCAAGAAGATCGCCCGCGAGTTCCTGCGCGCCCAGTACGCCGGCGGCCGTCACCAGATCCGTGTCGACATGCTCAACAAGATGGCCTAACGAGAGCCACCGAGAACTCGAACTTCTATCTCAACTTGTGAATTCAGACGAAAGGACGTTCTGATGAAGAAGACCATCGCAATCGGTTGCGACCATATCGTTACGGACGAGAAGATCTATCTGGCCGACCGCCTGGAGCAGGCTGGCTACAAGGTGCTCGACTGCGGCACCTACAGCCACACCCGTACGCACTATCCCATCTACGGTAAGGCCGTGGGCGAGGCTGTTGCCAGCGGCAAGGCCGACTTTGGCGTGGCCCTGTGCGGCACCGGCATCGGCATCACCAACGCCGTCAACAAGGTTCCCGGCGCTCGCTGCGCCCTGGTTCGCGACATGACCTCTGCCCTGTATGCCCGTCGCGAGCTCAACGCCAACATCGTGGGCTTTGGCGGCAAGATCACCGGCGAGTTCCTGATGGCCGATATCATGCTTGCCTTCCTGGAGGAGCCCTACGAGAAGACTCCCGAGCACGACGCCCTGATTGCCAAGATCGACGCCTGCAATAAGGTCGACGCCGAGGCTCAGGCTGACCCGCACTTCTTTGACGAGTTCCTCGAGAAGTGGGACCGCGGCGAGTATCACGACTAAGGGGGTTCCGGCGTTTTAACAAACGCCGGACCGGTCGACGCTGCGAAGCCATCTGGCGGGCAATCTGCCGCTCAGCTTCGACGGCATGACCAGAAGGTCAATGCCGTCTCGCTTCACGGCACCTTGCCTCGCCAGCTGGCTTCTCGCTGATGTCTGAGTGACCTGTGGGGTTACCGCTGTTGTTGCGAAGCGTTCTGGTATGGCAAGTTGCTCCGATAACACGTTTGCTTGCTTGGCTTGAGTGCTTCGTTTTGGCGGCCCCCGGCATTCTGCAGCTTTTCAATTGACGGCTCGCGTTTCTGTGAGGGGGCGCGGGCCGGTTTTCTATCAGCCCACTGACTTGGCGGGCTGTCGTAAGAAAGGGAAGGCTCCTATGGAGTTTGTTCTTGATAACGGTTCTATCCGCGTAGCACTGAGCACGGCTGGCGGATCGTTCACTTCTATTGCGGCCAACGGCCGTGAGTACCTGTGGCAGGGTGACCCGGCGGTCTGGTCGGGCCAGGCACCCATTTGTTTCCCGATCTGCGGCGGCCTTCGCGACGGTCACGCAATGACCATGGGCGGCCGCGAGGTTAGGCTCGCCCGCCACGGCTTGCGCGCAAACAGGAGTGGAAGCTCGAGGAACAGAGCGACAACATGGTTGCACTGAGCCTAAGCTCTGCCGACCATGCCGAGCTGCTCGAGCAGTACCCGTATCCGTTTAAGATCGTTGCTCGTTACACGATCGATGCGGCAAAGGTGGCCGTGTCGTACGAGGTGACCAATGAGGGCACCGAGGACATGCCGTTCTTGTGGTGGTGCCACCCCGGCTTTAAGTGCCCGCTCGACGAGGACGAGTCCTATGACGACTATGAGCTTCGTTTTGATCAGCGTGAGGCCGCCGAGCTCTGTACTGCCGTTCCCTCGACGGGCCTGATTGATGTTGAGCATCGCAGTAAGAACCCCATGATCGACCAGAACCTGCCGCTTGCCCACGAACTCTTCGACTTCGCGGAGACCATCTTTGACGTGCTCGAGAGCCGCGTGGTTACGCTGACCAAGAAAACCGAGGACAAGGGCGTGCGCCTGACGTTCCCCGATATGCCATACCTGATTGTGTGGAGCAAGCCCGAGGGTGACTTTGTGGCCGTGGAACCGTGGGGCGGCCTGTCTACCTGCTCCGATGAGGACGATATTCTGGAGCACAAGCGTGGCTGCCTGGTTGCCAAGCCGGGGGAGACCGTCATTCGCGGTTTTGAGATCGAGATCCTTTAACGAGTTATCGTATGTTTGGGGCGGGTCATGCCGCCCCGGAACAGGAGTTCAATATGATTCTGACCGTCACCATGAACCCGTCGATTGATACGCGCTATCAGCTCGACAAGCTGATCATTGACGACGTTAACCGCGTCACGCCCGAAAAGACCGCTGGCGGCAAGGGCCTCAACGTGAGCCGTGTGCTGCTGCAACTGGGAGACGACGTGCTCGCGACTGGTCTGCTTGGCGGCCACATGGGTGCCTATATGGCCGAGCTTATGGATGCCGACGGCGTCAAGAACGACTTTGTGCCCATCGCCGGTGAGACGCGCATTTGCCTGAATATTCTGCACGAGGGTAATCAGACCGAGCTGCTGGAGAGCGGCCCGCAGATCGCCCCGGCCGAGCTCGAGGCCTTTACGGCCAAGTTCGCCGAGCTCGCGGCGAAGGCGGACGTTGTGACGCTTTCGGGCTCGCTGCCGCGTGGCGTCGATGCCGGCTACTATGCCGAGCTCGTCAAGATCGCCGAGGAGGCGGGCGCCAAGGTGCTGCTCGACACCTCGGGTGCATCGCTGGAGGCAGCGCTGGAGTCCGACGCTAAGCCCGAGCTCGTAAAGCCCAACCTGACCGAGATTAACGGCCTACTGGGTACGTCCTTTACGACCGATGATGTCGATGCCCTGCGCGAGGCGCTTGCCGCCGATGGCCGCTTTGCCGGTATTCCCTGGGTTGTCGTTTCGATGGGCGCTGCCGGTTCGGTGGGCTTCCATGAGGGTCGCGCGTTCCGCGCCAAGACGCCCGCGATTGCGGCTGTGAACGCAACGGGTTCCGGCGACTCGACCATCGCCGGTTTTGCGCATGCCATTGCTGCTGGTGCCGACGACGTCACGGTGCTCAAGACCGCCAATACCTGCGGTAAGCTCAACGCCATGGATCCCAAGACCGGCCACCTGATCATGGACCGCTGGGACGAGATCTACAGCAACGTTGAGGTCGTAGAGTTGTAGCGGTTGCGACTCCTAATAGAATGATCGTGGATAATCTCCCGCTTTTGGTGCCCATACGAGTTCAAAGTGGGGGATTTTCCACGCTCGAGTCATTAGTTGTTGGGGACGTTCTTGTTTGACTAGTCGTTTAAGAACGTCCCCAATGACTACACTCAAAAACGGCGCCCGTCGGCGATGTTGCCGGCGGGCGCCGTTGTCTTGAAGACGAAATAGTCCGTTTTCCTCCGTCCCCAAGGGATCATTACAGTGAGTCGATAAAGCGCTGCTGGGCGGCGCGGCCGGCTTCGTCCCACTTAAAGACGCCGGCGTTGTCGAGCACGTGGCCAAACACTACGCCGACCTCCTCGTGCAGGATGTCGATGGCGTTGTCCGCCGTAAGCTCGTCGGCGCGGCGGGCATAGACGTCCTCGGCCCACGCGGCATGGCTGCGGCAAAGGTCGTCGCCCTCGAGCGCTGCGGCAAGGTCGTAGCTGGTATCGGCTTTGGCTGCCAGCAGGTGCTCGCGGACAGCGCCGAGCTCGGGAACCAGGCGCGGCGGAAGAATAGCCAGGCCCATAACCTCGATCAGGCCGATGTTCTCCTTCTTAATGTGGTGATACTCGGCATGCGGGTGGAAAACGCCCAGCGGATGCTCGTCGGTCGTGATATTGCAGCGAAGCGCCAGGTAGGCCTCGTAAATCTCGCCGCCGGCGTTGCCGCGGGAGTCGACGCGGCGGATGACGGGCGTCACGGTGTTGTGCGCTACGCCGTCGGCCGTGTGCGCGATAACGCCCGCAGACTCGTCGGTCCACTCGCGCCAGGCGAGGATAATCTTCTCGGCAGCGTCGAGCAGCTGAGCGCGGTCATGCGAGCGCAGGCGCAGCACCGAGAGCGGCCACTGCAGCACAGTGCCGGTGACCTGGTCAAAACCGGGCATGCTAAACTGCGAGACCTCGGCGGCATGCATCATGGGGAACTCGTGCGCGCCGCCCTGGAAGTGGTCGTGCGACAGAATCGAGCCGCCCACGATAGGCAGGTCGGCGTTGGAGCCGATGAAGTAATGCGGGAACAGGTCCACAAAGTCGAGCAGGCAGGTCAAGCCCTTGCGGTCGACGTGCATCGGACGATGCTCGGAGCTCATGGCAATGCAGTGCTCGTTAAAGTAGGCGTACGGGCTGTACTGGAAGCCCCAGCGCTCGCCATTAAGCTGAATGGGAATAACGCGTAGGTTCTGGCGAGCGGGGTGGGCGCGCCGTCGGCTGCGGCGGAGCGTCCCGGGTAGCCTCGTTTTCGATGCACAGCTGGCAGGCGGGGTACTTTTCGCCCGTGTTCTTTGCGGCGCCGGCGGCAGCGATATCGCGTGGGTCCTTCTCGGGCTTGGACAGGTTGATGGTGATCTCCAGGTCACCCCAGTTGGTGGGGGTGCTCCATTTGATGTTGCGCGCGATGGCGGCACGGCGCACGTACCGGCGTCGCAGCACAGGCCGTAGAACCAGTCGGTTGCGGCGCGGGGCTCGTTGACGCCCATACGTCCGTTGAACTCCTCGTTTACAACCGAAGGCCTCGGCATGAGCGCACCCATGATGCGCATGGCGATGCGGTCGCGGCCTGACGCCGTGTCCTCGGCGGCACCGTTGGTAACGGCGGCCTCGGAAAGCGCGGCAAGCGTGCCCTCCAGGTCAAAGTCGGGGAGTGTATCGGGGTGCAAGAGCGAAATCTTCTCGGTCTTGAGTGCCCAAGCCATGTCGAGTGCGGGGCCCGTGGCGCCGATGCACTCCAAAATGGCGTTGTATGCCCAGATCCGGTCGTCCTGGCCGATCATCGATCGGTGGATGGCGTACTCGATCAGGTTCTGCGCGGCCTCTCGCACGTCAGTCATTACAGCCATGCCGCGTAAGCCCCCTTGTCAGAGATGGCGTAGTGACGGGCAGAGCCCTCGCCCAGCCAGCCGTTCATCTTGGCAATGAAGGTGTCGACCAGATCGAGCGGCACGAAGGCCTGGATGGTACCGCCAAAGCCGCCGCCGTGGATACGAACGGCGCCACGGCCGTCGAGCACATGCTCGGCAAGAGCAAGCGCGTACATGGAAGGCTGCTCGGCACCCAGTTTGGCAACAACATTCTGCAGGTACATGGCGGAGCTGGCGCCGGACTCACGCGTCAGGACCAGGAACTGGTCAATGTCGCCGGCGTTCAGGGCCGCCCAGCGCTTATCGACCAGGCCGTTCTCGTACCAGTAATGAACGGCGCGCAGGCAGGCGCGGTCGCCCAGCTTGGCGCGCAGCTCGGGGAGCTTGGCGTCAAAGTCCGCCACGTTTACCTCGCACAGGCGTGCCTTGCCAAACTCGGCGGCGACGTCCTGCATCTCGCGCGGAACAGCGGCGTAGTCGTCGGTGGCTGCCACATGGTCGGCGCCGACCTTGACGAGCACGAGCGCATAGCCGTGATCCTCAAAGTTGAGTTCGAGCTTCTGGGTCTTAGGCTGAGCCTGGTCCTCAAAGTCCATGTAGCGAGGCCGCCCAGGCACACGGCAGCTTGGTCCATCAGACCGCAGGGCTTGCCGTAGTAGTTGTTCTCGGTGCGCTGGCTCATCTGGGCGAGTGCGACGGGTTCAATGGCGGGCGCGCCCCAGAGCGTCTCCATGGCGCGGCCGTAAGCCGCCTCGACAGCGGCGGAGCTAGAAAGGCCGCCACCCGAGGGGACGGAGCAGGTAAAGGCAAAGTCGAAGCCCTGGGGCTCAACGCCGAGACCTGCGACCTCGTGGGCCATACCGCGCACGAGGCTTGCGGACGTGCCCTTCTCGGACTCTTGAATATCCAGCGTGTCGAGCGTGATCTCAAACGTAGGATAACCCTCGTCGGCGACGCGAACCTTGTTGGAATCGGTCGCCACGGCAATGCCGTCAACGGCGACATCGAGCGAGCCGGCGATAACGTGGCCACCCTCGTGGTCGGTGTGGTTGCCGCTGATCTCGGAGCGGCCGGGCGCGTGCACATAGAGAACCTGGCGGTCGCCGATGGGGCCAAACTCCTCCTCAAACAGCTTGGTGAGCGTGGCGAGTGTCTTTTCGTCGGGGGTGGTCATGGGAGTCCTTTCCTTGGCGCGCACGGGTGAGTTTTGCGTCGTTATGAGTACGTTAACAACTTGAAGCGGCATGAACCAAGTGTCCACGATACCGCACGTTACGGGCTATGTTAACGTACTCATAACACATCGCTTGTCACTTTTTGAGAATCTGGTAATCGGTAGAAATACAGCCGTGAACGGTACTGTCGTATGGGCTTATAAAGCAGAAAAGATGCAGATAGAAAAAGTAGAGTACGTTAACATGCGTCCGACGATAGCGGGCCTCGGTGCAGGGCGTGTTTCTGCCCAGGCCGGCATTCACGCTATTCAGATCTCGCAAGGGTGAAGGTGATCCTGTGGCAAGGCGCCCGTCCAACGATACAGGTACGCGTCCGGTCTCCATGGCCGACGTCGCCCGCGCTGCTGGCGTTTCGCAGCAGACGGTTTCGCGCGTCGCCAACGGTTTGCCTAACGTCAACGAGCAGACGCGCCAGCGCGTGCAGGCCGCTATGCAAGAGCTCGGCTTTCGTCCGAGTTATGCCGGTCGCTCGCTGCGCGACGGCCGTTACCATTCGGTCGGCCTGTGCGTCAACGATGTCACCAAGTTTGGCAACCTCTCAATGATCGACGGCATCGCCAGCGCTGCTCGCGAGCATAATTGCGCCATCACGCTGGTCGAGATGTCCAAGACCGAGGAGTTTTCGCTTGCCGAGGCCACGCGTCGTATGGCCGCGCTGCCCGTGGACGGCATCATTATCGGCATGAGTCGCATGGCACCCGATTTTGAGACGTTTGATCCGTTGCCGGGCATTGGCACGGTCATCGTTACCATGTACGCGCATCCGCGCGTGACCACAGTCGATTCCGACCATTACGGCTGCTCGCTATTGCTTATGGATCACCTGTTTGAGCTGGGACACGATCAGATTCGCTATATTGGCGGCCCGTCGTTCTCGGTCGACGAGCGGTTTCGTCGCGCCGGTTGGCAGGATGCACTCGAGCGTAAGCACATTAAGCCGCAGGCGCCGCTCGAGGGCGATTGGTCTGCCAACAGCGGATACGAAGCCGGCAGATATCTGGCCGAGCACGACCGCACCATGACGGCGATTTACGCGGCAAACGACCAAATGGCAAACGGTGCCATCGCCGCGCTGCGCGATAGCGGCTTGCGCGTGCCCGAGGACGTGAGCGTGGTGGGCGTCGATGATTCGCTCGATGATTTTGTAGCACACAACGAGCTCACGACCGTTCGATTCGACTTGCATCAGCGTGGGCGCGAGGTGTTTGAGCATGCGGTTCCCGAGGCGGGTACGGTGGGCAAAACCGTTGCCATTCGTATTCCCGGCCAGCTCATCATTCGACATAGCACGGCGATACCGCGCTCATAGTTTGTGCTGGTAAACGGCGATTTATCGCATTTTAATAACAATCGGTAAGAATGCCGGCAGATAGCTGTTGGGATGCAGCCGAGTGCTATGATAAACGGGCTCTTTTGTCTATCTAGGAGGCTTTGCCTGATGGAGATCACCAAGGATATCCGCTACGTTGGCGTCGACGATCACGACATTGACCTGTTCGAGGGCCAGTACGATGTGTCCGAGAACGGTATGGCATACAACAGCTACGTTATCTTGGGCGAAAAGATCGCTGTCGCCGATTCAGTCGATGGCGGGTTTGTCGACGAATGGCTCGGTAACCTCGAGGCTGTACTCGACGGTCGCACGCCCGACTACCTGGTCATCCATCACATGGAGCCCGATCACTCCGCCGGCATCGCCGCCTTTATGGAGCGCTATCCCCAGGCACAGATTGTGGCAAGCATGGGCGCCTTCCGCATGATGGTTAACTACTTTGACACCGACTTCCCCGAGCGCAAGATGGTTGTCAAGGAGGGTGACGTGCTCGATTTGGGCGGCCACAGCCTAACCTTTGTCGGCGCCCCCAACGTGCACTGGCCCGAGGTGCTGTTCTCCTACGAGGCCACCGACAAGGTGCTCTTTAGTGCCGACGGCTTTGGCAAGTTCGGCGCCAACGACATCGAGGATCCGGAAGGGTGGGCCTGCGAGGCGCGCCGTTATTACTTTGGCATCGTGGGTAAGTTCGGCAAGTTTGTGCAGGCCGTGCTCAAGAAGGCCGCCGATCTGGACATCCAGGTTATCTGCCCGCTCCACGGCCCTGTTCTTACCGAGAACCTGGGCTATTACCTCGACACCTACAACACCTGGTCGAGCTATCAGCCCGAGGACGAGGGCATCACGATTGCCTACGCGAGCGTGTACGGCCATCTGAGGCCGCCGTTGAGGAGCTCGCATCTGCGCTTGAGGCTCGCGGCCAGAAGGTTTCCGTCTTTGACCTGGCTCGCGACGACATGGCCGAGGCCGTTGAGGATGCGTTCCGCTACGACCGCCTGGTGCTCGCCTCCATTACCTATCAGGGCGAGATTTTCCCGTTCATGAGCACCTTTATCCACACGCTCGCTGAGCATGCCTACCAGAACCGCACCGTGGCGCTCGTCGAGGCTGGCTCTTGGGCACCTGCCGCCGCTAAGGTTATGGCCAAGGAGCTCGAGGGCATGAAAGACATCACGCTGACGCAGAATAAGGTGACCGTCCTGGGTTCGCTCAACGACGCTTCGCGCGCCCAGATCGAGGCCCTCGCTGACGAGCTGTCCAAGTAGCGATACGTTCACTTTCAACGCTCAAACCACCACAAAGGGGACAGGCACCTTTGTGGTGGTTTTTGTTTAAGCGCCGGCGATGACGAGATTTGGGCGGGCGTCGTCGACGGTCTCGGTGATTGAGGTGGCGACGGCATCATCGGGATCACGGTCCATCACGATGGTGTCGACATCGACAAGCTCGGCAAAGCGATACATGCCGCGTCCGTTGACCTTGCTGGCGTCCATGAGGGCCACGTTTTGACGGGCTGCGGCGATCATGGCCGTTTTGGTCTCGGCCATCTGCGGAAAGTCGGTCGTAAAGCCGCAGCCGGGAACAAAAGCGCCGGGGCACATGACGGCAAGGTCGGCATGGACCATTTGGAGCGCCTGCATAGTAAGTGGGCCGTACAGATAGCGATGACCTTTGCGCAGTGCCCCGCCCAGCATGACGACATCGACCGAGGGCATGCTCTCGTCGATGTAATCGGCGATGGTGATGTCGGCCGTGATAACGGTGATGCCGTTGCGTTGATCGAGGAGCCGGACAAACTCGAGCGCCGTGGTGCCCGAGTCGACGAGCAGCGTGTCGCCGTCATTGACGAGCCCGATGGCGCTTTGCGCGATGGCCTGCTTGGCGGCAACATTGACGTTGATACGGCGATCCTGGGTGGATACGGTCAGTCGCTTCTGGAGCGACACAGCGCCACCGTGCGTGCGGCGCAGCTTGCCGGACTCGGCGAGCGCGTCTAGGTCCGCACGGGCGGTAACGGAGGACACACCAAAGGTCTGGGCGATTTCTGCTACCTGCACCGAGGCGTTATGTTCGAGCATCTCCATGATGGCGGCGCGACGTTCGTCGGCAAAAGCTCGGGTTGTTGCATGGGCCATATTCGCTCCATCATCGTCTGAAATTTGCAGGAATTGTGTTGAGTCCATTTTCGTTCATTTTCTTTTTGAGTAAGAAAACACCTTTCGATTACTTATCTTTTCTATAAAAGAAAGATGATTCGCTTGAAAACTGCAATGTCGTATAGAGGGATCCGGCGCGAACCCCTTCCGTTTGCTTTTCAAAAACGAGTGTCTTGACCTGTGTGCCGGTGATATCTCATACGTGCGACGCCGTCGATTTTCATACAATGGGCGCAGCAAAACGCAAGGTAAAACGCCTTGTGATCAACTACGCCCGATGTCCAGATGCGGGCGAGGGAGAGGAGCAAACGCTCATGGCACTTGTTACCACCGAAAAGATGCTCAAGGACGCTCAGGCCGGCCACTACGCCGTCGGCGCGTTCAACGTCGAGAACCTCGAGTTTGTTATGGCCGTTCTGGCCGCTGCCGAGGAGACCAAGTCCCCCGTCATCATGCAGACCACCCCGGGCACCATCAAGACCGCTGGCCTGGATTACTTCTACGGCATGGTCAAGGCTGCCGCCGAGCGCGCTTCCGTGCCCGTCGCTCTGCACCTCGATCACGGCGATGGCTATGACCGCTGCATGCAGGCTTTCCGCACTGGCTACACCTCTGTCATGATTGACGGCTCGCACGAGTCCTTCGAGGACAACATTGCCCTGACCAAGTCCGTCGCCGACGCTGGCCGCGCCATGGGCGTGCCCGTCGAGGCCGAGCTTGGCAAGGTCGGCGGCAAGGAGGACGACGGTCCCGCGGTTGAGGGCGAGAGCCCCTACACCGATCCGGCCGAGGCCAAGGAGTTCGTCGAGCGCACTGGCTGCACCTCCCTCGCTATTGGCGTTGGCACCAGCCACGGCGTGTACACGAGCGATCCGCACATCGAGCAGTCCGTGGTCAAGGCCATCCGCGACGCCGTCGACGTGCCGCTGGTTCTGCACGGTACCTCCGGTGTGCCCGATGAGCAGGTTGCCGAGGCCGTGAAGAACGGCATCTGCAAGGTCAACTACGCCACCGAGCTGCGTCAGGCCTACACCAAGGGCTTCATGGCCTACATGGCCGAGAACCCCGCCTGCTTCGATCCCAAGAAGCCGGCCAAGGAGGGCATGCGCGAGATCACCGAGCTGGTTAAGATCCGCATGACCAACCTCAACTCTGTGGGCAAAGCAGAGTAACAGCAAGGGCACTCCGACTCGCTACATATCCCGGGGAGGGACGAGGGCTTAGTTCCCCAATCGTCCTCGGGCATGCAAAAAGCCTCGCTGCGCACTTCGTGCGGCGAGGCTTTTTGCCTCCTGCGGAAAGATTAGAGAACTAACCCTTCGTCCCTCCCCGGTTGACCTACTCGAGGTCGTCGCCCTTGTGGTGTTAGGTCTGAAAATAATAAGAAGCCTTCGCGCTGCGGAATGATTTTGGAAACTAAGTACGGGGACCCGCCCAAACCGTCCTGCTCAATCGCCCTTGTGGTGTTGGGGCTGAAAGGGTGGGACGCGTGGGTTATTTGGTTGTTAGGGTTAGTAGGTCGTTGGGGGTTTTGAGGTTGTAGGTGGCGTTTGGGATATCTTGGTGTGATCCCCATGCTGCTCGGGCAAAACTGACCCCTGCCGAAGTTGCGCATTGTTCGTCGTAGACGGTGTCGCCAACGTAGACGACGTTGCCAGGATTCGCGCCCGCACGTCGGAGATATTCGAGCATGGGTGCGGGTGCGGGTTTATGTTCGGTTGTGTCTTCGACAAGGATGATGTGCTCAAAATACTTATCGAAATCAAGGGGTGCAATTTCTTTTGCGTATTCGTCGCGCGCACGTGAGGAGACGATGCCAAGTTTGCAGCCGCTATCGGCGAGTGTTGCGATGACTTCAAGCAAACCTGGAAACACGCTGATGGTGCTTTTAAAGCTGGCGGCAACTTGGCACCAGCGATCCAACGTTGCCTGCGAGTAGATCCCAAGTTTCTCAAGGGCATCCTTGCCGGGTATGCCGAGGGCAAAGTCAAGCTCGTGTCGGGGAAGCGTTTTGCTGGTCTCTTCTTGGACAATCTGGACAAGCGATGACAGAACGCTTTCTTCTGTATCTGCCAATGTCCCATCAACGTCAAATACGATATGGTCAAAGTGCTTCATATGATTGCTCCTCTCTGTTGTTTGCCTGCAAGTTTGATGCAGTGACAGAAGAAGGGCTAGCGGGATTTCTGCCTGGTGCTATCGAGATTCTGCCTCGCTGCTCGATAGCTCGAAGGAGTGCATCCCATTTGTTCTTTAAATACCTGGCCAAGATGGCTTGCTGTCGCAAAGCCGCATTGGCGCGCGACTGTCTGGACCGTTCGCGTGGTGTGTGCCAAAAGTTCGCAAGCACGGTTTACGCGGTATGCGCGCAGATATGCCGCCGGGGTCGTTCCTGCGCAAGCTTCGATAATGCGGTAACACTCTCTTTCGCTTACGCCGGCTGCAGATGCCATCTGGGGCACATCTATAGCGGCTGCATAGTTTGCGCGGATAAAGTCCAGGATTGCCTTGAACTGTACGTCGCGGCTGGTCATCCAAGAGGCGCCGTCGGAAGAAAAGAGCGGTTCGGTCTTGGCGTTAATCTGAATCCAGAGCTCTGACAAACTATTTCGAAGCGCCATCTCGTTCTGCGGCTGTTGAAGGTCGTGGCTAAAGGAGCTCTTCAGCAAATCGATAAAGGGCATATCGTCGGGATTGGTGGGCGACCATTTGAGCACATCGACGCCTCGACATTGAAGCAATGGGTTGATGTAGCGCTTTTGGAGACGTCCCGCGGGATCGCCGAGCATCGACGGCTGAAAGATATGCAGCATTTGAATGGCTGGCGCCGAATTGGGTGATTGCAGCGTGCTGTGCAAAACGCCGCCGTTGATAAAGCCGGCGGACCCTTCCTCAAAGCGTACGTGCTCATGAGCCGCGTGCGTTCGATAGTCAATCGCTCCCTGCTCCATGTAGAAAAGCTCAACTTCGGAATGCCAGTGCCAGGGGACGGAATTGCCCGGATAGCGAGCGAATTCTGCGCGTTCGGCAATATAGGGCCAGTCTTCGGCGGTCTCGGGAAACGCTTCCTCGCGTCCTCCGCGGTGCAATTCTATGTGATCCATGTTTCGCATGGCATCAGTATAAAGCGCGATGGGCTTAGATTGCTCTTGCCTGTTCGGGGAACGCCTTGTCTAGGGATGCTTGGAGCTTTTCGAAGGAAGCTCGTAAGTTGAGGCTCTGATCGGCTGAGCGCTTGGTTTTTGTGGTGGGGGAGTCGAGGAGACCGTTTCTCTGTGTCGGGGGGAAGGAGAAAAGGTTTGCATGTTTTAGGGATGGCTGCTGTGCTGCGTCATTGGAAGAATACATGCTTATGCGGCCTCCTCGATGTCCACCAAAAGATTGCGCGCGGGGTTTGCTGCTAGGTCCCGTGCGTTGGCAGTATTATGCCGCGGCCGTCGCAAAGAAGCGCTAAAGAAAGGCTTAACCTGGTTTGGTGTAACCATGAAACCGCAGGTCAAGGCTATTGAGTAACACTCTTGAAAGGTTTTGAGCTTAAGGGCTTTCTAAGGTTTGTGGCGTAGACGTGGCGCGGACGTGCGGAGCGTGTGAATGCTCGCTGTTAGCGTTGCGGCTCTGCGGCACGCACCTGCTCGATGACCTTTTCCATCGTGGCGTCGATGCGGTCTTTTTTGAGATCGCATTCCCAGATGGTTATGGGTGTCCAGCCCATTTGAGTGAGTGCTGCCACGGCAGCGCGGTCGCGCTCGACGTTGCGACGGAACTTTGCCTCCCAAAACTCAACGTTACGCTTGGGCTGGCTGGGATTGCACTTGGGGCAGCGATGCCAAAAACAGCCGTTGACGAAGATGGCGATCTTGCGCCCGGGAAAGGCGATATCCGGCTTGCCGGGCACCTTCCATTCCAGACGGTATCCCGTAAGGCCTGCAGCCCGCAGACGCTGGCGTACGAGCAGCTCAGGCTTGGTGTTGGCGCGCTTGTTGCCCTTCATGGACTTTTTGATGGCGGCGCGACGGCGGACCAGTTCGCGCTCGTCAGCGGAGAGGTCCGAGGTATCGATGCCGTCGAGCAGACCTGGTTTGGGGCGTTTTTTGCTACGGCGCTTAGGTGCGCGCTTGGGTTTGGCGGTGGGTTTGTCGGCTGTGTTGGGCGCGGCGTCATCAGCGGAGCTTGCCTCAAGCCGGTCTTCCTTCAGCTCAATCAGGGCATCGATGAGCCCCTTGTCTGCGGGCATCCATTCCACCGTGGCAAGCGAGGTGCGCGGAATCCAGCGGATATCAAGCTGGCGGTCGTGCTTCTGAGGCTCATCGGATTCATCGGCGAGCGAGCAGTAGTAACACTCCATTGAGAGATGAAAATCGGGGTAGTCATACTCAACGGTGTAGAAATCACGCAGGTTGGTGACTTTTACCTGTAGCTCTTCCATAAGCTCGCGGCGCACGGCGTCTTCTGGCGTCTCACCGCGCATGAGCTTGCCACCGGGGAACTCCCAAAGTCCCTGCATGTCGCCATAGCCGCGCTGCACAGCCAGTAGCTCGTCGGATCCTTCCTTGCGAATGATCCCGGCGGCAACATGAACAGTCTTCAACAGGAGTCCTCTCTCAACATCAACACGTGGCAGACTACGCTTACCTTACGCAACGGTAAGGCAAGCGTAAGCCATATCGATGGTAGCCGACTCGGCTTCTTGCGACTATAGATGCCGTAGACTAATTGCAAGAAAGGACTCGGTATGCAAACCATGCAAGCAGCGACCCCGGTACTGGAGGTCGCGCATCTCGAAAAGGTATATGGAGCGCTGGGCAACGTGACCCGCGCGCTCAACGACGTCAGCTTTACCGTCAACCGCGGCGAATTCGTCGGTATCATGGGTGCCTCGGGCTCGGGCAAGTCGACGCTGCTCAACTGCGTGTCGACCATCGATGCCGCCACGAGCGGCACCATCCGCATCAACGGCCAGGACGTGACGCGCATGAAACAGGCCAAGCTTTCGCAGTTCCGCCGCGAGGAGCTCGGCTTTATCTTCCAGGACTCCAACCTGCTCGATACGCTCACGGCACGCGAGAACATTGCCCTGCCGCTCACCATCGCCCGCACAAACTCGGCCGAAATTTCGACCCGCGTGCAGGATGTAGCCGCGCGTCTGTCTATCAGTCAGGTGCTCGACAAGTATCCCTACCAGATGTCCGGCGGTCAGCAACAGCGCGTTGCCGCGGCTCGCGCGCTCGTCACCGACCCCACTATGATTATGGCCGACGAGCCCACCGGCGCCCTCGATTCCAAGAGCGCCCGCTTGCTGCTCGAGAGCCTGGAGGCGCTCAATCGCCGTCTGCGCGCCACCGTGCTCATGGTCACGCACGACAGCTTTGCCGCCAGCTACACGAGCCGTGTGCTGTTTATCCGCGACGGCAAGATTTTCACTGAGCTGCGCCGCGGCGACACCGACCGCCGAGAGTTCTTCGACCGCATTATGGAGGTCGTTGCCATGATGGGCGGTGAGGGCTCCGATGCTCTGTAAACTCGCTTGGGGCAACGTCCGCCGCGCCGGCCGCGATTACCTTGTCTACTTGCTGACGCTCACCCTGGGCGTCACGGTCTTCTATGCCTTCAATACCGTCTCGATGCAGGTCGACATTGCCGGCATCAAGGAGGAGGGACTGTCCGAGCTCATGGGCAGCATGCTCGGCTACCTGACGTACTTTTTGGCCGGCGTCATGGCCTTTTTGGTGGTGTATGCCAACAACTTCATTATGAAACGCCGCAAAAAGGAGTTCGGCCTGTACCAGGTGCTCGGCATGCGCCGCGGGCGCGTCGCCACGATCATGGCGCTCGAGACCGTATTTGTTTCGGTCGGCGCGTTTGTCGCCGGCATTGTGCTGGGCGTGGGGCTCTCCCAGCTCATGACATTCTTTACCGCTTCGCTCTTTAAGACGCAGATCGCCGATTTTCACTTCTTCTTCTCGGTGCATGCGTTCAATCTGACCCTTGCCTGCATGCTCGTGATGTTTGTGCTCACGCTACTGCTGAACCTTCGCGCCGTGCGTCGCACCAGGCTCATTGAGCTCATGGGTGCCGAGCGTCGCAACGAGAGCATCAAGACGCGCAACCCCTGGATCGCGATTGCCATCTTTGCCGTGGGCGTGGCGCTTGTGGGCGTGGCCTATTACCGTCTGCTACGTGATGGGTTCCCGCTGACTGCGACGGACAGCAAGCTGCAAGAGGCCATGAGCCAGTTTGGCATTACGACCGCTATGGTTACAGTGGGTACCTTTGCGCTGTTCTGGGGACTCTCGGGCATGCTCATCAAGCTGCTGCAGAGCCTGCGCGGCGTGTACTGGCGCGGCCTCAACATGTTTACCGTGCGCCAGCTTGCGGCCAAGGTCAACACGGTGTGCTTTTCGATGGGCGTCATCGCGATGATTCTGTTTTTGGCCATTACCTCGGTGACCTGCGGTATGTCGATTGCCAACGTGATGAACGAAAACCTGGAGCGCTATAACCCTGTTGACGTGTCTCAGACGTATGTCTATTACACGCCCGAAACGCTCGACTACTACAAGGAGTATGTCAATCCGTCTGAGGCCGATCGCATGGTGCTGGCCGATGCAACGGTCGATTTGTACGCTGCATGGCATGGCGATCGTAAAGATCCCGATAACGTTGCAGACGGTATTAAGGGCAAGTCGGCGGACAACAACGACGAGACCGGCAAGAAGGTCAATATCGCCGATGTTGCCGGTGAACATGTGCAGATCGATTCGTATCTGAGTTACCCGCTTGGCGGCTCGGGCCCCTCGGTGGTGGCGGGTGAGATGTGCAAGGCCATGGGCGAAAAGCTTCCCAAGGCGCTTGAGGGAAGCAACGCCGATGCGATGGGTCTGTTTGTGACGCCGGCGAGCCAGTACAACAAATTGCGCCAGATGATGGGCGAGGAGCCGGTGAGCATTGGCCGGGACCAGTACTTGCTTACGTGTGATATGGGCGGTGAGCTGGGCGACCTGTACACCAAATACATGGCCGGCGGCCATGCCCTCACCTTGGGCGGGCATGAGCTCAAGCCCGCAACCGATAAGTCGGACGAGGACACGGCGGCCATCGCCAACTCGGCGATGGGCAGCAATCCCGGTACCGTGGTCGTAGCCGATGAACTGCTGTCCCAGCTTAACCTGCAGCCGTATTCCAGTAATCTGCTCGTTAACTACAAACAGGGGATGGATACGACCGAGGCAGACGAGAGCATTAAATACACCTTGCTCGACAATCTGCTCGTTGACGGCAAGGAGCCGGGGTCGTGGGGAGTCTTCATCACGCGTTCCGAGATGTACACGCAAGCAGCGCAGATGAACGGCATGATTAGCTATCTGGCCATCTACATTGGCTTTGTACTGGTCGTTGCGTGCGCGGCAATCCTATCGATCCAGCAGCTCTCCAATGTGGCCGACGGCAGCCGCAGCTATCGTGTGCTGGCACAGATCGGCTGTGACGACCGCCAGATTCGCCATTCGGTGATGGCGCAGCAAGCGGTATTCTTTCTGTTCCCGCTGGCAGTGGGCCTGGCGCACTCCTTTGTGGCGCTCAAGGTGATCATCGAGCTGGTGAGCGTATTCGGCGATATGAGCATCGGCGGCACCGTGGGCCTCACCTGCGCGATTTTCCTGGCGGCCTATGGTGGCTACTTCCTGGTAACGTACCTCATGAGCGCCGGCATGGTACAAGCTGCCATCGCCACCCGCTACAGCGAGTAACAAGCGGCAAAACCGCCGCAAAACCAGAGCGAACGATCGCCGCGAAGGGAGCTGGGCTCCTTTCGCGGCGGTATTTTGCGTATCTAGAGCATCTCAGATGCAAGTGAGTAGGCTTTTTTGGATCTGCCGAGCACATCGCGGCAGGTGCTCAATAAAATCGCAGGTCAGGGCTGTGGCGTTTTGAGGTGTGCTCGGCATCCCGCCAAAAGCCTACTCACTTGGTTTTTACCGCTAGAAGACCGCCGCGAGGGAAAGCAGCTCCCTCGCGGCGGTTGGCGTTTGCCCAGATAAAACCTGCCAAAACAAACCTGTCCCTTTTTAGCAGGTTATCGCTTCCAAAAGTGGAGGATCAGCGTGGTGCCTTTTGGTGGAGGGGGGATATTGATTAATTCGGGTAACATTTTTTTAACGCCGGGAACGATGTTAAAATACCCAAAATGCTATCTAGGAGCTTTGATTTTATGGCAACCGAGGCAGCTACCCTGCAAAACGTGACGCGCTCGTTCCTCTGGCATTCAATTATGTTGTTTATAGGGGCGGCTGGTCTGTATTGTGTGGCGCCAAGTATTTATACGGGCCTTTCTGGCACCGTTCTTATCGGTCTGCATCTGTTTTCGGGCTTCTGTGTGGGCCTCATCTCTCGCCCTGTGAGACCGGGTATTTCCAAAAGGCTTTTTGGACTTATGCTCGTAGACATTGCACTTCTTGTGATGTACACGATATCTCTTAATGTCTTTCATCAATTTCATGTTGTGGTTTCGGCGCTCGCGTTCATTTTGTTGTTACTAGCCCCCTTGCTTGTCGCTTGCTGTTCTTGGGTGCTTGGCGGTGAATTCGCAAACATACGTGCGGGATTAAAGGGGAAACATGTGGCCGATGGCTCTGCTCTCCACGGGTATCCTGAGCTCGCACTTTACAGCCCCGTTGTGCTCTTGATTGCTTTGCTTGTTGGCCTTCAGTTTCTTCTCGTCCCGTTGATGGACTCCATCGGTTCTTTCCTTTCCGTTAACGCCGAGATGGGGGTTGCTGCCTCGCTCGTCGAACCTCTTGCGTTTGGTAATGCCGCCGTTATTCTCGATACGGATTGTTTGTTTTCGCGCAATATAAACATCGGGGCTGTGCTCCTGAGCTTTGGTGGGCATCAAGAGATCGTATTGCTTCTGGTTACCGTTTTGGGCAGTATCCTTGCCAGGGCCATAACGCGATTTTTCCCCGACTTAACGAGCGCTTTTTCTGCGGCCGCCAAATTAGGAGGAAAACACTCTGCAGTTGCCGATATCCTTACGGCTTCGGGTTTTTCTCAAAGGGAGTCCGCGGTTTTCTCTATGAGGATAGAGGGAAAAACGTACGAGGAGATTGCTTCTGCCTTGGACATTTCCCCGTCTACTGCCCGTACCTATTTGTCGCGGGCCTTGACTAAAACCGGATATAAAAACATTTCAGAGGCGACGGCTGGACTTCTCTTGTCAAAGGATGCGTGGCATCTTGACGCAACAAAAGGCCATGATCACCGTTCAGAATCGCTGGGGTCCTCATCGTTCAATCAGAACTGCAGGATAGTCTTCGTCTGCTTCCTGTTTATGTATGCGTCTGGAATGGGCATCGAGGAAATCCTCGTATGCTTCGGCTTTGAGCATGATGCGATAATCCTATCGATAGCTATAGTGCTTGTGGCCCTGTGTTGCCGTGCGGCTATACGGTGGATGTCTAAAATGCACTTGTGCCTTTCGCCTGAACTCACCCTTTCTTCGGTGTCTGTGGGTGCTGGAGCAGCGTTCTGGGTTCACGATGTGGTAAGTCGACTGTACATTTTCTTTGAGTCCGTTGGGAGCGGTGAGGCCGTTGGCGGCCTTATGCCTGCCTTACGCGTGACTGCGTTCCTTGTCGTACTTATCCTTATGGCTAATTCGCTGCTATTCTTGCGTTCGAAAGATACGGTTCGGGTGGGTGATCGACGCGATACCGTGCGTGAGGCCTTCTTGAGGCTTGGTTTCACGCCGCTTTATGCCGATATCATGACATGCGTTTTTGATGGCAATAGAACCACCGAGATTTGCGCACATCTTAACGTTGCTCGGGGAACCGTCAAAGAGGCCAAGAGCAAGAGCTATGCCTTGCTTGGAGTTCACTCGGAGCGTGAACTTAGAGATAGGGTTTTTAGTCTTATGGCAGATGTTATAGAAAATAGCAGGTAGAAGCCTGTAGACAAATAAGATTGTAAATCCATCCTACACGTCTACAGACAGTTCTGACGATGAAGGCGATACTTCCGGACAACGGGTCCGACGACTCGTGTGTTGCGAACCGGAGGTGCTTGCTGTGAAGACCTGTGATTGCCTCACATATGTACGGCTTAATTTAGAAGTTCTTGCGCGCAACCGGGGAATCATGTTGCTGACGGCGCTGCTCGCGCTCGTATTCTGCATCCCGGTATTTCTATCCGTTCCAACGGGAGCAGATTATCTATATGGTAGAGCTTCCATCGAAGACCAGAGAGCCCTTTTGGTCTCTCAAGTCTCTGACGGCGTTTATGACACTGCCCCACAGGAGCTCAACAGCATCATTGCCGACGAAAGGGCGTGCCTTGATCGGGCGCTTGAAAGCAAGGCGGACTCCAGAGAGTATTACGATGCGATTGCCGATTACGACAATCTATTGCTCAAGGAATACCGACTCGGTTATTTGAATGGTGTTGATTCGGAGTTATCGCTTGAAGCCCAAGAACGTCTTCCCCGAGCCATATCGATGCTGGCCCATCCGGAATCGTACGACTCAACAACAAAAATGCCCGGGATGATCCTTCTCGCATATTATTGCGGCGCTGTTCCTGCAATAGCGTGGCTTTTGGTCCCGGTCCTCGTCCTCTATATGTCGCTTGAGGGGGATGGAAAGCGGTTCTACGATCGAGCGTTGTTGTCAAAGTTAGAGATGAATGCATGCCGCGTTCTCGTCTCTGGTATTGCATCGATGCTGGTTTTGGTTCTGGCGTTGGCTCCCTGTTTTGTATTGGCAACGGTGTTTAACGGTGTAGGTCAGACAGAGTACCCAGTCGTATTCATTCAGTATGGTGACGTAGTCGAAAGAACTGTGTTAGTTCAGCTAGGGCTATTTGCCGTCTTTGAAGCTGTGCTGTCGATGATGTTTGCTTGCTTGGGCGTGTGCGTGTACGCCGGAAGCAGAAACAGGGCCATTTCGTCCATGGTGATCGCTCTTGTGGGGGGCATAAGCCAGCTTCCGTTTTATGCGAGCAAAGATGCT
The DNA here is from genome assembly GCA_027682925.1 of Coriobacteriaceae bacterium AF45-21. Taxonomy (GTDB): domain Bacteria; phylum Actinomycetota; class Coriobacteriia; order Coriobacteriales; family Coriobacteriaceae; genus Collinsella. Next base: position 65,125 of record JAQCYU010000008.1, read on the forward strand.
CCATGGCATGCGTTGCTGCCGTATATGGTGTCGAGCTATTCTGCCTCTTCGTTTGCGCTCGGCGGCGCATCTTACGCCAATGGAGCGGAGGTATCTCTCGTTCCTGAAGCCAGTGCATCGCACTGCCTCTTTGCCGTGATGGGCGCGTTTGCTGTTTGCGCGTTGGGGGTCATTTCGTTTTCGCGTCTAAAAAGCAAGAATCGCTGGGCCTGGAACCATATTCGCCCGGATAGTTTGGGCGAGAAAAGCTTGCTCTCTCTGTCGCTGGATGCGTTGACGGTTGGAAAAAACCAGCTGGTAAAGGGATTGCAGTTTGATATGCCCGCTGGCCAGATATGGGGTCTTGTCGCGCCAAATGGACATGGCAAGACTACGCTACTGAATACTCTTTGGGGAGATGCTGGGCCATCAGTGCGCGTGTCAGGTTCTCTCTGTTTTCATGCAAAAGTATGCGTCGACCGTGAGGAAATGAGAAAGGTATTCTTTTTGGTTCCGAATAGGCCGTCGCTATTGATTCCATACATGACCGTCGCTTTTCATCTCGACCGATGCAGGAGAATTTGGCATTCACCTCGCACTTTGGACCAAGTGCTTGATCGCTTTGACTTGACTGGGTTGAAGAATACGCCCGTATCTAGGCTGTCTGATGGAAATAGACAATTACTTAATGTCGCGATGGCGTATATGTCCTATTGCGAAGTCGTCCTTTTGGATGAGCCCATGAATGCACTTGATGTGAGACACGTTGCGATTGTTTCGAATGCTCTTAGAGATGAAGCGGGTAGAGGAGCACATGTCATTATCTCTTCTCATCTTATCGGAAACCTCGAATCGCTCTGCGATGCCTCCGTATTGCTCACAGGGGATGACTCGCGTGTCGTTACCAGAGAAATGGGAGGTGATTCGAAGTGGATCGGTAATGTATACGCGCAGCTTTTCAAGACGAACGACAGTAAAACTAGGAAAGGAAGATAACCATGAAACGCCATGTAACGAAGAACTTTGTGAAGGCAATGTTCGCATGTTTTATGCTTACCCTGTCGATGGTCACAATTCCCGTTTGTGCGACGGCGAAACCAGATGCAGGTTCTGTCGCGCCTTGTCGTCTTGTGACAGCGGACGTCTTGGACACTTACAAGTCGTTCTCCACTGCGAACCACCCGAGCGAGAATGTTGATTGTTTCGACCAGACATACAAGAGGCTGTCTTTCAAAACTTCGTATTCTCGTACGGGGCAAACGATTCTCTATACGGGTGCCGCGTTAAGCCCACGCGGCAACGGGATGCCCGGGTTTGAGACAAAATATCAGTGCACATATCGTACCTGGTAGACAACTCTAGGATCGGATCTCTCCGAATAACTTTGTGGCGGACTTGTTTAACGCTACCGCTCCTTCGTTTATCTCAATCTGTAACATCTGACTGGCAAAAACGCTTCTACCTGTTACAGATTGAGATTATTCGACGCGCGTTCTGTAACTCGTCTCGATCTGTAACAGTAAGACGGCGATTTGGTCTCCATATGTTACAGATTGAGACGAAAGAAAGCGTGAGCTAGAAAACCGCCGCGAGGGAAAGTAGCTCCCTCGCGGCGGTTTTTGGCGTTTACCCAGATAAAACCTGCCAAAATAAACCTGTCCCTTTTTGGCAGGTTATCGCTTCCAAAAGTGGAGGATGAGCGTCGTGCGGTTTTGCTGTTTGGTTTTGACCAGGATGTTGTGGATGTGGGTCTTGACGGTGCCCACGGCAAGGAATAGCTCGTCAGCGATCTCTTGGTTCGATTTGCCCAGTACGACCAGACGCATAACTTCGGTCTCACGGTTGGAGAGCTTGTAGGCGTTGCGATAGAAGGGCATCTGCTCTTCGATGTGTCGATCAAGATCGCTGACGTTCTTTTCCTCGGGCGCCTCCTGCATGCGGATTGAAAGCACGTGGTAGGAGTAGATGATCAGCAGAATCGCAAAGTAGCAGGCAAAGACGTTTTCGCTAAAGTTGCGCTCGGACAGGTACAGCTGCAGCCAAGAGGGTGCCAGGCTCATGGGAACAACAAGGATGTTGTAGAAATCCTCGGCAACGATGCAACCGACCAGAATAGCGCCGATAATCAGGTGCTTTCGTTGGTTGTTAACGCGTGCCTTCAGCTCGACTTGTGTGCTCTTGCGTGCCGTCCAAAAGATATATAGCCCCACGAAAACAAGGAATACCTGACGCATCGTGTAGTAGAGCCATTGATGAATGGGGCCGTAGGGGACAGCGACGATAATCAGCAGCTCGCTCAGCAAGAACGTTGCGACGGGAATGACAAACTGCTTTTTTGAATGCTTGTCGAGCAAATCCATGGCAATGAGCCAAATAAAAGCCTGCGAAGCGGTCGCCACAAAGGTCCGCAACACAGGCATGGTAATTGAGTAATAGTCGCTGGCTGGAAAACTCTGGTTTTGCAGCGTGTATTCAAAAAAGAAAATCTCGGTCATCTCGATGGCATAGCAGATAAATACGCCGCTGCCATAGATAAAGAAGCGTCGACGAGATGAGGCATAGGCGGCAAGCGAGAGCACCGCCGTCACAATACAGATCACGAGTATCGCTAGGGTATAGAAGAACATCAGGGTGTTCATCTGTCACCGTCCCATCTCATTTATTCTATGGCCGAGTTCTGTATACCTTGTGGGATATAGACGTCTCAACCCTTCGTTTCATTGTGGATTAGGCGCCGAGATACAGCATAGCCGTATACCGTTCGCGGTTCTAGATGGTAAACCCCCTGTAAACTCTTGACCTGCGGGTTTATATTGGTTTAGAGGGGGTGTAACTCCGTGAACGGTCTTTAATCCCGAATAAACTAGGTAAAAATTGCATACGGGTGAATGATGGTCTTGTCAACACGAGGCGTGATGTTCGAGCGCCTCATAGTAATAGTCGGCAAGACCGGCGGAAAGGAAATCGACATGGCACTGCCTAAGGATTTCATCGACACCAACGACTTCACCAAAGAGCAGATCCTGGCTATCGAGGATCTTGGCCTGGCAATGAAGAAGGCCATCAAGGTTGACGGTTATTATCCGCACCTGCTCCGCAACAAGAGCCTTGGCATGATCTTCCAGCAGGTCTCCACCCGCACTCGTCTTTCCTTCGAGACCGCTATGACCGACCTCGGCGGCCATGCTCAGTTCTATGGCCCTGGCACCATCCAGCTCGGCGGTCACGAGTCCCTGGGCGATACCGCTCGCGTTATGGGCTCGCTGCTCGACATCATGATGGCTCGCGTTGACCGTCACAAGGACGTCGTCGGCCTCGCCGAGGGCTCCGCTGTGCCCGTCATCAACGGCATGTCCGAGTTCAACCATCCCACGCAGGAGATGGGCGACCTCATGACCATGCTCGAGAACCTCCCCGAGGGCAAGAAGATCGAGGACTGCACCCTGGCCTTCATCGGCGACGCCACCCAGGTCTGCGTCTCCCTCATGTTCATCGCTTCCAAGGTCGGCATGAAGTTTGTCCAGTTTGGACCTAAGGGCCACCAGATCCCCGACGGCGGCCTGCACGTTGGCACCGTCGAGGAGCGCGCCGAGTTCGGCAAGCAGATGATGGCCATCGCCGAGGAGAACTGCAAGGTTTCCGGCGGCTCTGTCGTCATCTCCGACGACATCGAGTGCATCAAGGGCGCCGACTTCATCTACACCGACGTGTGGTATGGCCTGTACGACGAGGAGGTCTCGGGCGAGAACTACATGGACGTGTTCTATCCCAAGTATCAGGTCACCATGGACATGATGAACTTCGCCGGCCCCAACTCCAAGTTCATGCACTGCCTGCCGGCCACCCGCAACGAGGAGGTCGTCGACGAGGTCATGGACGATCCTGAGCGCTCACTGTGCTGGGTCGAGGCCGAGAACCGCAAGCACTCCATCCGTGCTCTCCTTGCCGCCCTGGGCAAGCGCACCCCGCTCAACGACGAGGGTGTCGAGTACTCCGCCAAGGCTGAGCTCCACGCCGCTCTCGAAGCTCTCGAGCAGCTCTAAGCCTCAAGGCTTCTAAAAGCACGTTTGCGGGCGGCGGATGCTCGTCTCCTGTCGCCCGCTCACCGAGGCCCAAGCAATTGCCTTAATACCTTAGGGCCTCGGATCTGTCCAAGACTGAGCGAAGGAGCTCATCATGAGCGACGGAAAGAAAAAGCTTTCCTTCTTGACGGTCATTTCGACCATCATCTGCGTCGTCTTCGTTTGCGAGGCCGCCGCTCCTGCTGCTGCCATTGGCAACCAGCAGTTCTTCTGGTGGATCTTCCTGATCCTGACCTTCCTGCTTCCCTACGGCATGGTTGTCGCCGAGCTCGGTACCACCTATGACGGCGAGGGCGGCATTTACGACTGGGTACGCGATGGCCTGGGCGACAAATGGGGCGCCCGCATCTCGTACTACTACTGGGTCAACTACCCGCTGTGGATCGCCTCGCTGGCTACCATGTTCCCCGACATTTTGGGCATGGTCTTTGGCGTCGAGTTCAACTTGATCGCCAAGATGGGTATCGATCTTGCCTTTGTGTGGATCGTCTACCTCATGGGCCGCTCCAAGGCGGCCGACTCCGAGTGGGTCCTTAACGGTGGCGCCATCATCAAGGTCGCCGTCGCCGTTATCGTTGGCGCTTTGGGCATTTGGTATGCCATGGAGAACGGTTTTGCGAACGACATGTCCGCTGCCACCTTCCTGCCCGAGCTCACCAACACCAACGCTCTCGGTTACCTGTCGATCATCATCTTTAACTTCATGGGCTTCGAGGTCATCTGCACCATGACCGACGACATGGCCGATCCCGCTCGCGATATCCCCAAGGCCATCATCGTTGGTGGCCTGTCCATCGCCGTGATCTACCTGTTCGCTGGCTTTGGCATCGGCGCTGCTGTGCCGGCCGATTCCATCGACCCCGACTATGGCATGATTGTCGCAGTCCAGACCATGGTGGGCGACTCCATGATCTTCAAGGTCATCTGCATCGCCTTCCTGATCACCCTGTTCGCCAACATGGCCGCCTGGTCCTTCGGCGTCAACTCCGTCGCCCGCTACGCTGCCGAGCACGGCAACATGCCCAAGGTCTTCGCCTCGATGATTTCGGATGATGACATGCCCAACGGCGCCAACCTGGTCAACGCCGTCGTTGCCTCCCTGGTGCTGTGCCTGCAGCTCGTTCCCATCGACGCCATCTCCAACGGCGTCTTCTGGATGCTCTTCGGCACCTCCGTCGTCTTCCTGCTGCTGACCTACATCCCGATGTTCCCGGCGTTCCTCAACCTTCGCAAGAACGACCCCGACCGCGAGCGCATCTTCACGTTCCCGTTTAAGGGTGCCATGATGAAGGTCATGCTGGCCATCCCTTGCATCGAGCTGATCCTGGCCATCGTTGCAACGCTGGTGCCGCTCTCCGCCGCCGAGATTGGCGACAAGCTCCCGATGATCGTTATCTTCATCGTGCTTCTGCTCATCGGCGAGGTTGTCCGCGTCGTCAGCGCCAAGGGCCGCGAGACCGAGTACAAGGGCCTCACTCCCGAGCTGGCAGCTCAGCGTCTCGCTGAGGAGGCCGCCGAGGCCGAGGAGAACTAGAGCACCCGGTTCTGGGGCTCCAACCCTCCTCGTGTACCAACGCGCGCTTCGTCGGGCTTGTCGCTCCCGACTCCGGGCACTCTAGCCTCTTCGGAGACGTGCCCAAGCGACAGGTTTGCTAACCATTCCCCGGGGTGGGTGTGAGCGATAGCTCCGGTAACCACCGCCCACCCCAATCTCTCTTCCGTATCCTTCGTGCGTTTTGTCTCCGCGCACTTGGTTACGTCGTCGCTTGCCGGTGCGACTCCGTGAAAACCGGCGCCGGGCGCCCGACCTTGCCGGGGAACGGGCGCCTACCATCTCTTGGTTTTAGGCTGCGGGTAACCCGCCCGCAGCAAGCGATCGTTCGATTTGGAGGATATCTTATGCGTACGATCACCGAGTCCGAGTCCACCCCCAAGGCCGACGGCTTCTTTATGCCCGCTGAGTTCGCCCCGCAGGATCGCGTGTGGATGGGTTGGCCCCACCGCACCGACACCTGGGCCCACGGCGCCAAGCCGGCTCAGAAGCAGTATGCCGCCATCGCCCGCGCCATCGCCGAGTTCACCCCGGTTACCATGTGCGCCAACCAGGTCGACTATGCCAACTGCAAGGCCGTCTTCGAGGAGGACGAGAACGTCACCGTCATCGAGATGACCACCGACGACGCCTGGTTCCGCGACACCGCCGCCACCTACGTCATCAACGGCAAGGGTGAGAAGCGCGCCAACCACTGGCACTTCAACGCCTACGGCGGTCTCGTCGACGGCCTCTATTTCCCGTGGGACAAGGACGAGCAGATCGCCCTTAAGATGGCTGAGCTTTCCGGCTGCCGCCGCTATCGTCCCGATGACATGATCCTCGAGGGCGGCTCCATCACCGTTGACGGCGAGGGCACCCTTGTCGTGACCGACCAGTGCCTGCTTTCCCCGGGCCGCACCTGCTCTGCAGTGCTCGAGGAGGAAGAGGATCCCGAGTCCATCTGGCCCAAGTTCCACAAGAAGTTTGAGCCCTGGAGCGAGGAGCTTCGCGCCTACATGGACGAGCACCTCAAGGATTACCTGGGCGTCGAGAAGGTCATCTGGGTCAAGGAGGGCATCGACCCCGAGGAGACCAACGGCCACATCGACGACGTCGCCACGTTCATCGCCCCGGGCGTCATGGCCTGCATCTGGACCGACGATCCCGAGTATCCGTTCTACGAGCAGTGCCACGCTGCCTACGAGACCCTCTCCAACGCCGTTGACGCCAAGGGCCGCAAGATGAAGGTCTACAAGCTCTGCATGCCCGTGACCCCGCTGTTCATGGACCAGGCCTCCTGCGACACCATCGACGCCGACGAGAACGCCGAGCCGCGCGTCCCCGACGAGCCGCTGATCGCGTCCTACATGAACTACCTGGTCACCAACCACGGCGTCATCGTCCCGCAGTACGGCGACGAGAACGACCAGCTGGCCGTCGACACGCTCCAGAAGATCTATGACGAGGTCTGGGGCGAGGGCGTCTACAAGTGCGTCGGCGTCCAGTCCGAGCAGGTCGTCTTCGGCGGCGGCAACATCCACTGCATTACGCAGCAGGAGCCCTCGGCGTAACTGTCTGTCTTCCCGAGGCACGGCACCTTGCCCTCCAATCGTCGGGCATGACCCTTAAGGTCAACGCCCTCCTCTTTCAGGGCAATCTGCCGCACCTCGAAAACCCAGTCGATCAATCGGACAGGTGGCGTGTAGTCCCATCTCGGGGCATTGATGGGCTGCTGCTTGATGTCTTGATCGGTTGGGTTTTCTTTGGGCACTCTGTTGCCTCCACATCGGAGTGCCCTTTTTCTTTGATTGAATACGCGTCTGGCCTGGGATTTTTTGCGGGTTAGGCCAATTGTTTCGCTTGAATTTCCCAGGTCAGACGCGTCTT
>JAQCYU010000080.1 GCA_027682925.1 Coriobacteriaceae bacterium AF45-21
CAAAATCATTTTACCACGGATACGTTACGCAAAAAGGGGCTCATTAACTTTTGAGGAGCGAGTCATTATCCAAACGCGTCTCCGCGACAAGCAATCGTATCGGAGCATAGCCCGTGAGATTGGGTGCTGTGTCAATACGGTACGCAACGAGGTGAAGCGTGGCCATTATCCAAACGCGTCTCCGCGACAAGCAATCGTATCGGAGCATAGCCCGTGAGATTGGGTGCTGTGTCAATACGGTACGCAACGAGGTGAAGCGTGGCAAGGTTCTTTGCTATAACGGCAAGGTGGAACGCTATCGCGCAGCAGACGGGCAAAGCACCTATGAGGCGCATCGCGAAAACTGTGGTCGCAAATGCGACGCCATAGCAAAGGGAGCATTCCTCGACTATGTGCAGAAGAGACTTCAGGAACATCACTGGTCGCTCGATGCCTGCTTTGGCAGGGCACTGGTTACGGGAGAATTTCAACGTGGCGAGATGGTCTGTACGAAAACCCTGTACAACTATGTCACGCTGGGGCTCCTAGGAAAAATCAAGAGTATTGACCTGCCCTTGCGCGTCAAGCGAAAAAACGCCAGGAAGCGGGTTCGTGAGCGTAAGAAGAAGTTCGGCCGCAGTATAGATGAGCGCGATCCTTCTGTGGATGAGCGTCAGGATTTCGGGCATTGGGAGTGTGACCTTGTACTGGGATCTCGCTCAAAGGACGAAGTACTGCTGACTCTGGTTGAGCGCAAGACACGCTGTTCCCTCATCAGAAAACTGCCCAACAAGGAAAGTGCCTCTGTAATAGCAGCCTTCAGAAAATTGAAGGATGGAATGTTCCGCGGCTGTTTCAGCCGAGTGTTCCTCAGCATTACGACAGACAATGGCAGTGAGTTTTCTAGCCTGTCGGAGCTAGAGAAACTAAGTCACACACGGATCTATTATGCGCATCCGTACTGCTCCAGCGACAAAGGTACGAATGAGAATCACAACGGCTTATTCCGTCGATTTCTTCCCAAAGGGAAGAAAATCCAGGATTACCCAGTGGAACACATTTCCAGAGTAGAGTGCTGGGCCAACACCCTGCCAAGAAAAATACTCGGCTATAAGACACCCGAGGAGTGTTTTAGGGAAGAAATGCTTGCAGCACTTACTGCATAAAGGTTCGCCGGGTGTTCAACTTATTATTGCAATTCGGGAAAACTAAAATTGCAAGTTCAAATTGAACACCTTTAACCAAATAATTTAAGCGGCATAGACGGTATCTAAATAAGCTTCAAATAAATCATCAGGCGGTATCTAAATAAGCTTCAAATAAATCATCAGGCGTATCATACCCAAGGGACTTTCTAGGTAATGAATTCATATCCTCTGCAAACCAGAGAATCTGCTCAGCAGAGTAGTTTTCGATAGACTTTCCTTTAGGTACGTACTTTCTGAAAATGCGATTGTGACGCTCATTTTGAGCTCTCTCATAAGAGCTATATGGATGAGCAAAATTTACCATTGTACCATATCGTTCTAACTGAGATAATTCCGCAAACTCAGTTCCGTTGTCTGCTGTAATTGTTTTAAATACAGTAGCAAATTGTGATCCATAATATATTTTGAGACTACGTAAAGCAGCTTTTACAGATGCTACATCCTTACGTCGAATCTTAATAGCAATGAATTTATGCGTTACTTTCTCTACTAAAGTTAGTACCACAGCCTCTTTACCTTTACGCTTACCAACGATAGTATCTATTTCCCAATGACCAATCTCAAGATGTAGCTTAACGATATCTGGTCGTTCTTTCCCAATGACCAATCTCAAGATGTAGCTTAACGATATCTGGTCGTTCATCAATACTTCGGCCAAAGATGCGTACGTTCTTTGCTTGTTTAGGCTTTGACTTTTTACGACTAAGCAGTTCTGGTACATCGAATAGGGATAATGGTAGG
>JAQCYU010000081.1 GCA_027682925.1 Coriobacteriaceae bacterium AF45-21
ACATCGCGGCGATGTGCGGCTTCTACCTGGGGCCGCTGCCTCGAAGGCGCCGGCGCTCCTCGACGGGGTCAGCTCCTCGACGGGGTCATATCCTGCACGGCGGCCCTGTGCGCGGCGCGCCTGTGCCCCAACGCCTTGGGCTACCTCGTGGGCACCCACGCATCAAGCGAACCCGCAAGCCAGGAGCTCCTTCGCGAGCTCGGCATAAAGGCACCCCTCGACGCAGGCATACACTTGGGCGAGGGCGCGGGCGCATGGCGTATCTGCCCCTTCTGGATTCGGCGCTGCGCGTGTACCGGGATGGTAAGACGTTCACGGCGACTGGCATGGCTGCTTACGAACATTTCGAGGCCGGGAAATGACGGTGACGCTCGTCATCGGCGCCGCCGCGAGCGGCAAGAGCGCCTACGCCGAGTCCCTGTGCCTCGGGCACGACGGCCCTCGCGTGTACCTGGCAACGATGGAGCCCTTCGGGGAAGAGGGCGCCCGCCGCATCGCGCGCCATCGGGCGCTGCGCGAGGGCAAGGGGTTTTCCACCCTCGAACGCACGCGTGACGTGGGCGCGCAGTGCCCGGGCTTCCGCGCGGCTGCACGCTTCTTTTGGAGGACGTGGGCAACCTGGTTGCGAACGAGCTCTTCGCGGAAGGCGGCTTGTCCCCGCGTGACCCGACGCTGCGGCGCGCGAGGTGCTCGGAGGCATTGAACGGCTCGCTCAGGCCGCTGCGCATACGGTGGTGGTCACCGTCGACGTGTTCGCCGATGGGATGCGCTACGATGAAGGGACCGAGGCATGGAGGCGCGCGCTCGCGCGCGTGAACGCGGGCGTGGCGGCGCTGGCCGACCGCGCAGTCGAAGTGGTATGCGGGATTCCCGTGTGGATGAAAGGCGAAGGACCTACAAGGTGAAGATAGTAGAGGCAATCGGCGCGGCGTTCGGAACGTTCTCGCGCATCCCCGTCCCGAAATCGGCCTGGACTGATTTCGGGTCAACCCATGCGCTTGCCGCGTTTCCCCTGGTGGGCCTTGCGGAAGGCTTCCTCATGACGGCGTGGGGACACGTTGCGAACCTGCTCGGCGTGCCCGCGACCATCGTCGCGGCCGTGCTCGTGGCGCTGCCTGTGGCGGTGACGGGAGGCATCCACCTAGACGGGCTCTGCGACACCTCCGATGCGCTTGCAAGTTGGGCCCCGCGCGAGCGAAAGCTCGAGATCATGCACGACCCGCGGGCGGGCGCCTTCGGGGTCATCGGTGTTGTTGTGTACCTTATTCTGCAGTTTTCCCTTTTCACCGCGCTGCCGCTTACGGCGGGGGCGTTCCTCGCGCTTCTGTGCTCGCTCGTGTTCTCCCGCTCGCTTTCGGGGCTCGCCGTTGAATGCTGGCCTGCCGCGCGGGCGGATGGCATGGCCGCGGGGCTCTCGCCTGCGAAGAAGCGCGCGGCGATCGTCGTGCCGCTTTGCGCTTTTGCTGCGGCTTCGGCTGCAGGGATGGTCGCGTGCGCTCAGGCCGTCGGCGCCTTATGGCGGTGGCGGGGCTTTTGGTGCTCGCGTGGTACCGCCATGTTGCCCTGTCCCACTTCGGCGGGGTGACGGGGGATTTGGCCGGATGGTTTCTGCAATGGGCCGAGCTCGCGATGCTTGCCATGCTGGTGGCGGGGGGCATGCTCCTATGATGCTCGTGGTAGGTGGCGCGCATTCGGGGAAGAGGACCTTCGTGCGCGAAAAGCTCGGGTTCGCGGCGGACGATTTCGTCGACGCGGCGCAGCTTGCGGAGGGCGGCGTGCCCGCGGCTTTTGCCGGCCGCGTCGCGTACCGTGCTGAGGAACTCGTACGCGCGCTCGACGCTGACCGGGCGCTCGAGCGGCTGATCGGCTTCGACGCGGTGATTCTGCCTTGGTCGGCTCGGGGGTCGTCCCCATGGCGTGCGGA
>JAQCYU010000082.1 GCA_027682925.1 Coriobacteriaceae bacterium AF45-21
CTCATTCTACTCATCTAACATCACAGACTTATCCACATAAGGGAGTGTAAAATAGTTTGTGTAAATCGGTATTGCATGAATCTACTTTATGCCCCATACTGGGGTAAACCTTTCATTATTTAATGCTCCTTTTTGCCTATTTGTGAAATGTTTTTTACCTTCTACTTGTCTCTCATTCTACTCATCTAACATCACAGACTTATCCACATAAGGGAGTGTAAAATAGTTTGTGTAAATCGGTATTGCATGAATCTACTTTATGCCCCATACTGGGGTAAACAAAGATAAGGACGGTAACAGAATGGCAAAGTGTAAAACTCCACCAACTACCCCAGGCGAGCAGATTGCTCAGCAAATCCTCAACAACTACGACATCAAGAGCGCGGAAGACGTACAGGACGTCCTGAAGCAGATTTTTTGGCCCCATTTTTGAGTCCATGATCAAGAGCGCGGAAGACGTACAGGACGTCCTGAAGCAGATTTTTTGGCCCCATTTTTGAGTCCATGCTCAAAGGTGAGATGGAAAATCATCTCGGCCATAAGAAGCATGAGCGCTCCGAAGACGGTGACAATGTCCGGAACGGCTATTCATCCAAGACGCTCAAGACCTCTCTGGGCGAGGTTCCTATCCGCGTCCCTAGGGATCGCCAGAGTACGTTTGAACCGCAGATCATCAAGAAGCACCAGCGCGACGTTTCGTCCATAGAGGGCAAGGTACTGGCGATGTATGCCCGTGGCATGAGCCAACGCGACATCGCTGCAACCATCGAAGACATCTACGGCTTCCAGATGTCACATGAACAGATCTCCACCATCACAGGCTGCGTCATGGAAGAGGTCGAGGCATGGCGGAATCGTCCGCTCCAGTCGTTCTATCCATTTGCTTTCGTCGACTGCATCTACGTATCGCTGCGCACGGAGTATGGCGTCCAGCAGGTGGCCGTCTATGTCATGCTTGCCTATGACGTCACGGAGTATGGCGTCCAGCAGGTGGCCGTCTATGTCATGCTTGCCTATGACGTCAACGGCTGCAAGGATGTCCTTGGCCTCTGGATCAACGAGACGGAGAGCAAGCATGCCTGGATGCAGATCTTCGACGAGCTGCGGGCTCGCGGCGTTAAGGATCTTGGCATCCTGTCCATGGATGGCGTGAGCGGATTGGAGGAAGGCGCCAAGGCTGTATTCCCGCATGCCACGGTTCAGCGCTGCATCGTACACCTCATCCGCAATTCCATCCGCTACATCCCACGCAAGCAGTGGAGTGCATTCACGAAGCAGCTGAAGCTCATCTATGGTGCCATCAACGTCAAGCAGGCCCGTCAGGAATTCGAGAAGTTCAAGACCGACTGGCAGGCTTATCCAGGCGCGGTCAGCGTATGGGAAAACAATTTCTCACACGTCGAGCAGCTCTATAACTATGGCAGTGCCGTGCGCAAGATCATGTACACGACCAATGCCATCGAGAGCGTCAACTCTAGCTTCCGCAAGGTGACCAAGAAAGGCGCTTTCCCCAACGAGGATGCAGTCTTCAAGATTTTCTACCTACGCATCCAAGAGCTCTATAAAAAATGGAAGGGTCGTCACGTCGCAAACTGGGCGATGGTCCGGAACCAGCTGCTCATGGACGACAGGATGTCTCAGCTTATGCAGCAATACGATGTTGCTTATTGAATCGATTTACACAAAACTCTTGACACACCCTGTCATACTATGAAAAATTTCCGCTTCATAATCCACGGATCAGCAGGAGTGCAATCGCTGGAATGGCAAAATACGGACCATGCAGCAATACGATGTTGCTTATTGAATCGATTTACACAAAACTCTTGACACACCCTGTCATACTATGAAAAATTTCCGCTTCATAATCCACGGATCAGCAGGAGTGC
>JAQCYU010000083.1 GCA_027682925.1 Coriobacteriaceae bacterium AF45-21
GCGCGCCCCTGCTCGCACGCGGCGCCGCGGGCGCGGATGTCGCGGTGCTCGAGGGGGTTATGGGCTTCTACGACGGCATGGCTCCCGGCGCGGCCGAAGCGAGCAGCTACCAGGTTGCGCGCGACACGGAAACGCCGGTCGTTTTAGTGGTGAACGGGCGCGGGGCGTCTTTATCGCTCGCCGCCGTAATCCGCGGCATTGCCGAGTTCCTGCCTTGTGCGAACGTGCGCGGCGTCGTGCTGAACAAGACGAGCGCCACTGCCTGCGCCTACGCGGCGCCTGCGATCGAGAAGCACACGGGCGTCGCGGTTTTGGGGAATATCCCCGCCGACGAGGCGTTCTCGCTCGAAAGCCGGCATTTGGGGCTTGTGACCGCCGACGAGGTCGAGCAGCTTTCTGCGCGCATCGACAAGATGGCCGAGCTGGTGGAAAAGAGCGTCGACGTCGTCCGCTTGCTCGAAATAGCGGCGACGGCATCCGATATCCGCGAGGAACCTTACCGGTTGGAGCCGATCGCGGGAGCGCGGCCCATCGTCGCCGTCGCGCGTGACGAGGCGTTCTCGTTCTACTACGAGGAGAACCTGCGCGCGCTCGAGGACCTGGGTTGCGAGCTGGCCTTTTTCAGCCCCCTGTGTGATAGCAAGTTGCCCCGGGGGACAAGCGCCCTCTATCTGGGGGGCGGCTACCCGGAGCTCCATGCGCGGCAGCTCTTCGAGAACGCGCCGATGCGCGAGGCGGTGCGGCGCGCGGTGGAATCCGGCATGCCGACGGTCGCCGAATGCGGTGGGTTTCTGTACCTGCAGCGCGAAATCGCCGATAGCGAGGGGCGGCGCTGGCCTGTTGCGGGCGCCCTTGAGGGCGCAAGCGAGAACGGGGGAAGGCTTTCCCATTTCGGGTACGTGGAGCTCACTTCCCAACGCGACGGGCTCTACGGGCCGCGCGGCACATGCATCCGCGCGCACGAGTTTCACTACTGGCAGTCCACCTGCCCGGGCGGCGACTTCTGGGCGCAGAAGCCCCGGCGCGACAAGGGCTGGCCGTGCATGACGACCACCCCGTCCCTGGTGGCGGGCTTCCCGCATGTTTACTATCCTGCGAACCCCGACGCTGCGCGTGCGTTCGCGTCTGCCGCAGCGTCCTTCGAAGAGAGGAGACGGCATGGCTGAAGCAATCGAAACCGCCCTTGCCTGCATCCGCGAGGAAGTCGGGCGCGCGTTCTCGTCGGCGCCGGGCGCCGTGCTCGAAGCCGCGCTCTCCCGGATCGCGCCCGCAGACGAGTGCGCCCGCGCCGCCGCGTACGCCGCGTGGGATTCCATCGCGCACCCCTTGGGGGGATTGGGCGACTTTGAAGACGCCGTCGCGTGTATCGCCGCAGCTCAGGGGAGCGCCGAGGTGGTCGAGTTTCCCCGTGCGCTCGCGGTATTCTTCTCCGACAACGGGGTCGTTGCCGAAGGCGTGTCACAAAGCGGGCAAGACGTGACGCGAGCCGTCGCGCGCAACATGTGCGAGGGGGCCACGAGCGCCTGCCGCATGGCGGCGTTCGCGGGTGCCGAGGTCGTGCCCGTCGACGTGGGTATGGTCCGGGGCATAGAAGATGCGCGCATGGTGCGCGCGAACGTGCGGCGGGGGAGCGGCAACATGGTCCGGGGCATAGAAGATGCGCGCATGGTGCGCGCGAACGTGCGGCGGGGGAGCGGCAACATCGCGCACGGCCTCCGCTCATGCTCGCGATGGGCCGTGCGCGCGATCGAGGTCGGAATCGCCGTCGCGTGCGTCT
>JAQCYU010000084.1 GCA_027682925.1 Coriobacteriaceae bacterium AF45-21
CGTTCATCCGGCGGTATCCCATATCCGGATATTCCTGATGGATTTTCACGACCTCCTGTGCGACCTTTTCTCTCAGCAGTTCACGGCCGCTCTTAATATGATTCAGCCAGCCGTAATAAGCTGCCCTGGAGACCTTTGAGAGTCGGCAGAGACTTTCTATGGAGATGTTGGTTTCTTCATGGACTTCTTTTATGGCTTTAAAATCTCTGAGAAGGTGAGTAAGGCTGAATCCTTCGAGGAACGCAACCTTTCCTCTATCTCCATCTTTTTTTTTAGCAGGGCAATCTCTGCTATAAGATCCTTCTTCTCTTCAAGAAATCTGGCATTCTCCTGACGCAGCCGTTCTTCTTCGGTCCGGGGCGTTTGGAGCCTGATTGGCTTTCCTCTGTAATCCTCAAGACCAACTTCTCCCATCTCCTTGAACTTTTTTACCCATGTGTAGAGTGTTTGGTAGGACATGTTGTACTTCTTGGCTATCTTGTTGTAATCGCATCCACTGGCGATGCACTCCTGAACGATTCTGACTCGCTCTTCCTTGACCGATTGCTGGCGTTTGCCATAAGATCTCCTCCTTCAGAAACGAGGTCTGTCAACTTATGCTCATTATACGCCTCAATCCATGTTTTAAGGGAGAGAGTGCCGGAAATTCTGTATTTGGCACAGACGGAAAGCATGGAAACGCCGCCTTTAAGATATTCCTTTACGGCCTGGATCTTCATCTGATTGGAGTAGTAAGACAAATGCTGCCTGGGCCGCAATCCCCTAAAGCCCTCCTCTTTATACCGGAGAACCCATTTTCTGAATGTTATGCGGCTCATATGAAGATTTTCAGCTGCCTGGGTAATCGTAACACCCTGATAGAGATATGAAGCAATCTGGTCTAACATTTCCTCCGGGGACGCTTTGGTTTTACATGGCATAAGAATGACCTCCTAATATATTTATGATATTATTCTGTCTTTCTTGTTGAATCATACCATTGATCATGCTTACCACTGCTTTGCGGCTGGTGAATTTACGTGTGTAGTAACGTTCGCGCTTCAGCATTCCCCAGAACCCTTCCATCAGACCGTTGTCTGCACAGCAGCCTACGCGGGACATGCTGTGAACCAGTCCTGCTTTTTCAACGATCTTATGGAATCCGTTGCTTGTATACTGGAATCCGCGGTCAGTATGAATCATTGGATGTGCTCCTGGATTCTCTTTAAGCGCCTTTTCCATTGTCTCAAAAGCCAGTGCAGTATTGTTTCTGTCGCCGATGACATAAGAGACAATCCGACGGTCATGGCCATCAATAATGGCGCTTAAATATAACTTATGCAAAACTCCATCAGCCGTTGTGTATTTGAATTCGGTGACATCCGTCATCCATCTTGCATTGGATACGCCTGCATCGAAATCACGGTTCAGCAGGTTTTCAAAAATGTACTTTGGATCCTTTGCGTTACGAGTGCAGCCATCGGTCTTGTATTTGATCACGGACTTAATATTAAGTATCCGCCTGACACGAAGAACCAGACTGTCACTTACCATAAGGTGGCTCTCGCTATACTTCTTGATCCAATCGTTCATCCGGCGGTATCCCATATCCGGATATTCCTGATGGATTTTCACGACCTCCTGTGCGACCTTTTCTCTCAGCAGTTCACGGCCGCTCTTAATATGATTCAGCCA
>JAQCYU010000085.1 GCA_027682925.1 Coriobacteriaceae bacterium AF45-21
CTGGCGACGCCCCTGGCTGGGTGTCGCTCGCCTGGCCCGCGCGCCTGGGGTCGCTCGGGGTGGAGGCCTTCATCGATGCAGCACGCCCCTGGCTGGGTGTCGCTCGCCTGGCCCGCGCGCCTGGGGTCGCTCGGGGTGGAGGCCTTCATCGATGCAGCACGCGCGGCGGGCCCTCTCCTCACGACTGCGCTCGCTGGCCTCGCGCTCACCCTGGCAGCCGACGCCGTCCTTCTCGCCTGGTTCA
This sequence comes from Coriobacteriaceae bacterium AF45-21, assembly GCA_027682925.1. Classification (GTDB taxonomy): domain Bacteria; phylum Actinomycetota; class Coriobacteriia; order Coriobacteriales; family Coriobacteriaceae; genus Collinsella. Next base: position 245 of record JAQCYU010000085.1, read on the forward strand.
GCCGCTTCGAGGACGGGAGGGCGGATGCGTAGGAGGCCGCTCGCCGCCATGCTCGTCCTCCTCTCCGCAGCGCTCGTCCTGGGCGGGAATGCCCTGCTCGACGCCGGCTGGGGGTCGGCGCTGCGCGCAGGGCTCTGGACCGCTGAGTGCGGCGCTAGTACAATTCCGACGAGAGTTTCAGGAGGTCGAACATGGCGAGGATACTGGCAGTGGATGATGAACGGGCGATCCTCGACGCGCTCGCGCGCGTCCTCGGCCGCGACGGCCATGAGGTCGTCAGGGCGGCCGACCCGACGGCGGTCCCGGGGATGGACCTCTCGCGCTTCGACCTCGTGCTCTGCGACGTCATGATGCCGGGGCTCGACGGCTTCGAGCTCGTGCGGCAGATCCGCCCGGACTTCGACGGGCCCATCGTCTTCCTGACCGCGCGCGTGGCCGAGGAGGACGCCGTGGCCGCCTACGGCCTGGGCGCCGACGACTACGTCCGCAAGCCCTTCGGGGCCGCGGAACTGCGCGCCAAGGTCGCGGCCCATCTACGCCGTGAGCGCCGGCCGCGCTCGCACGCCCTCTCCTTCGGGGAGGTGCGGATCGACCTCGGGGCGCGCGACCTCGCCGTGGGTGGCGAGGCCGTGCCGCTCACTCCCACCGAGTACGCCATCTGCGAGTACCTCGCGCGCCACCCCGGGCAGGTCATGAGCCGCGCGCAGATACGCGAGGCGGTGCTCGGCTGGGAGAGCGACGCCGACGACGCGGCCATATCCATGCAGGTCAGCCGCGCCCGGAGGAAACTCTCCGAGGCCGGCGCCGATCCGATCGCGACCGTCTGGGGGATGGGGTACAAGTGGCAGCTCTGAGGATCGGGGCGCGAGGTCGCGGGGGCATGCCGCTCTCCTTCGTCATCGCGCGCTACTTCGCCTACGCGTTCGCGGCGGTCGCCACGGCGTGGCTCGCCTCGCTCATGGTGCTCTCCGCGGCGATCAACGCGGGCTTCGTCTACGAGGCAAGCTGGGGGCCGGCCAATGCGCACGATGTCGCGGAGGGCCTGGCACGCGACGGCGTCTGCGGGCAGCAGGACGTGCCGACGGCCTACCGCTACCTCATCCTGAACAAGGACGGAAACGTGATGATGACAGACCTCGAGGGCACGCGGCTCGAGGACGCGACGGAAATGGCCCGTACGGCACTCGCCGCGGATCCGGGCACAGTGGAGATCGAGGGCGGGGGCTCGGGCCTCACCTACGCCGCGTTCCCGCTCAAGGGCGGCGGGGCCTGCGCACTCGTCAGCGAGTACCTGCCGCAGTGGGTCTCGCGCGATCTCGCCGGCCTGCTTCCCAACCCGCAGAACCTCATGCTCGTCGGCGTCGCGGCGGGAAGCGCGCTCGCGCTCGCGCTCGCGCTCGCGCTCGTGGCGCGCCGCGCGAGCC
>JAQCYU010000086.1 GCA_027682925.1 Coriobacteriaceae bacterium AF45-21
GGTGACCTGCCAGGCCTGGGCGTCGGTCCCGTTGGACCCGTACGCCTGGAGCGGGCAGCCGTTCGACTGCCCCCCATCCCGGCGTCGAGAGGTCGAGCCCGAGACGAGGCTGGCGACGGTGTAGGTCCCGTCGGGAAGGTCGGAGGAATGGGCGGCGGCGAGCTCGTCGGCGCGATCCCATTTTTTCTCATTCGATTCAATTGTGATGTAGGCATAGTTCATATCAACGCAACCGCTGATTCCATCAACGCTACCATCACTCGCATACTGCCAAAAGCTGTACTTGCCCGCGTAATCACACTGATAATTATATTGCGCGATCCAATGGTCCCATGACGATGAATTAAACACGGGGTCGGTCAGGATGTTGTTAAACCAATTTAAGTTGGCATAAATGCCGACCTTATAGCCAGCATTTAAAATCCGATTGCAAAAAACTGAAGCCCTTGAGGCGATGCCTCCTTGGCGACCGTCAGCAATAATTGAATTATCCTCAAGGTCGTAGTAGACAGGCAGCTGTAGGCTGTGGCCCGCAATATTGTTAATAACAAATGCCGCTTCATCTGCCGCCTGTTCATCATCCCACGCATACGAGTATAGATAGATACCGTACGGAATCCCCAAGCGTTCGCACTCAGAGATATTACGCTGGAACTGATAATCAGCTCTTCCCCCGAAAGACGGCGCGCCAAAGCCAACACGAAGAATAGCGAAATCAATACCGCTCGCCTTAACGGCATCCCAATTGATATTGCCTTGGTGCTCGCTCACATCGATACCCTGAGCAGTAACACCGTCAGGCAGCCTGCTGAGCGAATAAGTTGAAATACCGGCATCTTCGGAATCATCTTCAGGTGTAATTGACTGACCATTTTGAAAGCGCCAAGAATTTTCAACAAGAACTCTCAAGGATTTGTCAGCATAAGACGGTGTCGCGACAACAACCAATGACACAATCATCGCAATGAAAAAGACGAACGCCCTCTTAAACTGACCCATAGCTATTCCAAATTCTCGTAACAAGCCAAAGTTAATCAAAAGTGCATTTTAGCGAATGCGCATTGACGCAGACAACGCATCTGCTTAATAACAGATTCTAAAAGTTTAGATAACAGGTGATGATTCGGGGGCCGGAAGGCCCCGAATGCCATGCTCTTCCCAGCCAAACGGAGAATTTGCCCGAGCGCCCACCCGGATCTTTGTTTGGCGACAATCCCTCCGGGTGGGCGTTCGGGCGGATGGGACAGATCCATATGGGAAGAGCGAACCCCTTCAGGGCACTCGTTGCGGGCCTGACCGCCGACGAGTTCCTGCCGCTCAGGGAAGCCGTAGACGAGAGGCGCAGCCGCGAGGAGGTCGGCGTGGGCACGCTCGCCGAGGCCGCCGCGGCCTACCGGCCGGACCCGGGGGCCCGGAGTGCGGCGCCGGGGGCGTCTGGAGGAACGGATCGACCGCGGCCGGGGTTTCAAGGTGGCGCTGCCGCTGCTGCGGCAGGAGGTTCACCTCCCCCACCGGCACCGTCCTCGAACACTGCCGAAAGCCGCTCCCCGTCTGGATCTCCTTCATCAGGCTCATGCGCCGCAACGTTCCCGTCGAATATGCGGCCGAGGAAGGCCAGCCACGAGTCATACGACTCGGTGTCCACCACGCCGACGCCCAGCGCGC
>JAQCYU010000087.1 GCA_027682925.1 Coriobacteriaceae bacterium AF45-21
GAGAGCGAGCGCGACGAGTTGTCCTGCCTGCTGACCATCCACGTCCCCCGAGGCTGACCTCGCGGCGCAGTTCCGCGCCCTGTTGGAGGAGAGCTTCGAGGAGCGGCTTGTGGGCGGTGGGGGCACCGGGAACGGTACGCCCACCGTGCCCGTCGAGCTGCTCGCCAAGCTCTACGCCTCAAGCGCGCTCACCATGCTCGAGTGGGTGCTTGTGCATGGGAGCGAGGATGGTGCAGCAGCGACGTTCGTCGACGAGGCATGGGCGCGGTTGATGCCGTTGCTCGGGTGACAAAGTGGTCGGGTCGGTTTGTCACGATCAAGTCGAATTGTCACGGAGTTGCTGGAACCAGACGCCGGAAGAAACCAGCCCACTCGCGCTCAACCCGAGGCTACCGCACCGAGTCCCACTGGTCCGCGGTGACGAGGCGACAGACAGTGTCGTGCGACTCGCCCACGAGCGGGTAAGCCACATCCCTCTGTTCGAACGCCGGTGCCATACCGCACTTTTCCATCACCCGACCAGAACCATCGTTCGAGGCGAAGTGCAGGCCCCAAACGGCCGGGGCGCCCAAGGTTCCGAATGCGTACTCGAGCACCGCTCCGAGCGACTCCGTCATGTAGCCCCTGCCCCAGAGGGAGCGACCGATCCAGTAGCCCACCTCGAGCGCACCCTCGCCCGCGAGCCTGCCGAAGTGCTCCCGGAGCTCGGGAGCAGAGTCAAAGCAGTCCAGGAGCTGCGAGCTGAACGGCTTGAGGGCGATGCTGCCGACCGGACCGTCCCCTTCGAACTTCACGATGATCGCCCAGTTGTTCTCAACGGCGAGGACGTCCCGGACGATCCGTGCACTCTCATCGACGCTCGCGTGCGGAGGCCAGCCGGCGCGAGGGCCGACCAGAGGATCTGACGCGTATCGGAAGACCGACGCTGCCTCCGCGGCATCGTTCACGCGCCACGCCCGCAGCAGCAGGCGAGATGTCTCGATATCCCTCATTGGAAACCTCTGTCTCAGGACCTCAAGAGCGATTGCACGTCTCATCGGCAATTGTAGGGGCGAGCCAGGCACCTGCCCCCGAGAGCGGCCGCCTACATATCTTCTCAGATTCCGGTCGGACGTCTTCGGCTGCACGTGCACCTTAGATGACAAATCGACCTGACCGGTTTGTCACCTCGGCCGGGAGCTCGAAGGTGAAGGTCGTGAGGCGGCCGGGGCGCTCTCGCAGGAGATGGAGCCGCCGAGGGCCTCGGCGCGGCGTCGGGC
>JAQCYU010000088.1 GCA_027682925.1 Coriobacteriaceae bacterium AF45-21
TTAATTCGGTATAAAGCTTCCTTTCTTCATAGCTCTTTTCCCTGGCCTCTTCTGGAGCTCTGGATTATTAGTTTCTTTCGTATATTCCTTTAATGCTTCTGCTTCCTGCCTATGCTTTTGTGCTTCATAGCTCTTTTCCCTGGCCTCTTCTGGAGCTCTGGATTATTAGTTTCTTTCGTATATTCCTTTAATGCTTCTGCTTCCTGCCTATGCTTTTGTGCTTCCTCCAGGCGCACGGCTCCCATAACATCACGCCCAAACTGTGCCTGCATATGGTACCGGTCATAAACGATGGGGACCTTCGGACAATATTTCTGGAACAGCCTGTTAAAGGATGCGTTCATATCCATGGCCACCGCTTTTAGCCTGGAAAGAAGCGAAAGGTCAATGCTCTTAAAGAAGTGCTCAAAATCTGCCATGGAGCGGCCCAGGCCGGCCCACAAGATGAATCCCGTTCCAAATCCATAACGCAGGTGGCATAGCGATGGCCCTTATGGATAGCGAACTCATCTACGGCCAAATACCGTGGGCGATAGTTACTTTTCTTCAGGCAGGTTTCAAAGGCAGCCAACGCCTTATCCATGATATGCTTTTGTATTTTCTGTATGGTACTCCAATGTACAGAGAGCATGGCCGAAATGGCAGAAATGGATGTATGACACTTAAGCAGATGGATAATCCACAAGGCCATATCCCAAGTAACGCGTGTGAAAGGGCATTGGCAGGGGATATCTTCCGTTATGGTCTCCCCGCAGGATGTGCAGCGGAATCTGTGCCCCGAGAACTCTATATACTTCTTTTGCTTAGGAAGATCTGGAAAATCCTTGATGAGTACAGAAAAAGCCCCATAACTATACATACGGGAGTGACAGTGCGGACAGGAAAAATCTCTGGCAGTCCGTAGACTGGTAACTCGGGTATGGCAATGAGGATTTGGATGGTTAGTGATATTTTCTGTGCGATAATATTGACAATTAAAAGTGATTTCATTATGGTAATAAAAGAGCATTATTCGACCTCCGTGCGTAGTTTTAGGCAACTTACATTTTGGAGTAGATAATGCTCTTTTTCAATGCCAATTTTATATGTTATTATTTTTATCCCACAAAAAAGCGTGAAGAACCTAAAAAAAAGAGCGGATCCAACGGCAAGAGCTTCCCCCGCCCTCACCATCAAAAAAAAGAGCTTCCCCCGCCCTCACCATCAAAAAAAAGACCACATCTCTGCGGT
>JAQCYU010000089.1 GCA_027682925.1 Coriobacteriaceae bacterium AF45-21
GCAGCCTTGGCCTCCTCAGCCTTCTTGAGCTGGGCGGCAGCGGCGCCACCCGAACTTGTCGGCGAAGCGCTGGACGCGTCCACCGGTGTCGACGAACTTCTGCTGGCCGGTGTAGAACGGGTGGCACTCGTTGCAAAGCTCGACCTTCATCTCGGACACGGTAGCGTGCGTCTTGAAGGTGTTGCCGCAGGAGCACGTCACCGTGCACTCGACATACTGGGGATGGATACCCTGCTTCATGGTAGGACTCCTTATTGGTCAGGCGCTGGTTACCGATCAGCGCATAAGGCGTCTTGGTTTCCGACCAAGACAACAAACTCGGCTATGGTACCACGGCGCCGCGTGTCCCACAAAAGGTTCACGGTCTTTTCGGAACGACACGAATCTGACCCATCGAAACACATCTCCACCGTTCCTTCAACTGGGAAAATGCCGTCCCCGGGGCCTGAGAAGGGCCCCGGGGACGTTCGACTGACTGCGGGAACGGCCTTTCCGCTCAATGTGTTCGGCTGAGATCGGAAATCAACCAAACTGAACTAGGTTCAGTTGACATGGTTAAAAACGAGGGGCGACGCTTTTGCGTCACCCCTCGTCCCGGCCGGTTGCTTTAGTTGTACACACGGTAGTTACACTTGAACTGGGTTATGTGTCCATAGTTGGAGCGGTACCAACCCGACGTATAGCTGATTGCCTCTGCGCCTAGATAGTCGTAGCCCTTGTTGTAGCGAAGCTGACGGTAGATCGTGTCGTACTCTGCTACGTAAAACGTGTCTCCAGAGAAGGCTTTGTACCGGTCTTTAACCGTCGAAGCCATGTACGCGGGTTCGACATCGCCTTTCTCTCCGTTGAGCGCATAGACGGGTGCCGCGATTCCGCATAAAGCCGTTGCCACGAGGATGGCGTAGACAGCCATGCGCGACGCGTTGGACTTCAGCTGTTCAAATAGTTTCATGTCATTCACCTTCCTCGTATGTATCGAGGTATTCCTGCTTGAGCGTCTGCGAGGACGACTTGATCTTTTCCACGAGCGTGCCGGCCTCGATGAAGTAGAACGAGTTGGTGAGGTCTGCCAGGTCGTCGAGCAGATGGCTTGAAATGAGCACGCTGCGTCCCCGCGCCACCTCGCTGCGCATCGCGTCGCAGGAGGTTTTCCGTTTTCCCGGATCG
>JAQCYU010000009.1 GCA_027682925.1 Coriobacteriaceae bacterium AF45-21
CGTCGCCGCCCGGGACGCCGCCCTCATGGGCGAACCCGCTGCCGACTCCACGCAGGTACCCGCGCCCACCTACCAGCACAGCTCGCTCGACTGGCGCGACTGGTGGTGCTCGGACGACGCACAGATCTACCAGTTTATCGGTCAGGACAACATCTACTTCTACTGCATCGCGCAGACCGCCATGTGGGAGGCCCTGGGCTGGGACCTCACGCAGAGCACCGTCAGCGCCTGCTACCACCTGCTCTACATGGGCAAAAAGGCCAGCTCGTCCTCGCAGACGCCTCCCCCGCCGGCAGACGACCTGCTCAACCACTACACCTGCGAGCAGATGCGCGCGCACTGGCTGTCGCTCGGCCTGTCCGAAAAGCCGGTGAGCTTTAGCCCCAAGGCATACGACACCCGCGTGACCGGCAAGGACAAGAACGGCAACGAGGTGCGCGCCTGCGACGACAAGCGCGTCATCGATCCGGCCCTTAAGGAGAGCGCCCTTTTGACCGGCGTGTTCAACCGCCTGGCCCGCAGCTGCTTCTACGGCGTCGCCGTCAAGGAGGGCGACGAGAGCCCCTATCGCAACGGCTGCATCCCCGCCGGCGCAGCTTCTGACACCGTGGTCGAGGCCGCCGAGCAGGCAGCCCTCGCCTTTGAGCAGGCCATGTACAAGTTCGAGACGCACCGCGCGCTTGCCGTGTGCGACGACTACCTGCGCGCCGCCAACAAGCGCTGGAGCGACGCCTCCAAGGCCGCCAACAAGCTCGAGGGCGAGCCGGCCAATGCCGCGATGACGCAGGCCCTTGTCGACGCCTTTACCGAGCTGCGCGTGGCGACCGTGCTCATGCACGGTATCGTCCCGGCCGGCTGCGAGCTCATCTGCGAGTACTTCGACGTCGACCCGGTCGCTTTCTTTAGCTGGGATAACATCTTTGCCTCCACGGACGAGTTCGTGGAGATCCTGGGCGAGAAGCCCGGCGAGCACCGCGTGAAGCCGCTGCCCCCGCGCTTCGACTTCTTTAGCAAGCACGAGAGCCAGTACTAAACACTCGACATGTAATGGAATGGGAAGGAAAGACGGATGTCCAAGCCGCGTCGTCGTAAGCAGAAAAAGCAGGTCAAGGCCGAGCTCAAGCTCAGGCAGTTTGCCGCCACCGAGCTTTCCGACCAGCTTGCCGCCCAACACTCCGCCGCCGACCTGCCGCGCTTTATGGTCGACACGGTCGCCGGCGCCTATGCGCCCGCCGATGCCGAGCTCATGATCAAGGCTTCGGCGCCGCGGCCACACGCCCGGTCACGCTGCGCGCCAACACGCTCAAGGCAACCGCCGAGGACATCGCTGCGGCGCTCGATGCCGCCGGCATCGCTCACAACCCCGTCACCTGGTACCCAGACGCCTTCATCCTGCCCGAGGCCCAGGTTTCCGACCTGTGGGATCTCGACATCTACCGCGACGGCAAGATCTACCTGCAGAGCCTGTCGTCCATGATGCCGCCGCTGGTCCTGGGCGCTCAGGCAGGCGAGGACATCCTGGACATGTGCGCAGCCCCTGGCGGCAAGACGACGCAGATCGCCGCCCTCACGCAGGGGCAGGCGCACCTTACCGCCTGCGAGATGAGCATTCCCCGCGCCGAGAAGCTCGAAGCCAACCTCCACCGCCAAGGCGCAAAAAACGTGCCCGTCATGCGCATCGACGCACGCGAGCTCGACGAGTTCTTCCGCTTTGACCGTATCCTGCTCGACGCTCCCTGCACCGGCACGGGCACCGTCGTCAGCGGCAACGAGAAGAGCCTGCGCGGCCTCACCGAGCAGTTGCTCGGCAAGTGTGCCCGCTCGCAGCGAGCACTTCTGGACCGCGCCATGGGAGCCCTCAAACCGGGCGGCACGCTCGTCTATTCGACTTGTTCGATCTTGCCGCAGGAAAACGAGGACGCCCTGCAAGAGGCCCTCGACAAGCATATGGACTGCGAGCTCATCCCCCTCGATGGCACGCCGAGCGAAAGTGAGGCACGCCGTGCCCAGGAAGCTGGTGAGGAGCCGCGCATCGAGTCCAACGCCCTGACCGAGGCCATTGCCGCGGGTCAGGTATCGGCCATCGCCAACGGCCTGCCCGGCACGCTCACCATTCCGCCCAGCCGCGAATTTGAGGGCTTCTACATTGCCCTGATCCGAAAACGCAGCTAGCGCACGGATCCAAAACTCAACAAGCTATCTCCGTGCGCGTTTGCCCTGCTGGTCGCGATGCTGTTTAAGCATCGTGCGCTCCTTGCGTTCGGCCCTTTTTCCCTTAATGGCCGTGACCACAAAGTAGATGACCGCGGCGGCTACGATTGCGCCCACGCATAGGCCAATCGAGCCCAACATTGCCGAAAATTCCATACCGCGTCACCTCTCTATTAAACGGGACTTTCAAGATAGCACCTCGATCCCCGCCACCACAGCTCCTTCACGTTCGCCGCCCTTCGGTCTAACGGAGGACGCGGCGGGGAAAAATCAACTCGTCAAACGATTTAGCAAGCACAACGCTGCCGGCACCCTGCCGGCCGTCATCACATAGAATCGAGCCTCCATGGATACCCTCAACGATCTAAATGAGCGCGTCGACGCCTTCGTCGGCACCAGCTCCTTCGACACGCCTGCCGCGGCAAACGACCAAGCCCCCATCGATGTGCCCGCCGAGGTTCACGAGGACATCGTCGCCTCGGTCGATTTTTCCGAGGTCGAGCTCGCAGACGAGTTCACCGAGCCCCAGGTAGCCGTGACCCCCAACGGACTGCTCCCCATGGAGCCGCTGCCCATCGACGGGCGTTTGCGCAAGGCGGCCCTTCGCATGCCTGACGAGATTGAGGAGGCCAGCGGCTTCACGCTCTTTGGCCGCCGCATCAAGTCGCTCATTTACACCACCGATGTCGCGGTTATCCGCAACTCCAACGCCGATGCCGTCTTTGCGGTCTACCCTTTCACGCCGCAGCCCGCCATTACGCAAGCGCTGCTGACCGTCGCCGAGTGCCCGGTCTTTGTAGGTGTGGGCGGTGGCACCACCACTGGCAAGCGCTCCGTGCAGATGGCAGCCGTCTCCGAGATGCAGGGCGCGGCGGGATGCGTGGTCAACTCCCCCGCCACCGCCGAGATGGTCGAGCACATCACCAACATCGCCGACATCCCCGTCATCGCTACGGTCGTTCGCTGCGACGACGATGCCCACGCCAAGGTGCGCGCTGGAGCCAAGATTCTCAACATCGCCGCCGGCAAGAACACGCCCCAGGTCCTACGCGAGCTGCGCAAGCACTATCCCAACCTGCCGCTCATCGCGCCGGGCGGCAAGACGCCAGAGAGCATCCGTGAAACCATCGCCGCCGGCGCCAACGCCATCATCTGGACGCCGCCTTCGGCCCAGCAGCTACAGACCGACATGATGCAGCGTTATCGCAAGATGAAGGAAGACGCCACACCTGTCATCTCGCACGACGATGTGCCCATTATCGACCAGGTCTCCGCCGCCGAGGTCAGCCAGGTCGAGAACATGAATCCCGACGTGCCGATTCCCGACGAAGTCATCGAGCGCGTCGCTTCGATCCACGAGCGCGTCGAGGAGCATCGCGCCAACCGCGGCCTCAAGCCGTCACTGCACGGCTTCTTCTTCCGCGGAAAGAAACGCTAACCCCCAACAGCAAGGCCCGCCCCACAAACGTGAGGCGGGCCGTTTTCGTTTGAGCAATCATGCAGCGATGTGATGGGGCAAACTAATCCACGCGCTTGTCGCCCATAAAGAAGAGCGCCACCGTACCAGGTCCGGTATGCGAGCCAATCAGAGTACCGATGTTATTGATCTCAATCTTGCCTTTAAGCTGCGGAATCTGTTCCTCGATCAGCGCCGCAACTGCTTCGGCATCCTCGCGGCACGCCGAGTGCGACATGATGCACTTACCCGAATAATCCGCACCGTCCTGCACGTGTGCCATCATGGTCTTAGCCATCTCGGAAATCGCGCGCTTCTTAGTGCGAATCTTCTCACGTGGCGACAGCCCACCTTCGCAATCGACCGTCATAAGCGGGCAAATCTTAAGCGCCGTGCCGATGATCGCGCTCGCAGCCGAAATGCGACCGCCGCGCAGGTAGCTCGACAGATCGGTCGAGAAGAACCAGTGGTGCAGGTTGAGCTTGTGCTCCTCGATCCAGGCAGCCGTCTCGTCGAGTGAAGCCCCGCTATCGCGCACGTCGCGGCACATTCCGCCAGCAGGCCAAAGCCCGAAGACGCCGCCAGCGAATCGATGACGCGCACCTTGCCGCCCTGGGGATAGCGATCGGCGAGCATCTGCGCCGCAACGCAAGCCGAGCCATACGTACCCGAAATACCCGACGACAACGTCAGGTGCAGCACGTCTTTACCCTCGGCAACAAGCGGCTCCCAAAACTCCTCGTACTCACCCACGCTCACCTGAGACGTCTTGGGCATGGCGCCCGCGGCAATCTGGGCAAAAAACTCGTCCGGCGTAATCGACTGATACAGATCGTCCGTATAGACAACATCGTCGATCTCGTAATGAAAACACACGACAGGGATATTGCGCGATTCAAAGAACTCCCGAGTTCGATCGGCGGCGGATTCACAGGTCAGGACAAAATCACTCATATGAGGCTCCTTACTCATTGCTGCGCAAATTATCGCACAGTGAGCCTATATACGGTACATATGTCCACTATTTACCAAATCGAACCAATAATAGCGAACATCTTTACCACCATCGTCTCCACCGACCCCACGCATGAATATCTGAGAAAACACCTTCTGTCGTCTCCACCCAACCGCCATATCTACCTCAACTAAATCGATTTACCAACCGTTCGGCCAACAATTCGACCTCCCACCCCCAATCGAAACAAAAGCGGCGCATACTGATAAACGTTTGACGCTGTTTATCAGTTTTACCAACCCCATCGGAAGGTGTTTCATGGTCGCATTCGATCGCAATCCGCAAGACTTCAAGTATCTGCGTCTGCTGTCGAAACAATTTCCCACCGAGCAATCCGCGTTTACCGAGATCATCAATCTCTCGGCCATCCTCAACCTGCCCAAAGGCACTGAGCATTTTATGAGCGACGTGCATGGCGAGTACGAAGCCTTTATGCACATCCTCAACAACTGCTCGGGCGTCGTGCGCGAGCATGTCGACGAGATTTTTGGCGACACGCTCACCTTTGACGAGAAGGGCGAGCTGTGCACGCTCATCTACTACCCGCACGAGAAGATCGAGCTGGTCCGCAGCCAGCGCGAGGACTCGCCCACCTGGTACAAGACGATACTTGACCAGCTCATCATGGTTGCCCGGTCGCTTTCGAGCCGCTATACGCGCTCCAAGGTGCGTAAGGCCATCCCGCGCGATTACGCCTATATCATCGACGAGTTGTTGCACACGCACCCGGACGAGAACAACTATCGCGTGCGCTATCACGAGCGCATCGTGGAGTCCATCCTGGAGACCGCAAGCGCCGACGACTTTATCGAGTCGCTTGCCTCGCTCATCAAGCGCCTGGCCGTCGACCACCTGCACCTGGTGGGCGACATCTTCGACCGCGGTGGCGGCGCGGCCAAGATTATGGACCGCCTGCTCACCTACCATTCACTCGACATCCAGTGGGGCAACCACGACCTGCTGTGGATGGGCGCTGCGGCCGGTGAACCCGCCTGCATCGCCACGGTGCTGCGCAACAACCTACGCTACGACAACTACGAGATCCTGGAGAACGACTACGGCATCTCGCTGCGTGAGCTTGTCGCCTTTGCCGATGCCACCTACACCGCCGGTGAGTCCATCACCCCGCTGATCAAGGCCATCAACGTGCTGCTCTTTAAGCTCGAGGGTCAGATTATCCAGCGCCACCCCGAGTTCGACATGACCGACCGCCTGCTGCTCGACAAGATCGATCACGACGCCGGCACGGTCACGCTCGCCGACGGCAGTGTGTGGCCGCTCACGACCAACGACTTCCCCACCGTCGACCCGGCGGACCCCTATACGCTCACGCCCCAGGAGCAGCACATCATCGACAAGCTCGTGTCCGAGTTTGTCACCGCCGATCACCTGCATCGCCATATCGATTTCCTCTTTTCCCATGGCTCGATGTACAAGGTCGCCAACGGCAATCTGCTCTTCCACGGCTGCGTACCGCTCAACGAAGACGGCACCTTTAGCAGCATGAACTGTCTGGGCACCTGGCACGCTGGCCGCGATTATCTCGATTTTTGCGACCACATCGCCCGCCGCGCCTGGCGCGTGGGCGACCGCGACGCCCTCGACTGGATGTGGTACCTGTGGATTGGCTTTAACTCACCCGCCAGCGGACGCCTGGTGCGTACCTTTGAGCGCGCCTATATCGCCGATAAGAGCACCTGGGTCGAGCCGATGGACCCGTACTTTACGCTTACCAAGTCGCCCTCGGTCTGCGATGACATCATGCGCGAGTTTGGCGTCGTGCCCATGGCATGTTCACCGACCGGCCACATCATCAACGGCCACACGCCCGTTAAAACCACCAAGGGTGAGCAGCCCATCCGCGCCGAGGGCAAACTGCTGGTCATCGATGGCGGCTTCTGCCGCGCTTACCATCCCAAGACGGGTATCGCCGGCTATACGCTCATCTCGAGCTCGCGCGGCTGCCGCCTCAAGTCGCACCGGGCCTTTACGACGGTTGCCGAGGCACTCACGCGCAACGTGGACATCGAAAGCGAGACCAACCGTTTTGACCAAGCAGACCGTCGCCGCATGGTGAGCGACACCGATACTGGCGCCAAGATTCGCAGCCAGATCCAGGATCTGCGCCAGCTGCTCGATGCATATAGAAACGGTGCTATCGAGGAGCGCGTCTAGCCCCACCCGCGGGGATTGGCTAAACTTGCTGAGTTTGTCATCCCCACGGCGCCCCGGCGCCACCATAAGGCAGGTACCATGCAAAAGCTCCTTGCGCAGATCATGAAGTTTGGCGTCGTCGGCGTCATTGCCACGGTCATCGACTTTGGCATTATGAATCTGCTCCACTACGGTCTGGGCCTCAACATCCTAATCGCCAACACCAGCGGCTTTATCATCTCACTCATCTTTAACTACCTCGCCAGCATGAAGTACGTGTTTGCGCACAAGGAGGGCATGAGCCGCCGCCGCGAGTTCATTATCTTTGTCGTGCTGTCCGTGATCGGCCTGGTACTCAACGACGCTATCGTGTTGACACTCAACGCCGGTCTGGGACTCGAGGCCAATATCGCCAAGATCTGCGCCACCGCGCTTGTCATGGTCTACAACTTTGTGACCCGAAAGATCTTCCTGGAAGGCGACGAGACCAAGTAACTCGCAACCTTACAGCTTTACGATGCCCACGGATGACGCACGTCGAGCGCTGTGTCGTTCGTGGGCTTTGCTCGTTTACGGGCAAATTTTCAACGTTTGCGGATTAGCTCTTGAAAATTTGGCGAGTTCGTATAGTTCTTGGCAAGGACCTTACGTTTCCCTTGCAAAAGCTCTAAAGTATCCTCTGCTCGATTCATCAACGCATTGGATGTGATTACGTGCGCAAGGCACTGGCACAACCTCATACCAAGCAGTTCCTCAAGTTCGCTGTCGTGGGTCTTATCTCCTTTGGCATCGACTGGGGTATGCTCATTGCGCTCGTCGAGCTGTTTCACCTCGACTTTTTGATGAGCACCACGGTCTCGTTTACCACGTCCGTCGTGGTCAACTACTGGCTCAGCATGAAGTACGTGTTCGACCATCGCGAGGGCATGAGCCGCAAGCGCGAGTTCACGATCTTCACCATCCTGTCGGTGATCGGCCTGGGCCTCAACGACCTGTACATGTTTGTGGGCGTCACGTTTTTGAGCATCGGCTACCAGGCCATGAAGGCCATCGCCACGTTCCTCGTCACCTGGTACAACTACTTCAGCCGCCGCTTCTTCCTCGAGGGCGCACGGTCGTAGTCGATTCGCTATTTGCTTGAATGTATAACCGGTTGGAATTCCCATTCCAACCGGTTTTTTGTTTGCCGAGAGACCCGGCGACCCAATCCCATTCGCATGAAAAACGGGCGGCCCGGATGTCTGTCGGAACCGCCCGTCTGGCGCGCTATGTCGAAGCCTCTAGCCTGTAACGTAATACCAGACCACGTTGTCGCCGTTGGAGAGAACGTAGTTGCTGCAGGCCGTCATGGGCGTTGTACCGTTGACGGAGTACATCCAGCCGCTCGTGCCGCCGTACTGTTTCTCGGCCAAACCACCAATCGCAGAAACATACGTGCCGTACGACGAGCCATGTGCGTTGACAGAAAGGCCCAGCGCGCACAGGGCATCGTAGACGGTAGCGCCTTCGTTAAAGGTAAAGGTGCCACCAGAAGACACAGGATTGCCCACAGCGCTCGATGTGACCGAAACCGTCACCGTTACGTAGCTGGACTCCTGCGAGCCGCCCTGGCCGCCCGAGGAGGCGTTTCCACCATTAGAGGATGAGGCTCCATCAGACGACTGGCCACCGCCAGACGCATTGGAAGTATCACCGACTCCCGTATTTTGGGCAGCGGATTTATCGCCAGACTTCTTGCCGTCCTGGTCCTCGGACTTCTTGTTATCCGAGTTCTTGTCCGATTCCTTGTTTGAAGACTCGGAATCGTCCTTGGACTTGGACTCATCTTTTGCGTCATTCGATGACTTGGAGTCCTCGGAACTGGCCTCGCCCGAAGCCATAGTCGAGCCAGACGCCTTGGTGTCCTTGGTGACGACGCTCTCCCCCGTCACGGCCTGAATGATCCAGTCGATGGACCAGGCGCCGCTCTCGGAAGGATGGACGAAGCCCAGCGAGACGACGATCAGAATGGTGCACGCGGCAGTCAAAACGCCAAGGAGCGCCTTGCGACGAGGGGCGGACGCCGCCGAAGCGGCGCCCTGTTGCTTTGCATCGTCGAACTGAATGAACGAGGAATCTGGTTGCTTGGGGTCAGCGTCCTTGGATTTATTGGACACAGCCCTCACCTACCGACGTTTGGTGAACACGAACACGCCGACGATGGCGAGACCGATGACGCCGGCGGCAACGCCAACAATGGCGAGCGGGTTGGTGCCAGCCTCCTGCTCGGAGGCACTAGAGGACTTCTTAGCAGCGGTCGTGGAAGCAGCACCCGTATCGGACTTGGAATCGGACTTCTTGTCGGACTTGCTGTCCTTCTTGTCAGACTTCTTGTCAGACTTCTTCTCGTCCTTCTTATCGGACTTATCGGTGTCCTTCTTGTCGGACTTGTTGTCCTTGGTCTCGGTCTTGGTCGACACCGTCGTCTTGGTCGTCGGCTTATGACCCGGGGCGATAGCGCCGCCGGCCTGCTGGCCCTTCGTGCCGGAGCCGGAACCCGTGCCCGTGCCAGCACCGGAACCGTTGCCAGCGCCACCGTTGCCACCATTAGTGCCAGAACCACCATTGCCGCCAGGGTTAACAGCATTCTTGGTCCACTTGGCATACAGCGTCAGATCGGCCGTCACTGGCGTACTGAAGTCATACGCCTGCGTGCAAGCCTCATCGGTGAACCAACCGCCGAAAGTGTAGCCCTTGCACTGTGGCTGAGTCGAGGGCTCCGTCGCCGCCTTGCCTTCCTTCACGCGTTGAGAATCGGGCATCGCCGCATCCTTACCGTTGGCGTCGAACGTCACGGTATAGCGTTTGACCCTTTGGCCATTACCCTTGACAGCAAACAGCTTGCCCGAGTCATTGACATAGTAGAGTGAACCATCGGATCCGACCGAAATAGAAGCCATGCAGTACTGCTGGTCGCCCGCCACGGGCGTATAAAGCAGTTCGGCCTCGTCATCGCCAATACGGTAACGATAGATGCCGCCCGGGTTGTTGTTGGACGTAAAGTAGACGTACGTCTCGCCATTCTGGACAGAAACGACCGGCTGCGACTTTACATCACCACCGCCCGAAGCCCCCTGACGAATATAGCTACCGTCCGCCTTGCAAATGGAATAGTCCACGGAAAGCGTCTCGGCATCAATCACTGCAAGCTGACCGTAGCGATACGTGTACTTGTTCTGATAACCGCCCATAAAGGATTCGGTCGATGAGCCTCCGACCACAATCTTGCCGTTGGCCAGCACCGGCGTCGAGGTCGAGCTGCCACCAAACGTCACCTTGCCAAGCTCAGAAAGGGTTCCGTCCGTTCCAACCGAAAGCTTATGCAAAACGCCATCGGCGCTCACGACATAGGCAATCGATCCATCGACCAGCACCGTCGTGCGCACGCGCTCGGCAATCTTGAGCGACGCAACGGTCTTTCCAGTTTCGGGGTCGACCGTGCTCACCGTACCGGAATCATCTGCGATGACGCCATAATTGCCCGAGAACGCCAAGCCGGCCCAGTAATAACCCTTGCTGTTCTCGTTCTTATGCTGCCACATAACCTTGCCATCGGAGATGCGCACGCAGAGCAGGTAGCCGTCGCTCGAGTCGGACCAGCTGGCCGATGCCGTCCCAAAGTAGGCAAAGCCGTCACGAACCGTAATGGACGCAAGAGACTGCTGAGCACCATCGGGGCCAGCAGGCAACTCATCGGTTACCCAAACCGTCGCCAGAGCATCAACCGTCAGCGCCTGCAGGCGACCGCTCGAAAGCGGCACGAGCATCACGCCGCCAGTGTATACCATACGCGAGGTCGAATCGATCTTTGCCGCCAAAGGCGATTCGGCAACGGTCTCACCCGTGTCGACATCTTTCTTGAGCAGCTTGGAACCAACGGCCACGTAGAGGTAGTCACCGACCAGCAACGGGTCGGAAATACCCTTGCTCCATTCGTTCGAGCCCTTGAGCTCGCTCACCCATTTTGCCTCAGCGTCTTTCGTGGGCACAGGAGCGTCGGTTACTTTGTCGGCGCTCGTATAACCAGGCCAATCGCTATCCCAGTTAGGACGTGCGGCACCCGGGTCAACAACAACACTGTCGACGCCGGGCACAGTATCGCCGGGAGCAAAAGCCCAGACGATTTTGTCGCCAGACTTGAGCACATAATCGCTATCGAGCTGAGACCCAGGAACGCCGTTGACAAAGAACGACCATGCACCCGACAGCTCGATGCCATCAAGCGGAGATACGAGACTATAGACGCCCCAATAGCCAAATTCGTCGTACATTTTTGACTTTATGCCAAGGGCATCGAAGTAAGCAGCGGAGGCATCCTTGATCGACGTGCCCTTAACAAACACCTGGATCGACGGGTTCGTCCAACGCTGAGCTATCTCGGCTTTTTTGCCAATAATCTCCATCGTGACCGTTACCTGGCTCGAAGGCGTGCCCGTGGGATCCTCGTACACCAGCTCGATGGTGTCGCCATCGGTCGGATAGCAGCTCGTAGCATAGGTGCTCGCGGGCTTACCGTTAATGTCGAAACGCCAGTATTTATAGCCCGAAGCCGTACTCTCCATTGCAAGCGTGCGCGTCTTATCGGGGGTCGTAACCGAATAGGGAACGCCGCCCTCAGTGCTATAGCTATAGCCGGCATCATCGAGGACCTTCGCAAAGATGTCCCAGGCAGACATTTTTTGGATACTCGACCAGTTAAACGAAGTCGACGGCACCCAGTCCACAAAATCATAGGACTGACCGGCATCGTGCTTGCTTACGCCTACAACACTGACGTTAACGGAAAGAGACTTTTCATCGGAAGAGTTAACGAGCCAAGCAGCGCTCTTGACATCGTTGTTGCCGGCGTTTGCCACGACATAGGCATATTTGCCCTCAGCCGAGGGAGGAAGCGTGACTACGCCAGTCGTTTCGTCGGCGCCAAACAGCTCGTGGGCGTTTGTACCCTCAGCGTCATCGGCGAGATACCAGCGGTAATCGACGAGAGAGCCCTCGGGGAGCGCCGTCTCATAATCGCCCCAGTCACCCGTTGCCATGTAATTGGCGGTAGGGGTAAGCGTTCCCCCGACCTGTGCGAGGTTGCCGCTCGAGGCGACATTAACCGACGTCAGGTATATGCCTTGGCATCTTCGCCCTTAACAATGGCATTACGCGTAGAGGCATAGTCGGTGTTGTAGCCACCGTCGACGATGCACTTGAGGTACTTGCCGACGTATTTTTGCGAAATAACGAACGACGGCCTGTGCGCGTTCTCATCCGTCAGCGTCGTGAACGGGCCCTGAGCGTTATCGGCAATCTGCCACGTATAAGTCAGCTGATCAGATGCAAGCTCGGCGCCCTTTGTTCCCGCAGCCGTCTTCTCGAATGCGGTAACGCCGATCTTCTCGCCGCTCTTATAGACAAAGCGAGCGTCATCGCTCTGATTGCCGACGACCTTCTTGAGATACGTCAGGAACAGCTCATGCGAACCCGCGGCCTTAACAGCCACGGCAGTAGTCGCCTCTACGGTGTTATCACCCGCAGTGGCCGACACACTCACCCAGCGCTTGGCGTAGTCATCGGGAATCGTAAAGCTGCCGCCGGTCTTGCCCTCGACCACATGCCAGTCGTTCTTCGCATCAAAGGCAGAGGAGGATGGGTCGACGAACGACCAACGCCACGTATAGGCAACGCCTCGGTAACCGGCTCAGTCGAGTAATCAGCCGCCTTGTAGGCACACGCCTCAATCGTAGAACCAGTGTCCTTAGCGCCCTTGCTCGCATTGGTAAATACAACCGAGTCTAGCGTTGTCGCGCCCTTGGGCAGGATGCGGCCCGCCTTGGTTTCACAGCCATCGGAGCCGGGGATACCCTTCTTGGCTTTGGCAACCACCTTGAGGTAACGGTTCGCGCACTCCTTGGCAACCGTGTAGGTGTCACCAGTTGCAACCTGCTCGAACGAGCCGTCAGCAGAATCGGCCACCCACCACGAAAAATCGACCTTGTCGGAACCATAGAGGTCAGTCGGCGTGTCGTAGTTGAGATAGTAGGCAGCAGCTTTAATCGTGTCACCGACGTTAGCGCTGGGGACGCTCTCGTAATCGTCGCCAAATTCGGCGCCGTTATAGGCGAGAACAATATGACCCAACGCAATCTGGTCGCTCGCGGCAACAGGACCCGGCGTATTGTAGCCAACAGACGAGGGCGTGTTAAAAGAGCCACTCGGACCGTACAGCTCCTGACCGTCGCCGACAACCTTAACGCGAATGTACTTGCCTGCAAGTTGCGAAGCGAGTTCGTCCGTGATCGTTAGCGACTGGGCGGTCTGTTCGGGAATCGCCTGGTAGGCAGAATCCTCGGCATCGCGCGAATCAGATGCAAGCCACTGATAGGTCCAGACAGCCTGTGCCGCAATACGCTTATTGGGGACTGCTTCGCCGTCGTAGGCATTCGCCCAAAGCGTAGTGCCAGGGTTCAGCATCTCGGCCTTAACAGACGAATACGAGCTCGAATCGTCTGCCGAAGACTGAATTAGGACATAAGACTTTGCATCCAGGGCCGTCTTGGTAGGAACGGGCGCCTTGATAGTGTTCGTCGCCGTTAGCTTTTGGTTGTTGCAGCTCTTAGTCGGACCGTAGACGACGTTACCACTTGCATCGGTAATGCGTACGCGCAGGCACTTGCCGTTAAGTTGAGTGCGCAGGGCATCGTCCAAGACGATCGATGCGCCCGTCTGGCCCTCGACAGCAACAAACGCAGAGTTGTCCGCATCGTTCCTGTTACTGATATCGGCAGCAAGCCACTGATAAGTGCAGCCCGAAACACTGGCGCGCTTGCTGGACGAAGTCCAGACATTCGCATAAAGCGTGGTCGCATTCTGAATAAAGGCGGAGTAGTTAGACCCAGCCCAACGACCAGGCGACCTGCTCGTTCCGACACTGACGCCATTTTTGGAGGAAAACGTGGCAGCGGCGCGAGAAGCGGCCTCGACTGCATTGGCCTCGCTGTCAACCGCAGCCGCGTCGCCGGCCTCAGCGCTGGTATCGGACGCCTCGTTCGCCGGAGTAGCCGAGCCGGAGTCTGGCGCGGCGGGGTCGCCCGGCGCATCATTGCCCGCGTTGTTAGGCGCATCCGAACTCATATCTCCAGCTTCGGAGGATTTGTCGGCGGCCGAATCGTTTGTGCCGGCAGCAGGCGCGGTGCTATCTACAGCGCCATCCGCGGACTCTGCGCCCTCACCCGGCGTCGCAGCAACCACAGCCTCGGCAATGCCCTCGGCGCCATCAGCCCACAGCTGAGCGGGCGTGGTGCTGAAGGCCATCGCGAAGGCCAGGAATGCCACCAGACCGCGCTTGGCTACGCCACGGGCAATCGCTCCATGACGACGCCACGAGGCGCGCTGGCACTCGTCCTCAAACATATCCATTTGTCCCCCATTGTCTGTACTTGGAGCATTGCCCAGCGGCTGCCCCACATCATCGCGCATATTGCGCTCGAGTACCCCCATCGGGGTCCCCCTTCCCTCCAGAGCCCAACACGTACCGGCGGCATACGCCGCGGCCGCGCACAAGATGGGAGGCGATCCGACTTAACCTTACCGACCCGGGTGCGCCGTCCGATCTGCGACGCGAACATCCCGAGCCAAGAGGAATTACGGTTACTGGTACAGCCGGGGACTTGCACCCCGATTCTCCCAAACGCGCAGGAAAACCGCGCATTCGTGCGTCTCCGCACCACCATCTAGGCCATCGATTATTATCGTCAATATGGTAGCACGCAAAAGGGCCCCGCACACAAGCGAAGCCCAAGGTAAAAGCTATGGTTTGAGATAGGAAGGACTGTCGTCGGACCTTGCAAGAACAGCCCGTTTCAAAACTATGCCGGATTACGGGGCTGATTCAGCACTTCGCAACCATATCTGCCATTTTCGAAAACCAACGACTCATCTACCTGCGGTTTTAAAAGCACGGATTCCGGCATGGTCGAGGTTCGGCACTCCAGCCCCGTAAACCGGCATAGTTTTGTTCGGACCAGTCCACACCGGCGCGACGCAAGGCAAAATAACCCGATTCCCCGACCCCGGGAAATCGCTAACGCTTGCCGCCGTGGCTGTTGCGCCAGATCTCGCGGCCCAGCATCAGCGCCAGCACCAGCGCGCTCACGTAGCCCATAAAGCCAATGACCGGGATACCAAACACAACCGGCTCGATGCGCGCGTAGTAGACCACCGACGAACCGATAAACAGACCGGCGATCACAATTGCCATCGACATGCGGTCGATAATTCCACCCAGCTGTCGCAGTGTCTTGTCGCTGCTCATGATCTGCGTGTTCACCTTAAGCTGCCCGCGCGTGAGCATTCGCGAAGCCAGCCCCAGGTACTCGGCCGCCTCGAGTGAGCCCTTTGCCGCGCGATAGCTGCTCGCGGCAAGATCGCGCCCCATGTCGCGCACGCGCGCATAGGTGCTTTTCTCGTTTTTAATGTGGGTTTGGATGATCTGGATCATGTTGACGTTGGGCATGTACTCGGTCAGCAAACCCTCGAGCGTCACCATGCCGCGCGCGAACATCGTCACCACGCTCGGCAGCTCAACGTCATTCTTACGCGCGAGGTTTAACAGCGAGGTCAAAAACTCGCCGATATCCAGATCCTTCAGGTCAAGGCCCGCAAAGTCTGCGACGATAAAGTCAAGATCGGACAAAAACGCTGAATGATCGAGCTCGGCCGAATCGCCACGCGTCACGGCAAAGCGCATGAGCGAATCCTTGAGCTTGGGCACGTCACCCTCGGCCACGGCGAAAATCATGTCCTTAACGATGCCACGATCGTGGCTCGACATGCGTCCGACCATGCCCAAGTCGATAAAGTAAACGATGCCGTCCTTGAGAATGATGTTTCCCGCATGCGGGTCGGCATGGAAAAAGCCGTCGTCGAGCACCTGCGTCGAGTAGTCCTCGACGATTGCAGCACCGATCTTTTCCAAGTCATAGCCCTCGGCCACCAAGCGTTCAGGATCGGCGATCGAAATGCCGTCGACGTAGTCCATAACCACCACGTGCTCGGTGCACAGGTCCAGATAGGATTTAGGGCACGTCACGCCATGAACGCTCTTATGGAACTCGTAGAAGTCGTTGAGGTTTTTTGCCTCGGCCAAAAAGTTAGTCTCCTCGCGAAACGAGGTCCACAACTCCTCGACTACGCCATGCAGGTCAACGAATTGATCGGTGTTGACGAACTTGGAAACGATACGCACCACCGAGCGGATGATATCGATGTCCTGCGCCATAACCTGCTGCGCACCGGGGCGCTGCACCTTGACGGCCACGTCCTCGCCCGTCACCAGACGAGCGCGGTGCACTTGCGCGAGCGACGCGCTACCGAGCGGATTGGGGTCGATCGCATCGAACATCTCCCCCAGGCGCAGGCCGTATTCTTCTTCCAGACAACTGAGTACGACCTCGTACGGCACAGGCTCCACGTCGGAGCGCAGACGACGCAGCTCGTCGCAAAAGCGTTGCGGCAGAATCTCGGACCGGTTGGCCAGAATCTGCCCCATCTTGACGAACATGGGGCCGAGTTCCTCGAGCAGGCGGCGCAAACGAACCGGCGTGAGGTTATCCCACACGCGGTACTTTTTGACCAGACGAACAATCTGCCCGATGCGTTCGCGACGACCCGCCGGCGTGAGCTGGTATTCCTCGTCCGGCGCCATCGCGTCGGGCTCCTCGGGCACCATATCGACAGCACGCGGCTTCTTGCGAGCGCCCGAGACGGCGGCATCGACCTCATCGACAACCGCCGCCTCGTCACCCAGAGGATCTAGATTGTTGTAATCGGTGGTTGAATCTGCCATCTGCGCTGCTACTCGGCCTCTTCGGTATCCTTCGCATCGTCGGGCTCAACGGACTCGACGGGCACCGAGGTCACGTTGTCCTCGACTGAATCGACGATGTCGCGCACATGGGCCAGGAAGGCCGTGCGCTCGGGGGCGGTCATAACGCGGACGCGGGCAAGGATGAGCTCGTCGAGCACGCGCTGGGCCGCGGTCTCGCCCTGCATGCCCAAGCGCTCGGTCAGATCGGAGATGGTGCCACCGGCCTGCTCAAACATGTCGGACACGCTGCGGGCGATATCGGGGGTGGCGGTGTCCTTGCGGACCTGTTCGCCCTTGGTATTAAGGTCGTCGAGGACCTTTTTGCCGCCTTCGACGGCAACGGCGGCAGCGCCAAAGCCAACGTTGATGGCGCCGTTAACAAGCTGATCGAGTTTCATAACCATGGTTGTCTCCAATCACAAACAACTGCATTGGCGTTCTTGTACCCAAGATTGAGCGAAAGCGACAAAGCGTTTTAGCGCTATTCGATCGACGGGAAATCCCTACCTCACGTTGTCGTTCATCGCGAAGGAGTTCTTCATGGCGCAGCTCGTGGTGTAGAGCACCTTGCCCAGCAGAGCATCGGTCTCCACCCGCACGCGCTCGGCAAACTCCTCGTTGGCGCGTGCAAGCTCGGCAGGCACCTCGGCCTCGGGCACCGCGGCTACGGCAGCGTCAACGTCGTGAATCTGCTTGTGGCCCATGCCGCCGACCTTCTCCTGATAATCCTCGACCGCGCGGCCGCACTCATGGAAGCGAACATCGGCCAAGGCACCGATCAGGCGGTTGGCCCAATAGAAATTCTCGGACGTCACGCGAGCCTGCGTGTCGGCGTAGTACTCGGGCATGGTCTCGACGTTGGCGTACAGCGGCACGAGCGCGTTAAACGAGTTGGAGCCAAACGCCATCCACTGCACGGCGCGATAGGCCGGCTGCGCATAGGGACGCAGCTGCAGCACGGCGAGCTGGCTGTTGCGGTTGATGCCGATGGGTCGATAGGCGCCGCGCGTGGCGGGCGTACCCTTGCTGCCGTAGCAGTCGTACTCCGTGCCCTGGTAGTGGCTCGAGAGTACGTACTTGATGTCCTCGATGGTCACCTTGCGCTCGGGCACGCGGCTCCAGGGGATATCGTCGCTCTCGGGCGTGTAGTCGGCCTCGGGACCATCCCACACGTCGCTGGGGTTGAGGCAGCGCTGCATGTACCAGGCGCGCGGCGTGTTGTAGACGTGGTCGCTGTCGCTGTGCGAGCCAAAGGCCTCGCGCGGGTTGAATACCGTCGCCGGGCCGTCGCCCTCGACACCCAGCGTCAGGTCCAGATGCCACTCGGCCATCCAGGCGCGCAGGTCGGCGGAGCACATGTGATCAGCCTGGGCGCCCTCGGCGTCATCCAGGTCAAAGCTGTCGATACCCAGCTGGTTGGGCATGGTCACATAGGCGTCGTCAGGCACGCGCTTGGCGATCCAGTGGTGACCGCCGATGGTCTCGAGCCACCAGATCTCGTCCACATCACTAAAGGCGATGCCGTTGTTCTCGTAGGTGCCGTAGCGCTCGAGCAGGTTGCCCAGGATACGCACGCCGTCGCGGGCGGACTTGGCATACGGCAGCACCAGGGTCACCATGTCCTCCTCGCCCAGGCCACCGGGCTGCGCCGGAACATAGCCGTCCTCGCCCTCGTTGCCCTTGGCGGGCACGTAGTCGACGAGCGGGTCGGCGCCGCGAACGCGCTCGTTGGTGGTGAGCGTCTCGGTTGCGGACATGCCCACATTGAGCTCGTTGAAACCGGCCTCCGCCCAGATGCCGTGGCCCGGGACAACATCGGGGACGCTCGTGTAGCGCATGGGGTTATCGGGCAGTTCAACGGTCAGGTGACTCAAGACGCTCGTGTAGACGCGCGGCTGCTCGTCGGGATGCACACGCGCATACGCTTGGGCTCAAACACCCCGTTGGACGAGTCCTCGTTGCGGGCAACCAACGTCGACCCGTCGTAGCTCGCGTTCTTACCAACCAAAATCGTTGTGCACGGCATGCGCATCCTCCTTGAGCGAAGAAATCAAACGATAACAGTGTATCGCTTCGGCGCAGAAAGGGCGAAACCACGGCGCTGGCAACCCCCGTGGTCAAAAAATGCCAAATATGAGTACTGTCACCAATTTAGTAACAGCAATTTTGCTACGCATGGATGTCAAAAATCTACATTTGTTCAAAAATTAGATGATGTAATTCCTCATAGGTCCAATAAAATAGGCTCTCTATCGATAATAAATATCGTTAGAGAGCCTATTTGACCTAAAATATATGTGACTATCTTGGCAACAGTACTCATATTTGGCATTTTTTGTCCACGGGGTATAGAACTAACCCCTCAAACAGCCCAAAACGCCTATTTCGATGCGCGCTCGGCCGCCTCGATCACGTGTTTGGCGAGGATCGCCGTCGTCACAGCGCCCACGCCGCCCGGCACGGGCGTGATGGCGTTAACGACCGGCTCCGCAGCATCAGAATCGACGTCACCCACCAGCTTGCCAGCGGCCTCGTCCCAATTAATGCCAACATCGATGATCGTCTGGCCCTCGCGAACCGCATCCACGCCAATCGTACGCGCGCGTCCAACGGCGGCAACCACAATGTCGGCAGCACGGCACTCGGCAGCAAGGTCGCGCGTATGCGTATGGCACGTTGTCACGGTCGAATTGCGCGCCGTAAGCATGGCGGCAACAGGACGCCCGATCACCAGCGAGCGCCCGACCACCGCGACCTTGGCCCCATCCAGCTCAACGCCGTAATGATCCAGCAAAGCAAGCACGGCTTCGGCTGTGCAGGGGGCAAAACCCTCGCCGCGCCCCGAAAGCGTGGTGAGCAGCGAAGCCGGCGTCATGGAGTCAACGTCCTTGGCAGGATCGAGTGCCGCGGCAACCGCGTCCTCGTCAAGGCCGGCGGGCAGCGGGCGGAACATCAGGCAGCCATGAACAGACGAATCAGTATTGATGTCCTCGATGGCCGCCAACAGCTCGTCCCGCGAAACATCGGCGGGAAGCAAAACGCGGCGAGCTTCAATGCCAACCTTCTCGCAGCGCCTGAGCGCACCGCGCTCGTAGGATAGGTCGTCCTCGCGTTCACCCACACGCACGATAGCCAACGTCGGAACAACGCCGCGCTCGCGCAAAGCCACGCAGCGAGCAGCAAGTTCCTCAGTCAACGCGCGGGCGACGGGAGCGCCCTTCAGCAGTTCAGCCATGGCTATCCTCTCTTCCTTGCAGCGTCGGCGGCGCGGCGCGCCAGCGCATCGGCGCGCGGCAACCACGTGTCCAGCAGCTCATCGCACGCGGTCTCGAGCTCCTCGGCGCGCGCCCGGTCCTTCATAGACGTGGTGTTGGCAAAGAGCGTCAAGCTCGCGCCCTGCATAGCGGAACGGCAGAACACGGCGCCGCACGCCACATCGGACAGCAGCTGACGCGAACCCTTGTCGGCCATGTCCTCGAGCAGCGCCAGCGCACGCCCGCAGGCATCCATAATGCGATACGGCGGCATAGCGGCCACATGCAGCGCATCCTGAATCGCGGTCGCTCGAGCCGGATCGTCACGCGGAATACCGTACGCCGCGGACACCTGCCCATAGGCACGAACGTCCTCGGCAACCAACTCGACAAGCTCCTGGGCCAGCTCATCAGCATGGGCAAACGCACGCGTCAGGTCATCCGCACGATCAGCAAGCGCGGGATTGGTCGCACCGTAGCGGGCAACCATTCCGCACAGCGAGGCGCCCAGCGCGCCCACAAAGGCGCTCGCGCTGCCACCGCCGGGAACCGGCTCGCGCGCGGCCAGCGCCTCGGCAAACCCGCGGCAGGTCTTGTCCATCATCTCTTGGCTCATGCACATGCACCTTCAAGTCATATACATCGGTCGGGTGGCAACCGCCGACCGACCGCATCGATCACGTAATGGTGCTAAGTCTAGCCCATAAGCACATGAGCGTCAGCGCACCTGGCCATCGCGGATTTCTATGGCACACGATAGGCGGCAGCGACACAAACATGGGACACATGGCCCACCTTTCGAGACTCCCGGGCAGCACAAGCTGGGGCATATCTATAAGTAAGGAACCCGTTGGGGCACGGCCGGGCAACGGCCACAAGCAATGAACGGAGGCATAAGCCGCACAGCACACAGAGACATCCGCCGCCAGCGCAATCAGTACCCCAACAGCATGCGGCGCCGTGATGTCATCGGCAGACAAGGAGGACGCCACCATGAAGAAAAAGAGCCTATCGATCCTTTCCCTTTGCATCGCCCTCTTTGCCGCGTTTGCCCTTGTCGGCTGCGGCGGGAGCGCATCGGGCGGCGGCAGCGCCCCCAAGAGCGAGAGCAAGGAAAAAGCTCCCGTCGCCAAGAAGACTGACTTCATTTGGTTTAAGGTCGAGATGCCCGAGGCGTCGGCGTAAGCGACTCCGCCGGCAAGAATGCCGACAGGGTCCAGCTCACCTTCCCCGAAGACGAGAACGCCTCGGCCGATCGTTTTATCCCCGTTTGGAAAAAAGCGCTGACAGCTGAGGAATCCCACGCCGACCAGGCGGAAAAGAAGGGGGATACGTTCCAGTGGAAGGATGGCGGGTCCGTCGAGTATAACGGCAGGACGTGGCTCGTCGGAACGTACGAGGACAACAGCGGCGTCTCAACCATGCTTTTTACCGACGTTGAGCCGGGAAGCGTCTACGTCCTCATCTCGAACTTCGACCAGCACAAGAAAGAAGCCGAGGCGCTCCTCAACTCCATCGAATTCCCCGATGACATGGCAGAGGCAGTTTCCGAGGCGCGCGAAGTCGAGATTTCGAGCATCGAGCTCAAGTAACGGAACACCCGCACGCGCCTACGCGCACCTGCGCATATGCGCCCCATTAAAGCAACGGGCACCCAGCCCCGGGGAGGGCCGACAGCATCGGCCCTCCCCTCTTTTGGACCCGCGCATATTGCCACTTGTCGGCGCAATTCCAGCCCTCAGAATGGGACACATGGCCCACCCTAGCGAGCCGTCCACGCGTACAGTAAAGACAGGTAATCCATGGGCGGTTACAGATCGAGGAGGACACGACCATGAAAAAGAAGGCCTTTGCGATTCTCACCCTCTGCATCAGTCTCTTTGCCGCAGTTGCCCTGGTGGGCTGCGGTGGCAGCGGTGGCGCTACCGGCAGTGGCGGTGGCGGCGGAGCAGAAAAACCAGCCGTGGATATGAGGACCGACTTCATTTGGTTTAAGGTCGAGGTCCCCGAGGGCGTCGAGATCACCGACGTCGCAGGCGACACTGCCGACAGGGCCCAGTTTAAGTTCACCGAGAGCGAGCACGCCAGCGACCGCTTCATCCCCGTCTTCGATCCTGACAAGAACGCCGATGAGCTGTTCGACTACGAGGCAAAGTGGAAGGCCAGCTCTGGATGGACCGAGAGCGATCCCGTTAAGTACAACGGCAAGACCTGGCGCAGCGCCTACTTTACGCACTCGGGCGGCGTGACGACCGAGTACTTCACCGACGTTGACGGCGGCAGCGTGTACGTGCGCATCGACAATGTCGAGGAGCACAAGGATGCCGTCGAGACCATGATGAAGTCTCTGGAGTTTGCCGATGATATCGCCAAAGCCAAGACCGAAGCCATGGACGTCAAGCTCGACGATATCGAGATCAAGCGCTAAACGACTGGCGAGCGCAGCGGGAAACACGGGCACAGTGCAAACAAGCGACGATACCCCAGCGCTTCGCACCAAGGGAGGATCGGATCGCCGGCCCTCCCTTTCTTATGCCGATAGCCGGCGAACGCGAGGGTGCCGGACGCCGGAACCGCCCCAAATGTGGCAACAGTACGAAAACGACAAACACCCCAACACGTCCGCCCACCGATTTATTGCGCCGCGCAGACAATTAAACCAGCATCTTTAAACATCTGGGCAGTATAGTGACCAAAACTATCGCATAACCGCACCCCGCGAATGGAGGAGTCATGGCCGAACATCATGCCATCAGTCGCCGAGCGTTTACGCTGGGCCTTGGACTTGCAGCGTTGTCGCCGCTGACAAGCCTGCCCGAAACCGTCACTCTGGGCATTAGCCCGCGGACGGCCTTTGCGGACGGCACGGCCGAGCCAGCGGTCAGCCTCGACAATTTCGTCATTCGCCTTCGCCCCGCGGGCTATTTTCGCACCGCGAGCGTCAACGAAGACGGCAACGTCATCGGCAACGTCTGCCACCTGTTTAATGACGGCACGTCCAACAAGCTCATCCTTGAGAACGTAACGACCAAGAATGACGATACAAATTGGTATGCCATCCGCACCCTGCTCAATTTCGAAGAGCATAAAAAGACGGGCTATAGCATTTGGTCGGTCGATGGCGACTCGGACAAAGATGGAAAGGTCATCCACGTATGGAGCGGCGAGCATGACGGCAAGGCCAGCCGCTCTTTTGCGTTCGAGCGTCAATCAAACGGAACCTATATCATCCGAGACCGCACGGTCGAGAAAGAAACCGAGAAAAAAGACATTAAGTACCTGGCAATAGAATCGAACGACAAAGACCAGGACAACAATAAGATCTGCCATAAGAGTAAGAGCATTCCGTGGGAGCTCGAACTTATCGGTTACGACATGAAAAAGAACGATGCCACGGTTAGCAGCCTCGACTGGATCACGTACAGCAGCTACGTCGATGGGCCATGTTGGATGAAATACGTCGACGACAACAAGTTCCTCGACGAGCTGAGCATCCCGGGTACGCACGATTCGGGCACCTGCAGCGTGGACAACGACACTGAGCCCCAATCCTCGCAAGTAAAATGCCAGCAGGATTACATTCCCACGCAGTTGCTCGAAGGCATTCGCTATTTTGATATCCGGCTCGGAAAGGGCGACGACCCCGGTATCGACCACGGGGATTACTACCTGCTCAAAAAAGACGCGTACTTTATGCATCTTTCCGATGTCATAGGCTACTTCAAAACGTTTTTGAACGAAAACCCGACAGAAGCGCTCATCATGCTTGTATCACGAGGCAACGACGAGGCTACCGACGAAAGTGTTACGACGGCTTTCGCCAAGGTTTTGGACGACAACCCCAAACTGTTCTATACGTCGAGCCATGTCCCCACGCTGGGCAAGGTGCGCGGAAAGATCGTTCTGCTGCGTCGATTTAGGCTCGCCGGCAACAGTGTAAGCGGCCACACGTGGGGCCTCGACCTTACCGAATGGGATGACAAGATCAAGGCTCACTCCGACAGCGCCACTATGTGTCTTGTCCAAGACGCGCGGGGCTTTGAAGCCGCGGGGGAAACAGGTGACAAAGAGCCCTATTGCACCAAGGTATACGCCCAGGACAAGTACAAACTCACGGGAACCGACAAGCTCAGCTGGGTCGATAATGCGCTGAAGGAAACGACCGGGCGCACGCGCAACAAGGTGGACGTCGTGGACGATGACGGGGCCAAGGTGCAAGTCCAGGAGCGTTGCTGGTCTATCAACTACACCAGCTGCACGGGCTTGTCGCACGGAGGCAATCCTTTTACCTCGGCACGAGTAGTCAACGAGCATCTGTATAAGAGCCCGTACATCAATCCCAGCGGCATCGAGGATACAAAGTCAGATTACCTCGAGCACATTGGCATCATCGCATCCGACTTTGTTGATGCGGCGCTGGCCCGGAGCATCTACCAGCGCAATTACGATTACGATACACAGCACAAGCAGACAGCTTCGTACTACCTCCCGACCCGCATGCGCATGACGTACGGCGACTCGCTGAGCGATGCCTCGCTCCAGGATGGCAAAACCGTTGGCGAGGGCCATTTCCGCCTTGTCGACAGCAGCAACGTACTCAACGTGGCGGCTTCGGGCCATGCGTTTGCCATTGAATACGTGGATGTTGATGCCCTGGGCAACGAGACCGTTACAAGACTGCAGGGCTTTGTGCCCATCGATATCGATCCACGCGCGCTGACGCCCCATTTTGAGGGACTCGAAGGCCTTAAGGCCGGCGAAGACGTGCGCGCCAAGATTGCGGCATCACTCGAGGGCAAGCTCGAAACCGATGCCTGCACGGCCCAGCTCGAGTTTGTGCACGACGCGAACGGCGCTCCGGGCACGGCAATGGCCGAGGGCGAAACATTTGCCGCAGGGACGTACTGGGTGCGCGTGAACGGTCTCTTGGGCAACGCGGCGCAGAACTACACGCTCGCCAGCGACGGAGCCGCAAGCTTTACCGTAGCGGCCTCGGGCAGTGCGGGCGGCACCGGCAGCGGCACCGACGGTGGCACGGGTTCCAACGCAGGCAGCGCGGACAAGAACGGTAAGAGCAACAAGGGCAAGGGCTCGGGCGGAAAACTCGCCGACACGGGCGACGGCTCTGGCGTTGCCGCCGGGCTCGCTGCCGCCGCCGTGGCGACAACGGTCGCAGGTGCAGCAATGCTTGCCAGTGACCGCGAAGACAGCGAAGGCGCTAGCGAATAGGCAAGCCAGCCTTTTAGACACATCGACTCAATCGGGGGCGCAGAACACCGTTCTGTGCCCCCGATTTTTACCTTGGCCCGAACGCCGCCATAGGCTACATCACCATGTTCAGCGCGTTAACAAACTCCTGGGCCTTCGCACGGCTACTCAGGCTAAAGACGCAAGCGGTCAACAGCCTGTTACGTAGGAAAACGTCGCGACCCTTGATCCTGTTGACCCCCGTGATGTCCTTAAGATAGACAATCTCGGTGTGCTTGCCACCAAAAGTGCCCTTCTTGAGCACCTCGATGCGATTAGGGTAGATCCTGACGTCTTTAAACCTACCCGAACCCTTGTCCTGGAACAGCAAAGTGTTGTTGTCCATGCGTGTCACTCCCATGGGGTTCGTTAAAACTGTCTCTATGGCCACATTTTAGTCACCGCAAGGCTCCCATGCGAAGGTGCCAGACAGCACAGCAATTCGTGTCCGCGCGAGGCTTTAAACTAAATGCGATAAAGATGCATTCCACAAGAGGAAAGTGGGGCGACAGTGATGGGTGAACTGGTAAACCGCGGGGAATCGACAATCGTGCCCGAAGGTTTTTACAAGCAGGTTTCCTCGATTCTCAACGCCGCTCGCAACAAGGCCTATACCGCCGTTAACTTTGCGATGGTTGAGGCATATTGGGAGATCGGCAAGAGCATTGTTGATGAGCAGGGCGGAAAGGAGCGCGCCAAGTATGGAGAGGCGCTGCTCAAGGCCCTCGCAATCAGACTTACCAAGGATTTTGGTAAAGGTTTTGAAGCAAGAGAGCTGCGCAAAATGCGTCAGTTCTATCTTGCATTTCCAATTCGGGACTCACTGCGTCCCGAATTGAGCTGGACTCATTACCGCAGGTTGATGCGCATTCCCGACCCTGATGCTCGCGCCTGGTACATGAACGAATGCGCCGACTCTCGCTGGAGCACGCGCCAGCTCGAACGCCATATCAACACCATGTTCCGAGAGCGCCTACTTGCCAGCAAGGACAAGGAGGCTGTCACCCAGGAAATCCAAAAGAGCGCCCCGGCTCGTCGCCCCGAGGATATCATCCGCGATCCATATGTACTGGAGTTTTTAGGTTTCTCGGACGATACTGCGTTTCGCGAGAGCGATCTAGAGCAGGCGCTCATCACGCATCTTCAGAAGTTCCTGCTGGAGCTTGGCCGTGGCTTCGCTTTCGAGGCGCGCCAAAAGCGCATCACCTTTGATGGACGCCATTTCTATATTGACCTTGTTTTTTACAACTATCTGATGCGCTGCTTCGTGCTCATCGACCTTAAGACCGATGACCTTACGCATCAGGACCTAGGCCAGATGCAAATGTATGTGAACTACTACACGCGCGAGCTCATGAACGAAGGCGACAATCCGCCCATAGGCATCGTGCTCTGCGCGGACAAAAGCGATTCGATCGTCGAGTACACGCTGCCCGAAGACAACGACCAAGTGTTTGCCGCCAAATACCTGCCGTATCTTCCAAGCAAGGAAGAGCTGGCGCGCGAGCTGAGTGCCGAGTACCGCGCCATCAACGAAGCGACTAATGGCGAAGCGCAAGGGTAGCAGCACGTTGCGACCGAAGCCACCGCAGCCGTCGCAGGCGCACTCGCGGTTGCGACGCACGCCACGAAACAATACCGGTCATGGACGCCGGCAACGACATTCTAGCCGTGGCTGGCGAGCGTGACCTAGCAGGCAAAGACGTGGCCTTCGTCTGATGTGGGTCCATTGGCTGCCACAGAAAAGGGCCGGTTGCAGCCGGCCCTTTAGACGATAGCACCTGCGTTGCCCGCGCTTCCAAAGTTGACCGACTGAGGAGCGGGTTCCGCGGCACAACCTAATTTTACCCGGTGGGGCGGCTCTTTTGCAGCCGCTCCACTGTTTATTAACATCTGGCACCCTCAAACAATCAGACGGCAGCCCGTACTCCTGAGAGCCGCCTCGCACCCCCGGCCATCACGTTACGGCAACAACCGGCGCTACTCCCCTACTTCCCAAATAGCGCACCCAGCAGACCGCGGCGTTTGGGCTTTTCCTCTCGGTAGGAACCCTCGGCCGCCGCTGCCACCTGTCGCGGTTGCTCGCCGCCTCCACGGCGCACGATCTGGTACAGGAAGGGCGATTTAACGTATTTGACCTCGATGGGCGTGGCGTGCACGGTACTTTCGCCGGACAGATGCAGGCTCGGGTTGAGCGGCGCCACCACATGCGTCTCGCGCTTGTCACTAAACACCACCGCAGCTGCACGACCCGTCTGGCCGTTCACAGCGATACGCACCTGCTCGCCATCGCGGCCATCCGTCGCCGGGCGATCGACAAAGTAGACCGGCACCATCACCAGGCCGTCCTTATGCTTTCGGGCCTTGCGTGCCCAGGTTCGGATGCTCTTTTTATTGAGCCCCAGTACCGCCTCGGCATCGTTGCCGGCAATGTCGAGCGCCAGCTTATCAATGACCACCTGGTCCTTGGTAGACGCATCGACGGAGACAACGCGTAAGTCGCCCTCCTGCATGGCAGGGTCGAACGGTCCCACCTTGCCAAAGTCCCACGGCTCCAAAATGCCCATAAGACGAACGTCCAGGTAGTTTGCCCGCGGATACGCCCAATCGAGCACCTCGTAGTACACCAAAATCTCCTTGCTCAGGCCCTTGCCCGGGAAGGACGCCATCATACGCAAGTCCGCGAGCGCCATGGGGAAGTAGAAGAGCATCATGTCATTTTGAATCGCGTCTTCCACGTCGTGCCCGGCAAAGGCGTCGGGGTACTGGCGCACCAGCTGCAGTGCATTGGCACGCGCCTGCTGCGGAGTGATCTCGCAGGGAATGCCCTGCTCGGGTACATACTCCGCACCAACGCCCATGGTCAGGCGTTTGCTAAAAGTACCGGGCTTGAGCAGGTCGGCAACGCCGATCTTATTGCCGCAGGACGGGCACTCAAACACGCGCTGGGTCGATGACCCCTCAAAGGACGCACCGCAGAAGGGGCAGGGAATGCTCACATGCGTAGCCTCTTGGAACTCCTGCGCCGTGCCACGGTCCTCCCACAGCAGATGCTCCAGAACCGACTGATTGCGCCAGTGCGCATTGAAGAAATACCAGTCCGGGTCTACCGGGCGCTCGAGCTGCGACACATGGGTGAGCTTAAGTAGCCCATCCACCACTGTCAACGGCGCATGACGAATGCCCAGGCACTCTTGGGCTCCCCCACATCGGCCTGCCACGGAACGACCGTGCCGCAATAGGCGCACTCAAAGCTGCGTTTAGCCTGGTGCGAGTACATAGGGCCGCCGCAGTTTTGGCATTTAATGGCAAACATCTCGTCCATGGAAACGTCCTCCTTTACGCAGGGGCTGTCGACATTAAGTATGTCGGACAGGCAGGCACATGCCCATACCCATGTGGCCCAAAATGGACCACCCAAGCAGACGAGAAGGTTCGCTCGTTAGCACCGGCAGACTATTGCTGCATTTTCTGAGCATCGGTGCGCGGCGCCCCCGCGCGAGCTACACTATCCCCTTAAACATGATTGTGAGGACGACCGCTATGCTATTTGTAAATCGGCTGGTACATACACTTGTTCCCGGCAGCGAGGGCGAGCCGGTCGATACATCTTGCCGCACCAACGCGGGCTTTGCCGCAAGCCTCATTTGCATTGGCCTCAACATCACCCTGTGCCTGGCCAAGGGCATCGCGGGCCTGCTCGCCGGTTCCGTCTCCCTCGTCGCCGACGCTTTCAACAACCTCTCCGATGCCTCGAGCAACATCGTGAGCCTGCTCGGGTTCCGCCTTGCCAGCCGCCCGGCAGACGAAGGCCACCCCTATGGCCACGGCCGCTACGAGTACCTAGCCGGCCTGTTCGTCGCCGTCCTGGTTTGCGCCGTCGGCATCAACCTGATCCTCGAGTCGGTCACTAAGATCATCAAGCCTTCCCCCACTGCATATTCGGTGCTCTCCTTAGCCGCCCTCGTCTTGTCCATGCTCGTTAAGCTCTGGATGGCCGCGTTCAACCGCACGCTGGGCGACCGCATCGACTCGGAGACGCTCATCGCCACAGCACAGGACTCCAAAAACGACGTCATCACCTCGGGCTCGGTCTTGGTGGCGGCGCTTATTTCGCAGACGACCGGCTTTGACCTCGATGGCTGGGCAGGCCTGGGTGTGGGCATCTTCATCTGCATCAGCGGCATGGGCCTAGTGCGCGACGCCATCAGCCCGTTGCTGGGACAAGCGCCCGACCCCAAGCTCGTCCAGGCAATCCGCGACAAGATCATGTCCTATCCGCAGGTCTTGGGCACACACGACCTGATGGTGCACGACTACGGCCCCGGTCGTCAGTTTGCCAGCGCCCACGTGGAGATGCCCGGCGAGGGCGACGCATTTGAGCACCACGAGATCCTGGACACCATCGAGCACGACATCAAGCGCCAGATGGGCATTGGCATCACGCTGCACTGCGACCCCATCGCGACAACCGGCGATGACTTGCGCGGCTGGGTCAAGCGCGGCGTCATGCAGATCGATCCCGCGCTCTCCATCCACGACCTGCACGAGCACGACGGGTTCGTTTCGTTTGACCTGGTGCGTCCCGACGGCTTTGACATAT
Source organism: Coriobacteriaceae bacterium AF45-21 (assembly GCA_027682925.1). Classification (GTDB taxonomy): domain Bacteria; phylum Actinomycetota; class Coriobacteriia; order Coriobacteriales; family Coriobacteriaceae; genus Collinsella. Next base: position 29,833 of record JAQCYU010000009.1, read on the forward strand.
CCGACGAGGAGCTGCTGGAGCTCGTCACGCGCATCGTGCACGAGCGCCGGCCCGACGTCTCGTGCGTTGTCACGTTTGATTCGGGCTTTAGCTCGCCCGAGCGTCCGGCCGAGCAGTTGTAGCCCCGCTCCGCTCGCCGCTAGTTTCCCTGCGCTCCCGAGATGCCGTTTTGCAGGGCGTTCCAAGCATCCGTCGCCATGCCGCCCAAGTTCTGCGCGGTATCGCCCAGGTTCTGGGCCGTGTCGCCCAGCTCTTGCGCCTTGTCTCCCAACTCCTGTGCCTTGTTGCTCAGGTCCTCCAGTGTGTTGGAGCTCGAGCTGTCGGTACCGCTTTGGCCGTCGGACGAGTTGTCCGAGCTGTTCTTGTGCGTGAGTTGAATTTCGAGGTTGCCGTTGTCGTTATAGTAGGCAGAAGTAACGACCCAGTTGGCATCGACGACGGGCGTTGAGCCATCATCAGTCAGGACCACGGCATTCGAAAGATCGGCGCCGCGCGACTTGAGGAGCTTCTTGGCGTTGGACCAGTACTGCCCCGGAATATCGCTCAGATCGACGGTACTAGACGAGGCGGACGCGGTTTGCTCGGCAGTGGTATCGGCCGTTGAACTCCCTCGCTTGTTGAGCATGCCCGACACGATGGCAAACACAACCGAGAGAGCAAAGAAGATTGCCAGCACGATGAGGATCTTCTTGATCACGCTCGACGAACGCGACGGCTTCTTCTCCTCGTCCTCGCCATATTGCGGAATCGACTTGGGGTACTCGCGATACGGCTCGCGCGACTCGTAGCGAGGCTGCGCCGTGCGAGGCATATACGTCGTCTGCTGAGGCTGCGGAATGGGATTCTGCGGCAGGCCATCATAGGAATTCGGCGTCGAGGCGGCATAAGAATCCTGCGCCGCGTAATCAAACGGGTCCGGAGCTGCGTTGCCATAGGGGCCTTGCGAAGATGCAGCGTAAGAATCCTGCGCCGAGTCGCCATAGCCCATAACCCGGGTGGGCTCGGCAGAAGGCTGTGTCGCGGCGGGGTCGGTATAACCGGGGTTGGGAACAACGCGGGTCGCATCGGCGCTATCGCCAGCCTGCGTGGAACCGTAGCCGCCCATCACGGTTGTCTTGTCCTGATCCATGCAACGATTCCTTTCCGTCGCCCGTAAGCATCAAGTTATGCATGCATTCTACCCGCGCAAAAGCCTATGATGGGCAAAGCCCGTCGGTATCTACAAGACATGCGCGGGCCTAAGGATCAAAAAGCCCCGCCGGGCCTTGGTAGGCGCGACGGGGCGGGCAAGCGGCTATGAGCAGCGAGCTTAGAACAGGCCGGTGATGTTGCCGTCGTTGTCGACGTCGATGTTTTCGGCCGCGGGCACCTTGGGCAGACCCGGCATGGTCAGAACACTGCCGGTCAGCGCGACCACAAAGTGGGCGCCGGCAGAAACCTTGAGCTCACGCACGGTGATGCGGAAGTTCTCGGGAGCGCCCAGGGCCTTGGCGTTGTCGCTAAAGCTGTACTGCGTCTTGGCGACGCACACCGGCAGGTTACCAAAGCCGTTCTCGCGCAGCTCGGCGAGCTGGCGCTTGGCGGCCGGCGTAAAGTCAACGCCGTCGGCGCGGTAGACCTTGGTGGCAACGGCCTCGAGGGCATCAGCGACATCAGCGCCGTCCTCATAGGCAAACTTAAGCTCGCTCGGCTGCTCAATCAGACGCATGACCTCATCGGCAAGCTCGAGCGCGCCCTCGCCGCCCTTGGCCCAGACCTCGGAAAGCTTAACGTTGACGCCGAGCTTCTGGCACTCGGACTCGATGAGAGCAAGCTCGGCCTCGGTGTCCGTCGGGAAACGGTTGATGGCGACCACGCAGGGCAGACCATAAACGTTCTGGATGTTGTCGACATGACGCAGCAGGTTGGGCATGCCAGCCTTGAGTGCCTCGAGGTTCTCCTCGTTGAGGTCGGCCTTGGCGACGCCACCGTTGTACTTCAGCGCACGAGCGGTCGCGACGACCACGACGGCGCTGGGGCGAACGCCCGTCATGCGGCACTTAATGTCGAGGAACTTCTCGGCACCCAGATCGGCACCGAAGCCGGCCTCGGTAATGGCGACATCGCCAAAGCGCATCGCCATACGCGTAGCCATGATGGAGTTGCAGCCGTGGGCAATGTTGGCGAAGGGACCGCCGTGGACAAACGCGGGCGTGCCCTCGAGCGTTTGCACCAGGTTGGGCTTGAGCGCGTCCTTAAGCAACGCGGCCATGGCACCCTGGGCCTTAAGGTCGCGGGCACGGACGGGCTCGCCGGCAAAGCTGTAGCCGACGACGATCTCACCCAAGCGTTCCTTGAGGTCGCTGATGCTCGTAGACAGGCACAGGATTGCCATGACCTCGGAGGCGACGGTGATATCGAAGCCGTCCTCGCGCGGCACGCCCTGGGCCTTACCGCCAATGCCGTCGATAACGTGGCGCAGCTGACGGTCGTTCATATCGACGACGCGCTTCCAAGTGATGCGCTTAACGTCAATACCGAGCTGATTGCCCTGCTGGATGTGGTTATCAAGCATGGCGGCCAGCAGGTTGTTGGCAGCACCGATAGCATGAAAGTCGCCGGTAAAGTGCAGGTTGATATCCTCCATGGGGATCACCTGAGCCCAGCCGCCACCGGCGGCGCCGCCCTTGACGCCAAAGACCGGACCGAGCGAAGGCTCGCGCAGGGCCACGGCGCTCTTAACGCCGCGACGACGCAGACCGTCGGCCAAGCCGATGGTCGTGGTGGTCTTGCCCTCGCCTGCGGGCGTGGGGTTGATGGCGGTCACGAGGACGAGCTTGGCCTGGTGATCAGTTGGCTCGTTGAGCAGGGAATAGTCGACCTTTGCCTTGTCGAAGCCGTACGGAATCAGATGCTTAACGTCGACGCCGGCGTTCTTGGCCACCTCGGTAATAGGCAGCGGCGTAACAGAACGTGCGATTTCGATGTCAGTAGGCATGGGCGGTCCTTTCGTTACCGGATGAGAAAAAGACCAATCCAGCATAGCACGGGCGCGCAATAGTAAAACGCCCGTAACCGACGAACGGCGATATGTTTACCCGATGCCCAGCGATAGCCTACAAACCCGTCCTAAACGGTCGGCTCAATTCCCAAATGCTCAAAGGTGCGAAGCGTTGCCTGGCGGCCCTGGGGCGTGCGAATCATCAATCCGCACTGCAGCAGATAGGGCTCGTAGACATCCTCAAGCGTGCCCGGGTCCTCGCCCACCGCGCTGGCAAGGGTCGTAAGTCCCACGGCACGGCCGGAGAACGTCTTAGCGAGCGTCTCCAAGATGCGAATGTCCATCCAGTCCAGACCAAGCTCATCGATCTCGAAGAACTCGAGCGCCTGACGGCAGATATCGAGCTCGATGGGGCCGTTGCCGCGCACCTGCGCGTAGTCGCGCACGCGCTTGAGCAGACGGTTGGCAAGACGCGGCGTACCACGCGAACGCGAGCCGATCTCGAGCGCGCTGGGATGGTCGATCGTCACGCCCAGGATGGTTGCCGAGCGCGTCACGATCTGGGCGAGCTCCTCGACGGTGTAGTAGTCCAGGCGATACGAGATGCCAAAGCGATCGCGCAGCGGGCCCGTGAGCATGCCCGAACGGGTCGTGGCCGCCACCAGCGTAAACTTGGGAATATCCAGGCGAATCGAGCGCGCAGCCGGACCCTTGCCGATCACGATATCGAGCGCAAAGTCCTCCATCGCGGGATACAGAACTTCCTCGACCGAACGGTTGAGGCGGTGGATCTCGTCGATAAACAGCACGTCACCCGGTTGCAGGTTAGTCAGAATGGCCGCCAGGTCGCCGGTGCGCGCGATGGCCGGACCACTCGTCGTCTTAATCTGAGCGCCCAGCTCGTTGGCGATAACCGTAGCCAGCGTGGTCTTGCCCAGACCCGGAGGGCCCGAGAAAATCACGTGGTCGAGCGTCTCGCCACGGCTTTGCGCGGCCTCGATGAGCACGCGAAGGCTCTGCTTGATATGCTCCTGACCGCAGTAGTCATCCAAGCGCTGGGGACGCAGAGTGCGGTCGACATCGAGGTCCTCAGGCGTCAGCTCCGAGCCCACCATGCGCTCACCGTGTGCCATAGATGCCGCCGGCGAGTTGCCGGGCGTCGCCCACAGGTCCTGAGAGTCATCGGCTTCCCACATCACGCATCCATTCCAAGTCGCTTAAGCGCCGCGCCGAGCAGATCCTCGACACGCATATTCTGCCCATCATACCCACTCAGGGCAACATCGGTCTCCTGCGGGCTAAAGCCCATGGAAAGGAGTGCTGCACGGGCGTCATCGATCGCCGAAGGAGCGGCGGCGGGAACCGGCATCGCAACCTGTCCGGGAATCACGTCGACCGGTACAAAGCCCTTGTCCTTGGCAAAGGTGCTCTTGAGCTCCAGGATCAGACGCTGCGCAGTCTTTTTGCCCACACCGGGAACCTTGGCCATGCCCTTGTCATCCTCGGCCATTACCAGGGAATACAGCTGACCCACGGTGTAGGTGGAGAGCACGGCAAGCGCCAGGCGCGGACCGACACCCGAGACGGACACGAGCCGGTCAAACATCGTGCGCTCGTCCTTGGAGGCAAAGCCAAAAAGCGTCATGGCGTCCTCGCGCACCTGCATACGGGTATAGAGGCGCACCTCGCCGCCGGGCGTAGGCAGCGTGGCGGCAGTGCTGCCCGAAATACCGAGCTCAAAGCCCACGCCCGATACATCGACAACGGCCGAGCTCATCGTGGCCTCGACAAGCGTTCCATGGAGCTGGGAAATCATCAGTATCCGGTTCCTCTCTGTTGATAGAACTCGCCGCCGGTAAGCGCCCGGGTGCGGCTGAGGTTAACGTGGCAGATGGCGCAGGCCAGGGCATCGGCGGCATGGTCGGGATGCGGATCGTGATCGAGCTGTGTGAGCGTACGCACCATGTAGGCGACCTGCCGTTTGTCCGCGGCACCGGTGCCCACAACAGCCTGCTTAATCTGCATAGGCGTGTATTCGCCGATCTCGAGCGCGCACTCCGAAAGCGCCACGAGTGCAGCACCGCGGGCATGCGCCGTAGGGATGGCCGAACGAACGTTGGCGCCAAAGTAGACGCTCTCGATGGCGGCTGTGTCGGGGCGGTAGCGCTCCACGACACCCTTGAGGTCGCGGGCGATGTGAGACAGGCGCACCGCGAGCGGGCTTCCGGCACTGGTCTCAATACAACCGTAGGCACGGCAGCGAACCTCGCCGCGCCGCTCCTCGATAATCCCCCAACCCGTATGGGCCAAACCGGGGTCAATGCCCAAGATAACCAAGCCAACCTCCCCTCGCCACAAGCACAGCGCAAGACAAGGCCCCGCGCAACATTCACGAACGTCTGTTCTAGAATAACACAACAACGGTCGCATCTAGCAAGCAAGGTTGAACCATAGGTTGAGCATAAGTCAGCGAGCGAGTCCCTGCCGTGGCAAGGTGTCGCGAAAGAGGAGCGCCGCGTACTTCTGTACGCAAGCGACGGTTTGAGCGGCAGATTGCCCGGCAGGGGCTCGCGCAGCGTCGACTCGTTACGCGGTTTGGCAAAACCGCGTAACCTTGGCCCCATCCCCAGCTTAATTCTGCGAGAAGAATGGGAACTGTCGGGGATCCACCGGCGGATGCGGCATCGATCCGCCCTGGGGCCCACCCTGCGAGCCGCCCTGACCGCCCATCATCTTATCGATGGCGTCCTGAACCTCGCCCTCGAACTTTTTCATTCCCTCATGCAAACGACGCTGACCGTCCTCAGAGCGCAGCTCCTCCATCTGCTCGGGCGAAATACCCAGTAGCTCGCCCAGCACGCCCATCATCTCGTTTCGCACGCGTTCGCTCGTATCCTCGTCAGCAAAACGGCGCACCTCGGCGCGCGCCAGCGAATCGACCGTCATGCGCTCCTTGCCGCTCAGCCCCAGGTCGGACCACGCGAGCGCTCCTTGCCGCTCAGCCCCAGGTCGGACCACGCGAGCATGTACGGCCAGGCGCGCTCGGCAAACGAACGGGCCGAGACGATCGGCGCCGTCGGCAGCATGCGACGGGCGGCCTCGCCCTGACGCACGAGCATCAGCAGCAGCGAGCAGGCCTCAGGCTTGCCAGCGACCATCGGGATGTCGTCGAAGGGTCGGCTGCGGTCCACGTGCGCCTCGAGCGCGCCATCGACCTCACCCGGCTCAAGCCCGCCGAGCAGCTGTGCCGCGCGGTCGAGCATATCGACCGGACCATCGAGCGTCGAGAGCGCCTGCGCCAACACTCGCTCCATGCAGTCTTCCACCGCGTTGAGCGTCACGAGCTCTTGGGGCACCACAGCAGACGTGCGGTTGCGCACGCGCGCCACAAACTCAAGCGTCGACAGGTACACATCGCCAAAGGGCGCAAAGTCGCCCTGGTAGCCGCCGCAAAGCGCCGGCGCTGCCAGCGCGTATTCGGTTTTGGACAGCGGGCTCAGCGCCATCGCACCCAGCTCGAGCGCCGTGTCCTCCAGCATGAGGCCCAGTGTGCGCGAGCGCAGACGCTCGGCATCGCCCGCCGACACGTCGCGATCGAGCACACGCGCCGCATCCGGTGCATCGCGCTCGACAGTGCGAATGTGTAAACGCTCGGCGATGGCGCGGACGGCGGCACAGCGGGCAGCCTCGGCCTCTTCCTGCGCCGGCGTAAAGATACGGTTGCGCCCCAGCACCAGGCCAATCACATTGCGCGGGCCCAGAGCGTCGACAGCCAGCGCCGCCAGCAAAGACGACGGCAAGTCACCCTCGAGTGCCACCACTGCACGCGACGCACCGTGAGCGCGGGCATTGTCGCGCACGGCGAGCACCAGCGCCTGCCACAGCCACTCCTCGGAACGGAACTCGGGCAGTTCGTGATCTTCCAGGGCATCGAGCATCACGCCACGCTGAATCTCCTGAACCAGCAGGCTCTCCTCAAAACACGGCGCCTGGGCCACCACGCGACCGCAGTCGTCGAGCACAAACGAACCGCCGGTATACACCGACTCGTCATAGGCACCGACCGGCGCCATGCAGGCAAACCACACGCTGCGCTTGGATGCGATCTTGCGGTAGGCGCCGCTGCGAACGGCGGCAATGGCGGCAGTCTCGCGGTCGGTCATGTCAAACGCATTGAATTGGAAATACGCAATAAGGTCAACACCGGTCGGCAGCATCTCGAGTTCGCGGTCCAAGTCAAAAATCACGGCGATGCGCACACCGTCCACGTCGAACACCGGCGGCGCCCAACGTGTGTCGTTGTTCTCGCCACGCTGCAGGGCAATGCTCGAACGCGCCGGCACCACATGACCGTCCTTGAGCATCATGTAGTCGAGCAGCGGCTGGCCCTCAAACGAAACCGCCGCGGGCACGATGCAGATCATGTCAAGCTCCTGGATACGCTCGGCGACACCAGTCAAGCCGTCAAGCATGTCGTGCTCAAAGTCGGCAGCGCCCACCAGGCCACCGGGCATGGCGCCCATAAAGAGCGGAGCCGGAACGCACAGCACGCGCGCCCCGCGCTCGTGGGCCAGACGAGCCTGGTCCTCGATGCGGCCGCAAATGCCCTCAATATCACCCAGGCGCATATCGATCTGTGCAAGCGCGAGCTCATGGCTCAGCCCTTTCCGTCGTAAACCATCGAAATCGTAGTAAAAGCGCCGGCCGCATAATGCAGTCGGCGCTTGCATGTGCATATGCTAGCTATGATACCCCGAGCGGGGGCGCGCTCCTAGAATGTCGCGGACCACAGCCCGTGCAGGTTGCAGTAGGCATAGACGGTACCGGTCTTGGAGCCGCCCGCAAAAAACGTCGCGGGTTTCATGCCGGGCTCAAGGTAATGAACCTCTAAGCGGCCCTCGGCCTCAAGCGCGATCCACTCAATGTAGTGCTCGGGCAGGCTGGGGTGCTCGACCGAGCCAACGCGTGCGCGAATCACGTGACCGTCACGCTCGGTCTCGACAACAGGCACGTGCTTCTCGTGCGCCGCGTCCTCAGTGTTTGCAGTCAGTTCCGTGCAACCGGCAGGGGTCGCAACGTCGTCGCCAAGGGCAGCGATGAGCTTGCCGTCGGGGTCCTTAAAGAATTTCGCCATGATGTTCTCCTTTGCTGATGTGCCAATGTTCTCGATTCTTCTTATGCCCAAAGGCAAGCGAACCATCCACGGCATCGCAAATGAACACATAACGAGCGAGGTTAGCGCCCGTCGCCGCCGAGCAGCGCCAGAACATCCTCGCGGGTAAACAACGCCGACGAGATGCCATCGCCGCCGAGCACACTGTTGACCAGATCGCGCTTGGACTCCTGCATCTGCATAATGCGCTCCTCGATCGTGTCCTTGGCGATGAGCTTGTACACGGTCACGGTATGTTGCTGGCCAATACGATGCGCGCGGTCAGTCGCTTGGTCCTGCGCCGCCACGTTCCACCACGGGTCGTAGTGGATGACCACGTCGGCCGCCGTCAGGTTAAGGCCCACGCCGCCCGCCTTGAGCGAGATCAGAAACACCGGCACCTCGCCCGCCTGGAACTGCGCGACCATCTTGGCGCGGCTCTCTTTAGACGATGCGCCAGTGAGCTTAAGGAAGGCGATATCCTCCTTGGCCAAGCGCTTACCGATGATATCGAGCATGCCCGTAAACTGGCTGAACAACAGGATGCGATGACCGCCGTCGAGTGCGCCGTGCACGAGCTCCATGCACGTATCGAGCTTGGCGCTCCCCGCCTTGTAATCCTCGTAGTGTAGACGCGGGTCGCAGCAGATCTGGCGCAGCTTGGTGAGCTCGGCGAGTACCTTGAGCTTGTCCTTCTTAAACTCCCCGGCCTCGCGGTGCTGCACCTGCTGGGCGATGCGGTCCTGATTTGCCAGGTAAAGCTTGCGCTGCTCACCGGCGAGCTGAGCCACGACAGTGTCCTCGATCTTTTCGGGCAGATCGGCCACCACGTCTTCCTTGACACGGCGCAGCACAAACGGCGACACGAGTGCCTGCAGGCGAGCGGCGCTGTCGCCCTCGGAGTGCTCGACCGGACTTTCGAAGCGCTTTGCAAACGATTCACGCGTGCCCAGCAGGCCCGGCATCAAAAAGTCGAAGATGCTCCAGAGCTCGGATAGGCGGTTTTCGATGGGCGTGCCCGTCAGAGCAAAGCGCACGCCGGCAGGCAGGCGCTTGGCGGCGCGAGCCACCTGGGTGAGCGGGTTTTTAATGTACTGGGCCTCATCGAGCACCACACGGGCAAAGTTCTGCTCGACGTACTCGTCGATATCGCGCCGCATAAGGTCATACGACGTCACGACCACGTTATGCTCAGCCACGCCGGCAATCTGCACGCGGCGCTGCGCCTTGGCGCCCACGATTGCGCAAGCATCGAGCGAGGGCGCAAAGCGCTCCAGCTCGGCAGTCCAGTTGTACACGAGCGAGGCCGGGCATACCACGAGCGTGGGCTTGATGTCCCCCGCCTCCACGCGCGCCAGGACATGCGCGATCATCTGGAGTGTTTTGCCCAGGCCCATGTCGTCGGCCAAGATGCCACCAAGGCCCAGGTGTTCGAGCGAGCCGAGCCACTGGTATCCGTCGACCTGGTAGCCACGCAGCGTGGCCTTGAGCGAGGCAGGTACCGTAAAGTCCATCTTGCCGAGCGTGTCTAGACGCTCGACGGTACGGCGAAACGCAGCGTCGCGATCGGCCTCGAGCGCGGGCATGCGCGCGAGCATGCTATCGACGAACAGGGTGCTCGACGCGGGAAGCGACACGCCGTCGAGCAGGTCGACGGCATCGACACCCAGGTCCTCGGCGAGGCCAAACGCGGCTCGGGCGCCCTCGTCCAGGCGAATGATGTCGCCGGACGTAAGGCGCGCAAACGTTTGATGACGCTTGTACGAATCGAGATAGACGGCAAGGTCCGCGGCCGAAAGCCCGCTCGCGCCCAGCTCGACATCGAGCAGATTGCTCTTGACGGTGGCACGCACCGAGAGTTTGGGCGCAGGGCGCACCGAGATCTGGCGCAGGCGGTCGCTGAGCATAACCTCACCCAACTCGGACAGGGCAGACAGGCCCTCGGTCAGCAAGCGGAACAGGCTCTCGTCATCGCGTTCCTCAAACGCCAGGCCGCCCTCGTAAAAGTCGAAATACAGGGCCGCCGTGTCCATAACGCGAAACTCCGCCACCTCGTCGCGGGGTGGCACGCCAGGGCGTTGCTCTTCGAAGAGACTGCCCGGAGCGCCCAGGCTAAAGAGATCCGCCGACCAATCGCCGTAGGTAACCGTAATTTTGCAGGTCACGAGCCCATCATCGACGCCGATCGCCATAGCAAAGCTCGGCTCGGGTGCCACGGTATCGAGCGCGGCGGGCGCGGTGAGGTCGGTGTAGTCGCGCAAAATGGGCAGCGCCATACGACAGAACTCCCCCACCTGGTCGGCAGCGATATGGACCGGCGTGCGACAGGGCAGCAAACGCGATAGAAACGGCGCCGCATGCTGGGCAAACGCCACATCGGCGCGGCGCGCACGGCGGGTGTCGACCAGATAGGCAACGTCGCCCGAAGCAAAGCAGCATGCATCGGCCGGCAGGCGCAGATCGTAGCTGCCACCAGCCGCCGGCGCGATTTTGGCGGCAAGGAGCGGTGGGCGCTTAGACAGAGCCTCGTCCTCCCCTTCCGGAGGCATCTCAACCGCCACGTCATAGGTGCGATGCGTCGTCGTCCCCCGCGACCAAGCGGGCTCAAAGGAGATGGTCTGGCCGCGCAGCAGGTCCAGCACATATACGATGCTATGCTCGGACAGCGGCAACTGACGCTCGGCGACAAAACCGCTGCGGGCAAAGTCGTACGACGCCGAACGCGAGCTTGTGATGTCATCGAGATAGGCAACTGTCGTCACAACAAGGTTGAGCAGCTTTGTCGACACGTCTTCGAAGGCTTCGGGCGTATGGACAAACGTGAGCTTCTTGCCGTACGAGAAGGTGCCGCCGCGCACGTAGCATCGGCCATGCCGTCGATATCCTTGACCACGTAGGACACCGAACCGCAGCGAATGCGGAACTCGAGCGCCCAGCTAAAGCGGTCGGCGAACAGCGGATTGTAGTACGGCACCAACGAGGGCTCCAACGCCGCTTTGGGGGTGTCGGGATCAACGGCACCGGCAAGCTTGCGGCGCATGCTCGCCAGCTCGTCCATGCGCGCGTCCGAAAGATCGGCGAGCGCCGCCATAAGGCTCGGGCTCGTGGGGACGGGCGCCGGGAAGGGAAAGTTGGGGTTGACGGCCGGCGCTTTGGGCGCGGTACGCGCGGGCTGTTTCGGCTGCGCCGTAAACGTGCGGACCGGCGTGCGCAAACCTTCGACGGGCTCGGCGCCGCTGGCATCCAAATACGCCAGAGCCGTGGCAATAGCGTGCTTGCACATACCGGGGTAACGATAGGCGGCGGGGCAATCGCAGTCGTAGTCAATCACCTCGTGCTCGTCCATGTCGAGCGCCACGTGCGTCTTGTACAGGTCGCCGCGCGAACCGCGCACCGAGCCCTCAACCGTCACGTTTTTGGAGAAGCGCGAGCCGCTGTCCTCGATCGACAGCACGGCGCCGTTGAGCATGAGCGAACGCCCCTTCATAAAGGTGCCACTCAACGCCGCCTCTTTCCGAAGCGCCTGCACAAACGTCCCCTGTGCCATCACTTCCTCCAATCTCGCACGCCAAATGATTTTTCTGGGACGGGGATGAAAAAATCATTCCCGTCCCAGAAAGACTGGTCTACCGCTACACGTCACCCAAAATGATTCTTAAATCCCCGTCCCAGAAAAATCATTTTAGATAACCGTCACTCTGCCCTGGTTGCCGACGATGGCCTTGGCCTCGGCCAGCAGCGGAATCGAGCGCGCGTTGACCTTGGCCGGCACCTCGGCACGTAGCACGCGCCCGTCCACCTGCTCGATAAAGATCTCCACGCGGTCGCCGCCCGGGTTGGCGGTAAGCACCGTGGCAAGACGCGCCATATTGCCCTGGCTAAAGCGGCTGTTGGGCACCATGACCTCAAACACCTTGGGCTTGTTGTTCTCCTCGTTGAGCTCGAGCGGCACGATCTCCTGCGCGATGATCTGGTCGCCGCGGTCCGAGCGCTCGAGCTTGCCCTTAATGCGCACAAACGCGTCGGACAGCTGCGCGCCGGTCTCGGGATCGACCTCGCCGTACAGGTACCCCTCGGCCTCCTTGTAGGTCTTGGGGAACACCACGACCGTGGCCTCGCCCTCCATGTCCTCGAGCTGCACGATGCCCATGGGGTCGCCGTTTTTGGTCACGCGCTTGGACACGCTCGAGACCATGCCGGCCCACCACAGCGCCTTGCCCTCGGGAATCTCCTGGTTGATGGTGCCGCCCGTGGGGTTCTGCACTTCGTAGCCGGTATCGATCTGCGAGAACGAGAAGTCGCGCGCCTTGGCTAGCGCATACTCAAACGGGCGCAGCGGGTGGTCCGAGACATAGATGCCCAGAACCTCCTTCTCCTGGCTCAGCTTAAGGTGGCGATCCCATTCCTGGCCATCCGGATCGGGCACGCTCACCTCAAAGCCCGAGCCCTCAACGTCGCCAAACATGTCGAAGAACGACGTCTGGCCGCTCGCACGATCCTTCTGGCGCTTTACAGCGGCATCGATGATGTTCTCGGGGTTGTTCTTGTCCACAAAGTGCATCATCTGGCGACGTGGATACCCCGTGGAGTCGAAGGCGCCTGCTTTGATCAGCGATTCGATCACACGGCGGTTTGCCTGGCTCGAGTCCACGCGCTCGACAAAGTCGTGCAGCGTCTTAAACGGGCCGCCCGCCTCGCGCTCGGCGATAATCGTCTGCGCCACGCCGGTGCCCACGCCGCGAATGCCGGCCAGACCAAAACGCACGCCCTCCTTGGTAGCCGTGAACTCGGTACCAGACTCGTTGACATCTGGCGAAAGCACGGGGATGCCGTCGTGACGGCATGCCGAGACGTAGTGCACGATCTTGTCGGTCTTGCCCGTATAGGACGTCAGAACGGCCGCCATGTACTCGTGCGGATAGTGTGCCTTCAGCCACGCCGTCTGCATAACCAGGATGGCGTAGCCGGCGGAGTGCGACTTGTTGAAGGCGTAAGATGCGAACTCGAGAACATCGTCCCAAATCTTCTGGGCGACCTCGCGCGTGTAGTTGTTCTTGATAGCGCCGTTCATCCAGTGGTCGTAGGTGGTCTCGTCCGAGCCATCCTCCCAGTGCAGCACCGTCGACGTGAGCAGCTTAATCTTTTTCTTAGCCACGGGCTTACGGATACGCGAGTCCGATTCGCCCTTGGAGAAGCCGCACATCTCGACGGAGATGAGCATAACCTGTTCCTGGTAGACCATGGTGCCGTAGGTTTCGCCCAGGATGTCGTCCAGGCGGTCGTCGTAGGAGACGGCCGGCTCCTTGCCGTTCATACGGTTGATGTAGGACGAAACCATGCCGGCGCCCAGCGGGCCCGGGCGGTACAGGGCGATCAATGCCACGACATGCTTGTACTCGGTGGGCTTCATGTTCTTGATCGTGGCTGTCATGCCGGCGGACTCGACCTGGAAGACGCCGGCAGTGTGGCCGGAACCCATGAGCTTAAAGATCTCGGGGTCGTCAAAGGGGATCTCTTCCTCTTTGATGTCGATGCCGAAGTTCTTTTTGATGTTTGCCTTGGCCTTGGAGATAACCGTCAGCGTACGCAGGCCCAGGAAGTCCATCTTGAGCAGGCCCATGTCGGCAACGGTATGGCCCTCGTACTGGGTAATCTCGACGCCACCCTTGGTGTCGAGCTTGGTGGGCACGTGCTCGTTGACGGGGTCGCGGCAGATCAGAACGGCGCACGCGTGCACACCCTCGCCACGGGTGAGACCCTCGATCGAGAGCGCCGTGTCGATGATGCGGCGGGCGTCGTCGTCCTTTTTATAGGCCTCGGCAAAGTCGGGGTTAAACAGATCCTCTTTGCCGGGTTGTTTTTCGAGTACCTGCTTGAGCTTGACCTTGGGGTCGCTCGAGACCATCTTGGACAGGCGCTGACCCATGTAGACCGGGTAGTCCAGGACGCGCGCGGCGTCGTTGATGGCCTGTTTGGCCTTGATGGTCGAGTAGGTGATGACGTGGGTGACCTTCTCGGGGCCGTAGAGCTGGCGAACGTGCTCCACGACCTCGAGGCGCCGCTCATCGTCGAAGTCCATATCGATATCGGGCATCTCGGTACGCTGCGGGGACAGGAACCTCTCGAACATCAGGCCGTTCTCGAGCGGGTCGAACGCGGTGATGTTCATGGCGTAGGCGACGATAGCGCCGGCGGCCGAGCCACGGCCGGGGCCGACGCCGATGCCGTTGTCCTTGGCCCATTGCACGTACTCGGCGACGATGAGGAAGTAGGCGGCAAAGCCCTTGTCGCAGATGACCTTGTATTCGTACTCAAAGCGCTCTTTGATGTTGACGCCGCCGATCTCGCGCGTGGCCCAGTCGTCACCGTAGTGCTGGCGCAGGCCCTTCTCGCACTCGCGGCGGAACTGGCTCTCGTGCGTCTCGCCGGGATCGAGCAGCGGGAAACGCGGCAGGATGATGGAGTCCCAGTCCAGCTCAACGTAGCACTTGTCGGCGATCTCGAGCGTGTTGTCGCAGGCCTCGGGGCAATACGGGAACATCGCCCGCATCTCCTCCTCGGTCTTCATATAAAACTCCGAGCCGGTCATGCGCATGCGGTTGGGGTCGTCGACCTTGGCGTTCATGCCAATGCACATGATGACGTCCTGCACCGGCGCATCCTCGCGGCGCAGGTAGTGGAAGTCGTTGGTGGCAATGACCTTGACGCCCACCTGCTTGGCGATATCGATGAGCGTGCGGTCCATCTGCTCGTCGGTCAGGCCGTTGTCGGTGGTGATGCCGTGTTCCTGGATCTCGATGTAGAAGTCGCCAGGTTCGAAGGTGTCGCGGAAGGTCTCGGCCCACTTGATGGCGCCCTCCATGTCACCGCGGTCGATGTATTTGGGAATGATGCCCGCGATGCAGGCGCTCGTGCAGATCATGCCCTTGGCATGGCGGCGCAGGTTGTCGAGCGTCACACGCGGCTTGTAGTAAAAGCCCTGCACGGCGGCCTCGGAGACCGTCTGCATCAGGTTGACGTAGCCCTCCTGGTCCTTGGCCAGAAGGATCATGTGGTAGAGCTCGGGCTTATGGTCGCGGGCGAGCGTCTCGTCCGGCGTAAAGTAGACCTCGCAGCCAAAGATGGGCTTGATGACCAGCGGCGGCTTGAGCTCGTCGATATTGCCTTTCTCGTCCCACATGGCCATGTCCTTCACATACTGGGCATGCTCGCGCGGGTTTGCCTCGGGATCGGGCTCCACCAACTCGTCGCGGCGGTCCTTTTCCAAGAAGGCCTTGTCGTGACTCCAAGTTTTGTACTCGGGTGTGTTGTGGTTGACGGCGTCGCAGGCCAGCGCCAGGTCGGGTACGCCATACATGTAGCCGTGGTCGGTAATGGCGACGGCGGGCATGCCCAGCTCTACGGCGCGGTTGACCATATCCTGGATACGGGTTGCGCCGTCGAGCATGGAGAAGACGGTGTGGTTGTGCAGATGGACGAATGCCATGTGATGAGCTCCGATGCGGGTTCGTGTTCTGACTGAACGATTTTACCGCACGGCGCGGACGGCACCCGAACCTAGCCAAACCAACACGGCTCCTATTGAGTTGCGGTGAAATGCGGACTGTTTGGCGGCTTTTTTGGCCAAAACAGTCCGTATTCCACCGCAAGTTATCTGAGGGCTAGAGATTGTAGGTGACTACTTGAGGTTCGGCGGGTTCGACGAAGATGGCTGGATTCGCCTGCTCCACGCGGACGAACTTGACGGTCACAGCCTCAAAGCCCGCCTTGTGCAGAACGTCGGCGTAAACGCGCGCCTGCAGGGCGTGCTTCTCCTGCAGCTGTTCCGGCGTCTCGTCCGGTGTGCCGCCCGTCTTGTAGTCGATGACCAGCGCGCGTGACGAATCCACCGGGTTCGTCGCCAAAGCATCGATGACACCCTCGGCATAGGCACCGTAGCGAGCGATGTCCTCGTCCTCGCAGCCCAGCGAAAAGAACGGCACCTCGGCGCGAACGCACGGCCACGCGAGCAGGTCGGCACGAACAGCCGACTTGAGCCAGCGGTCCAGGGCAACGTCGAAGCGTTCGCGCTGCTCCGGCGTCAGGCACCACAGGCGCGCCAGCGCATCGGCACGCTCAGCGGGCAGCTCATCGGCACCCATCTCGATGAGCCACTGGCAGGCAGCGTGGAAGGCCGAGCCCAGCGCCATGGGTTTGCCGACGGGCTCAACGGCGGCCACGTCTGCATCCGTCATCTCGGAACCATCCGACTCCACATCATCGCCAGCCTCGTCCATGGGCACGCGTGCCTCGGCGGCACGGTCCTCGGCCTCGGTATGCAGCGCCGCGGCAATTGACGAGTAGCTGTACGAATCGCGCGCCGGATACGGGCAGATGCCCATGCGCACGCCCACCGCCTGGGGATACACAAGCTCAAACGAATCGGGCTCGGGGTCGGCAGGACCGGGAACGGCGGCGCGGGCATCTGCACCGGCACCCTCCGCCTCCGCATCGCCGCGGACAAGCCTGCCCTCGGCATCCAGCGAAGCGTTGGCCTCAAACGCCTGCTCGCCAAAGGAAAAGTCCGCGAGCGAAATGAGCTCGTAGTCGCCCGGCTGGGAGTTGTCGAACACCAGGCGGTCGGCATCGAGCTGCGGCATGTCCAGAGCGTCGGTCGGCAAAATACGGCGCAGCACGTCGTAGGTCAGATCGGTCTCGGCATCGAAGGTCGGCGCCGTCGCCTTGCCGCGGCTCACGCCGGCATCCATCGCCAGAATGACCAGCTCTCGCGCACGCGTCATGGCGACATAGAGCAGACGAGCCCGCTCCTCGAGCGAAAGCTGCAGGTCGTCGTTGCGCAGGCGAACGAATGCCTCGGCGGGAGAACCCGTCGCGCAGACGTCCTCCATGAGCTCCGGCGGCAGCCACAACGACGTGCCCTTGCCCTTAAACGCATGCTCAAACTGCTTTTTGACGTCATCGCCCTTCACGAGGTTCCGTCGGCAAGCTTAACGCCATCAAAACGAGCCGGCAGCGCCACGACTTGCGCCCCACCGTCGACGCGGCCCATCTGTGCCGCACCGGACGATTTGCGCACGCCAAAACACTCGGCAACCGCTACGACCGGATACTCCAGACCCTTGGACGCATGCACGGTCATAATGCGCACCGCGCCGTCACCCTCCTCGTTGAGGGCGCCCGGGGCCTCCTTGCCCGCCAAGAAGCGGTCGAAGGCTAGCGCAATGGAGCGCGGAGAATTGCCGAGCTCGACCTCTGCCTCGGCCACGGCATCGAGCGCCTTGAGTGCGTTGGCGGCAATGGCCTTGCCCTCGGGGCCGCGCTGTGCCAGACGCACAAACCAGCCGGAAGCATTGACCACGTCGCGCGCGATGGCGGCGAACGAATCGCGGCCCACGCGACGAAGCGCATACCGCAGCACCTCGCGGGCGCGCGTCACGAGCGGCAAGTCTTGCAAACCCGGCACGTCGAAATCACTCATGATGCCCGCGTCGATATTCCGGCGCGAGGTCTCCCCCGTCTCGCTATCGAGCTTGGTCGCCAGCGCCAGGAACTCCTGGGCGCCGAGCGCAAACATCGGCGAGGCGAGCAACGGCATAAGGCCCTGCGCCGTATCGGCCGGGTTGGCAAGCGCGCACACCAGGGCGCGCACCGTCTGCACCTCGGCTGCCTGGGCAAAGACCGAGCCGCCCGCGATAACGCAGTCGAGCCCCTGATCGCGGAAAGCCTGGGCATAAACGTCGGCATTGGTCATGCGCCCCAGCAGCAGCACCATACTGCCCTGGGGCTGGCCCGCTTTAACGAGCGCTTGGAACCGCTCCGCAATCGCACGAGCTTTCGCCTGCGTTCGCTCCTGGGTGCTGCCGCCGGCAACGAGCAGCGCCTGGCGGCGCGAAGCCTTTGCCTTGAGCTTGTCCTCGCGATCGTCACTCGGCTCAAGATCCAAGAACCCCTGCATCAAACCACCGGTATCGCCGTCAAAGACGCGTGCCACATAGCGCAGCACCTCGTCGTGGCTGCGGAAGTTGCGCACGAGTTTGACGAGCTCGCCGGCAGGGGCGTCGGATGCGACGGAGGTCTCGGGCGCAGCAGAGGAGCCCACCTTGCGCTCCTGGCGACGGAACACCTCGACCTCTGCCCCACGGAAGCGATAGATGGACTGCTGTGCATCGCCTACGGTGCACAGCGCGCGCTCCCCCGCACCCGTCAGATAGCGAATCAAATCGACCTGCATCTGGTCGGTATCCTGAAACTCATCGATCATGACCATCTTAAAGCGGCCTTCATAGGCCGCTCGAATAGCCGGGTAGTCGCGCAGTGCCTCATACGCCATGCGGAGCAAGTCGTTGTTGTCGAGCGCGGACTGGTCGGCCTTGAGCGCACGGTACTCCGCCTCCACAGAACGGGCCAAGCCCACCAGCGCATCGAGCGCGGGGCCACCGCAGGCCAGCACGATATTGATAAATGCATCGGCGGCCTCGGCCTTGAGTAGCTCCACCTGCTCCTTAGGAAACGCCTTGCTCGCCCGAGGCATGCCGCACGACATCATGAGTCGCGCCGCATCGGTCATGGTCTTGCCGCTCGCCTCGAACGCGTCGATGGCATCGAGCGCCGTCTGCGCCTTCTCGGTCGCGGCCTTGCTTGCGCCCAACGCCGCACGATAGGCATCGGCGAGTGCCGAGGTATCGGCCTGACCGCGCGCCACGCGCACGTCGTCCATACCGCCCGGCAACTGGCTCGACAGTTCCAGCAGCTCGCGCACCAGACCCTTGATGGTCGTACCGCCGCCAAAGGAACCGCCCTCGCCCGCCATGGGATACCAGGCGTAGAGGGCCTTAAGCGATGCCGCGAGCTCGGGGGCGGCATCGGGTGCCGTCGCGCGACCCAGCACATGCTCAACAGCCTGGTCCATGAGCTCGTCGGTATCGGTGAGCACCGTGAACTCGGGGTCGATGCCCAGCTCCAGCGCGTGCGCGCGCAGGATACGCGAGCACATGCCGTGGATGGTCGAGATCCAAGCGTCGTCGACCGTCAGGGCCTCCTCGTCCATCCCCTCATCGATAAGCGCACGGCGTACGCGGTCGCGAATCTCGGCCGCGGCATCTTTGGTAAAGGTAATGGCGAGCACCTGGTCCAAATGCTCAACGAACGGACCGGATTCGGGCGAGAGCGCGTAGACGATACGGCGCGTGAGGGTAAAGGTCTTGCCCGAACCGGCGCCCGCCGAGACAAACAGCGGACGGTCGAGCGTTTTGACAATCTGCAGCTGCTGCGGCATCAAGGTCGAAAGATCCATGGTCTACACGTCCCTCCTTGCAAACGTTCCTTCGTGGTTATACGGGCAGCGGCCATGCGCGGCCTGTGTCGACGCCGGGTCGACAGCAGCGACGTTGCCCGCCTCGAGTTCGCGCAAGCGCTCGGCGATGCCGGCCTCCACGCGATCGAGCAGCGCATCGAAGTCCATGTTGCCGCCCTCACCGGGAAAGCCCTTCTTAAGCCCCGGGATGCGGCCGTCACCACGCTCTTCCTCGAGCAACTCGGCACTCGCCGCGCCGCGCAGCGCGGGCTTGCCGCCCTTGGTCGAAAAGTAGAGCGCCGCGCGGGTGTCCAAATCCAGCGCCCGGCGCATGGCCTGGGCGTAGATGAGCGTTTGGGTATGTGGCGGTAGCCACCGCGAGTCGTCGATGGCGGCCTCGCCCGACTCCTCGTCGCGCACCGTGGGGTCGGCGAGCTTGAACTCCTCAACGCCCGTGCGATGCTTGTAATCGATCACCACGGCACGATTCTCGGCGTCCACGTCCACGCGGTCGATGCGCCCGCCAAGCGGCCAACCAGCATACTCGACCTTAAGCTCATTAAAGGCGAACTCAAGGTAGCGCGGGACAAAGGGGGCAAGCGCCTCGGACTCGTAGGCAAGCACGCCCTCCAGCTGGGGCAAAATCTCGGCCACCTGGCGCTCCTCCACCGGGGAGAGCGGCACCAGTGGGCCCTCGGTACCGCGTTTGCCGGCGTGCTCGGCCAAGGTCTCGTCAAAGACCTCGTGTAGCAGCTCCTGTGCACGCGGCAGATTCATGGGCGTCACGCGCTCCATGCCCTCTTGGGGCAGACGGGCGTGCAGGTGCTCCAGCACGTCGTGGACAAAGTTGCCCTTCTCCATGTTGCCAAAGCCCGCATCGATGGACTGGGGCTTAACGCGATACGACACGAACCAGCACAGCGGCAGGTGGAATAGGCCTCGATCTGCGAGGCGGACGTCAGGCGTGGCACGAGCGGCGCGTCCTCGCCCTCGCCATCGCGACGGCGCAGGACCAGATATGGAACGGCCTCGGCGCTCAGATGCTGAGGGGCTTCACAAGTCACGCGCTCGCACTTGAGACCTTCGCCTGCTGCGGGATCGAAGTCCCTTACGATATCGCCCTCACCCACGCAATTCGCCTTGTCGGCGCCTGCGGCCTTAGCAGCGTCAGCGGCCTTGGCGTCGTCAGCTGCCTTAGCAGCTTCAGCGGCCTCGGCATGCGCCCGCAACTCGGTCCACACGGCAGCCGGGTAGCACTCGCGCGCTTGGCGATCGTGCGTCACGCGGGCAAGCGCAACCGGGCCGCGTGCCGCCTGCATTGCACGGCCAAAGCGCACGCGCATGCCGCCTGCATTGCACGGCCAAAGCGCACGCGCAGCAGGGCGGCGGGCTCCAAAGACACGCCGTCGCGGCGCAGCTCGGCCGTCAGCGTGGCCAGCGGACCCTCTTCGTGCGAAAGCGGATAGCTGTCCAGGTCGACATCGGCAAACAGCACGGCATCGTAGCTGCCGGGGCGCAGAACCGCCGCATCGGCAAGCGAAGCAAAGCGAACCTGGGCACGCGGCGCGCGGTCAACCTCGTAGGTCTCGTAATCGTAGGCGGTGCTACGCTTGTCCACCTTGGTGCGAACGCCATCGAGCACGGGCACGGTCGCGGCCTGCGACACGTCGAGCGCGCGGGCATCACTCATAAGGATGTCGATGGCATGTCGCAGCAGGGCGGTCTCCGCCTGGCGACGGGCTTGGCCATCCAAGCTGCCCAGCGAGCGATCGGGCAACGCCTCGGCAACGGCAAGCATGGCCTTGAGCGCCGTCACGGGCTTGTCACGCCACAGCGCCTGGAACACGTCCGAGACCACACACGGCACATTCTTAAACCAGTTCTCGTCGCTCGCCGCCTTGCGCGCGCCCCTCACTTGGCCTTGGACGCTCTGCAGCAGGCTCTTAACGCCCGCGGTAGTCTTGCTGCGCGAAAGACGCATATTCTTATCGAAGGTACGGGCATTGACGGCATCAGCGCCCGAAAGCGGACTGTAGATCCAGTCGGTAAGCTCCGGCGCGGGCCACCACTCGGTCTTTGACGCCGCACCCTCATCGGCGGCCTTCATGCTCTCGATCAGGCCGGCAAGCGCCGCAAGCTGCCTGCCCGCAATGGATTGGGAAAACGCCGTGAACTCAGTCGTCTCGGCCGCAATGTGACGCGCCGCCAAACGGGCAGCGAGTTCGCCGAACAGCTGGGGCGCCCGGGCGGACACTACGAGCACGCGCACGGGATCGGCGGGTGCGGAGGCGGCATCGTTGACCTTGGACTCCTCGTGCGCTTTCACCATCTTATCGATGACGTCCGCATAGACACGGGCACGGGCATGGGGCCCGGCGACTTCCACAAAGGCAGGACGTGCGACGGACTTTGGAGCAGTCGCGGGAGCGCCGGCATCCTCATCCAGCGGTGCAACCTCAAACAGCACGCCGCGGGTATCAAGGGCCGTGGCCAGCTCCTCACGCATCGCCGCTTGCTCGCGGGCGAGCAGCACGACAACCTCTCCCCCGTTGTTTGCCACGGCGGACAGCAGCTCGAGCAGGCTATACGTGAATGACGTGACGCCGCGCACGCAAACGGCGCGGGCGCAGGCCGGCAGGCTATCGGCCAGGGCACCGGCCATAATATCAGCCGCCTCGCAGGGCTCGACCATATCTCGACGGTCCAAACCGCCCGCATAGACACGCAAAAGCTCGAACACACGAGCCTCGGCATCGCTTTTTGGCTCAGGCTGGCAGTTGTCGCCACGGCATCGTTCGGCACCCGTCCCCGCAACGCCCGGCAGCACGTCGCGGGCCATGCGCGCGAGCATGCGCACTGTGCCCTGGCTGCGCGAAAGCGGTTGCAGGTCGGAATCATCGAGACGCGTGACCATGTCCGAAAACAGCATCTGGCGTTGCAGGTTGTCGACGAAACCGCGTCCGTCGCCCAAAAGCTCCCAAAGCGAGCGAAGCCACGACGAAAGCGTCTTGTAGTCGATACCCAGCGAAACGCCGGCTCCCGCCGCATCATGACGGCACAGGTCGAGCTCGGCAAACGTTGGTGCCAGCAGCACGGCGCGCCCGTGGCGGGCGATAAGGTCGGCAAGCAACGCCGACTCGGCATCGCTCAAATCCGTGCCGGCATTGGTGGTATAGATTCGAACAGGCATGGTCCTCCGCTCAAACTGTTCGCAATAATCAATGCATCCATCCTACCCGCCCAAGCGGACACATTGCCACCGCAGCTCCATCTTTTGGTACAAAGCAACCTGACCCCAACGCACCAGCCGATTGCGGGCATATAAAAACCGCCCCCGGAGGAGCGGTTTTGTACAATTCGTTTTTGGCGCAGCTTATTCGCCATCCTCCAGTTTAATGAGGATCTTGCGGTAGCCACCGTACTCGCCGTTGAGCGCCTTTGAAACGCGGCTCACCGTAGTGGACGAAGCACCGGTGCGGGCCTGAACCTCAACATAAGGCTCGCCCTCGTCCAGGTAACGCGCGACCTGCAGACGCTGCGATAGATCGCAAATCTCGCGCGGCGTGCAGATATCGGTCAAAAACGCTTGGATATCTTTCTCGTCATCCAAAAGACTAAATGCGTGGACCAGCTGCTTGACATCAGGCTTGTCAAACATGTTCTCGATATTCATCGATCACCGCCAAACCCGCCAAAAGGCATCGAAGTTGATACTGACATCGGGCATCGTTTGCCCGTCCTATGCAATAGGGCAACGCCTGTGGCTTTTGCCCGTAGCAGTGTAGCACACCACCAAACTAAAGCGACAAGACTCTCTGCCAGCGGCGCGTTTTTCAGGACGAACGCCGTTTAGAAACCGAATGCGCACGTAAGCTCCACGAATATTTGAGACAATGGGCGCCCAAACACCGCGGCGTGCCCGCGCAACCATCCAAGTCGCCACCGCAAGCCGCTTCACGCGACGCCAGCAACCCCGGCGCAAGAAAGGATTCATGCCATGCGCTTTATGCTTAACTGGCTCTTCACCTCGATCGCCATCGCGATCGCCACGTTCCTCGTTCCCGGCATCCAGCCCTTCGGTTTTGCCGAGGCCTGGGTCTGTTTCGCCTTCGTGGGACTGTTCCTGAACATCGTCGATTCGCTCGTCAAACCGTTCCTGACGGTCATCTCGCTGCCGCTCACCATCATTACCCTGGGCATTTTCCAGCTTGTCGTCAACAGCCTTATGCTTGAGCTCGCAAGTTACCTGTCGGTCAACCTGCTGGGCGCCGGCATTTCCATCTCGAGCTTTGGCTCGGCCTTTATGGGCAGTATCCTGGTGTCCATCATGCGCAGCATCCTCGATGGCGTCGCCGAGGGCTAAAACGGCCGCTCCGACCGCGCCCATCTCAACAGCCCAAAACAAAGGCCGCCCATCGCAAAAATGGGCGGCCTTCTTATTTGTCAAGCCTCAGAGGGCAAGACAATCTGCCATTTCTACCCCGTCCCCAAATGGCAGGTGTGGGTTAGATGACGTAGTCGTAGCCATGGTTGGGAGCGACAAGTTGATCGAGCGTCACACCGTCGAGGTAGTCGTTGATGAGCTTGTCCAGGTTCTTCCACACGTCGAGCGTGGGGCACTCGTCCGAACGCGAACAGCCCTTGCAGTCGCCATCCAGGCAGGCGACCGGCGCCAGGCTGCCCTCGGTCAGGCGCAAGATCTCGCCCACCGTGTACTGCTCGGGCGGGCGCGTGAGCACATAGCCGCCGCCCTTGCCGCGCATGCCCGAGAGCATGTTGGCGCGCACGAGCGTAGCCAGAATATTCTCGAGGTACTTCTCCGAAATACCCTGACGCGCCGCAATCTCTTTAAGCGGGATACGGCCTGTCGCCTGGTGCTCGGCCAGGTCGACCATAACGCGCAGGGCATATCTGCCCTTTGTGGAAACCAACATATATATAGCTGCCTTTCGGTCTTTTAATTCGTAGAATTCTAGCCGAAAAATTGGTTTTGAAAATACCTATTCCCGTCAAGATGGTTAATCGACTCGTAATAATCTTCTATTTCCTATTGCGTTACTAGGCTTTACTGTCTACTATGCTTGCCAACAGCAAAACGAACAACCCATAAGGTTTGTGGGTTTCGCTGCCACACACACCGTAAAACCACACGGTATCCAGTCATTTGAACACTTTGGAGGTTCACCATGAGCAATGTTTACACGTCCATCGATCAGCTTATCGGCCACACCCCGCTTCTGGAGCTCACCCACTTCGAGGCCGACGAGGACCTCAAGGCCCGTGTGCTCGTCAAATTGGAATACTTCAACCCCGCCGGGTCCGTCAAAGACCGCGTCGCCAAGAACATGATTGACGAGGCCGAGAAGGCCGGCAAGCTCGTGCGCGGTGGCGACTACACCATCATCGAGCCCACGAGCGGCAACACCGGCGTCGGCATCGCCTCGGTGGCGGCGGCCCGCGGCTACAAGGTGATCATCACTATGCCCGAGACCATGTCCGTCGAGCGCCGCAAGCTCATGCAGGCATACGGCGCACAGCTCGTGCTCACCGACGGCTCCAAGGGCATGAAGGGCGCTATCGCCAAGGCGGAGGAGCTGCAGAAGGAAACTCCCAACAGCATCATCGCCGGCCAGTTTGTGAACCCCGCGAACCCGGCCATTCACAAGGCCACGACCGGCCCCGAGATCTGGGACGACACCGACGGCAAGGTCGACATCTTCGTCGCCGGCGTCGGCACCGGCGGCACCGTGACCGGCGTGGGCGAGTTCCTCAAGGAGCAAAACCCCGAGATTCAGGTCGTCGCCGTCGAGCCCGCCACCTCCCCGGTGCTCTCTAAGGGCCAGGCCGGCCCGCACAAGATCCAGGGTATCGGCGCCGGCTTTGTGCCCGACGTCCTCGACACCCAGGTCTACGACGAGATCATCCCCGTCGAGAACGAGGACGCCTTTGCCACCGGCCGCGCCGTGGGCCACAAGGAGGGCGTGCTCGTGGGCATTTCGTCAGGCGCCGCCGTGTGGGCCGCGCTGCAGCTGGCCAAGCGCCCCGAGAACGAGGGTAAGACCATCGTGGCCCTGCTTGCCGACACCGGCGAGCGCTACCTGTCCACGGCACTGTTCCAGGACTAAGGGCCCGTCACTTGTCGATAGACCCAAGGCACGCCGGTCTGCCCTCTCTTCTGGCTGCCTGAGCCCATCCCAACAGGGTGTCCCACACGACGCCCGAACTTGCTACAATGTCTGCGGCGCGGAACCAGCCTCCCGTGCCGCTTTTCTTTTTTTGGCCACATGCCACCAAGGAGAACCTCCCCATGCACAATAAGCGCGTGCTCGTCGCCATGAGCGGCGGCGTCGATTCCAGCGTGACCGCGTATCTGCTCAAGCGCCAGGGCTACGAATGCATCGGCGCCACCATGCGTCTCACCTGCCCCGCGCCCGACCCCGCCACGGGTATGAGCAAAGTCGACTGCGACATCGCCGATGCAAAGGCCGTCGCCGAGCGCCTGAGGATACCCCACCATGTGCTCGACTTGCAGCAGACCTTCGACCGCAACGTGATCGAGTGCTTTGTGAACGCCTACCAGGAAGGACTGACGCCCAACCCGTGCATCATCTGCAACCGCCACATTAAGTTTGGCGCGCTGCTGGATGCGGCGCTGGATATGGGCTGCGACTACATCGCAACGGGACATTACGCCAAAACAAGCCAGGCGGCAGACGGCACCTGGCAGCTACATCGCGGCGAAGATCCCAAAAAGGACCAGAGCTACTTTTTGTATTCGCTTACGCAGGAACGCCTGGCACACACGATCTTTCCGCTGGCAGGCCTAGACAAAGAGCGCGACGTGCGCCGCATAGCCGCCGAGCAGGGCTTTACCAACGCCCAGAAGGCCGAAAGCGAGGACATCTGCTTTATTCCAGACGGTGACTACGCGGGCTATATCGAGCGCCGCTGCGGACATCCCGCTGCACCGGGCGACATTGTGTGGCGCGACGGCAGCGTGGTCGGGCGCCACAACGGCGCGCTGCGCTACACCATCGGCCAGCGCAAGGGCCTGGGCGTTGCGATGGCGCATCCCGTGTACGTAACGGGCGTCGACGCCGCCAACAACACCGTGCATCTGGCGAGGCCGAGGACCTGGCGGCCACAGCGCTCACGGCCAACGACTGGATCTGGAGCGCCCCCGCCGACCACATGGAGGCGGAGCTCGACGCCGGCGGCATCCGCGTGGGCGCCAAGTACCGCTACCGTCAGAAAGACCAGGCAGCAACCCTTACACGTGGCGCCGGCGGACAAATGCTGCTAACTTTTGACGAGCCGCAACGACCCATCGCCCCCGGCCAGGCCGTTGTAGTCTATCGCGGCGACATCGTCCTGGGCGGCGGTACCGTGACCGGCGCACTTAAGTAGCCGTGGGTTTATCGCTGCACGTGTCGAAGTACCTCAACAGCGGCACCAACCTCGATTACGCGACGCTCGAGGCCGCGGCAAATGGCCTCGAGTCGACCCTCCGCCGTCGCCCATTCGCTCTGCGAAAGAATCTCGATCGCCTCATCAACAAATCCGTTGAGCCGCGATGAATCGAACCAATCGAGCGAGTCCGCAAGCGCCAGCTGAGCGGAAGGGTCGGGCCCAAACGGCTTAGCGGAAAACCCAACTCCCCAGCCGCGAGCAAGACAGTTGGCACGTTATACCACAGACAGTTGCCGCTATCGAACAGCGGTGCAGGTTTTATCTCCAGGGTGTCGACATTACGGATGATGCCGAAGTTTCGCCAATGGCGGTCGCTGTTGGCCAAAAGGGCATCGCAGACAATCATCTGCGACATAGACCTTCTCACAGCGACCTCATCGGCACCATGCTTGCCAAGGTAGCGACAGTATCGATCGTATGTCGAGTCTCCCCGCTGGCTACCAAGTGCGCCCTTAACGTAAACAGCCGGAACGTATTCCTCGCGGCCGTCAAGAAAGTCGTCGCACAGACACACAGGGCCATCGAACATCCGCTCAACCGTATAAGGAACAAACTCGCCCTCCGACAGCAAGCGACGATGCAGAGCCGTTGCAACCGCCTCGTTAAAGGGACGCTGATCGTCCATGCCGCGTCCTTTAGCCAAAATGCGAATGCCGTTTCGGATCATCCACGATTTAGGAAGCTCGCCCTCGGACGTGTTATCCGGATTTTTAAGACCGATGCC
Organism: Coriobacteriaceae bacterium AF45-21; assembly: GCA_027682925.1. GTDB lineage: Bacteria > Actinomycetota > Coriobacteriia > Coriobacteriales > Coriobacteriaceae > Collinsella. The sequence continues at coordinate 57,452 of JAQCYU010000009.1, forward strand.
TTCCAGCCAACCCGAACGCTCTTCGGGCGCCGATCGCTCAAATTCGTTCTCAAAATAATTGATGTTTTGCCATTTGAGTTCGGCACAATCGGTCGGCCGCAGCCAATAGCAATCCGAAAGCGAGAGGCCCAGGCACTGAACCGGCACCTCAACGCCGCTGACAACCCCCAGCTCGCGGTAGCGCGAGATAAGCCCAGGGCGAACATCGGGCACCGACCGATGGCTCCACCACACGTTGAGCTCCCGCTTATTCACCGTTGGAGAAAAGCTCGAACACGTGCCAAACGGCATTCGTTGCGTATCGAGGACCTCGGCGATTTCGAAGGGAAACTCGCGCGTCGGATCAAATGAGACATGCGCGACCTCATGGTCGGCCGACATCAGCGTAAACTTGCGCCCCACATCGGCTGCAGGACGGCGCCCTCGTTTGCGGACCTTTTGATAGGCGATCGCGGAATTATACTCAACCATCTTCCGTCCACCCACAGTATTGCATGCGAGCGTTCCGGATGCCGCCAGTTGCGATATGCGAGCCTTTGTGACGCCTAGTAGACGGGCGGCATCACCCATAGATAAGTATTCCGATGTATCCATGCGCCGCATCACCTCGTTAAGTATTTCACGCGTTAAAATAACTTATCTTATACAGGATAATACTAAACGGACTGAATTGAAAAAAGGCCCGAGCAATCGGCCTTAGAGCAATTGGTCAGCCAAGCTATGAACCGCTTCCCCTAGCGCTGAACGTAGGCGCGAACGAGCTCGTAGGTATTGCGCGCGCCGTCGATGTGGCTGCGCTCGTAGTTGTGGCTCGCGTACACGCCGGGACCGATCAGGCCGTGGCGAATGTCGTAACCAGCCGAAAGCGTAGCCTCGACGTCGGAGCCGTAGTGCGGATACACATCGATCGCGTAGTCGAGCTCAAGCTCGCGCGCGATGTTGGACAGCGTCGTCACCAGGTCGTAGTTGTACGGACCGCCCGAATCCTTGGCGCAGATCGAAACCATGCGCTCGGTGCAGCCCAGATCGTCGCCCACGCAGCCCATGTCCACGCTGATCATCTCGCGCGTGTCGGCCGGCACAAAGGCGCCGCCGTGACCGACCTCCTCGTACACGGTAAAGAGCAGTGACACCTTGCGCGAGAGCGTCACCTCGCCGTCAGCAACGGCGCGAGCCAGACCCAGCAGAATCGACGCGGACAGCTTGTCGTCAAGGAAGCGGCTCTTGATGTAGCCGCTCTCCGTCACCGTGGTGCGCGGATCCATAGCGATGATGTCTCCAGCCTGAATGCCCAGCTCGAGCACGTCGTCCTTGCTGTCGACGTTCTCGTCGAGCAGGATTTCCATGTTCTTCTCGATGGTCTTGACCGGCTCATCGGCCACATGCGCCGAAGGCTCGGTATTGAGAACCACACCCGTGTAGACATTGCCATCGCGCGTGTAAACGGTGCAGTTCTCGCCATCGGCCGTAGACCACTGATGCCCGCCAAGCGTCGTGGGACGCAGGCGACCATTGTCCTTGATGGAGCGCACCATGGCGCCCAGGGTATCGACATGGCTCGCCAATACGAGCGGCTCGCCCTCGCCGCCAAGCTCAACCAACACGTTGCCCTTATTGGAGCGCTCGGGGCCAAAGCCCATATCGCGCAACGTTTCCATTAGATAGTCAGTAGCCGCACGGGTATAGCCCGTAGGTGAAGCAATAGAAGTCAGCGTCTTCAACTGGTCAGTAATATAGGAGAGCGTCTCCTCTAGAGAAGCATCAACATTAGAAGCCATATGCATCCTTCCAAGTAAAACTAAGACCGAGCCCCGATTTTAACCTTTCTGCACGTGCAATACTCTAGAAACCGAGCCGACTCCAGACGTCCCCGCACCGGTTTTGTGCACGCGCTCGGTTTACAGTCCCAATCTTGCATAAATCCTATCGGTATTTGCATAAATATGAGGCATCTATTTGCTTCGTCTCAGGGTACCCCACCTTGGACCGTGCAAAATACGGAGTATTCAGCACCGTGGACCCCGTCAGCCCCATCGCAAACGGCAAAGCGACGCGGTTACAGCAGTGTTGCAGGTCGTCGCAAACCAAAAACGCGGTGGCAGCCCCCTCCGCTCATCGATAGCCCGCCCACAAGGGCTGTCGATGGGCGTCTGCGGGCCACTGCGGCCCATTCACAACGTTATGCATTTTTCAGAGCTTGCTGAATACTCCCAAAAATGCACGCTGAGAAGTGCACCACCTATCCGCAGCGGGCAGCATGCCTTGGTTTTGCCCATCTTGGGGCATCGGCGCGGCACAAAAAGCCCCGCCGCGCGTAGCACGGCGGGGCCAGCAGCAAGTCAAAAGACCATACGCCTACGGGCGAAGGACCACCAAACTGGGCTAGGCAGCCGGGCAAATCTTCTTGAAGAGCTCGATGACGTCGTCGAGCGTCGCCTCGCGCGGGTTACCCGGGAAGCAAGCGTCGGCCATGGCGTCCTTGGCCAGGACCTCGATCTCGTCGGCCTTCATGGCCTCGCAGACGTGCGGGATGTTCACGTCGGCGGAGAGCTGCTTGACGGCGGCGATGGCGGCGTCGGCAGCCTCGTCGGTGCTCATGCCCGTGGTGTCAACGCCCATGGCGACGGCAACCTTGGCCAGGCGCTCGGCGCAGACCGGCTTGTTGAACTCCATGGCGATCGGCAGCAGCATGGCGCAAGCGACGCCGTGCGGGGTGTCGTAGTGAGCAGACAGGGTGTGAGCCATGGCGTGGTCGATGCCCAGGCCAACGTTGGAGAAGCCCATGCCGGCGACATACTGACCAAGAGCCATGCCCTCGCGGCCGGAGCCGGGCTGGCCGGACTTGGCCTCGGCAACGGAGTCGCGCAGGTTCTCGCTGATCAACTTAATGGCCTCAAAGTGGAACATGTCGGAGAGCTCCCAGGCGCCCTTGGTGGTGTAGCCCTCGATGGCGTGGGTCAGAGCGTCCATACCAGTGGAAGCGGTAAGGCCGGCGGGCATGGAAGCCATCATGTCGGGGTCGACGACGGCAACCTCGGGGGCGTCGTTGGTGTCGACGCACACGAACTTGCGGACCTTCTCGGGGTCGGTGATGACGTAGTTGATGGTCACCTCGGCGGCGGTACCGGCGGTCGTCGGCACGGCGATGGTGAACACGGCGTGGTTCTTGGTGGGAGCAACGCCCTCGAGGCTGCGGACGTCGGCGAACTCGGGGTTGTTGATGATGATGCCGATGGCCTTGGCGGTGTCCATGGAGGAGCCACCACCGATGGTCACGATAGCGTCAGCCTCGGCGGCCTTGAAGGCCTCGACGCCGTCCTTGACGTTCTGGATAGTGGGGTTGGGCTTGATCTCGGAGTAGAGGCTCCAAGCGATGCCGGCGGCGTCGAGCTCGTCGGTCACCTTAGCGGTAACGCCAAACTTAACCAGATCGGGGTCGGAGCAGACGAAGATCTTCTTGTAGCCGCGACGCTGGAGCTCACCGGGGATCTCCTTGATGGCGCCGGAACCATGATAAGAAATGGTATTGAGAACGAAACGATTAGCCATTGATAGCCTCCCATCGTGTGCGGGGCACCCATTACGCCCCGCGCTGCAAGTTCCATCCTAACGCTTTTGAAACAAAAAATGCATGAGAACGTCAAAAGTGTTAAAGCGTTTCAACATAATAACGGAGCCCCAGCCCTTCCCTCCCGACTGCAGCGAAGGCTAGATTATAGGAGCAATTGCCCAAAGAATACGACCAACTCAGTCTATAAATTGTTTCTGTTTTAGCAATATATGTTTGACAATACGTTTATAAAAGGATACTTTATAGTAATTAATATGCATGCAGCAAATAGTGTCATTCATTTTGTTAGAAATTGCCCATGCGGTTATTGCAGCTGCATGTACTGCAACGTACAGCGTAATTCTCCGCACGAAGCAGAAGACGGTTCCAATTCGATCGAGGCGATGACGCGTGATGGCTACTGGTCCTAAATCGAGCAAGACGGCTACAAACGAATATCGAATCTCAATTGAAGGTAACCCTTATCCGCATGCTCTGGCTCTCGTCAACCCAGCGGGAGACAACCTCAACATCAAAAGACATGGGTTCACGGGTCCACTAGGACAGCTATTGAGTCTTAAATACACCGTTTATGACGATGCAAATGAAAAGCTCTTTACTGTCGTCGACGGTGGTTTTAGTAACATGCCCAGGGTTGCGCTCATCATCGAACACAAGGAAGTTGCGGTGTTCGATTATGGCCTAAACAGACTTGAGATGAAGTGCGTAACGAACATACCGAATTACACAATAAAAGGTAACTTCCTATTTGGAGATTACGATATATTCAGTCAACGGGAAGTGAAGCTATCTTCAGTTAACGTCCTTCAATGTGATAAACAATCGTGCTTTAACATACAGGTTTTGGATAAAGCCGAATTAGCCGCCGCAATTGGAATACCCACAGCCATTGCCCTTCTGAGGGCTCGGATTGAAGAGCATCTCGAATAAATTGCAAAAAGCAGTTCGTAACAACATTCAGGAGCTAGATAGTTTTTTCCTGGCTCCTGAAGCTGTACTACATAGAGATGAAAATATATTGCGGCAAAGGGGCTGTCCCTTTGCGCATTCGGTTACTTTCGACAGCCCTCTTTCCAAGCCTCGGCCGCAACCTTCCAGCGAAAACGCAAGTCGCGCTCGCGGTCGATGAACATGATGGCAAACGCGACAAACAGCAGCACGCTCGCCACGACGATGGCGTGCAGGCCCATGCGCTCAATACACCAGTTGCCCAACACGGCGCCAAACACAAAGGTAAAGATCACGCCAAAGTACAGCAGGCCGTTTTCCAAAAAGCCGCGCTTGTGGGTGATGATGTAGTCGTCCACGTTTTGCAAGGCATTACGGAGGTTGCCGATACACATGGTCGTGGCGATGCCGTGACCGTGGATCTTGCGGAAGCTCTCGACCTGCATGCCGCAGGCAAACGAGGTGAGGCAGTTGGCGAGCAGGTTGTAACCGCCGCCCGGGATAAAGCTCACGCCCAGCAAGATAACGGCTTCAAAAAACACCGTCACCTGGCGCCAGTGAATCACACTGCCAAACCGCTCGTGAACCAGGTCGGCAAGCATAATGCCCACAGCAAACGACACCACGGGGAAGAAGTAGCGCCCCGCCAGTGCCCAGTTGCCTTCCGAGATGCTCACGCCCACGAGCAGGATGTTGCCCGTCTGCGCGTTGGCGAAAACATGATCGCGCCCAATGTACGAATACACATCCATAAAGCCACCGGCGAGCGCCAAGATGATGCCCAGCTCAATAGACTCCGATATCTGTTTGGCACGCTGCATCGTCGTGCATCCTCCTTGTTGACGACTCTCTCGTGCGTTGGCGGAAACATAGCCGCCGTTCATACTGTAACCCATTGACAACATGGCATGCGCGCGAGACGGGCTCCCCAACGCGCGGATACACAGTCTGGAAACAAACGGCACCCGCATCGATACGCCGATCCGCCAACCCATGTACTCCACCAGTCTTTTTAGCCCCGTCCCAAAAAGACTGGTTACAATTACGTGCAGCATACAAACACCGGGAGGGATCGTGGCAAAAAAGCCTCAGCACGCTCAGAACAACCAGCGCAGTCAGCAGGGCAAACAGGGCCAGCAGCAAAGGCGCGGCGGTAAGGCGCAGGGTGGGCACACCACGCACACCCAGGCAGCGCCCTCACGCCCCTGGCGTCCGGGTCGCGATAAGTTCCTCCCCGTCAGCCGCGCCGACATGAACGCGCGCGGCTGGGACCAGTGCGACTTCGTCTACATCTGCGGCGACGCCTACGTGGACCATCCCAGCTTTGGCATGGCCATCGTCAGCCGCGTCCTTGATGCACACGGTTACAAGGTGGGCATTATCTGCCAACCCGACTGGACCGACCCCGCCAGCATCACGGTGCTCGGCGAGCCGCGCCTGGGCTTTCTCGTCAGCGCCGGCAACATGGACTCCATGGTCAACCACTACTCGGTGACCAAGCACCGCCGCCACACCGACGCCTATACTCCCGGTGGCGAAGAGGGGCGCCGCCCCAATCGTGCCGTCACGGTCTACGGCAACCTCATCCGCCAGACGTTCAAGGACGCCCCCATCATCATCGGCGGCATCGAGGCGAGTCTGCGCCGCCTGGCCCACTACGACTACTGGCAGGACAAGCTCAAGCGCTCGGTACTGCTCGACTCGGGCGCCGACATCCTCATCTACGGCATGGGCGAGCACGCGATCGTCGAGATCGCCGACGCGCTCGACGCGGGACTGCCCGTCGATCAGATCACCTATATCAACGGCACCGTCTACCGCACGGGTTCGCTCGACGAGGTCTACGACTACGACCTGCTGCCCAGCTGGGACGACCTTACCGCCGACAAGCTCAACTACGCGCGCAGCTTTAACGTGCAGCAGCAGAATATGGACCCCATCACCGGGCATCGCCTGGTAGAGCCCTACCCCAACAGCGTCTATGTGGTGCAGAACCCGCCATCGGCGACGCTCACCACCGACGAGATGGACGAGGTGGCCGAACTCCCCTACGCCCGCGATTGGCATCCCGACTACGACGCCGCGGGCGGCGTGCCGGCCTTTGCCGAGATCAAGTTTTCCATCAGCTCCAACCGCGGCTGCTTTGGTGAGTGCTCGTTTTGCGCCCTCACCTTCCACCAGGGCCGCGTGCTACAGATGCGTAGCCACGATTCGATTATGCGCGAGGCCGAGCTGCTCACGCGCGACCCCGAGTTTAAAGGCTACATCAACGACGTGGGCGGACCGACGGCCAACTTTAGCCGTCCTGCCTGCGACAAACAACTCAAGCACGGCGTGTGCAAGAACAAACGCTGCCTGTGGCCGAGCGTATGCAAGAACATGGTGGTCGACGAGAGCGGCTACACGCAGCTGCTGCGCGACCTGCGCCAGCTTCCCGGCGTCAAGAAGGTCTTTGTGAGGAGCGGCATTCGCTTCGACTACACCATGGCCGATGCCTCTGACGAGTTTTTGCGCGAGCTGCTGGAACACCATGTCTCGGGCCAGCTACGCGTAGCGCCCGAGCACGTGAGCGATGCGGTGCTGTCCGTGATGGGCAAGCCGAGCCGCGCCGTCTACGATGCGTTCTGCCGCAAATTTGAGCGCCTGAACCGCGAGTACGGACTCAAGCAGTACGTGGTGCCGTACCTGATCTCGAGCCACCCCGGCTCGACCATGAAGGAAGCTGTGGACCTTGCCGAGGCCGTGCGCGACATGGGCTACATGCCCGAGCAGGTGCAGGACTTTTACCCCACGCCGTCCACCATGTCGACGTGCATGTACTACACCGGCGTGGATCCGCGCACCATGGAGCCGATCTATGTGGCGCGCGACCCGCACGAAAAGGCCATGCAGCGTGCGCTCATCCAATACCGCAAGCCCGAGAACTACAAGCTGGTACGCGAGGCGCTGGAAAAGGCTGGCCGTCGCGACCTGATCGGCTACACCAAGCATTGCCTGATCTGTCCCGTACCGCCGCGCCCGGGCGAGACGTCTGTTGGCGGTGGGCATGGCACCGGCAAGAAGGGCGGCAAACCGCACGGTGGCGCTGGCGGTGCCGGCAAGGGGCCCAAAGGTAGCAAGGGGCACGGCGGCATGTCGCGTGCGCAGAACACTGCCGGTCGCAATCGCGCGGCCCAGGGGCGTCAGGGCGCCAACGGAGGCGGGCGTCGCAACTAGCGTGGCGAGGGCCGGCCGGCGTCTCTTGGCCAGTCGGCGTCTCCTCATCGGCCAAGCGTGTTTTCCCTAGGGGAAACACGCTTGGGCTGTCTCCAGTCGTGATTTCCCTAGGGGGAACACGCTCAGACACGCCTAGCCGTGTTTTCCTTAGGGGAATCACGCTTGCTGGTAGGGACGATCCGTCTGGCACGTCAGTTTGAGCGACCGCATCGCCTCTACCAGCACAAAGCCGGCGATGGCAACCGTGATCACTACGTCGAGCGGCGTGTTCACAAACCAGAGCAACGTCATGAGGTACGACCCGGCATTAAAGGCAAAGTGCAGCAGAATCGTGTAGCGGAGCTTCCGGTCGTCACGAGCACCCAGCCAAAGATGAGGCCGGCGGCACCCGCGTAGCAACCCTGCACCCAATTCATGTGCATAAAACCGAAGATTGCCGCCTGCAGCATAAAACCGAAGATTGCCGCCTGCAGCACAATCGCCGCGGC
>JAQCYU010000090.1 GCA_027682925.1 Coriobacteriaceae bacterium AF45-21
GGCGCACCCGGCGCTCGCGGCGGAGCGACGCCGCCACCTTCGCGCGCAGCTCCGCCACGCCGAAGGGCTTGCTCCGCCACGCCGAAGGGCTTGCGCACGTAGTCGTCGGCACCGAGGCCGAGACCCAGCACCGCGTCATCCTCATCAACCTTGGCCGTGAGGAACATGATGGGTCCGTCGAAACGCTCCCGGATGCGCCGGACGAGCTCGAAGCCATCGAGCCCGGGCATCATCACGTCCGTGAGAATGAGGTCGTAGCGCGAGAGGTCCATCGCGGGGACCGTCGTTGGGTCGTCGGCGCACTCGACCTTGTGACCGTCGCGGGAGAGTGCCCGCTCGAGCAGCTGAAGTATGGCGCGGTCGTCGTCGACCGCAAGGATGCGAGCCATCGTGCCCTCCCTCATCGAATGCCTGCCAAACGGCCTGCAGCTCAACCAATCCTATTCCAAGTCAGCAAGACTGAGCGCGAACGACCTGATGGGACCAATGGAGGCACCGGGCCGCACGAGATCCTCCGCCTTAGGGAAAACGTCGTTGTCAGGAAGGCCGTTCAAGGCGTAGACCGCGCCATCCCCCGTCGTGAGGCGCAGAACCGGATCGCCCGACGCATCGGGTTCTGCGCTGACCTCGCATCTGTCGAACTCGAACGGCCATTGGTCCCCGAACTCCTCGCGAGTGATGGTCTGAGGGTTGGATGTGGCCTCGACAGGCGACGCCGAGGAACCAGACGTGGGAAACTCCTCCGGATGGGACAGGCCTCGGCAGCCGGAGAGGGCGGGCACGGCAACGAGGGCATCCACGAGCGCCAAAACGATTTCAGACCAGATACGGGGCCGGAATTCCAACCGCGTACTCATTCTCCCCTTCTCCCCTCTTCGAAGAAGCCTACCCAAGCGAGCAGGGCGGCGAGGCCGACCGCCGTGACCGCTAGGGTGAGCACAGAGGTCACCTCGAGCTGCCAAATCACCGCGCGCAAACCAGCATCCGCGGCCAGTCCAAGTTCTACGAGGAGCGACCCCAACCGCTCCGCCCAGGCGAACGACACGTAGCCGAGCACGCCCGACGAAGCCGCGGTGAGCTCGCCGGTGACGAGCCCGTGCGCAAGACCGCCCACGGCAAAGAGGGCGCAGGCGAGCCCCGCCGCGCCGACGCCGATGGCGG
>JAQCYU010000091.1 GCA_027682925.1 Coriobacteriaceae bacterium AF45-21
CCCGGGCCGCCCTTGCCGGCGCCTGCTTGCCGTACTGCGAGCCGCCGCGCGAACGCATGCGGGCCTTGGCGTGCACATGCTCGGCCGTACTGCGAGCCGCCGCGCGAACGCATGCGGGCCTTGGCGTGCACATGCTCGGCGGGAACATCTAGGATGCGCGGCGCGATGGCCAGAATGTCGAGCATACGGGCCTGGGCCAGTGCGGGGTCGATGGTCTTGGGCGCGGCGTATTCGGCGATGACGAGCCAGCGGCCCGGCGTCTGCGGGCAACCCTCGTACAGGTCGATAGCGGCGGAGTAGTCGGGCAGGTCGGCATCGTAGACGCGGTAGCAGCTCACGCCCTCGCGCCTGGCCCACTTGCGGCGCAGACGGGCATTCTTGCGCAGGCGGTTGGCGAACTGCTCGGACTCGGGGATGAGCACGGGCAGCGGCTTGCCGTCGCCCAGGTCGAGCATGGCGGCAGGCTCGGGCATGGCGGAAGCGGCGGCTTCATCGTTGACTTCGTTGGCATCCGCAGCCTCGGCCGCGGCATCCGCACTGGTCGCAGCCTCAAACGCTGCGGCGGCGTGGTCGAGCGAAGGCCAGACTTCGACGGTCGCCTCTTCGTTGTTGGGCATGACGGCGATCGAGCGCTCGGGCTCGGTGTGGAGCGCGCGGGCCAGCAATCCGTCGCGGGTGAGCGCGGCGACCGGCGCCGCGGCAAGCTCGGGCGCGCGGCGCAACTCGCCGATGAGCGTCATGGCGTCATGCATGAGCGAAAGCGGTGTCTCGGTCGTACCCGCGTCATGGTGTCATGCATGAGCGAAAGCGGTGTCTCGGTCGTACCCGCGACCACGGCGGCGCCGGCGACAGCGCCCGCGTGGTCCAGTACGGTGGCGGACTTGGCGGCGCAAAAATCGACAAAGCGCTTGTAGCCGGCACATTTAACCATGCGCTCAGCGGTTTTGCGGGCGGCGGGGTCAACATCCACGGCCACGATGCGCGCCTGGCGCTCGCGCGGCTGCCGCCTCGCGCCCGCGCGCCTCGGCAAGCAGCTGCTCCCACAGGGCGGCATCGTGCAGCTGCCAGCCCTCAAAGCCCCAGCGCTCGCGCTCGTGCAGCTGCCAGCCCTCAAAGCCCCAGCGCTCGCGTGCGGCGCCGGG
>JAQCYU010000092.1 GCA_027682925.1 Coriobacteriaceae bacterium AF45-21
GCCGCCAACATCCTGCCGGCCATGGGCTTCGCCATGCTCGGCCGCCTGGTGCTCACCAAGCAGCTCGTGCCCTTCTACTTCCTGGGCTTCCTGCTGTGCTCCTACGCCAACGTGCCCGTCCTGGGCGTCGCCCTGATCGCCATCATCATCGGCATCGACAAGTTCGACCTGCTCGGCCTGGGCGGAGCCCAGCCCCAGCTCTCCGCGGAAGGGGATGAGGACGATGACTTCTAGTCCCGAGAACAAGATCACGCGCTCCGACCTCGTCAAGAGCGCCCTCAACACCGGCGCCCTGGGCATGGAGTTCTCCTGGACCTACTACAAGCAGATGAACATCGCCTTCTGCCTGATGGTCGCCAACATGCTCAAGAAGATCTACGCCGGCCGCCCCGACGACTACGCCGAGGCCCTGCACCGCCACTGCGCGTTCTTCAACATCACCGTGCAGTTCGCCCCGTTCGTCGGCGGCATCGCGATGGCCATGGAGGAGAAGGTCGCCCGCGGCGAGATCGAGCCCGAGAGCGTCAACGACGTCAAGGCCGCCCTCATGGGCCCGCTGTCCGGCATCGGCGACTCCATCTTCCTGTCGACGCTGCGCGTGGTCGCCGCCGCGGTGGGCATCAGCCTGTGCCAGGCCGGCAACCCCTTCGGCCCCATCGCCTTCCTGCTCATCTACAACGTCCCCGGCTTCGCGCTGCGCGTCTGGGGCGCCGTCAAGGGCTACGAGCTGGGCGTGGGCTTCCTGGACGAGGCCCAGAGGACCGGCCTCATGCAGAAGATCATGACCTGCGTCGGCATCGTGGGCGTCATGGTCGTGGGCGCCATGTGCAAGGACATGTTCTGGGCCAGCATCCCGGTGGCCATCGGCTCGGGCGAGGACGCCCAGACCCTCCAGGACATCCTGGACGGCATCATGCCCGGCATGCTCGGCATGATCGCCTTCTGGCTGTACTACTGGCTGCTGTCCAAGAAGATCAACCCCATGGTGCTGATCGTGGCCACCATGGTCGTGGGCATCGTCGGCGCGTTCTTCGGCGTGCTGGCGTAAGGGCCCGGC
>JAQCYU010000093.1 GCA_027682925.1 Coriobacteriaceae bacterium AF45-21
GCGCCGCCTCCATCTACCTGGCCCAACGCGCCGGCGACAGGGCCGCGTTCGAGGCCGTCCGCCGCGTGCGCTCGCTCGTCTACGACAAGCTCACCGCACTCGGCCCCTCCTACACCGAGACCGTCCCCACCGCCGAGGCCGTCCAGACCAGCGTCGAGGGCGCCACGCAACTCCAGGTGTACTTTGGCGGCTACCTGCCGCAGCTCTTCTTTGCCGGCTTGGCACCCATCACGCTGTTTGTACTGCTCGTGGGCCAGGCGGGTCTTCCTGCCGCGCTGCTGCTCGCCTGCGTTCCGGTCATCCCCGTCTCCATCATGATGGTCATGCGCAACGCCAAAAAGATCGGTGCCGAGTACTGGGGCAGCTATGTCGATCTGGGCGGCATGTTCCTGGAGGCCGTGCAGGGTCTCACCACCCTTAAGGTCTACCAGGCCGATCGCAGCTGGCACGAGCGCATCAACGCCGAGTCCGAGCGTTTCCGCACAGCGACCATGCGCCTGCTGGTGATGCAGCTGCGCTCCATTTGCGTTATGGACCTGGTCGTCTATATGGGCGCCGCGCTCGGCATTATCGTAGCCGCGCTGCAGCTCGCCACGGGCAAGATTGGCTTTGAGGCGGCCTTCCTCATCGTCTTTCTGTCGCAGGAGTTCTTTTTGCCCATGCGCCGCCTGGGATCGCTGTTCCACACGGCCATGAACGGCATGGCCGCCTCGCGCCGCATGTTTGGCATTTTGGATACGCCCGAGCCCGAGCGCGGCGATGTTGAGCTTGACGGTCGCGGCGATATCGAGCTCGCGGGCGTGAGCTATGCATACGGCAACCGCACGGTGCTGGACAGCGCCAGCGCGACCATTGCGCACGGCTCGCTCGTGGCACTCGTGGGCGAAAGCGGCGGCGGCAAGTCCACGCTCGCGGGGATTATCGCGGGCCGCAAGGGTGCCTACCGTGGCAGCGTTCGCATTGGCGGCGTCGAGCTGCGCGATGCCACGGCCGCCTCACTCATGCGC
>JAQCYU010000094.1 GCA_027682925.1 Coriobacteriaceae bacterium AF45-21
GCGCTCAACATCATCATCGAGCGCAACGCCCTGCCGTCATTACCGGCACCATCTGCCGCATCTCAACATCATCATCGAGCGCAACGCCCTGCCGTCATTACCGGCACCATCTGCCGCATCCCTGCGGCCGTGCCTGCGAGCGTGCGTTTACGAGCCCGAGGCGCCCAGATTCGCGCCAGCAAGCTCAAGGCCGCCCGCGAGGCCATGGCCGCCGTGCTGCCCAAGCTGCGCGCCCAGGCCATCGCCAACGACGGCGAGCGCAACGTTGCCGTTATCGGCGGCGGCCCGGCCGGCCTGGCGACGGCGTTCTTCCTGACACGTGCCGGCGTGCCCGTCACCATCTTTGAGGCCCGCGATTCGCTCGGCGGCGTGGTCCGTCACGTCATCCCCGAGTTCCGTATCGCCAGCGACGATATCTCCCACGATGCCGAGCTCTGCCTGGCCTTTGGTGCCAAGGTGCAGCTCAACGCCCGCGTGGAATCCATCGACGAGCTCAAGGCCCAGGGCTTTACCGACGTGGTCGTGGCCACCGGTGCCTGGATGCCCGGCTCTGCGGGCCTGGGCGAGGGCGCCGAGCTCGACGTGCTGGAGTTCCTCGAGGCCGCCAAGAAGGGCGAGAAACTTGAGCTGGGCGAGGATGTCGTGGTCATCGGCGCCGGCAACACCGCCATGGACGCGGCTCGCGTGGCCAAGCGCCTGGCCGGCGTGAAGAACGTGCGCCTGGTGTATCGCCGCACCAAGAAGCAGATGCCCGCTGACGAGGAAGAGCTCGATCTTGCTCTTGCCGACGGTGTTGAGTTCTGCGAGCTGCTGGCCCCCAAGGCGCTTAACGGCGCCGTGCTGACCTGCGACGTTATGGAGCTTGGCGAGCCGGATGCAAGCGGCCGTCGCAGCCCCGTCGCCACGGGCGAGACCGTCGAGCTTTCCGCCACCACGGTGATCTGCGCCGTGGGCGAGGGCATCGATGCCAGCCTGTACGATGCCGCGGGCGT
>JAQCYU010000095.1 GCA_027682925.1 Coriobacteriaceae bacterium AF45-21
TCGCTCGCCAACAGCCCCTCGGGCGGCGCGGTGGCCACCATCGCGGTCCCCCTGTGCGGGGCCTGACGACTTCCTCGATGTCTACCTCGACTGCGATATGTCGCTCGCCGAGGCCGCGACGAGATGGTGTTGCGTCTGCCCCGTTTGGTGCTTCTAGCTCAAATTTGATCTGATGCAAGGCCCGTGCAATCCTGCATGGGCCTTTCTTTTGGCAATTGCTCGACCGATTCGTGGCTGAAACACAAACTATCGAGTTAAGGAGACATGGGGTCATACGGCGGCTCTCAGAGCGCTTGCCGCACTCCCCCGCCATTACTCCTGCGGCGTCCTCGTATGGAGTCCATCCCGCTTGGCATTTCGTTGCAACAGCCCACTTGTCCACCGATCAAGTGAACTACTGGCATAAATACAGCGACACGCTTGTTCGTTACAGTCGCTATATCTGTGTAAGTCGCCGCGATAAATACAGCCTGTACTCGGCTGTATACCAGCTACGCGTATGTAGATTCATATCGCGTTAATAAATCGGCTCAAGCGTGTGCAAAACGCGCAAGTAACCGCAAAAGGCGACTATCGCGTAGGTAGATTTTTGGCACCCTGTTGCTTAACCAAAATTAAGCAATTTGGTCAATATGATGCCGTTGAACCCGCATATCGATACCGCTCAGCCATTCGCCTCGCCCCCGTCGCACGCATCTTCATCCGGTCTGTTACTTTTAATCTAACGATGCTTTGAGGAACGTAGGTGCTTCTGAATGTACTGTCGACTTCTTCTCAAACTAATCCTAAGAGACCGGGCCGTATGGATCTCTACGCTCGTTCTTGCCGCAGCCTTCTCCATCCCCATTGCGTTCAATTCACCCATCTACGGGCCCTTCTTTATGAAACAGGGCATGCAGAGCTTTGTCGACGCATTCAATACGCGCGCGCCCCAGGCCAGCGGCACAGA
>JAQCYU010000096.1 GCA_027682925.1 Coriobacteriaceae bacterium AF45-21
CCCGCCGCCGCGGCGTTGTCCGTGGTGCGCAGCGCCAGCCATCGGCGCGCGCGGGCGTGCAGGTCGGCCATGCTCCCCTGCCAGACCATGCGGCCCCTGTTGATGATGCCCACGTGGTCGGCCATCTGGTCGATCTCGGAGAGCAGGTGGCTGGAGACGATGACCGTGCAGCCGAAGCGCCTCGGCATCTCGCGCACGAGCTGGCGGATCTCGTGGATGCCGGAGGGGTCGAGGCCGTTCGTCGGCTCGTCCAGGAGCAGCAGCCTTGGGTGCCCCATGAGCGCGGCGGCGATGCCCAGGCGCTGCCTCATGCCGAGGGAGAAGTGCCCGACGAGCTTCCGCTGCGTCTTCGCGTCGTCCAGGCGCACGACCGAAAGGACCTCGTCGATGCAGCTCTCGGGCAGCCCGCGCAGGCGCCGCACGATCTCGAGGTTCTCGCGCGCCGTGAGGTGCGGGTAGCAGCTGGGGGCCTCGATGAGCGAGCCCACTTCGCGCAGCACCTCGAGGCGGTTGTCCGGGGTCATCTCCCGCCCGAGCACGACGGCCTCGCCGCCTGATGCGTGCACGAGCCCGAGCAGCATCTTCATCGTGGTGGACTTGCCCGCCCCGTTGGGCCCGACGGCCTCGCCGCCTGATGCGTGCACGAGCCCGAGCAGCATCTTCATCGTGGTGGACTTGCCCGCCCCGTTGGGCCCGAGGAAGCCGTACACGAGCCCGAGCAGCATCTTCATCGTGGTGGACTTGCCCGCCCCGTTGGGCCCGAGGAAGCCGTAGACCGCGCCCTCGGGCACCTCGAGGTCCATGTCGTCGACGACCGCCGCGTCGCCGTAGCGCTTGGTGAGCCCCCTCGAGGTCCATGTCGTCGACGACCGCCGCGTCGCCGTAGCGCTTGGTGAGCCC
>JAQCYU010000098.1 GCA_027682925.1 Coriobacteriaceae bacterium AF45-21
GTCGGCGCCGGCACGGGGAGCGTGTCGATCGAGGCGGCGCTCGGTCGCGCGATCGGGGTCGGTATGGGCGGTCGAGCGCAACGCGGCCGGCGTGCGGCTCATCCGAGAGAACGCGGCCGGCGTGCGGCTCATCCGAGAGAACGCGGATGCATTCGGGTGCGGCAACGTGCATGCGGTCACCGGTGTCGCCCCCGAAGCGCTCGCGAAACTGCCCGTCCCCGACGCCGTGTTCGTCGGCGGGAGCGCGGGCGAGCTTTCCTCCATCGTGGAGGCGGCGCTCGAGAAGAACTCACAGGTTCGCCTGTGCGTGCCATGCGTCACCGTTGAGACGCTCACCGAGGCTTGCGCGCTCCTCTCGGGTTCGCGCTTTAAGGGGTTCGAGGCGTGCCAGGTGTCGGCCGCCCGTGCCGAGGCTGTAGGCTCGCACCATCTTATGAAGGCGCAAAACCCCGTGTTCCTCGTCAGCGCGCGTGGTGCAGGTGGGGAAGGCGGCGCCCGGTGAGCACGTCCATCCCGCGCTTCATGGTCGCTGCGCCCTCGAGCGGGAGCGGCAAGACGGTCGTCACGTGCGCGCTCCTGCGCGCGCTCGCGCGTCGCGGCCTTGCATGCGCGGCTTTCAAATGTGGCCCCGACTACATTGACCCGCCTCTTTCATCGCCGCGCGTGGGTGCGCGCTCGG
>JAQCYU010000099.1 GCA_027682925.1 Coriobacteriaceae bacterium AF45-21
GCGGGCGCGCCTTTGGAAGTCGTCTTCGTGCGCCATGGTGCCACGGCGGGCACGGAAGACCATGCTACAGCGGGGCGGGCACCAACGAGCCCCTGTCGAGCGCGGGCGAGCGCGCTTTGCGCGACCTCGCGTGCGATCGTGACGTGTTCCGTGTTATCACGAGCGGCATGGCCCGCACCGACCAGACGGCGCGCATCCTCTTCCCGAACGCGGAGCTTATGGCTTGCCCCGGTCTGCGCGAGATGGATTTCGGCGACTTCGAGGGGCGAAGCGCCGCCGAGCTTAAAGAGGATGCGCGTTACCGCGCCTGGGTAGACTCCTGGTGCGAGACGCGCTGCCCGCATGGCGAGGGCAAGAGCGATTTCACCCGCCGCGTCGTCGCGGCGTTTAAGGAGGCGTGCAAATCGGAGCGTGCCCAGGGGAGTGGTCGCGCCGTCTTCGTCGTTCACGCGGGTACCGTGAAAGCGCTGCTCTCCGAGCTTGCTGTCCCGACAATGGGATACTTCGACGTGCATATCGAGCCGGGCGGCGCATGGGCCGCCACCTGGGATGGGCGCTGCCTTCGCGACGTTCGCCCCGCTTCGGGGGGCGATGCCCGGTGATGACGATTCTTGCCGTCGCCGCCGGGTTCGCGGCCGACCTTGCCTTCGGCGACC